>NZ_BAABED010000001.1:4309180-4924778 GCF_039539965.1 Arthrobacter methylotrophus | reverse complement strand
CAACTTCCTCGGGTCGGATATCAGTCATGGAGCTCTCCTTTGCTGGCTGGGATTCGCATACTCCGGCGGGCAGGCGAATGGTGCGGACGCTCCCGCGCGCTTCCCTCAGCCTACCATCGCCACGGGGTTTGGGTGCGGTGTTTTCAGGTGTTTTCGCGCCGGTTGACGCAGATTGTCGCGGACTAATTCCGTCCGTAGCCCCCTTCCAGTACCGATTTTTTCATTTCCCAGAAACCGTGTTAGAGTTTTTCTCGCTGCTTCGGAGGAAAGAGAAGCGCCGAGAGGCGCAGAGCCAAGGCTCCGAACACCACCTGCGCGGGTGGCGGAATGGCAGACGCGCTAGCTTGAGGTGCTAGTCCTCGAAAGGGGGTGGGGGTTCAAGTCCCCCTCCGCGCACAAAGAAAACCCGGGAAACCGGGTTTTTTTTGTGTCTCCAACCACGCGTTGGCAGTTTCCAACCACGTGAGTGCTGAAATGCGACACCCGCAAGGGGGATCGACGCATAGTGGTTTTTTGTGGCATGCATAGAGAATAGAAAACGTAAAGACGGAACCGTCACGCACTATGTCCGGTGGATCGACCCGGACACAAAGACGCGGATGACTCAAAGGATGGACAGCGAGGAGAGCGCCAAGTTCTTGCTCACAGTTCTCCTCGCCCACGGCAGCAACGTGGGGGCTGCCTTGGACAGCGCTACTGACTACTTCAAGGGCAAGTACACAGTCACACGCATGATTGAGGACCATATCGGTCTGCTGACGAGTGCGAACGGGTACACGGTCAGGCGCTATAAGGGGAACCTTAAATGCCATATCGCAGCCACGCTCGGCCAAATGGACGCCACGGAAGTGGAGTATAGGGACATCGTGGCCTGGATTAAGGGCATGCAGTCAAAAGGACTGACGTCTAAGACAATTGCGAACGTGCACGGTCTCATTTCGGCAGCCTTCAATTCGATGGTCCGGGAAAAGAAACGGCCTGACAATCCCTGCAAAGGCGTCTCGCTGCCTAAGAGTGAAGCCACAGAGGAGACGGCGACATTCCTCACACCGGACGAATGGTCAATCGTTGAGGCAGAACTTTCCCAACCTTACAAAGCGTTCTTCACGTTTTTGATACACACTGGTCTCAGGTTTTCTGAGGCATCTGCATTGGAGGCCCGCGATTTCCAATAACTACTGCCTCGGGCCAGCATGTGGTAAACGTTGTGCGCGCTTGGACAAAAGACGAAGATAACGTCTCTTACATCGGACCGACTAAAACCCGGCAGTCCAAGAGGACAATGGCCTCCCCGCGTCGGTGTTTGCGAAGGTGCGTCCGCTTATCTCGCGGCAGCAAAGTCCGGCGGACCTGTATCCTCAACACGGCCGGAACTCACATTGACCACCGTCGCGCGTGGGGTGTCTGGGATCGGGCGATCATGAAGGCGCAATCAAAGGGTCTTACCAAGCGGCCACGGATTCACGACCTAAGGCACTCGAATGCCTCTTGGCTTCTGCATGCGGGCTCGACATCTACAAGCTCCAAAAACACTTGGGGCACCGATCGATCACTACAACTCTAGATCGCTACTCACACCTCCTGCCGGAAGGACTTCGCGATACGACGGCGGCGATGGACAGAGCCTTCGGCCAACGCAGCTAGGAGGCGTGAAAGTGACCTCTTGAGCAGCTCGATGCCACAGATGTGGTCAAAAAAGAAGATCACAAGTCCGGGATGCTGGCCTTCTTCGTACTTTCATCCGTGCGAAGCTCTGGCGGAACCGGCAGCCCGCGTTCTTGTCGCTGGCGCACGACCAGCGCCTTCACCAAGAGCTCGATCTCGTCCAGCGCTGCGGCGAGGCTGTCACTGTCGATGATTTGGTTGATGCAGATCAGTGCCTCGAGCAGGTGGATCGCGCAGAAGCCCGCCTGGTCGACCAGCGGGTTTGGGGCGTTGCGGGCCACGGGCTTGCCCGTGGTGACGTCCAGGTAGGGCAGAGCGGATTCCCAGGAGGGGTGAGACTGGGCAGTCTCGGCGAGGTAGGTCGTCCAATCATGCGATGTGCCGAAACTCTCACACCGGTGTTTGAAGGCCAGCAAGTTGTCGTACTGGGAGTCAATGCCGTGGCCGTCCTGGATTACGGCATCAAAGAGGCCCAGGTCGACCGAGGTCCAGTTAGCAGCCCGCATGGCTTCCTTGCGCCTCTTCGCGTCGTTAGCGGCACCGCGCCGTAAGATGCCCGCGACAACGCTACCCTGCGCTGCGAGCCATTTCAGAGCAACAACGTGCTCCAGGACCGACCGGCGGATGGGAGCGGCTTCGACCTGGAAGCCTGCATCTTCGAGCACCAGGACGGCCTGGACGCCGCGATGACAGCGCATGTACCAGCGTGCGCCACATGTCCGACCTCAAAGTGCGGGTCTCGGAGGCGGACGCGGGAGGCCGACGCGCCGCCAGTCGGGTAAAGCCGCAGAAGGCGCGAAAGGAGGACTCGGTACTCCTGTTCAACGGGCGGGTAAGTCACGGCCTGATCCTATCCCCCGCGAACGGCACGGAGCCCTATGGGCCAAAGCAACAGACCACTGCGCCAACGTTCTAGCTAGCAAGTTGTCATAACCCCCATAACCCCCATTATCGCCGTTTTTCAACGAACTGATGGATGCGTGGACCGGACCAAAGATTGGGTACCACGGGAACTTGTCGCCTACTTGCGCGCATCTGGAATCCAGATCCCTTCCTGAATCGACCTGCCAGGCACCATATTCACGGCGACGCTCTGCGGCCGCATTGGCCGCGGTGAAAACTCCGAAGAGTCAGTTCGGGATGGCAATGTCGTTGGCCCTGAGATAACCGACGAGCTCGCGTGGAACCCAGTCTTTCGTATGTTCCATCGCGTCCATCCTTGGCCCGAAATCTTCTGATGCGATCGTCACGGTCACGTCCTCATACCCAAAGTCGGGATCTTGGTGGAACCGCTTACGGACGAGGTAGAGCTGGATGCCTGACTTATACCCTTCGTCGCCGAGGCCGATTCCCCACATCTTCGCGTCCGGAGAAATCCAGACCTGACGCACGCCCGAGTGTCTGGTGCTGAGAGTGACATCGCTCGTTATCTTGGAATACTCATCTGTGGTCGTGGGCCATTTACCGGCCCGTCGGATTTCGTTGGCAAACGACTCGATGAGCGGCTCGAGATCACATGCCTGCGCTACTGCCCGACGATACCGCTGCAAGTCGACTTCATTGTCGGCATCCATTACTGCGTCGGACAGGAGATTGGCATGCAGGCAGCATCGCATATGTTCACGCGTCGGTCGAGACAAATTTCGGGTTTCGCCTGTCGACGGCGAGCCGCCCTTGAGGATCCCGACCCGGATGTCAAGGTGATCCGGTACCCGTCGCGGAAGGCCTCCTGATGCTCGACTCGTCATTCCCCCTGCCACAAACGTGGATTAAGGAATCCTCTCTGCCGGCCCTTTCAGATGCCGCACCTGAGGCGGCGGCGTGAAATCGGTTCGCCTGTTCGCTTATGTCCAGTTCGACGGAGACACATGGCAAATCGCCGCCCGCGATGGTGCTGAGCTGGCACTGAGGAATCTGGCGACGGGAAGGATCCGGCGCATCCAGGTCTCTGATCTCCTCGCTCACGACTCATTCGTCCCCGAGGCGACCGGGCCAATTTGATGATCGCTCCGATCGAAGAGCCGCCTCCAGGAGTCGATCACTTCGGTGAAAAACTTCGGGGCACCAAATTCGGCCACAAGATGACAAGGGAGATGTACGCGTACCCGAATCGGAAGCCTAAGGAGCGTCCGAGACGTGAGATGTTCAGTGACGATTTTTGGGACGACACAGCTTGGGCCTACCGGGACGAGGATCATACCCAGCACTCAGATGCGTATCTGCTTGTACAGCGCGACGACGCCTTAGTGAACTTCGACTTATCAATGAGGTACTTCGCGTCCCTCGACGTGAACGAGTTTGAGACTGCGCTGCAAGACGTCCTGGCCAAGGGACGTACTTCAAACAGGTGCAGTCGCTGAAGGATTGGGACGGTGTTGCGGGCGCCTACATCCTGGTCTTTGACGAGTACCGGCAGTTCTACGTCGGAAAGGCTGACGACATTCGCAAGAGGATCAAGCACCATTGGGGCGCCCGAAAGTACTTTGATCGGCTTGTCTTCCCCAACAAATACGAGTCGGTCTTCCCCGTTGACGAGCTCCGCGCGCTGGACACGACCCGGATCTACGCGGCTCGCAGTACCAACCCCTATGCGGTGGAAGAACGCGCCGAGAAGGCTGCCGACAAGCGCTTTTGTCTGAACCGGATGCCCGGCGGCGAAGCGGGCCCATTCGCGCTCATGCTTTCTGCCATCAAACCGCGCGGCCGCTCTCATGGGGTGTTGCCGGTGCCGCTGTCCTGGGAGGGCTACGAACAGGTGTGGGATGGCGTCGTAAATCTTATTGCACAGGCATCTTCACCTGGTCCCGACCTGGTCGCCGAACTCGCTCGTCTGGACATGACGGTCCATACAGTCTCCGGCAAGGACGACAGCCGGTTCATGTGGTCAAGGAGGGACGGCATCGCCAGTGCCGTTGTCCGGGGTGAGTTGTGCGTGGAGAATTTCGCTGCGTTCCTCGAAGCGATGGGCGAGACGATCATCTGGCCCGAGGACCGAACTTGAGCAGTTGAGCATCCAGAACCTTGGACAGGCCATGGTCAACCAGGTGGGCGGCCAAGTCCAAGCTGTTCAGAAAGACGGGCAAGGGAGCGCCAACACCGCAGTGTCAGGATTCCATGACAAGTCCCCTCGGCTTGGGATCCTCATTGTCAGGAAGTCTTGACAACTGATTGGATGTCGATGAACTGGGATCTTGATGGCGGCGGCCACGAGGGGTGGGCGGCTCCGGTGCTGGACGACGGCCGCGAAGCGCACGGCTCCAGCGGTCACGGGCAATTTGTTCGAGGCATCACAGGAAAATACCCTGTTGATCCCTACATGGACGACGTCGAAATCGTCCCGGATGTCCATGTCGCCGGGTGGGGGGCGCCTGCGAATGCGGCTGGCGAGGACGGACCTGGACCAGGGTGTTCGCCAAGCAGCACGAAGACATCCCCCAGTTCAAAGCCTTTGTGGCGACCCCGGACTATGCCGATGCCGCTCCGTCGTAGAGTCCTCGACCGATGATGAGTGGCAGGAGCATATCGCGCCGGTACGGGCACTCATTGATGTGGAACAGGCTCGAGAGGCCTGTCTTGCGGCGGAGCGGAAGCTCGCCCGAACAGTGGTAGCCGCCCGTGCAGTCAGCGCATCCTGGGCAGACATCGGGCGCGCGGCCGGCATGACACGACAGGCAGCCCACGAGAGGTGGGACAAGACAGCAAAGCAGGAACTCTCACCCGAGCGAAGCGAGGACACCCTGTCCCCGTGATAAAGACCAGGCTTCCGGATCGACCGTGGCGGCGCTTGTCTTGAACGCTAAATCGTGACGGTGAGCACCACCGCCTTCGTTGGTGATTTGCGAAGGCTGCGAATGGTGTAAGTTGCTTGCTGCAAACACTTCAACGGAAAGAGATCAGTGGCAACCGATTACGACGAGCTCCGCAACGACGTCAAGGAATCCCAGGACAGCTCCTTGGAAGCCCTGCAATCGGCGAACAAGCCGGACGCCCAAAGCGTCACCCGCGAGCTCGATGAAAACCGATGCCCTCGACGAGGGAATGATCCCTGGCGGGGAATTCGTCAACGAGGAACTGATCGTCCAGGTTGTCCCTCAGGCGGATGACGAATTCACCTGCTACTCCTGCTTCCTGGTACGGCACAAGTCTCAGCTCGCTCGCCAGAAGGACGGCCATTCGTACTGCATCGATTGTGAAGGCTGAGCCTGCGCGTACGCCGGCGATGCGAGGGTCTATTGACCAGAGCGTATGGGAGGCGATTGAGGCAGAATTCACCCTGCCTTCCCTGGAACAGGTCCGTGGCCGGTATGAGACGCTCGTCGCGGATCCGGAACCGGTACTCACGCAGTTGGTGAGGGTCTTCATCGGCGAGGGCACGTACTGTCCCGGTTTCCAGTTCCGCCCGGGAGGTGCGCTGCATCCGGCCGTGACCGGCTTGTTTGGGCGGGCGATGGAGCTGAAAGTCCCCCACAACTATTTCTCCGCCTGGATGGTGACGTCGTCGACAGACCTGGCCGGCGGCCGCCCAGTGGACCAGTTACACGATCCTGACGGCCTCCTGAGCGCTCTTGAGACCTTCGCGCATCGGTAACGCGCGGGACTGCCCGCAGGCGCTTGGACGTACCCGGACAGCTCTCAGATGCCGCTGGTGAGCGCCTTGGCGAGGGCTTGTTCCTTCGAGAAAAAGAGGCCCGCAGTGGCTAATGGTTGGAAGGCACCTTCCAGGATGCTCTTCGCCTTGGTCATCTCCTCTTCCCCGTAAAAGTATTGCCCATCCACCGGGTTGCTGATCTGGGCCTCTCTATGGGTGCCGCTGGACCCAACCAGAACGGTGACCGGGGTCTGGTAGCCGTCGTCGTTGTATTGTGCCGTGATGGGCCATGCCCTGATCGAACCCAGAGAGATGACGGTTTCTACCCGCTTCGAGCCGCCGAACATTTTCGTCTGCTCGGTATAGCGTTTCACCCGGATCGGCGTTTCCGGAGGTTCACCGTGACTGCTGGCATAGAGTCTCGCCGCGGTGTCCAAGGAATCCGGGTGAGACCAGGAAACGCGATGCCCGGCCGCCCGAAGGGTTTTTTGTCCGATTGTCTCGGTGGCATGGTATTCCCGCCCTGTCGTCCACGATTCGTTCCTGAGCAGGACGGCGGCTATGGTCTCTGCCCTGCCATCGGTATGATCCCGGAATGCCGTCACGTACGGGCTGCCACCTCGTCGATGGTGCGCGAATAGCAGGTTCCGCACATGATGTTTGGAGCAGCGCTCCACGCGTTGTCGAGGGCTGCGAACAGACCGTGCTCCGCTCGCCCCTCGTGGACGCGTGCGGCGATCATCAAGGCATTGCTATGGTATGTCTGCGGATGCTGGGTATGCAGCGAGCAGATTGTCGTCCCGCACCGGCAGCGGGCTTTCGCCAGGCTTCCACAACCACAATAATCAGACATTCGAATCCCCCATCATCGCCAGCCAACTGCCGAAAGTATAACCAGAAGGCCTGCCGAATCCCGTGGCCAGGACAAGAACAGGTGCCGACGCCTTCGTCTACGCATGTTTCCGGTAGAGACATCGGCAACACGAAAGGCCCCCAGCGTGGCTTCCAGCACTGAACGCATCCGCGTCAAACTCCGCCCGGCTTCGATCCGGCCCGGCACATGTCCCCGCTGATGAAGAAAATCACCGACATGCACGGCGAGGGATTCGAGGTGGACTCGATCGAAGACGGCGTCGCCGTCGCCACCCGCCAGGTCGCTATCACGGAGGTCAGCCACAATGACAAGTCCAAGACCAAGGAGGTCCGGCTCCCCCGCTCCGTGAAGCCGACGACGGCGAGAAGATGGCCGTCAAGCTTGCCGACCAGCACGGGGACGGCTGGGAGATGACCAAGTTCGAGCCCTTCCTCGGCAAGGCCGTACTCACCCAGCTGAGCCCCGAAACCGCCCGCTGCCGCGGCGCCGCCGCGCTGGCCCTGGGCGTGAAGCCGTGGGAAGTCCAGGTGAAGCCGCGCCGGGACGGCGGCTTTGACCTGGAGCTCCCTCGCACTTACATGCCCTCCAAGCACGACTCCAAGCTCGAGGAAGTCGCCACGAGTGTCGTTGGCCGCGACGGCTGGTACGTGAAGGTGAACGCCCAGAAGCTCACAGCGTCCATCATTCCGTCCGCTCCCCGACGTTCCCGGAAGGCATCGCCTTTCCGCTGGCCCGGCTCGGCAAGGGAAGCCTTGACCGGACGCCGTTCGGCATGGTTTTTGCGGACCCGGGCGAAGACTCCGGCGATGAAATCAGCATTGACTGGACCGCCTCCGCCTGGGCGCTGGTGGCGGGGACGCCAGGTAGTGGTAAGCGCCAGCCGCTGGACTCCAAGCTGCCCGTCCCCGTTTCGTCTCGCTTCCGTCTGGCTGGGCCACGATCGGTCAGCTCCAGGTCGGCGATGAAGTTTTCGCCGCATCGGGGGATGTTACGGAGGTCGACTACCTCTCACCTGTGGTCGATGATGAAGTGCTGGAATTCGAGTTCAGCGACGGTCAAACTGTCCGCTGCGACCCGGGCCATCTCTGGACGGTTTCCACTCGCTACACCCGGCACTCCCACTACCCGATGAGGCTCGCGAAGAGGTCAGCAACCGACGCGGCTCGGCAGGCAGAGTTCGCGCGCCTCCGTGCCATCGCGGCCGAAGCCTGCGAGCAGTCGGTTGGTGCCGATACCGCGACTATCTCCCGACTCACCGGACTCGCGATCAATACAGTCCGAACGTTCGCCAAACAAGCCGCCCTCCCGTACCTCGTGGGATCGGGCTCCGGACATGCCCGGTTCTACGCGGTGGACGAGTTCATCGAAGCGTGGATTGCTCACCTCGATCACGCTCCGGCCAACCGGCAGCCTCTGTTGAAAACCGTTGAGGCCCGCGAGATCGCGGAGGCGTTCCGTGTGCAGGACGGACGCGCCAACTTCGCCGTCCAGTTGTCCGGCAGCTTGGTCCTCCCCGAAGCAGCACTGGCTGTCAACCCGTACTTCCTGGGAGCCTGGCTCGGCGACGGCAGCTCACGCGCCGGCGCTATCACCGTCGGGGCAGATGAGCTTGATGTCATGCGCCCGCTCCTGGAGGCGGAGTGGGGTCCAGTCGTACGCGACGAGCACCTCGCCGATGGACGAACCCATACGCTGCACTTCGGCCGTAAGGATCCGTCCAAGTGCGTCAGCGGCCACGATGCCAACTGGCACGTGACTTCCGGCGGAAACCGCTTTTGCCGAAGCTGCCGCTACTGTGAACGCACGCACGTCAGCAGCCCACTGCGGGCTGTCCTGGACCGGCTCGGCGTGCTCTACAACAAGCGCATTCCCGCAGAGTACCTCCGGGCATCCAGTGCACAACGACTGGCGCTCCTTCAGGGCCTCATGGACACAGACGGCACCGTCGACGTCAAGGGCAGCTGTGAGCTGACACTGTGCGATGAGCGACTCGCTACCGATGCGCTGGAGCTGATCCGGAGCCTTGGCATCAAAGCATCCATGAATGAGTCCGACGCCGCCATCACGTCCACTGACGGTCAAGGAGTCAGGACCCGACGGATTGTCGGGACCGGTACCGCATCCACTTCACGACGGCAACGCCGGTCTTTCGGATGCCGCGGAAGCTGGAGCGTCAGGCCGGGAATGTCCGCGCGACCCAGGACTGGATCTACATCACCGACGTGCGATCTGTCGGGCGTGCTTCGGGTCGCTGCATCCGGGTGAACCACCCGAGCCACCTGTACTGACGGATGGGTTCATCCCGACCCACAACACTGTGACGCTCAACGCGATCATCGCCGACGCCCTGTCCAACGGGGCGGCCCTGGCCGTAGTCGACGACGTCTCCAAAGCCATTGACTTCGAATGGGCACGTTCGTTCTGTCGTCCGGAGGCTGGGGCTGTGACTCCTGGAAGCATCCGTCGCAACGCTTGGGCTGATCCGTGATGAAGGGGCCCGCCGAAGCAAGGTGCTCAAGGAGATGGGTATCAATAACTGGCTCGACATGCCCGCCGGCAAACGCTTCCAGCCCATCCTCGTCATTATCGACGAGGTCTCCGCCCTCGTCGTACCCGACCCCGTCCCAAAAGGCATCCCGAAAGACCACCCGCTTTTCATGGAGATCGCCGAACGGAACCTCGCCCGCGCCATGATCCAGTCCTACATGCGCAAGATCATCGCCGAGCTGCGCTTCGTCGGTGTTCGTATGGTCATCTCTACTCAGGCGACCAACGCCAATACTGGTGTGGATCCAGGGCTCCGCACCCTCATCGGTCACAAGATCCTGCAGGGTGTGAACCCGTCTAAGGCCGCACGTGGGCAGATCTTCGCCGACGAGACGGCTGTACTGAACGTGCCGGAGAACGTGAAGTCCGGTGGCAAACGCGCGAAGGGCGTCGGAGTGGCTGCCCTAGAGGCTGACGCGCCGGCTGTCTACAAATCGTACTTCGCCACGACCGACGACTACCAGAGGGCACTCCGCAAGCTCGGAGTCAAGGAGTCCTCGAGCGTTGAGCCCAGCTCAAGAGAAATCAACAAGTATCTTCCCACCCTTGGAGACGAATCGGAAGCCACAGCTGCCCGCCGCGAGGCGATGCCTGACCCGATGATGGCCATGATGGGCGACTCGGCTTACGACGAGAACGGCAGGCCGCTGAAGGGCGCCGCGCTGGCCGCGTCCCAGTCCCGGCAGTTGTCCAACATGGCCGGCCGGGCCTAGGTATCGCCAGGATTTGAACAGCGTCAAGACTCATTGAGCAGCGAGCGATAGGGCTCTGATCCGCCCGTGTAACGGGGGGAGACCTGTAGGGACAGATCTAATGGCGCATGGCATCATTGCGGGGCAGATGGCGCAGATTGGAGAACTTCTTAGAGTCCTCTGAATTCCAGGACCCGGCCGCCACCAGTTTGGCTGCCGTGGTGGGGCCCGTGGCCGAGTGCTGTGCGGCTCGGCATTGGACAAGAACGGACGGCCGCTTACTGACACCATGTTGGCAGCATCCCAGTCCCGGTATCTCTCCAAAGTGGCCTGTCGGGTCTGGGGTTCTCTTTTTTGCGGAGAGTCAGCACTCAGCTGGTCGCTGATTTCGCTCACGAGACTCAGTATCCGTTCGAGTGCTGAATTGTATGAAATTAAACTATCGGCAAGGTCCAGCATCGCGTTGCGGAAAACCTCAGGTTTAAGTTCCATCGACGATGACAACAAGATGTGTGCCGCGTCACCCTTGATGTGGACCATTTGTTGCCCTGGCCATCTGCCGTCATCCTCAAACGGATCCCATGAGACTCGTCGCAACTCGGCAACGGTTTCCGGATCCAGCCAGTTCAAGCCAGATTCCAGGAGCTTTGGACGGACGGTCTCATCGAGATAGCGCCAGGTGAAGCCCATCTCCTGAAGTATCTGAAAGCGTTCCGGATGAGGAGCAATGGCCCGTTGAAACGACTCGTAAGCACGAAGGAGGTTGCTTTTCGCCGGCTCGTCATATTTCCTCAGCAACGACGCCCTCCTCCTATATGACCTTGTCCCCGGGATAAAGGCCTCGATGCGCGATTGCCGAGCCCCAGGGAGTGGATCAAAGCTGCGTCTCCAGAGAATGCAAACAAAAATTTGCGACCTTGCCTCTTCGAGGGCAGCTTTGTCTCTGATCAACAACTCCGCTAGATCATCCATCTGCGGGCGGTTGCCGTCGCCAGGCGATAAGCTGCGCGTCGGGCTGAAAGCTCATCTTGCTGATCAATCAGATAGCGGAGGACGACAAGAGCCAGCGGGATTCCGAAGCAGGCCGACGTAAGAGAGGAAAGGATGCTGGGCGAGAAGGAGGCGTGCTTCCAGAATCCTGTCGCATCTGCTGTGAATCCTAGCGTCATAAGGGACGACCCCGGCGCTCACCAAGATCAGCGCCGCCGTTTGTACGACAGGGTCAAGGCCCTGCCAGAATAGTCGACGCACGTTTTGTAACCAGCGGTCAGTGGCTGGCGTTGATCGCGCCATTCGCCAAGTTTCGCACATACCAGCAGCCCCGGCGGAAATCTGCCGGGGCGTTGAGGCCAGGCGTCTGGAGGTTAGGCGTTCTGGTTTTCCTTCTGCGACCGAAGAGACCGTAGCCGGGCTTGGGGACATCGGCCTGGGTATCGGCCGGTGCGGGCGCCTGGACGGTTTCGCCGGCGGGCATTTCGAGCGGCTCCGGGTTGTCGAAGAAGTTCGGATCAAGGATGGCGTCATCGGACAGGTCCGGGGCAGGGTGGAGGGCCTGGGTCATCAGCGCCGGGGCAGCTTCCGGTTCCGGCGCCGGGAGGGCATTGAAAAAGTCCTCGGCCGCAGGTGCCGTGGTGGCTCCTACATGGTCCCAGTCGGGCTCAATCGGCCAGCTGCGGGGCTGCAGGAGCCTCAGCCTGTTCAGCAGGATCGGTGTCTGCTCCCTGGGTCTCCTCAGCACGCAGCGGATAGATCTCCTGCGCGTTGTCTTCCGGCGCTGCCTCCGCGGGGAACGCAACCGAGAACAGGTCGGCCGCTTCGGCCAGTGCCGGGTTGTCGGCGGCGATCGCCTCGATGATCCGGACCGCTTCGCCGCGGACACCCGTCTCGGCGCCGCGGACGCCTGCAGCGAGGCGCTGGTCGAATCTCTCCTGGGTCTCGCGGACGTAGTGGATGTGCGCCTCGCTGGCGGAGCGCAGCTGTCCTTCGACGTCGTCCAGGGCGCCGTCGAGCTTGTCGATCTCCGTCCGGAGTCCGGCGCTGATGATCTTCTCGGCTTCGAGCTCGGCACGGATTCCGGCGCTAACGCGCTGTTCTGCCTCAAGACCGGCACGCAGTTCGGAGATGGTCCGTGCTGCATCTTCAGAAACGGAGGCTACTGCTGCGGCGGAACAGACATCGGCGAGGAGTCACTCGCGTCATCAGCGGCGAAATAGCCACGCGTGTCCGGGACGGCGCAGACGTGGGTGCGGGACGCTTCGAGCTCCAGTGCCTGCTCCCCTAGCTGGTCTTCGAGCCGCGACTTATCGCGGAGTACCTCTGCGAGCTCGGCGCCGGCGACGCGGGCCTGCCGTTCGTGCTGGTGCTGGAATTCCAGGACAGAAGTTTCGAGCCCTGACATACCGCCCAGCACAACGGCGAGGAAGGTGTCACGGCCGTGCTGGAAAGACTCCAGGGGGCTGGTTGCGGGGGCGGTGGTCATGGGGCTCCAGGGTGTGCGGCGGGAAAAGCGTTTACCGTAACAGTCTAGCGTCTTTACGCCAAGCGATCCAAGCCACAAACGGAACGAAAAAGCCCCGCCGCATATTCCGCGGCGGGGCATTTCAAATCACGATCCAGCTAGCGTGAGGCCCAGGCCTTCGCCACAGCATCCTTGACGTTCTCCCTTGATCACGGCGGTCTCAGCGGCCGCTTTGATCTCAGCAGTCTTCTTCTCCTCGGCAGCCTTCGCGGCGGCTTGGGCCTTGGCCGCATCGGCGGCCGCCTGGTCGGGAGTCGCCTGGTCGGGAGCTGCCGCAGGTGCAGCAGCATCGGCGGCCGCGGCGGTTGCAGGATCGACCGCAGCTCCTGTGGCCGCGTCGACCCAGGTTCCCGCGTCGGTCTGCTGCAGCGTGGCGCCGGTTCCGGGGTTCACGTAGCTCCGCGCCGGAGGCGTGTAGCCGCTGTCGCCAGAGTAGGTCCCCGCCTGAGCGTTCCCGCTCGGCGCAACGTAGCCGCCACCGCCCGCGGGTGCCTGGTAGACGGGAGCCTGCGGTGCGGGCGCCTGATAGACGGGAGCCGGGGCCGCCGGTGCCTGAGGCGGAGTGTAGACAGGAGGCTGCGGAACGTAGGTGCGCACCGGAGCCGCGGGCGCGGCCGGCCCCTGCTCCACGGGAGCCTGAGGGGCGGTGTAGACCGGGGCGCCGCCGAGGTTGGTCCCAGTGCCGCCGCCCGAGCCGCCGCCGCTGTACGCGGGTGCGCAGAAGCCGCCACCGCCGGCCATCGGACTCCAGACCTCACCGGAGGGGCAGCCGGCAGCGTTGGCTGCCCGGCCCCCAGGACCAGAGACGCGCCGAGCAGTGCGGTCGTGCCGATGCCGGAATAAAGTCGCTTCAAGTTCTTCTCCATATCCTGGACGTTACATGCGAGATTGCATCTCGTCAAAAACTCGTCTCTCACTTCTCCTGAGTTGGAGCATACGTGAATGACATGATCATTTCTGTACCGTTGGCCGACATCGACCGAGAGGTCACGCTTTCAGAGTCCCCGGGTCACCGGTTGCGGCCCGGGTCAAGGTCGTCAAGTTCTGCACCGCTGTCATCTTGGCATCCTGGACGCTCGGAACATTCGAGGGCATGGCGTTCGTTCCGAGGGAGCCGGCCGATGACACCGACACCGTTGTCGTCGTAAGGACAGCACTCAGTCCGGGATCGGAAACCAGATATGTGGACTTCGTATTCTGGCCTGGCTTCGTGTCCATGGTGGCCAGCACCTTCCGCTGGGACATCAGTGCCGAGGAAGCATCGGTGAAGTTGACCCGGGCCGGATCCACCCCGCCCGCGGTGAAGGTCCCTGACCAGGACTGTCCGTCGGAACTGGTCCCGGACCATGCGGTGTCGTTGCTGAAGCCCATACCCTTCTCCACGTAGGTTTCCAAGGCTTGGTCTTCTCCGGTTCCCGACCCCCGTCAGGGACGCTGCTTCGCGGACCGGGCTGAACCACATGCTGGCTTTCTTATCGGTCAGCGCCGTCCTGAACTGCGGGTCCGAGGCCATCGACTGGGAGGGGACGTTATAGTCCTTGATCCATGCCGCGGTAATGGCGATGATGCTGCCGTTGACATGGATGGCCCGGTGATCGTAGCCGTGGCGGATTTCAACCAGGTGGCGATGCGGCCGGCCTCCGCCGCATCGGCCGCTTCGATGAAGAACACCCGCAAGGGGCCGGGAACCGGACGTTCCACCGTGTCCTGGCTGCGCGAGTAGCCGATGTGGGCGATTTTCAGATCATGGTCAGGGGTGATCTGATCGAGCATGAATTCCCGTGGAGCCATGGCGGTGATCTTCGCCCACCAGTTCTCCGTGTACGGAGCCACCACGAGGGTATCCGAGTTGGCCGGAGCGTAGGCCGGAATTCCGGTGGCCTGCGGCGTCCCCTCGGCGGCGGTGTTAATGAGGAGCAACCGCACCCACGGTGACGGCCGCGACGCCCGGTGATACCGGCAATCACGGCCGTCACCCGACGGCGGCCCCAGGACTTCTTACCTTGCTTCATGGTGTCCCTATGCTCTCTGTGAGCCGACGGGCCGGCCTGCTTACCACGACAGCCACTTCGGCCGGTTTTCGTAAGCCGGGACCGCGCAGTAGGCACCGGTGAAGCTGTAGCACGGCGCCGGCGGTTCGATCAGGGCATTGCCGGTAAATCGCGTTTGACCACCCCGGGGAGCAACACGTTGCACAAGGAAATCGCAGCACCGCACGCGGCCGTTCCCGCGAGCAGAGCCGGCAAATGCCCGAGTCCGGCGAGGTCCACTGGACGCAGGAGCAGCCCGCCGGTCAGCACGGCCATCGCACCGAGCAAGACCCTCTCGGCACCGAAACGACGGGCCAGGATTGGAGCCAACGGCGCGAAGACCCCCAACAAAGTCACCGGTACGGTAGTGAGGACCACCACGGCCCAGCCGGCAGTCCGGCGTCGGCAGTGACTTCCGGAAGGACCGCCGAGAAGCTCGAAAACACCGTCCGCAAGTTCAACCCGATGAGCACGAGGCAGATGCCCAGGAGGACCGGTCCGCGGCGCGCCGTGACCCGGGTGGGCTCCGCGGCGGGAAGATCGTCAATCTCGGCGTCGACGAGGATCTCGGCGACGCCGAAGTGCTGGCTGGTGTTCTTGGGGGCGCTTGAAGCAGGGGTCACTACCCCATTCTGGCAGTTTGTCCACATACGCAGGTTCCGCCCGCCGGCCCTTCTCCCGGCGACGGTATTCTGGAGTGGATGAGTGAAACCCAGATTCCCCGAAACTTCCCACGAAACACCGCAGTCCTCGCGCCCTGTGACCCTGGCACCCAAGCCTCCTTCGGCACCTATGGCGGCCGGCCGGTCAGTTTTGTGCGCCGCGGGACGCGCCTTCAGGGCCGCCGCCAGGCCGCGTGGGAAGAGCACTCGGACCGCTGGGCCGTCCAGGTTCCACGGCATGTCGCCAACACCTCGGTGCACCCGGATTACGTGTTCGACGCCGAAGCGGAGTTCGGGCGCGAGGCGCCGCTGATCGTCGAAATCGGCTCGGGACTTGGCGACGCCGTGTGCCATGCAGCAGAGGAAAACCCGGACAAGGATTTCCTCGCCGTGGAGGTCTACACGCCCGGACTAGCCAACACCATGATCAAGATCAACAGCCGTGGCCTCAGCAACGTGAGGGTGGTCGAAGCCAACGCCCCGGAGGTCCTGGCCACCATGCTCCCGGCGGCTCGGTCAGCGAGCTGTGGGTCTTTTTCCCGGACCCGTGGCACAAGTCGCGGCACCACAAACGCCGCCTCATCCAACCGGCGTTCGCCGAACTCGCGGCACGGTCCCTCAAAAAGGGTGGCCTGTGGCGGATCGCCACCGACTGGTCCAACTACGCCGTTCACGTCCGCGAAGTCCTCGCCGGCTCCACTGAGTTTGAGAACCTGCACGACGGCGAGCGGACCGGCGCGGAAAGCCCCTTACCCAGGTCTGGGAATCCGGCGTCGAATCCATGGTGGGAGGGGCCCCCGTCAAGGAAGGCCGCGCACCGGTCAGCACCGAACATACGGGCCCCAATGAGGGTGTGGATCACGTGGGTGGGTGGGCTCCGCGTTTCGATGGCCGGATCCGCACCAGCTTCGAAAACAAGGCCCACGAGGCCGGACGCATGATCTTCGACCTCAGCTACCGCAAGATCTAGTCACAACACGATGCGGGCTAGTCGCGAGCACGCAGTCTGGTCACCTCGGTCCCCCTCATTGCGTGCCGTCCGGGCACCGGATACCATGTGAGACGTGTCACCGAAGGGTGGCACGTGCTTATGATCTGCGGCGGGAGAGTCCTGCCGGTACGTTCAGCAGGCGCCGTAGGAGCAAATCCTCCCAGGAATCTCTCAGGCCCACGTACCGCCGCGGCAAGGCAACTCTGGAAAGCAGGCCGGGCAACCGGACTCACCGACGGTGCAAGCGGGCGGCTGCGAAAGCAGCGGACGCGGAATCTCTCAGGTCCAAGACAGAGCGGGGAGGGACCGAATCATCGTGGTGCGTCCGCGCCACCTGAATTATGGAGTTCCTCATGACCCTGGCACCTGAAGGCCGTAAGCTGCTGCGCGTTGAACAGCGCAATAAAGCCGTCCCGGTCGAACGCAAGCCCGAATGGATCAAGGCCAAGGTCCAGATGGGCCCGGAATTCGTGGGCCTGAAGAACCTCGTGAAAAAGGAAGGCCTGCACACCGTCTGCGAGGAAGCCGGCTGCCCTAACATCTTCGAATGCTGGGAAGACAAGGAAGCGACCTTCCTGATCGGCGGCTCCGAATGCACCCGCCGCTGCGACTTCTGCCAGATCGACACCGGCAAACCTCACCGGTGGACATGTTCGAACCCACCAAGGTCGCCCGCTCCGTCCAGTCCATGGCCCTGCGCTACGCCACCGTGACCGGCGTGGCCCGCGACGACCTCGCCGACGAAGGCGTCTGGCTCTACGCCGAAACCGTCCGCAAGATCCACGAACTGAACCCCGGCACCGGCGTCGAACTGCTCATTCCGGACTTCTCCGGCAAACCCGAACACATCAACGCGATCTGCGACTCGAACCGGAAGTCTTCGCGCACAACGTCGAAACCGTGCCCCGGATCTTCAAACGCATCCGCCCCGCGTTCCGCTACGACCGCTCCCTGGACGTCATCACCCAGGGCCGGGCCCGCGGCATGGTCACCAAATCCAACCTGATCCTGGGCATGGGCGAAACCCGCGAAGAAATCTCCGAAGCCCTGGCAGACCTGCACGCCGCGGGCTGCGACCTGATCACCATCACCCAATACCTGCGCCCCTCCGAACGGCACCTGCCCGTGGACCGCTGGGTCAAACCCCAGGAATTCGTCGACCTCGCCACCGAAGCCGAGGAAATCGGCTTCCTCGGCGTCATGTCCGGCCCCCTGGTCCGCTCCTCCTACCGCGCCGGCCGCCTCTGGGCCACCGCGATGCGCAAGAAAGGCCGCGAGATCCCGGTGCACTTAGAGCACATTGCCCACATCGCCGAAGGCATCCAGGACTCCGGCACCACCCGCCAGGAAGCCCGCACCCTCCTCGCACACCATGCGACGGCCTGATCCGTAAGGACCCCAGCATGTTCCCCACGCGGATTGAAATCATTCCCTCAGACGGAATCGTCGAGAAAGTCCAGGCCGAGGTGCCGCTTTCCACAACGCTCACCATTACGTGCTTGCCCCATCACGGGATCGCACAGACCATGGCGACAGCGGTCCGGCTCGGTTTGCTCGGCTACAACGTGATTCCGCACCTCGCGGCACGGCGGCTGGTGGACCGGGCTCAGCTTTCAGGCATCCTCCGGGACTGCGAGGCTGCCGGGATCACTGAGGTCTTTGCCATCGGCGGAGACGGACAGCAAGGCGCCGGCCCTTATGCGTCCTCCCTCCCCCTGTTGGAGGACATCGCGGAACATTCCGGCGGTAGGATCACGGCGGGCATTGCCGGCTACCCGGAGGGCCACCCTTCAGTGAGCGGGCTGGACCTGCTGGATGCCTTGTTGACCAAACAACACTTGGCCACCCACGTGGTCACGCAGATGTGCTTTTCCGCCCCGAAAATCCTCGACTACGCAGCACTCTTGCGTCGCGAGGGCGTGAAACTGCCGGTGTGGGCAGGGGTGCCCGGAGCCGTTCCGCGGACCAAACTGCTGGCCCTGGCAACCCAGATCGGCGTTGGGACCTCCCTGAAGTTCCTCAGCAGCAAAGGAACTCTTGCCCGCAAGCTGCTGAGCGGGGACAGGTACTCACCGGGAAGCCTGGTTTCCGAGCTCATGGCGCAGCCTGAAGGTATCTCGGGAATCCATCTCTATAGCTTCAACCGACTGGACATGCCCGCCTGGGAGCGAAGCGATCTGCCCGATCCGGCTGCCAGCGGAGCAGCACCCTCGTAGCCGGCTGGGAGCCGCCGGCCGACCAGGTCCCGGGAACCCCTAGCTTCCCGGGACCGAAATGACGGCGACCGTCTTTTGGGCATCGTCACGGAGTTCCACACCCGAGATCCCGGCGAGCTGGACCGGCGTCGCGCCCGTCACCTTGATGTGTCCGCTGGACGTCGCGGTCCAGCCGCAAGCCATCTCCTCCGTGCCATCGCGGCCCTTGACCCACAGGTACATCGTGCCTTGCAACGGCATGCTGCGGCCTTCCAGCTGCAACTCGGTTCCCCACGATTTCCTGACGAGCCCCACTGAGAGTTCCAAGCCGTTGTCGGTCTGCACGGAGTAGCTGGCGTCAGGCTTGGGTGGCTGGTTCAGCGCCGGCCCGGCCAGGATGCCCAAGCCAAGGCACGCGGCGGCCACCCCACTCACCAGGGCGATCCACCGGCGTCGGGATTTCCGGCGTCGCGCGGCCATTTTCAGAACGATCGGCTGCGGGAGCGTTTCGGAAAAGGCCCCCAAAAGTGAGCGAGCGTCGGAGGGGGCCGGCGTCGACCAGGAGGGCTGTGCAGCGGATTGCGCCGCGGCAGGGGGCTCGAGGGCGCTGCGCCCGGCGGCGAGCGCGACGGCGTCGGGCACGGGGACGGCATCGAGGAGCGCCGGGAGGCTCTCCAGCTCGGCCAGCTCGCCCCTGCAATCCGTGCAGGCTTCCAGGTGCGCCTCGAAGGCTCGGGCTTCGGAGGGCTCCAAGCCGCCGAGCAGGTAGGCGCCCAGCAATTGGTGACGTTCCGTCTCGTTCATCGCTGCACCCCCATTTCATCCAGAATCGTGCGAAGCGCCCTGACGGCGTAGAAGGCCCGCGACTTCACGGTTCCGCTGGGGATGTTGAGCCTGAGTGCGGCTTCGTTGACCGTGAAACGTTCGTAGTGTAGTGCTACCAGGACCTCCCGGTGTTCGGTGCTGAGCCGCAGGAGCGCTTCTTCCATGAGGACCCTGTTGAGGAGCTCGTCTACGCGTTCGGTGGCTTCTTCCGGATCCGCCATGTCGCGTTCGGAGGCTTCGGCCGGGCGCCGCTGGGCCTTGCGGTAGTTGTCGATGATGACGTTTCGGGCTGTACGGAAAAGGTAGCTGCGCAGGCTCCCGGTGATCTGCGGGGCGTGCTGCCACACGCGGAGGATGGTTTCCTGCACCACGTCGTCAGCCAAGTGCGCGTCGGGCGTGCAGCTCAGCACGAAGCGGCGCAAGGCTGTGCCGTGGTCGCGGTAGATTGCGGCCACCACGTCCTCGTCGAGCGGCATTGGCGCCTCCTGTGTGCTTCAGCTTCCCCTTCTCCTGCGATACGACGTGCCCGCCACGAAAAAGGTTCAGCCCCGTGAACCATTCTTCACCCCGCAGCGTCGTAGGGGTTAGTTTCCGGCACGTCCATGGCCGGCGCAGCAAAGGAGAGCACCCCATGAAGAAACAACTCAGCACCGGTCTCGGCGTCCTTGCTCTGGCCATCGCCCTGGCTGCCTGCGGAGGAAGCCCCGGCGCGTCCTCCACGTCCTCAAGCGCCGCCAGTCCCAGTCCTACTGCATCCAGCCCGGCGGCATCGAGTTCAAGCGCTCCGAGCCCGACGGCGATGAGCCCGGCACCGTCGTCGAGCGCTTCCGCCGCCTATGATCTGGAGACCGCGACGTCGAGCGCCGGCCAGATCGTGGTAGCTGCGAACGGCATGAGCGTGTATGTCTTCACCAAGGACGTCAAGGACTCCGGGAAGAGTGCCTGCACCGGCGGTTGCGCCGCTTCGTGGCCAGCCGTGACTACGACCTCGAGCAAGCCTGCGGCTGAGGACGTGACCGGAACTCTCGGCACTATCCCCACGGCAGACGGCAAGATGCAGATCACCCTTAACGGCATGCCCCTCTACTTCTTCGGGCAGGACAAGGCTCCCGGCGACATCAAGGGCCAGGGCGTCGGTGGTGTCTGGTCCTTGGTCAGCCCGTCCGGCTCCATGGTGACCCCGAGCAGCAGCATGGGCTATTAAACCCTCCCTCACTTTTCCACACCAAAAGGCAAACGCTCCTTCAGGTCTTTCCGGGCCGGCCGGCAGATCTGAAGGAGCGTTTGCCGGGGAGGCCTATAGGTGAGCGAGCGTCTGCCCGGGGAGGCCTATAGGTGAGCGAGCGTCTTAGGCGTCTTCGAACTCAACAGCAGCGATGATTTCCTTTGTCTCCGGGTGGATCATGAAGGCTTCCTCTTCCTCCTCGATCATGATGAATTTGCCCTGGTCGGTGGTGAAGTGCCAGGCGAGGATGGTCTCGCCGTCGTGTTCGTAGTTGGGATCACCCATGGTGATCTTTTCCAGCGTGTAGCCTGCAACGTCGCACAGTTCACGGATGATGAGCTCGAATTCAGGGGCGTTCTCGAGTTCGGCCTCGGCCGCCTCGGCCTGGCGCTCTTCAAGGTTGGGAATGAGGGCCACGCGCTCGGCGATGTGGGCCTTGAGCTGCTCCTCGTCCAGGTAGAGCACGCCGTCCTGGCCGCGGAGCCAGGCCGCGTTGAGGGCAATGATGTCCTCGATTTCCAGGAGCGACTCGAACTCGCCGTCGAGGGCCTCGAGTTCGGCTACGGCCTCCGGCGCCTCCTCGGACTCGTCAAGGTCGCCATCCAAGTAAGTTTCGACGTCGTCCTCGGAGAGGGAATCGAAGGCTGCAGCGGTGCGGTTGAACAGCTCAAGGTGGCCGGTTGCGCCCATTCCTTCGAGTCCTTCGCGGACAAACACGTCCACCTCTTCGCGCTCCGGGACAGTGAACACGTACTGGGCGAAGCCGCCTGCGAGTGCCTGGGTCAGGTAGTAGTCCACAAAGTAGCTGCGCAGCGCGTTGGTGGCGATTTCCTCATGGTTGAGGAGCTCCTCGTACATCTCGTTGACCACGGTGACGTTCGCGTCCACAACGTCTGCGTCGGCGGCGTCGATGCTGTCCTTCGTCAGAACTGTCACGTTCCTGAAGATGGTCTCATTGCTCGTCATGGGATTTCCTCACTGCTAAGAAGCTTGTGCTGCTCCGGACCCTTTCAACGTACGCGGGGGCGGCAGCCGGGCAGGCTAGGCCGAGGTGAACGTCCGGCAAAGTTTCAGGGCCGCTCCCGGCTGGCTAGGATTCATAGATAGCCTCCTGCCGAAAGTAGCCCCAACGAATGCCTTCCCGCTCAGACGACTCTTGGGAACTGGCGATTCAGACACCCGCCATCAACGACCGCTCCTTGGCGGCCGGACTCGCCTACGCCATGGGAAGCCGGGTCGGCAGCGTCACCTTCGACTCCTCCACCGGCTTGATGATGGGGAAGGTCCGGGGCAGCGGCCCGTCACCGTATTCGACCTCGGCCAAACTGGTCCGTAAACCCGGTGGCTGGAGTTGCACCGTCGGAGTGTGCAGCTGTCCGGTCCGCAAGGACTGCAAACATGTTGCTGCCCTGCTCTTCGCCGCCGAAGACCTTCCCACAGTGCGGGCGCAGCTACTCAGCGCTCCTGCTGCCGGACAGACGGCCCAGCACGGCGGAATCGTGCAACGGCCCGCCTGGGAGCAGACCCTCAGCAAGCTCATCGCCACTCCGGGAAACACCCCGCAGGGCCAAGGCCTGCCCTTGGCGCTGGCCTTCGAGGTGGAAGAACCGGCTGCGCACTTCTCCTACACCGGCCGCCGGGATCCCCTCCGGAGCGTGCGCCAACTCAAAGCCCGCCCCGTGATGATGGGCGCCAAAGGCAAGTGGATCCGCGGCGATGTCTCCTGGACCAACTTGAACTACCTCGGCTACAAGCGCGAGTTCAACGAAGCCCACATCGAGTGGATGCAGAACTTCCTCGCCGCGCATTCCACCACGGACTACCGGCAGCTCACGTCCAGCATGTGGATGCTGCTCAACGAATTCGCTGGCAAGAACCTGTGGAGCCTGCTGGCTGAGGCCTCGAAAATCGGGGTATCGCTCATCCACTCCGGCGGGACCGAGCCGGTCCGCATTGCCGCGGAGCCCGCCGTCGTCGGGCTTGACCTCAGCCGCTTGGGCATCGACCCTTCAAACAGTGGCCAGCCCGACGACGGACTCCAGCTGGCGCCGTCAGTGACCCTGGGCGGGGACGCCCTCGATCCGGCCGCCTTGGGCTTGATCGGCCGCCCGGCGCATGGCTTGTTCTTCACTGGCCCCGACGAGGGTCCGCTGCCCGGTGTTCCGGCCCCCGGGAACCTCATTACCCTGGCCCCCTTGGAGGGCGGCGAGTCCCAGGAACTGCTGGACTTCGTTATGAGCGCGTCCCGGCTCCAGATTCCGGCGAAGGACGAAGAGCGATTCCTCACGGCGTTCTATCCGAAGCTTAAGCAGTCCACCCGGGTCACGGCAGCGGACCATTCAGTGGAGCTGCCGGTCCTCGCTGTGCCCACGCTGTCCCTGCTGGCGAACTACGGCGCCGACCACCGGGTCCGGTTGCACTGGGAATGGCACTACAAGGCCGGCAAGCTCGTGACGGCCCAACCCCTCTGGCGGTACCCTGACGATCACGGCTACCGCGACGACGCCGAGGAAGCCCGGATCCTGGAGTCCCTGGGCCGGCCTTGGGATGTGGTCCCGGCGCTCGGCGAATCCTCCAGCGGCGGATGGGGAGCCCCGCGACTTGCCGACTCGGTGGAGCTCGACGGCCTGGACACCCTGGCGTTCACTGAAGAGGTCCTCCCCCGGCTCCGCGAGCTGGCCGACGTCGTGGTGGAGACCTCCGGCGACATCGCCGATTACCGCGAAGCCACCGAAGCTCCCGTGGTCTCCATTTCCACCAAGGCCACGGACAGCCGCGACTGGTTCGATCTCGGCATCGTCATCACCCTCGAGGGCGAACCGGTGTCCTTTGCTGCCGTGTTTTCTGCGCTCGCGGCAGGTCAGAGCCGCATGTTGCTGCCCAGCGGCGCCTACTTCTCCCTGGACCTGCCCGAGCTACACCAGCTCCGCGCGCTCATTGACGAAGCGCGGTCCCTGCAGGACAACCCGGACCGGCACGGCACCTTGCAGATCAGCCGTTTCCAGGCCGGTCTCTGGGACGAGCTCGCGCAATTGGGAATCGTGGATGAGCAGGCTGCCGCATGGCGCGAGGCCGTAGGCGGCTTGCTCGACGACGGCGTGACCGGGCTGCCGCTGCCGGGCTCGCTTAACGCCGAGCTCCGCCCGTACCAGCTGGAGGGCTTCAACTGGCTGAGTTTCCTGTACCGGCATAGCCTGGGCGGGGTCCTGGCAGACGACATGGGCCTCGGCAAGACGGTGCAGGCAATTGCCTTGATGTGCGCCGCGAAGGAGGCCGTTTCAAGTGCCGGGGACGCCGGTGGCGCTGGCACCGGGCACCGCCACGCCCCGTATGCCCCTTTTCTAGTAGTGGCGCCCACCAGTGTCGTGGGAAACTGGGCGGCCGAGGTGCAGCGCTTCGCTCCCGGGCTGGCCGTGAGGACCATCGGCGAGACTTTTGCCAAGAGCGGCGCGGATCCGCTCGAAGCGATGGCGGAGGCCGACGTCGTCATCACCTCCTATGCTTTGTTCCGGATCGACTACGAGGCTTACGCCGCCAAGGAATGGGCCGGGCTGATGCTGGACGAGGCCCAGTTCGTGAAGAACCACCAGTCCAAGGCCTACCAATGCGCCCGGAAACTCCCGGCATCCTTCAAGCTGGCCATCACGGGAACGCCCTTGGAGAACAACCTCATGGAGTTCTGGGCGTTGACCTCGATCGTGGCCCCCGGGCTGTTCTCGAGCCCACGGCGCTTCGCGGAGTACTACCAGAAGCCGGTCGAAAAGAACGGCGACAAGGCCCAGCTCGCCAAGCTCCGACGTCGGGTCCGTCCCCTCATGATGCGCCGCACCAAAGAGCAAGTCATCAAGGACCTGCCGCCCAAGCAGGAGCAAGTGCTCGAAGTGGTGCTCAATCCGCGGCATCAGAAGGTTTACCAGACGCACTTGCAACGTGAACGGCAGAAGATCCTGGGACTCATTGACGACGTCAATAAAAACCGCTTCACCATCTTCCAATCGCTCACGCTTTTGCGGCAGCTCAGCTTGGATGTCTCACTGGTGGATGAGTCCCTGTCCGCGGTGCGTTCGTCCAAGCTGGATGTGCTGTTCGAGCAGCTCGAAGACATTGTTGCCGAAGGGCACAGGGCGCTCATTTTCAGCCAGTTCACGGGATTCCTGGGCAAGGTCCGCCAGCGTCTTGAGGAAGAGGGTACCGAGTTCTGCTATCTCGATGGCAGCACCCGGAACCGGGCCGACGTCGTCAGCGAATTCAAGAACGGCGCGGCACCTTTGTTCCTCATTTCCTTGAAGGCCGGGGGCTTCGGCCTGAACCTGACCGAGGCCGACTACGTGTTCCTCCTTGATCCGTGGTGGAACCCGGCCTCGGAGGCACAGGCCGTGGACCGCACCCACAGGATCGGACAGGCAAGGAACGTCATGGTCTACCGCCTCGTGGCCAAGGACACCATCGAGGAAAAGGTCATGGCGCTCAAGGCCAAGAAGTCGCAGTTGTTCGCGGACGTCATGGAAGGCGATGCCCTGACTGGTGGCGCCCTGACGGCGGAGGACCTGGCGGGCTTGTTCGCGGAGTAGGGGGGGTGCCTGAAGCAACTGCTTCGAGGTGGCTTAGGCTGGACCGCATGGCTATTATCCATCGAGCAACCCTGCGTCCGAGCAAACTGGAACTCATCGAGAAGTACCTGCCCCAGCAGCCGTGGTTCACCAAGGATGGTTCCGCGCAGCCCGAGCTCCTCGGCGCCTACAGGTTCGAGGATCCGGACGGCGAAGTCGGACTTGAAACCCATCTGCTCTCCCACGGCGGCAAGGTCTACCAGATTCCGCTGAGCTACCGCGGTTCGGAATTGGTCGGCGCGGGAGACTCGCTGCTGGGCACCATGGAACACTCCGTGCTGGGCAGGAGGTGGGTGTACGACGCTTGCGCCGATCCCGTTTACGTCGCTGCCTTGGCAACCGCCATCCTTACGGGCCAACGGGAAGCCAAACAGTTTGTGGAGGTGGACGGCGCTTTGGAGCCGCGCACCAGCTCCGTCAAGGTCCAGGGCAGTGGAGCATCCGGCACCGACGTCCCGGTCCTGAGTCCGGCAGTCCCGAGAACCGAAGACGGCATCACCAGCATCGACGCCGGCGAACTCACGTTGCTGGTGCACCGCATTCTGGATCCAGGGGCCCAGCGCGGGCCTCTCAACGGCAAGGAAACTTTGAGCGGTACCTGGGCGGATCAAGGCAGCCCCGTCCTTCTGGCGACCCTGTCACTGGCTTAGGGGACTACTCCCCCGGACGCGGCTGCCACACCACCACTGCTTGGGACCGCGCCCGGGGCCGCTGCCCACGGGCCAGGCTGACGACGTCGCCCGCTGCTCCGGCCGCAAAAATGCGGGCCTCCATGGGGCTCCGCCGGCGTTCTAGTTCCTCGTTCAGCTCCGCCACGCGGAATTGCAGCGCTGCCACTTGGTTTTCGAGCTCGAGGATGCGCTTGATGCCTTCGAGGGAAACGCCCTCTTGGGAGAGCCGTTGAACCTCGCGCAAGCGGTCGATATCGCGCTGGGAGTAGCGCCGGGACTTGCCCGGGGCACGGCTCGGCGACACGATGCCGAGGCGGTCGTATTGGCGCAGGGTCTGCGGGTGCATGTCCGCCAGTTCGGCCGCGACGGAGATGACGAAGATCGGCTCGTTGGTATCGATGCCCATGGCTAGGTCCCTCCCGCGTGCTGCTCCCGCTACAAGCGGGCCTTGGTGGCCAGGTCGTGACGGGGATCGGCGTCGGAAGTGGCAGCGGCAAATGCCTTGACAGCTTCCTCGGCCTCTTTGTTGAGGTTCTGCGGGACGGCGACGTCGATCGTCACCAGCAGATCGCCGGTGCCCTTCGACGTCTTGACGCCGCGGCCCTTGACTCGGAGCGTGCGGCCCGAGGGGGTGCCGGCCGGGACGCGGACGGTGACCGTGTCGCCGTCGAGCGTTGGCACATGGATGTTGGCACCCAAGGCGGCCTCCGCGAAGGTGACCGGCACGTGGATGCGGATATTGTCGCCGTCGCGGTGAAAGAAATCGTGGGACTTGACGTTCACCGTGATGATGAGGTCTCCGTTGCCCGCGGTGCCGGGATTGCCTTTGCCGCGCTGACGTACCTTCTGGCCGTCCCTGATGCCCGGGGGAATCTTGACGTCGATGACGTTGCCGTTGCTTTCGCGCAAGCTCACCGTGGTGCCATGGATGGATCCCGCGAAGGATATCGAAGTGGATGCCGTGCGGTCGCTGCCTTTCTGTGGGGCGCGCTGGAAGCCGGTCTGTCCGCCGCCGAAGCCGCCACCGAACAGGTCAGCGAACTCGGGAGGGATGCCACCGGCTCCGGCCGGCTGACGTACACCGCCGCCGAAAAGCCCGCCAAAGAGGTCCTCGAACCCGCCATTGGCAGGTCCGCCGCGGCCGGCACCAGGGGCAAATCGTGCCCCGCCCATGGCACGAATGGCATCGTACTGCTGACGTTCCTCGGCATCCGAGAGCACCGAATAGGCCTCGGAGATGTCCTTGAATTTCTTCTCCGCGGTAACGTCACCGGAATTGGTATCCGGATGGTACTTTCGCGCAAGCTTGCGGTACGCCTTCTTGATGTCAGCGTCAGGGGCGTCCTTGGCGACACCAAGGATGGCGTAAAAATCCTTCTCAACCCAGTCCTGGCTGGCCAAGGGCGTTTCCTTTCGTTGTGTACCACAATGGCAGTTCGCGACAATGTCCTAGCGAATCACTGCCGCGAACTGCCATGTCGAAGAATGCTAAGCAGGCACAGCCACGATTACCTGTGCGGCACGCAGGACGCGGCCGCCGGAACGGTAACCGGAGCGCAGCACTTGGCTGACGGTGTCCACGTCGATGTCTTCGCCCGGTTGCTGGATGAGTGCTTCGTGGATCGTGGGGTCGAACTCGACTCCGGTTTCCGCGATGCGTTCCAGGCCGTACGTCTTGAGCGCGGTCTCCAGCTTGGCGGCGATCGCGGCGAACGGGCCGTCCACGAGGTCGCCGTGCTGGCGGGCGGCGTCGATGTCGTCGAGCACCGGCAGCAGAGAATTCAGGACGCCGATCACGGCCATTTCCCCTGCGACGGCGCGGTCGCGTTCGACCCGCTTGCGGTAGTTGACGTACTCAGCCTGCAGGCGCAAGAGGTCATTGCGGAGTTCCGCGGCCTCTGCTTCCGCAGCGGCACCGGGGGCTACCGACTCTTCAGCCGGAACCTGTACGCCGTTGAGGATTTCCTCAGCTTGGGACAGGGCGTCGCCCCCGGCGGCAGCGGCGTTGGAATCAGCTGCCGATCCTTGGGGGTGCCGCGCGGCCCCGGTCTCCGGGTCAACCTTGCGGTTGTCACGAATAATTGGCTTCTGCTGACCGGCTCCTTCACGCTCGTCGTGCTTGCCCTCGTTGTTGGAAGGTGAGTGCTCTGCGTCATTGCCGTGGTGAGGCATGGTTACTTCTTTTCGTCTTCGTCAATGATCTCGGCGTCGACGATATCTTCATCCGAAGAACCAGCCTTGGCGCCAGCGTGAGCTCCCTCAGCACCGGCAGCGCTGCTTGCGCCATCCGGGGAACCGGCCTGCGAGTAGATCGCTTCGCCGAGCTTCGACTGCGAGTGCTGCAGCTTCTCGAAAGCGGTCTTCACTGCTGCGTCGTCGGCGCCTTCGAGGGCCTTCTTGAGTGCGTCGACGTCGGCCTTGACCTCGGTCTTGACCTCTTCAGGCAGCTTGTCTTCGTTTTCGGCGATGAGCTTGTCCACGGAGTAGGCGAGCTGCTCGGCAGTGTTGCGGGTGTCGGTAGCCTCGCGGCGGGCCTTGTCCTCGGCTGCGTGCTCCTCGGCTTCACGGACCATGCGGTCGATGTCTTCTTTGGAGAGCGCGGTACCGCCGGTGATGGTCATCGACTGTTCCTTGCCGGTGCCCTTGTCCTTGGCAGAGACGTGGACGATGCCGTTGGCGTCGATGTCGAAGGTGACCTCGACCTGGGGGACGCCGCGCGGTGCCGGAGCGATGCCGGTCAGTTCGAACGTGCCCAGCGGCTTGTTGTCGCGGGTGAATTCACGCTCGCCCTGGAAGACCTGGATGGCCACGGACGGCTGGTTGTCGTCAGCGGTGGTGAAGGTCTCGGAACGCTTGGTGGGGATGGCCGTGTTGCGCTCGATCAGGTGCGTCATGACACCACCCTTGGTTTCGATGCCGAGGGACAGCGGGGTGACGTCGATCAGTAGGACGTCCTTGCGCTCACCCTTCAGCACACCAGCCTGGAGTGCGGCACCAACGGCAACAACTTCGTCCGGGTTGACGCCCTTGTTGGGCTCCTTGCCACCGGCGAGTTCCTTGACGAGGTCGTAGACAGCAGGCATACGGGTGGAACCGCCCACCAGTACGATGTGGTCGATTTCGGAGAGCTTGATGCCGGTCTCGGCGATGACGTCGTGGAACGGCTTCTTGGTGCGCTCCAGCAGGTCCTTGGTGAGGTCCTGGAACTTGGCGCGGGTCAGCTGCTCGTCCAGGTGGACCGGGCCGTCGGGGGTGACGGAGAGGTACTGGAGGGAAACGTTGGTGCTGGTGGAGGAGGAGAGTTCCTTCTTGGCCTGCTCCGAAGCTTCGCGCAGGCGCTGCAGGGCGATCTTGTCCTTGGAAAGATCGATGCCCTTGACCTTGAGCTGGTTCAGAAGGTAGTCAACGACGCGCTGGTCCCAGTCGTCGCCGCCGAGGCGGTTGTCACCGGCAGTGGCGCGGACCTGAATGGTGGAGAAGCCGTCTTCGTCCTTGCCGACTTCCAGCAGGGAGACGTCGAACGTTCCGCCGCCGAGGTCGAAGACCAGGATGAGTTCGTCTTCCTTGCCCTTGTCAAGGCCGTAGGCAAGTGCAGCGGCCGTGGGCTCGTTGACGATACGAAGAACGTTCATGCCGGCGATTTCACCGGCTTCCTTGGTGGCCTGGCGCTCGGCGTCGTTGAAGTAGGCCGGGACGGTGATGACAGCGTCGGTGACCTTTTCGCCCAAGTAGGACTCGGCGTCGTTCTTCAACTTCATGAGGATGCGCGCGGAGATTTCCTGCGGCGTGTACTTCTTGTCGTCAATGGCGACCGACCAGTCGGTGCCCATGTGGCGCTTCACGGAAGCGATGGTGCGGTCGATGTTGTTGACGGCCTGGCGCTTGGCGATTTCACCGACCAGAACTTCACCGGACTTGGAGAATGCAACCACCGACGGCGTGGTGCGGCCACCCTCGGCGTTGGCAATGACGGTGGGCTCGCCACCTTCGAGAACAGAGACGACGGAGTTAGTGGTTCCGAGGTCGATACCTACAGCGCGTGACATATGTTGCTTCCTTTCAATGGCCGACGATCGAGATTTCACCCGGCAACCCCCGTGGAGGGTGTGGAGCCGGGGAGCACTCAACCTTCGGTTAGTTGAGCGTTCTGCACTCAACTGTACTCAGACCCTCTCGAATGTCAATCTAAAGTTGAGTCGGTTACGCTCAACTTTGCCTATCTGGGGTCGAGAAACCGCGGAAACCCTGGGAATTTTGCTCGATTTCGCCGTGGGAGAACGCCGGCCGGCGTCGAACTCGTGGGAACGGTGCCGGCTCGCCGGAAGGCTCCGACGACCCCGCAGCGTTCCGGCGACCCCGCAGCGTTCCGACGACACCAAGCGCCAGCCATCCAGCTGGAACGACAGGAGCAGCGGCATCCGGAGCCGACGCCGAAACACCCGAAAGTACATAACGCACCGGCTTCGTGGCGACCATCACGATTTGGATGACGACGGCGGCGATCGTCATGAAATCGTTTCTGGCCAGGGCGGCGTCGGCGGGATACCAAAGGTGGGCAGCAAAGATGACGGCAAGGAGCGAAGCGCCGAAGACGCACGCCCACGCCTGCTTGAGGCCGAAGACGGTGAACTCAGTGAGCCTGGATCGAAGTCCTTGGGCAGGGGAATGGCCTACGAAACGGGCTGCGCTCCCGTCGATAAGTTCCTCTATCGCGGTGAGTTCACGCATCGGCCCGTCGCTCGCCGAGCTGGCCAAGATAGTAATTCTTCGGCCAGTGCCGGACCCCCTGCGGCAGCTTCGGATAGGCCGCGGCCAGAAGACGCATGGTGCCGTCAAAGCCGCGCCGATGCCGCGCGTTCCAGGGCAGTCCGAATCCCTCGCGGAGCTGCGAAGGCAGCAGACCCGCCGTGAGCAACCGGGCCAACGGCATGGTGAGGCGCAATAAAAACGGGCCGCCCGTGGGATACAAGAGCTCGCGGGCAACCCGCAAAGCGGCGGCATCCGGTTCCAGGTTCCGCAACGATTCGTCCCAGTAGCGCGCAAACGCGGAGCGGTCGGCGGGCCAAAGTTCCGGAGGGAGCTGCAGGGCTGTACCGATCCGCGCATACTCGCTATAGATGCGATCCGCAGTGTCGTCGTCGAGGGCTCCGTGGACCTTTTCGTAGACGGTGACGGCAGTGTCATACAGGGTTGCAACGACCCAGAGCTGGGATTGCGCGTCGAAGGCGTTGTACCCCTTGGACGCGTCGTCCGCCGCCCGGCGGACAGGGGCGTGGGCACGGTTCACGGACCGCCGTACCTGGGCCAATTGCTCCTCCGAGCCGTAGACCACCGCATAGACGTATGTCATCGTGGCCCGCAGTCGCTCCAGGGGCCGCTCGGCGAAGTTGCTGTGCTCCGCGACGCCGTGCCCCACCGCCGGATTCGCGATCTGCATCAGGATGGCGCGGCCTGCCCCGGCGAGCAAGACGCCCTCCGCTCCAATGTCAGCAAGTCCACGGGCCATGAGGTCACTGTACCTTTCGGGCACTGTCATTCACGCGTGTTGCGGGAGCGGCTACAGCCCCACGATCCCCAGCAAGACCTCAAGTTGATGCTCAAATAACTCGTCCCGCGCAACGAAGGTGTCGGCCCCGTATTGGCCGAACACTTCGAAGCTGACCGCGCCGAAAACCGACGTCCATACCAGCACCCCCCGCGCCAGCGTGGAGTCCGGAACGGCAACGCCCAGTTCGGCCCGGATGGCCGCAAAGTCTGCCGCAAGGGCAGGAGGTACGACGACGGCGGGCGCCACGTCGGCGGCCAGGGCGCCTGCGCGGTGGGCGGCGTCGAAGATCCCCACCATCCGGTAGATCACTCGAGTTCCAGGTTGGGCGGTGCGCTCTGCGGGCGCTTGGTATCCGGGCACCGGGCTGCCGAACAGGAGGGCATAGCTGGCTGGCTCGCGCAGGGCCCACTGACGAACGGCCAGCCCGAGCGCCAGGAACCTGCCGCGGTAATCGTCGGCCGGGAGGGCGTCGACGGCGGCATCCACTTCGTCGCCGAGCTCGCCATAGGCGTCGATCAGCAGGAGGGTCAGCAGTTCGTCACGGCTCTCCACGTAGCGGTAGACAGCCGAAGACACCACGCCAAGATCCCGCGCAACGGCGCGCAGCGACAGTGCCGCCGCTCCGTGCAGCGCAAGGTGCTCACGGCCCAAGCGGATGATGTCAGCCACGGTTTGGGCCCGGGCACGCTCCCGGGGAGTCGATCGTTTGGCCTCTGCGGCGGGAGGGAGGTTCATGCACCCCAGAATGCCATAAGGGAGAGCATAGGCAACAAATGTGAGCAGCGCTCTTGACATGCAGTCCAGGAAGGTTCATCCTGAATTCAGAGAGCACTGCTCTCTGAATGGATTCCCCAGCAGAAAGCGAGCACCACCATGTACGTCGTCACCGGAGCAGGACCTGTCGGATGGACCATAGCCCAGCAACTTGCCCAACGCGGCGAGCGGGTGCGCATCCTGACGCGCTCCGGCAGTGGCCCGGAGCACGCGCTGATCGAGAAACGCCGTGTGGACGTCTCGGATCCGGCCAAAGTGGCTCAAGCCTTGGAGGGCGCCACAGGCGTTTTTCATTGCATCCACGGCTCGGCCTACCGCGCCAAAGCCTGGGCAGCCGAGCTTCCACAAGCAGAGCAAGTGGTGATGGACGCCGCTGTGGCGGCAGGCGCCGTCGTCGTCTTCCCCGAGAGCCTTTACTCCTATAGCGAGCCGGACAAGATCATGACCGAAGGCAGCCCGCGCGAAGCTGCCGGAGGCAAACGCGGGATCCGCTCCGCCCTGCTGAAGGCACGCGAAGGCCACGCGGCGAACACCGTCAGCGTGGTGGCCGGCGACTTCTTCGGACCCCTGGTCCGCATGGCGCACGCCGGCGAGCGCATGGTGCCGCTGGTCCTTGGGGGCAAAACCGTCCAAGTCCTCGCAAGCGCCGACCAGCCCCACTCCTTCACCTACGTCCCGGATCTCGCCGCGGCCATGATCGCTGCCGCGCACAAGCCGGAGCTCTGGAACTCGGTGCTGCACGCCCCCACGGGACCGGCCATGACGATGCGCGGCATCGCGCGAAACGTCGCCCGCTCGGCCGGCGCTCCAGAACCGAAGCTGAGCGTGGTTCCGAGCTGGCTGCTCCGGACCCTCGGCCTGTTCTCGATCGACATGCGCGAGCTGGCCGAAATGCTGTATCAATTCGAGCGGCCGTTCATCATGGACTCCACGGCGAGCCAGGCAATGCTGGAACTGGAGCCGACACCGTTTGCAGACGCGATGGCGGCAACGGTCGCTTGGTGGCGGGATCAGGAAGCCGCGGTTGCCCGCTGAATCTCTTTTACCGCGGGAACCGTGCCGAGACGCCCGGGCCACCAAATCCGCCGGCCGATGTCATAAGACAGGGCGGGCACCAGGAGCGAGCGAACGATGGTGGTGTCGAGCAGCACGCCGAACGCCACAATGAAGGAGATCTGCGCCAGGAAGAGGATCGGGATGACCCCGAGGGCGGCAAACGTTGCGGCAAGGACAATCCCCGCGGAAGTAATCACACCGCCGGTCGCACCGAGCCCCTTCAAGATACCGGGCCGGGTTCCGGCCCCCAGCGACTCTTCCCGGACACGGGTCATGAGGAAGATGTTGTAGTCAACTCCAAGGGCCACAAGGAACACAAAGCCAAAAAGGGGAACCGAGGCATCCGCGCCGGGGAATCCAAACACATGGTTGAAAACCCAAGCCGAGACCCCCAACGCTGCCGCATAGGAAAGCACAACGGTGCCGATCAGCAATAGTGGCGCCAGAACGGCCCGCAGCAACGCCATCAGCACCAACAGGATGACGGCCAGGACGATCGGAATAATCCGCCACAAGTCGGCCTGCGCACTGGCATTGGTATCCGCCGCGGTGGCCGTCGTTCCTCCCACCAACGTCCCGGGCGCCACGTCATGCAGTTTCTGCCGGAGCGTTGCGATGGTCTGTTCAGCCTTCGCCGAATCCGCCTCCGAGGACAGCGTGGCGTTGATCAGCACCCGGCCGTCCCGCACCAAGGGCGCATTGTTCGACTGGGGTTGGCCCGGCGGGCGCTGGCTCGCACCGGCCTGAGCGCCCACCATGGCGGCATCCGAGATGCCTTCCTGGCCTACGACAGCCGCAAGGACCGCATCCGCAGCCTTTTCGTCGGCGACAACCACCACCGGACTTCCTGCCCCGGCGGGATAATGCCGGCCGAGCGCCGCCTGACCGTCCACTGCTTCCGATTTGCTCAGGATGAGATCCGATTGCGGAACCCCGCTGGCTTGGAGTTGGAGGAGGCCCGAGGCGCACACCACCAGAATGGCAGCCGCGCCCACCCACACGGCCCTGGGCCGCTTGCTGATGGTGTTGGACAAAAGCCTCCAGACGCGCGGGATGTCGGAGTTGGCCGGATTCTTCCTCGGTGTACGCGGCCAAAAGGCGGACCTGCCAAGCAAGCCAAGGGCCGCAGGAAGCAGCGTCAGGCTGGCCAACATTGAAAAGCCGATTCCGATCGCGCCGATTGGCCCGAGCCCACGGTTCGAGTTCAATTCCGAGAAGAGCAAGCAGAGCAACGCCAAGGCGACGGTTGTTCCCGATGCCAGGATGGCCTCGAAGCTACCCTTGTACGCGCGTCCTACTGCCGACCATTTGTTGGGCAGGTAGGCCAAGGCCTCCCGGTATCGGGCCACAAATAGAAGGGCGTAGTCGGTAGCCGAACCTACCACCAAGATGGACAGGATCCCTTGGCTCTGGCCCGTCAACTGGACCACGCCTGCCTTCGCCAAGGCAAAGACCACCAGAATGGAGCCACACAGCGCGAAGACAGCGGTCAGCAGGACCACAAAGGGCAGCACTACGGATCGATAAACGGCCAGCAGGATCACCAGGACTGCACCCAAGGCCGCGAAGAGAAGTATCCCGTCGATGCCACCAAAGGCGTTGACCAAGTCCGCGAGGAAGCCTGCCGGTCCCGTCACGTAGGTGGCCGTCCCGGCGGGAAGACCGGCCTCCGCCACATAGCCTGCCACCTTTGCTCGAAGCGACTGGATACTCCCTTTGACTCCGTTTCCTTGCTCAACCGGGACGATGAATTGCGCAGCGTTCCCATCCGCGGACGGAATCGGCCCAGCAACCGACGCCGAAGGGCTGACTCCGTTGACAGCCGTCAGTTGGGCGCCAAGGGACGCCAGGCCAGCCAGTTGATGGGGTGAGAGCTTCTCCGGCGACTCGATCAACACCACCGCTGGAACGCTCCCGCCGGAAGTGAATTTGCTTTGCCATTCACGGGCTTCCGTGGATTCAGCGCTGGCTGGCAGGAACGAGGCTTGGTCGTTGCTGGATACCTCGCTGAGCTTTCCAAAAGTTGGTCCGCCCATTCCACCGACCGCCATCCATGCGATCAGCGAAAGCACAGCCACTCCTATCCACCACCGCGAGCGGCCTCGATTGCCGGCTCCTGGTTTTTTGTCCATCATCCCCACACCCTTTCCAATTACTTCCACGATGAAATATATCTATGATGGAGATAATTGGTCAATGGCACATCAGTGGGATAATTTGAGGCTGAAGGAGGCCTCATGGATGACAATCAGCACGTTCCGTCCGCTGCAGCGCTCCTCGGGCTACTCCAACAATTCACGGTCGAAACCGATCGCTACGTAGAGGCCGTCAGCAGCAGTCACGATCTCCATCGCACAGACCTGAATGCGTTGGCTGCCATGGTCGCCGCTGCCCGGGAAGGCAGGACCATGACCCCCGGCGCCCTCCGAACAGCGCTCAACCTGAGCTCGCCGGCAACAACTGCGCTCGTGGACCGGCTGGACCGGGCGGGCCATCTCGCGCGCCACCGCAGCGAAAAGGACCGGCGACAGGTTCATCTGGAAATGACGGAGTCGGCACGCGCCACAGGAAGTCAACTGTTCTCTCCCCTGGCAAGCGCCATCGGCCCGGTCATCGGCGCACTTTCACCGGAAGAACTTCACACCGTGATGACTTTCCTGCAGGGCGTCATCGAGGCCACCGTGGCGGCCCGCAAAGACGTCACGCCAAGCCATGAACCATCGACTGGAGTTACGCCCGATGTTCCGGTGACTCACAGGGCGGTGCAAGAGTAACCTTGACCACATCGGCTGTGCTGGACCACTTGGTGGGGTGACACCGTGGGTGTTGTGCGATCATCGTTGACCGAACTCCTCGGGATACTTTCCGACGCCGTTTCGCCAGAGCGTGTCCGCTTCGACGACGGCTCCGAACCCCTCGCCAGCCAACCCACCGATGCACCTGTCACCGTCCACACCGTCGCCATGAACAGGGTGGGCCGATCCCGGCGGGAAGGCCCCTTGCTGGACCTTGAATTGAAGGTAGCCGTGGAATGCCATGGCCCCACCCAATTGGACAACATGGAGAAGCTCCTTCTGGCCGTCGAGCATCACAACCAGTACTCCGTGGTCTCCAGCGGCGAGTTCCAGCCAGACGAATACGATGCAGGCATCCGCCAGGGCCTCGGTTTCCTGGTCCGCATTCCCGTCGGGATCCGCTTCGAGGAGCCTTCCGACCCTCCAGCCGCTAAACCACTCGTCGCGACCACCACGGTGTCCCGCCGGATCCACGGCCGGCTGGTCGATGTCCACAACAAAGGCATCCCAGATGCCTACATCCGAGCGCATTCGTCAGCCACCGCCGTCGTGAGCGATCCCACGGGCCATTTCGAGGTACTTGCCTCGGCGGACGACCTCCAGCACTTTGTCGTCGCGGTCCGCGGCACTGAGCGTGAAGTCCCAGCCAACACGAGCAGCCTGCCGGTCATCATCCGGTGGGAGTGAAAAGGAAGCAAAACTCCAGCAAAACGTCATCACCGGGCGGTCAGACGCCAGACATGAAATGATCAACCATGCGCCCGATGCAGCACTCCAGCAAACTACAGAACGTCCGTTACGAGCTCCGCGGTCCCATCCTGCAAGCCGCCAAGACAATGGAGGCCGAAGGGCACCGCATCCTCAAGATGAATCTCGGGGACACCGCACCGTTCGGACTGGAGGCGCCGGAGTCGGTTGTGGTGGACATGATCCACCACATCCGCGGTGCCCAGGGGTACAGCGACTCGAAAGGGATCTTCACGGCGCGGACCGCGATTTCGCAGTATTACCAGACCAAGAACCTGATGAATATCGGCGTCGAGGATATCTTCATCGGCAACGGCGTCAGCGAACTGATCTCCATGACGCTGCAGGCATTCTTGGAGAACGGCGACGAGGTCCTGATTCCCGCGCCGGACTATCCGCTGTGGACCGCAACAGTCACCCTCACGGGCGGCAAGCCCGTGCACTACCTCTGCGATGAGGGCCAGAACTGGTGGCCGGACATGTCCGACGTCGAAGCGAAGATCACCAAGCGCACCAAGGCCATCGTCATCATCAACCCGAACAACCCCACGGGCGCGGTCTACCCACGCCACATCCTGGAGCAGTTCGCGGCATTAGCCCGCAAGCATGATCTTGTCCTGTTTTCAGACGAGATCTACGAAAAGATCCGCTACGAGGACGCCCAGCACATCCACACCGCGTCCGTGGCGGACGACATTTGCGTCCTGACTTTCAGCGGCCTTTCCAAGGCCTACCGCATGCCGGGCTACCGTGCCGGGTGGGTAGCCTTGACCGGCCCGCATGCCGCCACCGCCGAATACCGTGAAGCACTGGAGCTCCTGGCCTCCCTCCGTTTGTGTTCCAATGTTCCTGCGCAGCACGCCATCCAGACCTGTTTGGGCGGCTACCAGAGCATCGAGGAACTCATCAAGCCAGGGGGCCGGCTCCGCGAACAACGGGATCTTGCCTTGAAGCTCCTCACTGCGATCCCCGGCGTGAGTTGTGTCCCCGCAGCCGGGGCCATGTACCTGTTCCCACGGCTGGATCCCGAGGTTTACCCGATCGAGAGCGACGAGAAGTTCGTCCTGGACCTCTTGCAGGACCAGAAGATCCTGGTCTCCCACGGCACGGCCTTCAACTGGCCCACCCCGGACCACTTCCGCTTCGTCATCCTGCCGTCGGTCCGGGAAATCGAGGAAGCCGTGCGTAGGGTTTCGACGTTCCTGGCCGCGTATCGAAGCCGGCCTGAGGACCCCAGCTAGTCCCCACGCCGAGGAACCCTGGCGGCGCGGGCACCAACTAGCTCGCATTTGTTGCCGTTATGACGCCTCATAGCGACAACAAATGCGAGCTAGTTGGGCAGTTCCGCCCGCTTTCGAGTCTGTGGGGTAGCGTTTCCCTATGAACGAGCAGAAGCCCGAAGACGTCTACACACACGGCCATCACGAATCCGTCGTACGCGCCCACGCCTCCCGGACGGCCGAGAATTCTGCCGCGTTCGTCATCCCGCATCTCACCGCCGGAACATCAGTGCTCGACGTCGGATGCGGACCTGGGAGCATCACGTGCGACTTCGCGGAGCTGGTGGCCCCCGCAAAGGCAGTCGGGCTGGACCGGTCCCCTGAGATCGTGGCCCAGGCTGCGTCGCTGGCGTCCGGGCGCGGCGTGGAAAACGTGGAATTCGTGACCGGCAACATCTACGATCTGGACTTCGAGGACGAGACCTTCGACCTCGTCCATGCGCACCAGGTCCTGCAGCACCTGACCGACCCCGTGGCCGCATTGCGCGAAATGCGGCGCGTAGCCAAGCCCGGTGCCATCGTTGCGGTGCGCGACGCCGATTTCCACGGCATGAGCTGGTACCCGGAGGTCCCCGAGCTCGACGACTGGATGGAGCTCTACCAAAAGATCGCCCGACGCAACGGAGCAGAACCCGACGCCGGGCGGCGACTCGTGTCCTGGGCGCAGCAGGCGGGCTTTACCGACGTCGCGCCCTCCAGCAGCAACTGGCTGTACGCGACCGCCCAGCAGCGCCGCTGGCAATCGCGGGTGTGGAGTGAACGCGTCCTGCACTCCGCCTTTGCCGAGCAGGCGCTGGAATACGGGCTCGCCAACGAGGCAGATCTGGCCCGGATTGCCGCCGGTTGGCACCGCTGGGGCTCCACGGATGATGGCTTTTTCCTGATTCCGAATGGAGAGGTCATCGCGCGGGCCTAGCGCCTGCCAAAAACCCGCGGGAAATTCCCTTAGCCATGTCGAAAAGCGTCATGCAGTTCCGACCCATGAACGAAAGCGTCCGCACGGGGCGCCCACATAAGGAGTTCGAGATGAAATACATGATCATGATGTTTGGTTCCGCGGAAGGCATGATGGAAACCGCCGATCCCGAATGGATCAGGGAAATGATCGGCTTCATGATCCAGATCGACAAGGATCTCAGCGATTCCGGCGAGATGGTCTTCAACGCGGGCCTGGCCGATCCTGGCACCGCCAAACTCGTCAAGCAGACGGACAACGGTGTCATCACCACCGACGGGCCCTTCGCCGAGGCCAAGGAATCCCTCATCGGCTACTGGGTGGTGGACGTGGCCAGCGAGGAACGGGCAGTGGAAATCTGCTCCAGCATCGTGAAATACGCGCCTGTCGTGGAGCTCCGCCGCGTCCAGGACGAGCCGCCGGAGGTCTAGCCTTTGGCCAAGCCTTCCCGGGAGTCCATGCTCGAGGGCCTGCTGCGCACCCTCGCGCCGCAGGTCCTCGGCGTGCTCGTGCGCAGGCACGGCCAATTCGCCGAATGCGAGGACGCCGTCCAGGAAGCGCTGCTTGAGGCCGCATTGCAATGGCCCGATTCCGGCGTTCCGGACAACCCCCGGGCGTGGCTGCTCACCGTCGCCACTCGCCGTTTGGTGGACCACTGGCGCAGCGAAAGTTCCCGGCAAGAGCGCGAAAAGCGGGCGGCAGCGTTGGAACCGCCGCCCAGCGAAGCGCCTTATTCGACGAGGGACACGGGCGGGTTTGCAGAAGATACCCTCGCCCTCCTTTTCCTGTGCTGCCACCCAGCTCTTTCAGCACCCTCGCAGCTCGCACTGACTTTAAGGGCGGTCGGAGGGCTCACGACGGCGGAAATCGCCAGTGCGTTCCTGGTCCCGGAAGCCACGATGGGGCAGAGGATCAGCAGGGCGAAGCAGAGCATCAGAAAGGCGGGAGCCCATTTCGAGCTCCCGGAAGCCGGGGAGCGAAAGGCGCGGCTCGGCGTCGTGCTCCATGTCCTGTACCTGATCTTCAACGAGGGCTACGCGGCGAGTTCCGGGCCATCCATGCAGCGCGAAGAGCTCACCCGGGAGGCGATCCGCCTTGCGCGGCTCCTCCGGAGACTGGTCCCGGCCGAACACGAGGTGGGCGGACTGCTTGCTCTGATGCTTCTCACTGATGCCCGACGCCGGGCCAGATCCCTGCCGGACGGGGTGCTCGTGCCGCTCGCGGAGCAGGATCGCAGGTTGTGGGACTCGGCGCAGATTGCCGAGGGCTTGGAACTTCTGTCATCAGTGCTCGGCGTGGGGCATCCCGGGCCTTATCAATTACAGGCCGCCATTGCCGCGGTCCATGCCGAGGCGACCACCGCGGACCAGACCGATTGGCCGCAGATCCTGGCGTTGTACACGGTTCTCGAGGCCATGGCCCCGAGCCCGGTCGTAACACTCAATCGCACCGTTGCCGTGGCAATGGTGGATGGGCCGCAGGCCGCCCTTGAGCTACTGGACGGCCTTGAGGCAGAGCTGAAAGACTGGCACAGGCTCGACGCCGTCCGCGGGCACTTGCTCGAAATGTCCGGGGATCGCATGCGGGCCCGGGAGTGCTTCCTTGGCGCAGCAAAGAAGACCAAGAGCCTCCAGGAGCGGCAGTACCTCTTGGTGAAAGCGGCGAGTCTGGGGTAGTTGTCCACATAGGCAAAGTGGCCTCTGTCTGCGGTTCATGGCCGCGAATAGCCTCAAAACATGATTTTTCAAGCAGGCTTTGACCTTGAGCTTCTCGCCCGTCCGCTTATCGTCCAAGAAGGAAAGCTCTGCCCGAGGCTCGTGGTGATCGGGAAGCGAAGCTTCTGTCAGAGGTAGCCGCAGAGCGAGGACTCCACATGATCGGCCCTTTTGGCCTCGACGAAACCGGTTACATGTCCGCCGGGCCGCACTCCTACTTTGACCAATATGCATCGGGACATGATCTCCCGGACACCATGACTCACTGGGTACATTCGAAGTTTGGCAATTGTGAGTGAGCTTCCCCGGCTACGGGTTGCGGGCGTCCACCGCGCCACGGAGCCTTACCAGACTGAGGTTGACCAACTAGACTTGGTCAACCTGGCACAATACAACGTCCAGGAAGCAAAGACCCGCCTGTCTGAACTCCTCCACATGGTTGAACGGGGCGAAGAGGTGGTTATCGCCAAAGCCGGTACGCCCGTTGCCCGGCTGGTGATGATCGAGCGTCCCACCACACGCCGCCTCGGATTCGTCAAAGGACAACTTCCGGACAATTTTCTTGAGCCCCTGGATGAGGAGGAACGTGCGCTGTGGGAAGCACCCCTTACCTCCTCGACACGCACGCCCTGATCTGGGCCCTCACCGAACCTCGAAAGCTCTCGTCCAAGGCGAGGCGCGTTATTCAGTCATTCGACAACCGTCTCTTGGCGTCGTCAGCCAGCGCCTACGAGCTCGGCTATAAACACAAATTGGGCAAGCTTCAGGGCCTTGACGGACTTCTTCTGGGTTACGCCCGGCACGTCGCCGAACTGTGCAACGAGGAACTGCCCATCCGAAGCGTGCATGCGCTCGCGGCCGGATACCTCGATTGGGAACATCGGGACCCGTTCGACAGGCTGATCGCTGCGCAGGCAATCGTGGAATCCATGGTGGTCATAACGGCCGACCAGGAGTTTCATAAGTTTCCTCTGGTCGAAACGCTTTGGTAGCCGCACCAGCCGCGCATCCGGGCACCGCATCCTACGGGCATAAGCTGGATCGGTGGAGATTTCACTTTGGCTGGCCCTGGTAGGCGCCGGCACCCTGATCAGTTTCACTCCCGGCGCTGGCGCCATCTCCACCATGAGCAATTCGCTCACCTCGGGATTCCGCCGCTCCATCTGGGGAGTTCTGGGACAACAGGCGGCATTGATCGTCCACATCCTGATCGTGGCCCTCGGCGTGGGCGTTCTGGTCTCCAGCTCGCCGGTGGTCTTCAACGTAATCCGCTACACGGGAGCGGCCTATCTGGTCTACATGGGCATCCGGCAGTTCCTGCACCGGCCCGACCTGGACAAGGAAAAGGTCGAGGCGCGGCGGAATGAGCCGGCTTGGTCCATGTTCCAGCGTGGCGTTTGGGTGAACCTGCTCAACCCCAAGGCGATCGTTTTCTTCCTGGCCTTCATGCCGCAGTTCACCCGCCCCGAGCAGCCTTTGATTCCGCAATACCTGATCCTCAGCACCACGATCGTCTTCATCGACATCTGCGTCATGTGGTTCTTCTTCGCTTTGGCAGCCCGTTCCTTCCAACGATTCACGCACAACGAACATGGCCAGAAGGTCCTCAACCGCACTTTCGGGGTGCTGTTCATGTCGGTGGGCGTCCTGCTGGCCGTCATCCACTAGGGCGCGTTTCTTAGGTTCTAGCAGCTGCGAGCAGCGGGACAGATAGCAGCGGCGATCCTAGGGTGTCCAGGCCTAAGACCTAAGCGGCATTCAGCCTAGTGCGGAGTTCGATGGCGCGGCCGTATTTAAGGGCTTTGGCTTGTGCTCGGAGCCAGCGTCGGTGGCCTCCGGATTGGGACGCCCCGGCCAGCTGGGCGCCGGGCAAGTCAATGCCGGGTTCGTCGGTGGCTTTCGGATGGGCACCCGGAAGTGGCGGGGCTGTTGATTGGTAGCGGTGGCCGGTGGGGGTGCGGATGTCGAAGACATGCCGTCTCCCCATGCCGGTTCGTGCTGCCCAGCCGTTGAGTTCTTTGGTGTGGTTGCAGGCTTCGCACAAGCCCGCCCCGTTGCTCAGGCTGGTGGGTCCTCCGCCGTGCCGGGGGACGATGTGGTCGAAATGCCGGATGGGCGCGTCGCAGTACGGGGTACGGCAGGTGTCGTCGCGGGCTTGGATGAAGCGCCGCAAACCCGCCGGGAAGAAGCGTGCCCGGGAATCCACGCCGACAAGCTCCCCGGATCCGGGGGCGGTGAAGAGACGCCGGAGCCAGACCTTCAGATCCCGGTGCTGCCCGGCTTGGTGGTTCCCGGCGAGCATTGTCCTTGCCCAACCGGCGGGGACGATGCCGTAGCCGGGCAGACGGGCGGGTTCGCTGTCGCCCTGGAACAGGGTGCGGTCGGTCATGACGAGCTGGACTTCGACGCCGCAAATCCCCGCGGGGGTGCCGGTGGTGCGTTCGACGAGGGCGTCGGCCATGATCTGGCCGCGGCTGCGAGTGTCCCCTGCCGGGCGGAGGGTGTCGGCGTGCCGGCTCAGGGCCGCGTGCACGGCCACGCCTTGGGCGACGGGAAGCAGGGCGGTCAGGTAGGTCATGGTGTCCGGGGCCGGGCGCAGGCTGACGTGCCGTTCGGTGGCGGCGTGGCTGGCGCGCTGCGTGACGGAGCGCGGGTCCCGCCGGTAGGCCGCGGTCAGGGCCGCGGCGATGATGGCCCGGTCTCCGGCGCCGTCAAAGATCCCCGTGTCGGCGGCGAGCTCTTCGTCCACGGCGCAGCGGTCTTCGGCGGCCAGGCACGCTGTTTCCTTCACGAGCAGGGTGGCGCGCCACTCGTTCAGCTGCCCGGTGTCCAGTGCGGCCAGGGTACGGGGCATTTCGGTCACCAGGGCTTTCGCGAGTCCCAGGAGCCGGGATCCGCGGGCCGGGGATTCCCGCCGGGCCAAGGCAATTTGTGCTCCGACGCCGCGCCCCTGTTCTGCGACCGGGACACCCAGATCTGACTCCGCGCTGCGCTGGGCGGCATCGAACGCGACGGTGATCCGGGCCTGCGCGCCCGCGACAGCGGACTTCAAATCCTCTAGGGCCCGCAGCTGGTCGATCAATTCGGCGCGGTCGGTCAATTCGGCGCGGTCGATCAATTCGGCGCGGTCGGTCAGTTCGGTACTGCCGGCCGATGCCGTGCCGTTCGCCAGGCCTGGCCGGAGTGAGTTCACGGCATGGATCAGATCCTGCAAACGGAGGCACGGGACTGCGTCATCCAAAACCGCGTCATCCAAAACCGCGTCATCCAAAACCGCGTCATCCAAAACCGCGTCATCCAAAACCGCGTCATCCGGAACCACGTCATCCGGAACCGCACGGCCGGATGCCACGGCCTTCCCCGCCCACTGGATTTCCCGATTTCCGGCCATAACTAAAGCATTTCAGGGACCCCTGACATTTTTAGCTCGGCAGTTCGATGGACCTCACCAAACCAGCCCGCTCCCTACCCCAGTGGAGCCCCGCACCACCAACGAGCTCTCCAGCGTCAATTGCGGCTGCTCCAACTCGCGGCCTTCCATGAGCCCGCGCAGTTGCTTGCCCGCTTTGAGTCCGAGTGGAGTGGCCGGCAAATGCACACTGGTCAGGCTCGGGTTGCTCGTGGCCGAATATGGCAGGTCGTCGAAGCCGGCTACTGCCAGTTCCTCCGGAATCCGGACGCCGGCCACACGGGCTTCCTGCAGCACACCGTAGGCGTGGGTATCGGTCCCGCAGACGACGGCGGTGACCCCGGCGCGTTGCCAGTCCGGCCAGGCGGCGGCAAAGGCGGCCGCGGCAGCGCCGACGTCGATGGTGGTACTGATGATGTGCGCGTCGGCCACGGAAATCCCGCGCGCGTGGGCCTCGTCCAAGAACGCCGCCCGGCGCACCTCGAACGTTGCCGTTCCGGTCACGCTGTCCATGTAGGCAACCCGCTTGTGCCCCGAGTCGGCAAGATGTGCTGCCAATTCACGGGCACCGTGCGCGACATCGAGATTGACGGACGGGGCGTAGGACTCGAGGCCCGGGGCATCGAGAAGGACCAGCGGCCCGGCAACGGAAAGCTCCTCCAGGAAGGCTGCGCTGGGTGCATCCACCAAGAGGCCGGCAGGGCGGAGGGCCAAGAGCCTCCGGACATCGTCAGCGCGGGGGAACTCACCGGCGTCGGTCACGGAGAGCAGCAGCTGGTAATCGGAGCCGAGCGATTCCCGGACCCCGGCGATGACCTTGGCGAAAAACGGGTTGGAGATATCCGGCGCCACGAGGATCACAATCGAGCTCACGCCTTTGGCCAGGGAACTGCCGATTCCATCTACCACGTAGCCAAGCTCGGCAATGGCCTTGCGGACGCGCGAAATGTTGTCTTCGGAGACCCTGCCTTGGGTTTTGCCGTTGGCGACCAGGGAAACCGTCGCCGTGGAAACCCCTGCCAGCGAGGCCACCATCGCCGCGGTGACGCGTTGAACCCGGTTTGGGGCTTGGTGAACTCGATTGGCGGATTCCATACATCGATCGTAGCGGTGAATCGGACCTTTCCCCCGCGGCAAGGCATCAAGCGCTTGACACCACGAACGTTAAGCGCTTGACGTAACCCCTGCACCAGTGCCAGAATTTCTCTGAATGCTTTAGCGCCCTGCCTGCGCAGGCCCCAATGACGTGGAGATGAACATGGACCCCAACACCATGACCCGTGAACGCAAGAAGATCATCCTGGATTGCGATCCCGGCCATGACGATGCCGTAGCCCTGCTGTTGGCTCACGGCAACCCGGACATCGAGCTGCTGGCCGTCACTACGGTGGTTGGCAACCAGACCCTCGAAAAGGTCACCCGCAACGCCCTGTCGGTAGGCACCATCGCCGGCATCACAGGCGTTCCCTTTGCCGCCGGCTGCGACCGTCCCCTGGTCCGGTCCATCGAAACTGCGCCGGACATCCACGGCGAAACCGGCATGGACGGCCCCGAACAGCCCCAGTCCACGATCGAGCTCGACCCGCGCCACGCCGTCGACCTCATCATTGAGACGATCATGGCGCACGAACCGGGCACCGTGACCCTGGTCCCCACCGCGGGACTCACGAACATCGCCATGGCGGCCCGCAAGGAACCGCGCATCGTTGAACGCGTCAAGGAAGTGGTCCTCATGGGCGGCGGCTACCATGTAGGAAATTGGAGCGCGGTGGCCGAATTCAACATCATCATCGACCCCGAAGCCGCCCACATCGTGTTCAACGAAAAATGGCCCGTGGTCATGGTCGGCCTGGACCTCACGCACCAGGCGCTGGCCACTCCGGAGGTTGTCGAGAAGATCGCTGCCGTGGGCACCAAGCCTGCCAAATTCGTGATGGAACTGATGGAGTTCTTCACCAAGACCTACAAGGACGCCCAAGGTTTCGACTATCCACCGGTCCACGATCCCTGCGCCGTGGCCTACGTGATCGATCCGAGCGTCGTGAGCACCCGCAAGGTACCCGTCGACATCGAACTGCAGGGCAAGCTCACCCTCGGCATGACCGTGGCCGATTTCCGCGCCCCCGCACCCGCTGACTGCAACACTTCCGTCGCGGTCGACCTCGACCACGAGAAGTTCTGGAACCTCGTCACGGACGCGCTGGTCCGCATCGGCGAACCCGGCAATGCGGCCGCCGCCGTCGAACCGCACGCTCCCGCCGCCGTCGAACCGCACGAGCCCGCCATCGCCGGAGCCGGCAGCATCGCAGGAGAGGCCAAGTAAATGACCACCCTTATCAACGAAACCAAGACCAGCCGCGGCAACGTCACGGCCCTCATGGTCGCCTTGCTGGCCGCCTGCGTGGCCTTCCAGCTCAACGCTTCAATGCTCAGCCCCGCCCTGGTCACCATGGGCAACGAGCTCCACACGGACCAGGCCGTCATCGGCCTCTCCCAAACCTGGTTCTTCACCGCCGCGGCGTTGTTTTCGCTCTTCCTGCCGCGGCTCAGCGACATCGTGGGACGCAAGAAGATCCTGCTCGGGATGATGCTCCTGATGGCCGTTGGCTCGGTCATCGCGGCCATGGCCCCGGATGTCACGTGGCTCTTCGTGGGCCGCATCATCCAGGGCGTCAGCGGACCCACCGTCCCGTTGTGCCTCATCATGCTGCGCTCCGCGGTCAACAACCCGCGCAAATACGGGGCCTTGATGGGACTCATCACCGCAGTCAATGGCGGAGTGGCCGGCGTCGACTCCTTCGTGGGCGGCTACTTCGCCGAGCACTTCGGCTTCCGCAGCATCTTCTGGCTCATGGTTGGCCTGGCAGTCGTGGCCACGGCACTGATCGCCCTCTTGGCCGGCGAAAGCAAGCCTGCGGCCGGCACCACCATGGACTGGCTCGGCGTGTTCTTCATCGTGATCGCGGTGGGCGCGCTCCTGACGGCCCTCAATGAGGGCTCCAAGCTGGTTGGCGCATTCTCGTCCGGCACCCTGATGCTGGCCATCGGGCTGATTGTGGTCGCCGTCGTCGCGTTCGCGGCTTTCTGGACGGTGGAAAAGCGCTCCAAGGCGCCGATGGTGGAAACCATCCACCTTCGCCAGCGCTCCACCTGGGCACCGCTCCTGACCACCACCCTCGCCATGACCGGTATCTTCGCCGTCATCAACGGCATCGTTCCCGCCTACGTCCAGGCCGCCGCACCGGGATTCGGAGTTGGCCCCACCGAGATGTCCCTCATGATCCTCACCCCGTATGCCCTCCTCGGCTGGGTATTCGGTCCCATCACGGGCCGGCTCGCCCCCGTCCTCGGCTACACCAAGGTCCTGCGCATCGGCATGGTAGGCAGCATCGCGGCCCTGGCCATCATCGCCTTCTTCGGCCTCAGCAGCCTGCCGCTCATGATCGCCGGAACGGCCTTGCTCGGCATTATGTACGCCGGTACGGTCAACATCATGCTCAACGGACTCGGCGTTGTCCTCTCCCCCGCAGGAAACCCCGGATTCCTGCCCGGCATGAACGCCGGCGCATTCAACCTCGGCGCCGGCCTGAGCTTCCTGGTGCTTCCAGCCGTCCTTGTGGCGACCTCCGCCCTCGGCGACGCCAAATCCTCCTACTTGACGGTCGTCGTCGTCGGTCTGGCCATCACGGTTGCCGCCTTCGCGGCGTCGCTGCTCATTCCCAAGCCCCTCGAAGCCGAGGTTGAAAAGTGACCCGCCGGATCGTCGTCGTCGGGTCCTTGAATGCGGACCTGACCATCTATTGCGAGCGGCTCCCGCTTCCGGGCGAGACCGTCCACGGCAACGGCTTTGCGGTCAATCCCGGTGGCAAGAGCGCCAACCAGGCCGTCGCAGCGAGCAGATTGGGCGGTACGGTGAGCCTGATCGGCGCGGTCGGAAATGACCCGAACGGCACCATGCTCCTCGATTCGACGGAAGGAGCGGGCGTGGATGTTTCCCGGGTCCGCCGTTCCTCGGACGTGGCTACGGGCGTCGCGGTCATTGCGGTGGACGCTCACGGCGAGAACAACATCATCATTTCGGCCGGGGCCAATGGGACGCTCGCCCCCGCAGACATTTCCGCGGACGTCTTCGACGACGCCGCGGTGCTCTGCCTTTGCCTGGAGGTCGGCCTGGAGACCGTAGAGGCGGCTGCCAAAACAGCGCACGACGCCGGTGCGACGGTTTTGTTGAACCTCTCGCCTTACGCCGAAATCCCGCAGAGCTTGGCCGCCTTGAGCGACGTCCTGCTGGTCAACGCCCACGAGGCTTCGATGTTCCTTGGCGAGGCCGAGATGCCCCACCCCGGCGCGCATGCAAGCGCTTGGGAACCGGTCCGGAGCCAGTTCGCCGAGCGCGGTTTGGAGCGGGTCCTGGTTACCCTCGGCTCACATGGCTCGGTGGTGTTGGATTCGCTCGCCGTTCCGGGGGAACAAATCTCCCGGATCGCACCCACCAAGGTCAACGCCGTCGATACCACCGGCGCGGGGGACGCTTTCACCGGCGCCGTTGCCGCCCGCCTTGCCGCAGGCGAAACCCTGGCCGAGGCTGCGGCGTTCGCTTCGGTTGCCGCGGCGCTCGCCACCACCAAGAAGGGCACTCAAGCCGCCTACCCTGGCGCCGGGGAAGTCCTGGAGCACTTGCGGATTTCCTGACTCAGCTTGCCTCAACTTCCTACCTGTTTTCGGGATCCGGACCGCGGAATCCCGGCAGCCACGGCCGCGATTCCGGGCATAAACGGTAGGAAGTTGAGGCACTTTTACCCCGCCATCAGCGACTTTACAAATTCTGTAATTTTGACTAGCCAAGTCGGGGTCACATCCCCCATGCTTGCTCCATGTACTCAGCGTCGAGCCCATACCGCATCATCACCGTCTGCACGGGAAACATCTGCCGCTCACCCATGGCGGCGCTGATGTTGACCGAAGCGTTCGACGCCGGAGGGCTGGGCGGAGCGGTTGTTGTGGACTCCGCGGGAACCACGTCATACGAGGCCGGGCACCCCATCGATCCGCGCGCCGCCCGTGTCCTGTCGGCCCACAGCATCCCTTCCGAGAAGCACATAGCCAGGAGCTGGCGGCAGGAGTGGTTCCGTGAGCGGGACCTGATCCTGGCCCTCGACGTAGACCACTATGGCTGGCTCCATGAGGCTGCCCCGGACTCGGAAACGCTCGCCAAAATCAGGATGCTTCGCAGCTTCGACCCCTCCGTGGCGCGCCGGAGCACTTTGGACCTCGGCATCGAGGACCCTTGGTACGGCGGCCACCACGATTTCGACGTCACGTGGACCCTCATCATGGCTGCGGTCCCCGGGATCGTCGCCCACACCCGGGCTGCCCTCGCTGCTGCGCACCAGGGGCAGGACTACGGCCCACAGCAGGTACGCTCTATTTCATGACCCCAGCACCCGTGATCATCGCCATCGATGGCCGCTCCGGCGCGGGAAAGACCACCCTCGCCGTCGAGCTTGCCGCCCGACTCCGCATGCATCACAAGGTGTCGCTGTTCCATCTTGAGGACATTTATCCGGGGTGGAACGGACTCGCCGCCGGCATCGAGCGCTACGTCACCACTGTCCTGGCACCGCTGCGCAAAGGTGACGCCGCCGAGTGGGTCAGCTGGGACTGGGAAAAGCACTACGACGGTCGCAGCAATGTGACCCTGCCCGCCGAAATCGTCATCGTGGAGGGCGTCGGGGCCGCGGCCAGCGACGCCCGGCCCATGCTGGACGCCGTGGTCTGGGTGGACGCTCCCGACGACGAACGCAGGCACCGTGCAATGGCCCGGGACGGCAGCAGCTACGAGCCGTTCTGGGATGGCTGGGCGGCGCAGGAAGACAAATGGCTGGAGACGGACGATGTCCCGGGCCACACCGATATCAGGGTGCTGAACCGTGCCGACGGCAATGCCCCGGATGACGTCCTGCAGGCGCTGAACTATCTCCCTTCGCTCTCCCCGGTGCTGTCCCCCGAGCTCTCGGCACGCCGCGGCTTACAGCTCAAGGCCGAACGGATCGCTGCCGCGCCGGACCCGGCGGCCCTGTTCCAAGCGCTCTACGCCACGTCCGCCAACGCCGTTTGGCTCGATTCTTCCAATGCCGCTGTTGCCAGCGGCGCGGCTGCCGAGCGCAGCCGCTTCAGCATCCTGGCGGACGACGGCGGCTCGTTCGGCCAGTCGGTCATGCACAGTTCCGGGGCCACCAGGCTCAGCATCGGATGCGCCACGGTGGAGACTACCGGCCCCTTCTTCCGTTGGCTGGACACCGTGTGGGGCAGGAAGGCCGTGAGGCCACCAGCCGGCTATGACTGCGAATTCACGCTCGGCTGGCTGGGCTACCTCGGCTATGAACTGAAACGGGAGACCGGTGGCAGCGACGTCCGGGCCGGCACTCCGGATGCGGCGTTGCTCTTCGCGGGCCGGGCCGTGGTCCTCGACCACCGTGACGCCGCGGTCTGGCTGCTCGCCGTTGAAGCCCCCGACGCCGATGATTGGCTCGGGCGCGCGCGGGGGGCCGTGCAATCCGCGGCCCCGGTAGCCCAAGCAGCCGGCGCACCCCAAGCAAGCGGCGGCCCGGCGCACCCGGCCGGGGACCCCGGCGTCGGGCATCAAACGCTTGAGTTCTCCAGCCGCGACACCGAGGACGAATACAAGGGCAAGATCGCCATCGCCCAGGAGCAGATCGCCGAAGGCAATACCTACGAAGTCTGCCTGACCACCACAGTGACTGCTACGGATCCCGGTCTGGATCCATGGGAGAGCTACCTTGCGCTGCGCAAGCGCAACCCCGCGCCGTTCGCGAGCTACTTGCGGTTCGGCGAGCTGACGGTCGCCAGTACCTCGCCGGAACGCTTCCTGCGGATCACCTCCGACGGCGGCATGAAGGCTGAGCCGATCAAGGGCACCAGGGGCCGTGCGGCGGATCCCGGAATCGACGAAGCCCTGCGGCGCGGCCTTGAATCTTCGCTCAAGGACCGCGCCGAGAACATCATGATCGTGGATTTGCTCCGCAACGACCTCAGCCATTTCGCGGTGCCCGGATCGATGACCGTCAGCCGCTTGTGCGCGGTGGAAAGCTACGCCACGGTGCATCAGATGGTGAGCACTATCGACGCGCGGCTACGGCCGGGGGCGCCGCGGGCCGAGGCCGTTGCGGCTGCCTTCCCGGCAGGATCCATGACGGGCGCTCCGAAGATCAGCACCATGGGCATCCTTGACGGGCTGGAGTCCGGCCCGCGTGGGGTCTACTCCGGCGCGATCGGCTACTTCTCGCTCAACGCGGCGGCTGATCTCGCCGTCGTGATCCGGACTTTGGTGATGAGCTCAGACGGCGACGGCGGCCGCACGCTCAGTCTCGGCGTCGGGGGCGCGATCACGGCGGACTCCAATGCCGGCGAGGAATACGAGGAGGTCCGGACCAAGGCCTTCGGCGTGCTCTCGGCCCTAGGGGCGGAGTTCCCCGAAGGGTAAGCGGTCAGTCGTGCTCTTCGGTGCGTGCGCGGGCCGTTCGCGCGTCGTTACGGGTGATCGCGTAGTAAATGGTGCTGGCCAGGATCGCCCCTACGAACCATGAATACGGGCCCAGGCCCGAGCCTCCCGGGAGGAAGGTCTGCAGGGCCGGGACCAGCGCCAGGACACCCGCGACGACGGCGGCCGGAACCAGGGCGGCGATCGCTTTGAGGTTCCAGCCCTTGGTGTAGAAGTAGAGGCCCTTTTCGTCTTCGTGGTACAGGTCCGACACCTTGCAGCGCTGGTGCCGGATGCGGAAGAAGTCCGTGAAGATGACCCCGAACAGCGGACCAAGGAGCGCCCCCAGGCCACCCAGGAAGTACACGATCACCACCGGGCTGCTGAAGAGGTTCCACGGCAGGATCACGATTGCCATGACCGCGCTGATGAGGCCGCCGCGGCGGAAGTCGATGCGGTGCGGGGCCACGTTGGCGAGGTCGTAGGAGGCCGAAACGAAATTGGCGACCACGTTGATGCCGATCGTCGCCACCACGAACGTGACCGCAGCGATGATGGTGATCCACGGATTGTTGATGGCCTGAACGATCGCCACGGGATCCGTGATGACCTTGAACATGTCTTGTCCGCGGTATTGCTCTGCCGTGAAGTAGGACGCTGCGCCCGCTGTGACCACCACTGTCACCAGGGCGAAGGCGATGAAGTTCACGGGCAGGCCCCAGAAGTTGCCGCGCAGAATGGTCTTGCGATCCGGTGAGAACCTGGAGAAATCGCAGAAATTCAGGAGCAACGCCGCGAAATAGGTGACCGTCAAGGCGATTGCCGAGAAGAACTGTGTCCAGGCTGCCGGGCCATCCAAGGGCGCGACGCCGGGGATCGAGAGGCTGAATTTGTCGCCCGCTTGCGTCAGGATGTAGATCGCGAGCGCGAACATGGCAACCCAAATGGCAGGACCTGCCCAGTCCTGGAATTTCCGGACCGTCTCCATCCCCCGGCGGATGACCAGCAACTGGACCGCCCACAGGACCAGGAAGGCGCCCCAACCGAGCGGCGTCAGGCCAAGGATGTGAGGCACATCGGGACCGTCAAGCGGGGTCAGCCGGGGCCACACCGAGAACAGCAGCACCAGCACAGCTTCGGAGGCGAGCCAGGTCTGGATCCCGTACCACGCAATGGCGATCAAAGCCCGGATCAGGGCGGCCAGGTTGGCGCCGAAGAGGCCGAAGGACATGCGCGCCAGGACGGGGTATGGGACACCGGTCTTCTGCCCGGCTGTCCCGGCGAAATTCATGAGGAAGTAGACCAAGGTGATGCCAAGGACCAAAGCCAGGAAGACTTGCCAGCCCACCAGCCCGGTGATGAAGAGACCGGCCGCGAAGGTGTAACCGGCAATGCTGTGGACGTCGCACATCCACAGGGCGAAGAGGCTGCGTACCCGCCAGTTCCTTTGCCGGGCCGGCGCCAGGTCGGCGTTCCACAGCCTATCGCTGACCAATCGTCCCTCGGCCAGGATCCGGACCTTCTCAGGATATTCGTCGCCCGGATCGCTCGGTGATTGCACCGCTGGGGACTGGTTCTTCCGCGTCATGATGCCTCCGAACAACGCTTCCAAACATGCTTGGAATTACAGAATCGCCCCATTGCCGCTAGAAGGAAAGCCCCGTATCCTGCGGGCACAGTTTGGCTCCGCAGGCTACGGACATTTGAGTCTGATCCGAATCGTGCAGCTTCTATTGGAGCCTGCGGGGTCGTTTGATGGCCCAGAGGACGATCCCGAGTGCGAGGAGTCCCAGTGCGGCTGTGATCAGGCCGACGCGTTCGAACCCTGTGGCGGCAAGGTCCTGACGCCGTTGGTCCGCTGTCGACGCAACCGCAGCGGTGGAACTGGACTTGCTAGGGTCCGGCGTGGTTTCCGAGGCCGGTGATGCGGTGTGGTCTGCGGGGTTCGTGACGCTGCTTCCCGGGGCGGTTCCCGGGGCAGGTGGCGTTCCCGGGGCAGGTGGCGGGGTCGTAGCAGGTGGTGTGGGGTTCTTTGCCGGGTCCGGGGTAAGTGTGGCCGCGCCGGTGAGGGTGCAGCCCTGCCCGGTCAGCTCGAGTTTGGAACCCGAGGTCAGGCAGGCCGTGACGGTGTTTATTTGCTGACCGTAGGCACGGCCCTTCACGGCTGTAACGGTTCCATCGTTGGCCACTTCACAGGGATTGTTCTCGGTGCATTGTTCGCCGTCACGATTGTGCGTGTTGTTGATTCCCATGACGGTGAGACCGTCAGGGGCGAGCAGTGCCGAGCCGGAAGTTCCGGGGTACGGGTTGCAGTCCTTGCCGGGGGCGTAGCGGATCGAGTCGTTTTGTTCGTAGCCGCCTTCTCGCAGCTTTGTCACCACGGCCTCGGCTGTGCAGGCGAATCGCCGGCTGGTGTAGGCGATGGTCAGTGAGTCGCCTGCACGTGCGGGTGTGGAGCTGAGTTCGAAGACTTTCGCGTTCTCCTGGGCTAGTTGTGCGTAGCTTTTGTCCAGCCGGTAGAGCGCGACGTCCGTGCCTGTCATGGTTGCGTAGATCAGGCGGTTGGCCCGTGCCGTGGCTTGCGGGTAGCCTTGCGGGTTGGCAACAGGGACGTCGAAGTCGGCGGGTTGGTCCGTCAATGCTTTCCCTGGGGCGGGCCGGTCTCCTTTCACGCAGTGGCCGTTAGTGAGCATCATTGCTGGATCCTCCGGACGGGACGCTGGACCCCGCACAACCGAGCCCGCGCAACCAGGCAATTCCGCGGCACCCTCAACGTTGGGTGCCGGGTCATCGGCCGGGACATTAGTGCCGGTAATGATTCCGTTGATCCAAGCAGCGTGTTTGCTGACGTCGGTATACAGCACGGGTGTGTTATCCCCGCCCGGGCCGCTGAGGACACCGGCCACAACCCACTGGTCGCCCTCCTGGACCAGTGCCGGTCCGCCCGAGTCCATGTTGGTTGCCGCGACGCTTCCATCGAGGGCGCCTACGCATAATTCTCCGGGCGCAGCTTTCGAACAGGCTGAACGTGGTTGAATGGCGGTGTCGGCTTCCCTCAGCCGTGAAGGAAAGCACGAGGCGTTGTTACTGTCATCGCAGGTCATGCCCCAGCCCAGGATACGGGTAGACGTATTCTCTGCTGGTGTGTTGGACGCGATCTTCACGGGTTGTGCTTTCACAGGGGTGCTCAGATGGAGCAAGGCCAGGTCCCGGCCCCAAAGACCGCCCTTTTCGATCGCCAGCCGATAGAAGTGATCCACCTCGGCGACTTCCCCGCCCGAAGTGGTGTCTGCTGACCCGACCCGTACTTTCCAGCCTTGCGGGATACCGGCCTTGGACATGGTGGGGTTCTTGCCGGCGCAGTGACTGGCGGTCAGTACCCACTGCGGCGCGAGGACCATCACCCCGCACCCATGCCCGTCCGCCCGGGGAGGAGCGGGATACGCTGGCTGGAACGAACCCATGAACGGATACTTCTGGGTCGATTCAGAACCCCCCTTGAGCGCCGTCGCCGGGGAAACTCCCGTCAAAACGGCAAGGAGCCCGAGCAAGACAAGCACCACTAGAGAACGAATTCGCCATATACGCTGCGGGGTGTGGAATCGATTTCCGTGGCTGGCGTTCGCAGCAGGCTTAGTTGCTTCCGGAGCCCGCGCGTGCTCTTCGCGATAGGCTGAATCGTCTCTAACGGCCCCGGCCTCGTTCGGCCACCATCGTTTCAAGGCCTGATTGTTTCTTCGGGTCATGGTGTTCTCTTCTTCCGATAGTGAGAGCTCCAGCCGGCTGTACTGCGGGCCGGCTACCCCCGCGGATGGCGCACAGCAGTTAGCTAGGGGCATGTCCGACTCGACCAGATGCGGCGTTAACTTGGCGTAAAAGCCTTGAGGGGTCGCTGCAGAAGAAGGACTTTATTGTTGCGTTTGCGATGGCGTGCAGTATCCGGGGCGCGGAGGCGGACGGACGGCCCGCTCACGTACGCTCAGGAACCCAGGTTCAACATCTCGACAAAGCGATCGATCATCATGTGTTGCCCTTTGATCTGGGAGATCATCTCCGGGCTGGCGATTTCGCCGTCGGGCAGTTGTCCCGAACCACCCGAGGGCCCCAAGGGAAGGATGATGACCGGCCGCGACGGCGTATAGGCGTCCAAGCCGGCGGAGCCGTCCAATTGGGCCTGGATGTTCTTGGCAACCACCGCAGCCTCGCGTCCAGCGACGCCGGCCTTATTCACGTCGATCGCCGAGATGTCGCCCAGGGCATAGACATTCTCGAAGCCCGCCACCCGGAGTTCGGGCGTGACTTGCAGATAGCCGTCGGCGGTCCGGGCGGCGAGCAGCTCCCCTGCAACATAGTCGGTCTGCGGGGCTATCCCGTAGCAGCGGAACCAGATGTCCGCCTCTATGGCAGTGCCACCTGCGGTGTTGACCGTGAATGTCGCGAATTCCCCGGCGGGAACCGAAGGCAACTGCACCAAGGGGCTGCCCATGATTCGCCGGATGCCGATGCCGTCCAGCTGCCGATTGACCTCGGCGCGCAGCCGTGGATCGTATGGTCCGGGAAGGATGTCCGGGGCCAGATCCACCAGCACCACGTCCTTGTCCGGCCATGCGGCGGCAATCTCGCCGGCAAATTCAAGGCCCACCGCCCCGGCGCCCAGGAGCATGACCCTGCTGGCACGCTTGAGGTCATCATGTGCGGCTTGGTAGCGCGCGATGGCATCGGTCGTGACCATACGATCGCTCTTGGCCGGGAACGGATAGCTTGAGCCGCTTGCCAAGACGATGTAATCGGGCGTCAGCCGGGTTCCGGAAGCCAGCTCGACGGTGTGTCCATCCACCCTCACGGCACGGTCCCGGAGCACGGTGCCGTGCACTAGAAGGCGGTCATACGGCAAAAACATTCGCGGCAGGAAATCGGGTTGGACGACGGAGCGCAGCGCCGCGATATTGTGCACGAAGGCGTCCTTTGGCTCCACCAAGGTGACGGCCGCCTGTGCGTCGAGTGCTTTGGCTACGGCGATACCACCGTAGCCTCCACCGACAATTACTACAGAGGCGTTCGAAGCGTGGTCATTCATGGCAACTCCTTTGGATCGAATGGGCCGAAGAAGCTCACGCTGCCCGGCTCCGCGCCGCGCAGATCGTTTATGAATGACAACGATTCCTAAGGACCGATAATTTCCTCAGTGATAGGATTTCTCGATGAGTCCGTCAGCAGCAGGCAAGCAACTGGGTTTCCTCCTGGCGCGCCACGGGCGCATCATGAACACCCGCCTCCGCCAGGCGCTGGACTCCTCCGGACTCAGCCCAAGGCATGCGGTCCTCCTGTGCCGACTTGACGAGTCCGGTCCCATCAGCCAGCAAGGCCTCATCGATATCCTCTCGATCGACGCCAGCGCCCTCGTGGCCGTCTTGAACGATCTCGAACGCCGAGGGCTGGCCGACCGTCGCCGGGACCCTGCAGACCGCCGTCGGCATTTCGTTGAAATCACTGCGGAAGGCAAGCGCGCCGTCGCTTCGATCGAGATTGCCGTGGCCGACGTCGAACGGGAAGCCTTCGCTGGATTCTCCGCCGAGGAGATCCGGCAGCTTCATGGGCTCCTCTCGCGGATCCACGCCGAACCCGCGGACGAAGCCTGCGCCGAGGACTGAGCCTTATTGCAGGGTGGCCGTCAACCGCGCCACGTTGTCCACGTATTTGGCGAGCATCGGCCGGCCCAGCCAATCGTTCAACGTCAGCTCTTGGCACATGGCCCTGTACGCCGACTCCACCGAACGCATGCTGTCCACCGCCTCAGCACCCAGCAACATCACGGACACCTCCATGTTGAGCGAGAAGGAGCGCATGTCCATGTTGCTGGAGCCGAGCACCGCCACTTCCTCATCGATCGTGAAGTGCTTCGCGTGCAGCACGTACGGTGCGCGGTAGAGATAGATCCGCACCCCGGCCTCCAGGAGCGCTTCGTAATAGGAGCGCTGTGCGTGGTGGACCAGGAACTGATCGCCCTTCTCGGAGACGAAAAGCTCCACGTCGACGCCACGCTGTGCCGCCGTCGTAATGGCGTACAACAGCGAATCGTCGGGCACGAAGTACGGACTGCAGATCGAGATGCGGTGCTGAGCCGAGTAGATCAGTGTATTGAACAGACGCAGGTTGTTCTCCGTGACAAACCCCGGACCGCTCGGGACCACCTGGGCCGTGATCGGCCCCGCGGTGGCCCTGTCGGAGACCTGCAACTGGTATTCGAGAGACTCATCGGTCTCGCTCAGCCAGTCGGTGGCGAAGACGACGTTGAGGGTGGCAACGATCGGCCCCTCCATACGGACCATGAGTTCCACCCACTTGCGGCCGGCGCGTCGGTGCTTGGGGTTGTTGTAGGAGGGCTCGATCAGGTTCTGGGAGCCGGTGAACGCGATTTCGCCGTCGATCACCAGGATCTTCCGGTGGTTCCGCAGATCCGGGCGGCGCCACTGGCCGTGGATCGGCAGCAAAGGCAACATGCGGCGCCACTGGATCCCGCCGCGCTTCAGCCTGCGGACCAGCCGTCGGTAACCGGGGATCCGCAACGTGCCGATGTGATCGAACAGGAGCCGGACGTCGACACCCCGGTCGGCAGCGTTTTCCAACTCAGTGAGGAGCTCGTCGGTGACCGAATCACTGCTCATGATGTAAAACTCCGCATTGACGAAGCTCTTGGCCCCCCGAACCGCTTCCGCCATGGCCTTGAGCGATTCCTCATAGCCGGCGATCAACTCCGCAGAGTTGCCGTCCACCATCGGCAGGGAGCCGAGGCGCCGGTTCAGTTCAGCGGCCGACGTCACCCATTCGGGACCGGAGTAGGTGCTGACGACGTCGGCGAGCGCCGACGTGCCGGCACGCACCCGTTCGTTGACTTGCTCCTGCTGTTCACGACGACGGCGGGACAACCGGAAATTGCCGAACAGCAGGAACAAGACGAAGCCCACTGACGGGACGAGGAAGACGGCCAGGAGCCAGGCCATGGCCGTGGTGGGACGGCGGTTTCCCGGGATGACGCCCAGCAGCACAATGCGCAAGATGATCTCGAAAATGGCCCACGCGGTGAGGAGCCAGGTCCACTCCACCCCGAACGGAAAAGGAAACGGCACTCGACAACCCCCCAGTCAAAGAACTAGTCAAAGAAGTAACAGTCAGCCCAGCCTATCTGGCGCACCGCTCCCGACCGCTCGTCCTGACCATCCCTCTGGGGGCCACACTAAGCTGGAAGCATGACTCTTCCTGCCTCGACAATCCTCGTCTTCCTGGATCCAGCGTTCGAAAACGGCCGCATCGCCGATTCCAGCCAGCCGCAACTCATGGCAACCGACCTGGGCGCCACCCGGGGTGACGGCGTCTTCGAGTCGCTCCTCGCCGTCGGGGGCCGGGCACGGAAAGTTCAAGCGCACCTGAACCGGCTTGAGAGTTCGGCTCGCGCCCTGGACCTCAACATTCCCGAGCAGGACGTCTGGCGCCGCGCGATCGACACGGCCATCAAGGAATTCCGCGACGCCTTCCCGGCGCCAAGCCCCGCCGAGGACGAGGTCGTCGTCAAGCTCTTGGTGACGCGCGGAGTGGAAGGCGCTTCGGCTCCCACGTGCTGGATCCAGGCTTCGCCGTCCCCCGCGGGCAGCCGCCGGCAGCGCGAGACGGGCATCGACGTCGTACTCCTTGACCGGGGCTTCGACACGGAGGCGGGCGACCGCGCCCCCTGGCTGCTGCTCGGAGCCAAAACGCTCTCCTACGCGGTGAACATGGCCGCGCTGCGGTACGCACACAAGCAGGGCGCCGACGACGCCATCTTCACCTCCACCGACGGACGCGTCCTGGAGGGCCCGACGTCGACCGTGTTGCTGGCGCATGTTGAAACGGTCGACGACGGCACCGGCTCCGTGCGCTCGGTCAAGCGCCTCATCACTCCGCAACTGGACAGCGGCATCCTCCCGGGAACGTCCCAAGACGCTCTTTTCACGAAAGCGAAGGCGGCGGGCTGGGAGCTTGGCTACGGCCCACTGGTCCCGGAGGACCTGTTCGACGCCGACGCCGTGTGGCTGATCTCGAGCATCCGGCTCATCGCTCCGGTCAACCACGTTGACGGCAGGGAGATCGGCACCCCGGCAATGCGTAAGCAGCTCACCGCCGAGCTTAACGAGTTGTTCGCGGGGATTGAGTAGGGCTTTGCCGGCGGTCCTGGCTGAGTAGCTGCTCCCGCAGGATGTCAGCGTGCCCGCAGTGCTGTGCAAGCTCGCGCAGCATGTGAAGGTACACCCAGCGTAGCGGGAGCGGTCCGCGTCGGTTGCCGTTGAGCAAGTCGTCGAGTCCCAAGGATGAGGTCGCGTGCTTCACCAAGCCCAGCAGGGTGGTCCGGGACGGCACCAATGACCGGCGGACCTGTTCCTCAGTCAACCCGTTCAAAGAGTCATTGAGCGCACGGCGGTGCTCGTCAATGAATGCCTCGAACTGGATCCTGATAGGCCGATTGATGACGTCCTCGGCAAACGTCACAGGAAGAGAAGACACGCGTGGAGTATGCCAAGTCTCTCGGCCGGCGGCAATCCGCCAAAGTCTATTGTGCCGCCGTCGCCGCGGTAGTTAACTAGTTTCCGTGAACCTTGTTGGGGAAAGGTGATCTGCCTTTCGGCCCAGCGGGCACCTGATTTCACGGTGCCGTGGAATCAGCAAGTCGATGGAAGGCATCATTGTGAGTGCAGTTTCTTCGTCCCAGAATTTCAATCACGGTTTTCCCACGCCCGGTCCCCAGGATCCCTCACCCCAGAAGGTGATGGATCATGTCTTCTTCGTCTCCGAGGGAGAATGGAAAAAAGTCCGCGAAGAAGAACAATTCGACCACATAGTCATCGGCAGCGGGTTCTGCGCCTACGCCTTTGCTGAGCGGACACTGACGGTCAATCCGCACGCACGGATCCTGATCATTGAACGGGGTCCCTTTTTCTTGCCGCAGCATTTCCAGAACCTGCCGTTGCCGTACAAGGAGACGCTGGGAGGGCTCTCGGAGACCTTCCCCTGGACCTTGGCGGCTGCCACGGCCAACCAGCCGCCAGGCAAGATTTCCTGGCAGCACGGCATGGTCCCTTTCTACGGCGGACGCAGCATCATGTGGAGCGCGTGGTGCCCCCGCCCCGAGGAAGATGAAATGCGGGGCTGGCCGCGGGCGGTGATGGACGCCGCCAAGTCGCACTTCACGTCGGCGGAAGATCTGCTCAACGTGGTTTCGGCGGACCAGATCGACGTCGGACGGTCGGCCGATGTCGTCGATCTCATTAACGACACCCGGCCCGTCTACGGAATCATGCAGAAAGCCCTCCAGGAACGGCTCGGGGCAGGCCTGCATAAGATCGATTCCGCCACCCGCAGCATGCCGGCCCCGCTCGCTGTGGCAACGGGCGCACGCTCAGGTGTGGACTTCGCGAAGTTCTCCACGCCAGCGGTCCTTCTGGAATTGTCGGACCGGCAGGCGGCGCTCGAGGCCCAAGGCAAGGGCGCGGCTCTTCGCGTGGTCACGGACTGCACGGTGTTGAGTGTGCTCCAGCAGGACGGACGGGCCACCGCGTTGAACACCAACCGCGGAGTGGTAAATGTCGGCGATGCCAACCTGGTCCTGGCCATGGGCACGCTTCCCCCGGCGACCCTGGTTCTCAATTCCTTCCCGCAGGTTCAAGGGGCCGGGGGGCACTTCGCCGCCCACTTCATCACCTCGGTGGTGGCCCGGGTTCCGCGCAAGGATTTTGATTTCAGCGAACAGCTCGGCGAGCTGGAACTGGCGGCCATCTATTTGGCGGGCAAGAGCCCGGCCGGCATGCAGTATCACGTGCAACTCTCGGTCCTCTCGGACCGTTTCCCGGACAAGAACGCCCAGAAGTCCGAACGCTACGCCCCCGACGTCGTCGCCACGGCTTCGCTGGCACAGCTGCGGTCATCGGAGGACTATTTGGTGTTCGTCTGCGCCGTCCTCGGCGAACTGGACGAGAGCAATCCGGAGAACCACTTGCGCTTGTCCGGCAGCGCGGACCCCACTTGCAACGTCACCTTGCAGGTGCTGGCCAACGCCACTGACGACGACACGTGGGACACCATGGACGAGGGAACCTTCCAAATGCTGGAGCGGGTCCTGTCCCCTTCCGGTGCGGAGCGCGTCGAATACTGGCACGGGGATCCCGATGCCGGGAGCTGGGGCGCCGAGCGTCCCGCAATCCCCGAGCGCCGCGTACCGGGATTGGTGCACGAAAGCTCCAGCTTGCCAATCGGCGAAGAGGAGGACGCCGTCGTCGGGACCGACTACCGCCTCAACGGCGTGCAGAACGTCTTCGTCACCGGCGGCAGCCTCTGGCCCACCGGCGGGTCCTGGAACCCCACCATGACCATGGTGGCCCTGGCGCAGGACCTCGCCGAAAGACTAGCGGCCGACGGCGGAACGGCGGCAGCGCCGTGACCTTCGCCCCGGCGCTGGACCCGGCGCTCCTTCCCACCGTTCCGCCCATGAGCGTCGCCGATGTGCTGGACCGGCAGGACGGCGTGTACTGGGTAGTCAAGGACGCGAACTCGGTCTTCCTGTGGGTCAACCAGAACTTCGCGGACCTAGTGAGCATGAGCAAGGCGGAACTGATCGGGCACCAGGACTCGCGCGCGGAACACGTTGCCCACGACAAGGAAGTGATGGCGAGCGGAAAGCCCCTGCTCAACTTCCACGAAACGATCGCCGTCCCCAGCAAAGAAGACGGCATGGTGAATGTGGACATCGTGACCCAAAAAGGGTTGTTGCGCGCCCTGGGCAGCAAGGAAATCATTGGCATCACGGTCTGTTTCTCCCTGAAGGACCCGGTCAATGACTGAATCCGCTGAGGACTGGATCAAACGGCTGGACATGTCCCCCGCTAGTGTGGGCGGCTGGTTCGCGTCCGCCCTGGTAAGCAACGAGGACATAACCGGTTCGGCGTTGCCTCCGCGCTTCGACGTCGATCACCCGCTCTACAGTTCCAACTGGTACCTGCTGCAGACCGGGGAGATTCTCCAGCTGCACACCCTGAAGCAGGACGAGTTGTGGTTCTTCCACTTGGGGACGCCCCTCAGGCTGCATGTCTTCTCGCCGGACAATGGCTATTCCGAACTCGGCTATTCCGAAACCCTGTTCGGTCCCAACCCGGAGGCCGGCGAGACCTTGCAAGGAGTTGCCCCGCATTCCACGTGGTTCGGGGCGGAGTTGGCCGGTCCGGGGTTCGCCTTGGTCAGCTGCAGCCTCTCGCCCGGTTACGAGAGATCGGACTCGGCGAAGCCAACGGAAAAGGACATCGAGTCCCTCGTTTCGAGGTTCCCCGGGCATGCAGCGCTGATCCTGCGCTTGGCGTCCGGATAGAAACGTCTGATGCGCCGGTTCTGGGGCCGGCGCATCAGGCTTCTTCCCCCAACTAACTCGCAGTTGTTGTCGTTCTGAGGGCTCAAAACGACAACAACTGCGAGTCAGTTGGGTTAATGAGGAAGACGCCGCCCATTCCCCCAGAGGGCCCGAGTCCGTAGGGTATCGACATGAGCATCTACATCAGCCCCGACTCTGCTGCATGGTCGCTGACCGCCATGGCGACTGCCGCGTCAGCGGGATCAATCGATGATGCGAACGGCATGTCCAAGCTGGTGCAGGAAATCTACGAAACTGAAGGTTTCGAGGCCCTGTCCGGCGTGGTTTTTGCCTTGGCTCATCACAACAGCCTCTCGCTGCACGCGCTGGCGACAGCCACCGGGATATCCGTCCACGAGTTACTCGAAATCCGGAAGCATCAAGGCTCCACGTTTCATCGCTCCCCCACGGGAGTAGCGCCACGGACTGATGCCCTGCCGCAGCGGCTCCAAGCAAGCCTGGAACAACTGCCCAACCAAACCGAGGCCTAGTCCCCACCACCCACCGGCGTTGCCGCCCGGTTACGGAACATGACGACTGCCGGTAATGCAGGCCGCCGTCATGGATGTTATTTTCTTCTTGAGTAATGAGCACCAGCGCGAAGCCCTGACTTGCTGGTCGGCAACCCTCTCTCCGGCGGGGTGCCTCAGGTGACTACTCGGCGTATCGACACTTTCGAACTGCAAGCGTGACTGAGGAGCACCAATGCCTGAACCCACTGAAGAAAAACTCTCCTACCGTCTCATCACGGGTCCTGATACCAAGGAATTCTGTGAGCGGATCTCTACCGCCCTTGCCGAGGGATACGTGTTGCACGGCAGCCCGGCCGCGACATTCAACGGCACGGACGTGATCGTGGCGCAGGCCATCGTCCTCCCCGCGGCAATCGCCAGCGCGGATGCCGCGGTTGCCAATGCGGTGGACCAGCTTGATGAAGAGTTCGACGGCGAGGGCCACGCATGAGCTACGCCGGCGACCTGAGCCCGCACGACGCCTGGGCCAAACTGGAGCAAGGCGCCATCCTGGTGGACGTCCGCACCGAAGGCGAGTGGGCCCACATCGGCATCCCGGACACCGCGTCTGCGAACAACAAAGGAAACGATCCCCTGTTCATTCAGTGGAACCTTGCCGGCGGGATCCCCAACTCGGGATTTATCGAGCAGCTCAAGCAACAGGCCCCGGAGGCGGATGCCACCGAACTGGTCTTCCTCTGCCGTTCCGGACAGCGATCAATCGCCGCCGCCAGTGCCGCAACACAGGCCGGCTACACCGCCTACAACGTCCTTGAAGGCTTTGAGGGCGAACCGGACCGCTACGGCGAGCGAACCGTGAATGGTTGGAAAAACCGTGGACTTCCTACGAATCTGGGGAAGATCTAAGTGACATTCAATCCTGACGCCGCTGGCTGGAACCCTGAGACCCAGGCAGTCCGCGGCGGCCTTGACCGCACCAATTTCCAGGAGACCTCCGAAGCTGTCTTCCTGAATTCCGGCTTCGTCTACGAATCCGCGGCAGCCGCCGAGCGCGCGTTTACGGGCGAAGACGAGCGCTTCGTCTACTCTCGTTACGGCAACCCCTCGGTTGCAACGTTCCAGGAGCGGCTCCGCCTGCTCGAAGGCACCGAAGCATGCTTCGCGACGGCGTCGGGCATGTCCGCTGTCTTCACCGCGCTTGGTGCGTTGCTGGCCGCCGGTGACCGTGTGGTTGCCGCGCGTTCGCTGTTCGGTTCCTGCTTCGTCATCCTCAACGAGATCCTGCCCCGCTGGGGCGTCGAGACGGTCTTCGTTGACGGACCGGACCTGGATCAGTGGCGCGCCGCGTTGTCCGAACCCACCACCGCAGTGTTTTTCGAGTCGCCGTCGAACCCGATGCAGGAAATCGTGGACATCGCCGCCGTGAGCGAGCTGGCCCACGCCGCGGGCGCTACCGTCGTCGTCGACAATGTCTTTGCCACTCCGCTGCTGCAGCGTTGTGGCGAACTCGGCGCCGACGTGATTGTCTACTCGGGCACCAAACACATCGATGGCCAAGGCCGGGTCCTGGGCGGAGCGATCCTGGGCACCAAGGAGTTCATCGAAGGTCCCGTCAAGCAACTCATGCGACACACAGGACCATCGCTTTCCGCGTTCAACGCCTGGGTGCTGACCAAGGGCCTGGAAACCATGGCGCTGCGAGTAAACCACTCCTCGGCGTCGGCGTTGCGGATCGCAGAATGGCTCGAGGAACAACCGGCCATCAGCTGGGTCAAGTATCCGCTGCTTAAGTCCCACCCCCAGTACGAGCTCGCCGCGAAGCAAATGAAAGCCGGCGGCACGGTCCTGACCTTCGAGCTGCTCCCTTCCGCCGGGCGATCGGCCAAAGAGGCCGCTTTCGCGTTGCTGGACGGACTCGCCATCATCGATATCTCGAACAACCTAGGCGACTCCAAGTCCCTCATCACCCACCCCGCCACCACCACCCACCGCGCCATGGGTCCGGAAGGCCGCGCGGCCATCGGCCTGAGCGACGGCGTCGTGCGGCTTTCAGTGGGGCTGGAGGATGTGGACGACCTCGTCCGGGATCTGGAACGGGCCCTCAAGCAGGTCTAGCTCGGCGCTTCGCGCCAGTCCTGGCGCACCCAGGTGAGGACGGGCTGCGGCTTTGTGTCGCCCTCGTCCTTCTCCGAGCGCATCGTGATCTGAACGGCGTGCTCGACGACGGCGGCCAGTCCGACGGCGTCGGGCGCGCTCCCGTTCTGGCTCCAGCGTTCGGCAACACCCCGCTGCTCGATGGCGCCGTTGCCGCGGCTCAGGATGGCTGCCACGCCGGTTTGGACCAAGTCGAATTCACCCTGTTCGGCGAGCACAGGTTCCAGGTACTCCACCAACGACCAGACGACGTCCGCGGCGGGCTCCGGGCGGAATGTTCCGAAGTCCAGCAGTTCGGTGCACAGTCCAAAATTGCTTGCCTGCCAAGACGCCATCCGTAAAAGAACCGTAGGCACGGCCGCAGGCTCTATTCCGGCATGGTATTCACGTACAGAAGTCTCAACCAAGGCCCTAACCAGCACCGCAATGAGCGCGGCGTCCTCGGCTCGGAGGCAGACATCGGCTACCCGGACCTCCACCGTCGGAACGTGCCTGGACAGCCTGGCATCGAAGTAGACCATCCCCTCGTCCAGCAAGACCCCCGTTTCGATGAGCCTCCTGACAACACGCCGGTAAGAGGCCAAGGAACCGAAGATGGCCGACGGCCCCGACGACGGCCATCGGTTCCACGCCTGCGTCCGGTAGCTCTCAAAACCCGTGGCCAGTCCCCGCCAGTAGGGAGAATTGGCGCTGATCGCGGTGAAGACAGCGAGCTTGTCCCGGATCCGGTCCAGGACCACCACACCTTCTTCGGGGCTCTCGACGGAGGTGTGGACGTGGAATCCGCAGGTGAGCTGTTCGTGTGCCGTGATGCCAAAACGCTCGAGCATGATGGCATACCGGGGATCCGGAGTGGTGTGCAAAGCGGCGTCCACGGGCGAGGTGGCCAACGCGGCAATCCTCGCGCCGTGGCGCCGCGCAGCGTGGCTTGCGAGGCCCCGCGCCCGGCGGATCTGATGCAAGAGCTCGCCGTAGCTGCGGCACGGCCGGGTTTGGGTCTCGATCTGCTCGAGCTTGAGTTCATGGCTGAGGCCGGTCTCGGGGCCCTCGATCTCCTCAGGGCTGAAGCCGGTTCCGGGCTCATCCTGGGCCCGGTCGTTTTCGGCGATGCCCGAAAGGAGCGCGTCGGCAAGCGCGAGCGGCTCGCCGGTCACGGGATCGACAATCAGCAATTCCTCTTCCACACCAAATGTGCGCACGGATCAATTGTGCGCCCTGGCAGCCTTCCGGAAACAGGGGCCGGTTGTTCCCGGACTCCCCACAGATTCTGCTGGATCATTCGGATGGATGAACCTCCGAGGCCCGTGATTCCAGGGTCTACTACCCGAGAAACAGCGAATAATCGCACAAAATCCAACACCGGACCTCGACAGCCGGGTTTGTCCACATGGAGTCATTTCCCGGGCCACCGAGGGCCGTAATCGTGGCTAGCTCGATCCATGGACCCCTTGGAATTCTTAATCTCGCTCGGTGGAGTAGCCCGGGTTGGCATGCTGCGCCGGGAAGGCTACTCCGAGCGCGCTGTGCGGAGCCTGGCCTTTGCCGGGGCTGTCCAACCCCGCAAAGGTGTCTGGGCTCTACCGGAGGCGGACCCCGAGTTTCTGCAAGCCATCATGGACAATTCACTCCTGACGTGCGCATCCAGCGCTTTCCGTTACCAGCTGTGGATTAAGGACCGGCTGAGGCGCCTCCATCTTGTCAGCAAGCATCACCGCGACCTACGCTCCGCCAGGCACGGCCGCCTTCGCTTCGAGCCGGATCAAAACCTGCCCATCGCAAGTCTTGAGGACACTGTCATTCACGGGCTGACATGCCTTAGCGAAGCAGACGCCATAGCCATGGCACAGTCCGCCATGCAACATCACGGTGTACCCAGGTTCGTTCTTGAGTCCGAAATGACGGCTAAGTACTACGGAACGGCCCGAAAGCGCCTGGCAAAGGCTGACGGTTTATCGGAGTCGGTACCCGAGATCAGTGCGCGACTCCTGTTCGAATCAGCTGGCCCCCAATTCCGCCGTCAAGTCCAGATCGCCGGCGTCGGGCGGGTGGATTTCCTGGTCGAAGGCTGGCTCGTTGTTGAGATCAATGGCTTCCAATTCCACAGTTCACGCGAAGCCTGGCGCCGGGACATGGGCCGTTCAAACGTCGCACAAACGCAGGGTTATGCGGTGTTGAGCTACTCGCCCGAACAGATATGGAACCGTCCGGACGTGGTCCTCCGGGAAATCCGGGCCGTGCTGGAACGTGGCTGCCCTCGCGGGTGAAGGATTCTGCACAATCATTCCGCCGGACAAATAGTCGAGCCCAGCGATTCCGCGGCCTCATGCCCCAGCCACGCCGGATGATCGTACAAAATCCTGCGAACGTCAGTCCTGGAAGTACTCGATCTTGGCCCCGACGGTGTTGAGACGCTCTGCAAGGTCCTCGTATCCGCGTTCAATGACGTAGATGTTGCGCAACTCGGACGTGCCCCGCGCCGCCAGCATGGCCAACAACAGGCAGGCTGCGGGACGGAGCGCCGGGGGGCATCCGACTTCCGCGCCACGCCACTTGGTGGGGCCATTGACGTAGATGCGGTGCGGATCGAGGAGTTGAACCTGGGCGCCGAGCTTGTTGAGCTCAGTCAAGTAGATGGCCCGGTTCTCGTAGACCCAGTCGTGGATCATGGTCTGGCCCTCGGCATTGCCGGCGATGACCGCGAAGAACGGTAGGTTGTCGATGTTCAGCCCGGGGAAAGGCATCGGATGGATCTTGTCCTCCGGCGCGCGCAATCGGGATGGCTTGGTGGTGACGTTCACCAGTCTCGTCCGCCCGTTGCGTGCGAAGTACTCGCCCGAGATCTCCAGTTGCTGGCCCATTTGCTCAAGGGTGGCTAGTTCGATCTCCATGAACTCGATGGGGACCCGGCAAATGGTGACTTCGGAGTTGGTCACGATGCCTGCGGTGATCAGGCTCATGGCCTCGATGGGGTCTTCGGACGGGAAGTATTCAATGTCGACGTCGATCGCCGGGCGGCCCGTGATCTTCAGAGTGGTTGTCCCGATGCCGTCAATCACCACGCCGAGTCCTTGCAGGTAGAAGCAGAGGTCCTGCACCATGTAGTTGGGGCTGGCGTTGCGGATCACGGTGGTGCCGCTTCGGTGTGCGGCGGCCATGATGGCGTTCTCCGTCACCGTGTCACCGCGCTCCGTGAGCACGAAGGTGCGATCGTCGCCGTCGGCCGGCGGGGCCTGCACGGAGTAGAAGCCTGATTTGGCCTCCACGGAGAGCCCGAACTGGCGCAAGGCTTGCATGTGCGGTTCCACCGTTCGCGTCCCGAGGTCACAACCGCCGGCGTACGGCAGTTGGTAGGTAGCTGCCTCATCCAGGAGCGGGCCTAGGAGCATGATGACGCTGCGGGTGCGGCGCGCTGCCTCCACGTCCATGGAGGCGAGGTCCAGGGTCTCGGGGCGGCGGATCCGGAGGTCGTTGCCATTGAGCCACGTGCACTCGACGCCGATGGAGGTCAAGACCTCGACGATCCGGTTGACTTCTTCGATCCGGGCCAGCCGGCGCAAGGTGGTGGTGCCGCGGTTGATGAGGCTCGCGCAAAGCAGTGCGACGCCGGCGTTCTTGCTGCTGTTGACATCCACCGATCCTGACAGCGTGCGTCCGCCCTCCACTCGCAGGTGGGTCATCTGCGGTTTGCCGACTTTGACAATGGTGCGGCCGAAGATGGACTCGAGGCGTTCGATCATGCGGAGGCTGAGGTTTTGCTTGCCTTGTTCCATGCGGGCAATGGCACTTTGGCTGGTTCCCAGCTCCGAAGCGAGCTGTCCCTGCGTCCAGCCCTTTTCGCCGCGGGCGTCGCGAAGAAGGAGACCTACATGTTCGGCAGTCGGTTGAGTCATAAGCAATAAATATCACAAATGGTCTATTTATGAGATGTTTTGTGATGAAACACGCCGGTATCGCCCGACGCTAGTCGTTTCGTGCGATATGTAACTCTGGGTCAAGAGGATTCCCCGGCCCAGGTTCCAGAGGCACGGGACCCCAACTAACTCGCAGTTGTTGTCGTTATGGGGCCTCATAACGACAACAAATGCGAGCTAGTTGGGTTGCTTTAGCCAGACGAAGTGCCACGTCCCCGCCAATTGGGCCGCGAGCACTGCTGCGGCTGCGATGACCACCCCACCAGCCAAGACCCAGCCGTCCAGGCGACTGTAGGTGGATTCGCGTGCCCAGGTCCGCCGTCCGCCGCCGAAGCCACGTGCCTCCATGGTCACGGCCAAGCGCGACGCCCGGCGTATCGCCTGGACCAACAGTCCGAAGCTTTGGCCGAGCATCGCCCTGGTCCGTTGCAGTGGGCTTCCCTGCGAGCCGACACCCCGCGCGCGCCGCGCCATGCCGATCGTCTGCCACTCCTCCGCCATGAGCCCCACGAGCCGCAGCGCGGCCAAGGTGCCCAGGACGAAGCGGTGAGGCAGTTTCGCCTTCTGCGCCAAGGCGTCGGCAAGGTCCGTGGGATCGGTGCAGCTCATGAGGAGGATTGCCGGCAAAGCGATCGCCAGGCCGCGGAGCATGAAGCCGAGTCCCAGCTGAAGCGAGCCTTCGCTGATGGACCAGATCCCGACGTCGAGCAGTATCCTGCCGCTGTCAGCCGACAGGATCGCAGTACTCCACCCGCCAAGCGCTGCCGCGATGATCAGGGGCCAGCCGCGCTGCCACAGCAAACGAACGGTGAGACCGGCAAGTGGAAACAGCGCCAGCTCGCCAAGGAGCGCAGTGGAGGCTGATACCAAGTCGATGGACAACGCCAGCACCAGGGTGATCAGGAAGACCGACACGAACTTGGCCAGAGGATTCGCGCGCGTCAGGAGCGCGTTGTTCCCGCGCAGGCTCAGGGTTTCCCTCATGCCGCACCCGCTTCCTGCCGGGCCCCGCCTTGGAGCGCAGGTGCGAGCCTCATTTCGGTCCCGCCGAGCACGGAGCTGAATTCCTGGTCGTGGGTCACGGAAACTACCGAGGTGCCGGCGTCGAGCAGTTCAGACAGGAAAGAGGCGAGCTCGGCCCAGGTGTTGGCGTCCTGTCCGAAGGTTGGTTCGTCGAGCACCAGGACGCGCGGGTGCGCAGCGAGCACGGTGGCTACGGACAGCCGCCTCTTCTCGCCGCCGGAGAGCGTGTATGGATTGGCGTCCACGAGGTGGCTCAGCCGCAGCCGTTCGAGCAGCTCGTCCACGCGATCCTCCCCGTGACCAAGGTGCTTGGGTCCGAACATGAGCTCGTCCAGTACCCTGCCGGTGACGAACTGGTGCTCGGGTTCCTGGAACACGGTCCCGATGCGGGAGATCAATTGCTGGGCCTTCCACCTGAAAGGGTCGTTGCCGGCGCCGGCGCTGAGCTCGACGGCGGCAGTCACCGCACCGGACACGGGCGCCAACAGACCAGCAAGGGTCAAAGCGAAGGTCGACTTTCCCGCGCCGTTGGGGCCCGTGATGGTCAGCGACTGCCCCGCGAACACTTCGGCGTCGAGCCCGGTCTGCACGGGACGTGGTGGGATGGTCTTCAGCCCTCGGCGGTGCGCCCTTTCACGGGAGACAGCGAGCTCCTGGGTGGCGAGCAGCAGCCCACCGCCCCTCGCGTTGGAACGAGGCCGGGTGGCCGGCACGTAACCGGGCACCCAGACGCCCGCAGCAGTGAGCATGTCCCTTGCTCGCACCAGCACGGTATCCGGGTCGCCGTCCAGGAGCACCGCGGGCGTTGAACTACCTTCGGAGGAGCTGCCCGGCTGCAGCACCACGATCCGGTCCACGAGGTCTTTCCACACCGCGACCCGATGCTCCACCACCACCAGGGTGGCGCCGGTCTTGTCCAGGCAGCGGCCCACGGCGTCGCGGACCTCCAGCACGCCGGCGGGGTCCAGGTTGGCGGTCGGCTCGTCCAGGAGGATCAAGCCCGGCCGCATCGCCAGGATGCCAGCCAGCGCAAGGCGCTGTTTCTGCCCGCCGGAAAGGGCCGACGTCGGGTGGTCCAGCGCTAGGCCGCCACTGGCACTGCCGCCTGCACTATTCCGCAGCCCGACGTCGTCGAGCGCTTCATGGACGCGCTTCCAGATCTCCTCCCGCGGCACGCAAAGGTTCTCGGCCCCAAACGCGACGTCGTCGCCCAGCCGGGAAAGCACCACTTGGGTTTCAGGGTCCTGTTGCATGAGTCCGGCACGGCCCCGCTGGGCCCGGGGTGACTGGCCGTCCACCAGCAACGAGCCGGTTTCGTCGGCGTCGTCCCCTTCCTCGCCCAGCACGCCCGCGAGGGCATGCAAGAGCGTCGACTTGCCTGCGCCCGAGGGGCCAAGCAGGAGCACGCGCTCGCCTGGACGGATGTCCAGATCCAGGCCGTGGATGGCCGGTGTGGTGCGGCCGGCGTGCCGCCAGCCCCAGCCTCGCGCGGAAATTGCGGCGGGATGCACCGCAGCGGGGGTACCGGAATCAGGACTGGGCATCAGGAAAAGACAGGCTCCGAGGCGGCCTTACGGGACGCGAACGCGCTCAGGACGCCGGTCTTGGCCAGGCCGCGGGTGGCGATCCAGGACAAGGCTCCGGCAATGACCGCGCCGGAAAGCGTGCAGAACACGATGTACACGAGCTTGTCGCCGATTTCGTAGGCGATGTTCCAGCCCCACGGCAGGAAGGAGTCGTTCAGCCCGCAGAACAGGCCCGCACCGGCACCGGCCAGCAGGGACACCGGCAGGTTGAACTTCTTGTACATGAACGCCAGGAAGATGAGTTCCGCGCCGAGCCCCTGGAGCAGGCCCGAAATCAAGACCGTGGTGCCGTACTGGTTACCCATGATGAGCTCGCTGGTGGCGGCCACTATTTCGCAGAAGATTGCGGCACCGGGCTTGCGGACAATGAGCATGCCCAGGACTGCCGGAATCATCCAACCACCAGCGATCAGACCCCCCAGCGGAGGGTAGCCGGCCGTCACGGGCGTGACAACCAGAGCCATCTGGTCCCATGCCCAGAAAATCACGCCACCGGCGATGGAAATCAGGGCCGCCACGACGATGTCCACGACGCGCCAGTTGAAAGCGGGCTTGGTGAGACCCGGCCTTGAAGAAATACCAGTCATTTTGTCCTCCTGAGGAACAGGAGGGGAAAGTGTTCCCGGCTTACGTTCGGCTTCCGCCGCGCTGGTTCCGGACACTATGAGAACTCGACTCCCTTGCGCCGGTACTAGCCGGATCAGGTTCGAGGGTCTGCGGCTGTCCGCACTCTCAGCGCCCGTCCTCCGTGCCGCATTGCTGCGAGCCCGACGGCGGCGCTCCCCTGTCGTTATCAATCCACCCTTTTGGGCGTGGTTCAGTTTACACCTTGGCGGGGTTCCGAACGGGAAAGTGACGCATTCTGCTGGATCATTCCTTGTCTTGGAGCTGGCAGGCCCGAGGCGGCGCGGTCGGGCGGCGAAACTGGGAGAATGATCCAGCAGAATCATCGCAGCAAGCGGGGCAAAGGAGCGGTCTTGACAGGCATTGGTACAGCGGAAAGCACCACAGTGGCCGAACCGAGGCTTGCCGCCAGCGTGATCCTGGTCCGCGATGCTGCTGGGCGAGGGAGTTCCGAAGGGGCGGCGCGGCCTGCGGGCGCCGCAAACGGCCTGGAGGTATTCGTTCAGCACCGGGTGTCCACCATGGACTTCGCTGCAGGCATGGTGGTCTTCCCCGGCGGACGGGTCGACACCGTGGACAGCACTGGCTGGGACTTCGCGGACGACGTGGTCGAACGGCATGCCGCTGCGTGGCACCTGAGCAGCATCGCCGTCGAGCCCTTGACGGCACGCCACAACGCCGGCAGAGTGCTGGCGGCCGCGCAACGCGAGGTGTTCGAAGAGGCCGGCCTGAAGCTCGATGCAGCCACCCTCCGCCCCTGGGCCAACTGGGTCACCCCGGAAGACCAGCCCAAACGCTTCGACACATACTTCTACCTTGCGTGCCCGGTTTCCGGAGCCGAGCCAAAGCATCAAACCACGGAGGCGTCATCGTCCCTGTGGATGCCGGTCCGCGGAATCCTTGAGGCTGAATCCGCGGGGACACTCAGGCTCATGCCGCCCACTCTGGTGCTGCTGGATGAACTGCTCGCCCTCGGCACCATGGAAGCCGTCTTGGCCGGGGAACGCGAGATCATACCCGTGCGTCCGCAGCCAGGGGCATTGCAGGAGTTCTTCCGGAACAGGCGCCAGCCCCCGTCCCTTGCGCCTTAGCGGGCGTAGCGGCCGTAGCGGGCCTGATGTGGGGTTAGGCTGGGGGCAGACCTGTTCCCCCCCTCAAGGAGTCCCGGAATGAATCTCCTCATCAAGCTACTCGGCACCGGCGTGAGCATCGGCGCGGGCTTTGTCGGCACCAAACTGGTCAATGCCGTGTGGGAAAAGACCACGGGCAACAAGCCTCCGAAAGGCCACGACGACATGGAGACGAGCCTCCGCTCAGCGCTGACGTTCGCCCTGATTTCGGCGACTGTCAATGCCATCATCCAAGTTGTCGCCAGCCGAGGCACCCAGCGTGCCATCTCGCGCTTCTCGAAGACGCAGGACATCGTCTAGGCTGACGGCTGGCCGTTCCGATTGGGACCGCCAGCACCGGCAGCACCGCCCGTGTTCCCGGCGTGGGGCGGTACCGACTCCCCCGCTTCAGCTTTCTCGGCATCCCGCTTGCCGGCCGCCCGCAGCACCACGGCCTCGAGTTCGTCGGTGCTGAGCAGCTCGGGGTGGAGGTGCTTGGTCCGGTAGCCTGCGCGGCCCACCATGTGCGCGGACACAGGCACGGTCAGCAGTTGGAAGATCCAGGCGACCGCCAGGACCGGCCACACCCACCATTCGCGCATTTGCAGCCCGATGGCCGCTAGGACGAGGAAAAGCCCCAACACTTGCGGTTTGGTGGCTGCATGCATCCGGCTCATCAAGTCAGGGAAGCGCAACAGGCCGATTGCCGCCCCCAATGACATCAGCGCACCGAGAATCAGCAGCACGGCGGTGACGGCATCGATCACGGCGTCCACTCCGGTGGCGTTAGGAGTCATTGACCTGTCCTCTCCGGTCGGCCACAAAGCGTGCCACCGTCACCGAACCGACGAAGCCAATCAGCGTGAGTGCGACTAGCAAGACGAGGTTGTTGAGGTGCCTGTTGACGGCCATGTCGATCGCCAGCGCAGCACCCAGAATGGCTAGCAGCACGTCGGAGGCCAGCACACGGTCCAGGAGCGAAGGTCCGACGGCGATCCGGTAGATCGCTCCGGCCGCCGCGAGGCTGAGAATCACCGCTGTCACGGTCAGCACGATGTCTTTCATGAGCCAGTTCCCCTCGTCATAAGCCAGTCTCCGGCCTGAAGTGCGTCCACTTCCGCGCGCGTTCCCATGATCCGGATGAGCGATGCCTCCGTGTCCTGGACTTCCCGGCGCAGCCTTGCAGTGTCTGAATCGTTGCGGACATTGAGGCCGTGGATGTAGAGCGTGGACGTCGAACGGTCCACCTCCACCACCAGGGAACCCGGAATCAACGAAATCACATGTCCCGTTGCGGTGACCATCAGGTCGGAATGGCTCCGCAAGGGAACAGCGACGACGGCGTTGGTCACCGAAGGCCCGCGAAAGACCGCGAGGTACATGACCTGGAAGCTCGCGGCCACGATCTTGCCAAGGAAGACCACGGCGAAAGACATGGCTCGGAGCACGTTGAAGCGTCCGCCGAGTTCCACGGGAGGCAAGTAGAAAATCCTGGCCACCACCACCGCGATCAGCGCACCGAACACCAAGTTGCCCGGGCTGAAGTCACGCCAGAGTGCACCCCAGACGACCACCAGCCACACCAGCAGGGGCAACTCAGTGCGGAATGAAATCCTCTTGCGGCTCATTTGCCACCGCCCTGCACCGACGGTTCAGCGATCCCCGGAACCTTGGCGTTCTGGCCAAGCACCGAATGGATGTAGGCGGACCGGTCCAGCATCTGTTCCGCGGAGTTCCCTGCCAAGTGGAACAGCGGTCCGGCAAAGACGGTCAGCGCCATGCCAAAGACCACTAGTGCGACGGTTGGCCCCACCATGGTCCGCGGGAGCAGGCCGACGGCGGCTGTGTCCGTCAGGGCGGGGGCCGGGTAGTCCGCGTCCTCGGGTTTCCGCCAGAATGCGCGGTTCCAGACACGGGCAACTGCCAGCAGGGTCAAGAGACTGGTGACCACCCCTCCCACCACCAAGGTGATGGCCAACGGCGTGCCAAAGGCTATGCCGGCCTGCAGGAGCCCGAGTTTCCCCAGGAATCCTGAAAACGGCGGAATACCTGCAAGGTTCATGGCCGGAATGAAGAACAAGAGCGCAAGGAGCGGGGACAACTTGGCGAGCCCGCCCAGCCTGTCTATGGACGAGCTACCGCCGCGGCGCTCGATCAAGCCGGTCACCAGGAACAGGCTCGTTTGGACGGTGATGTGGTGGGCCACATAGAAGACAGCAGCCGCAAGCCCCGCGATGGAGGACATCGCCAGCCCGAACACCATGTAGCCGATGTGGCTGACCAAGGTGAAGGAAAGTAATCGTTTGATGTCGCTCTGGGCTATGGCGCCGAGAATCCCCACGAGCATGGTGAGGAGGGCTACCACCATCAGCGGGGTGTTCAAGGTATCGCCCGGGAAGAGGAGGGTCTCCGTGCGGACCATCGCATAGACGCCCACTTTGGTCAGCAAACCGGCGAACACGGCGGTGACCGGCGCGGGTGCCGTCGGATACGAGTCGGGGAGCCAGAAGGACAACGGGAAGACGGCGGCCTTGATCCCGAACGCAACGAGCAACATGACGTGGAGCAGGTTCCTGGTGTCCGGATCAAGGGCGGCCAGCTTGATGGCGAGATCTGCCATGGTGATGGTTCCGGTGGCTCCGTAGATCATCGCGATGGCGATCAGGAACAACACCGAAGACACGACGGAAACCACTACATAGGTGACCCCTGCGCGGATACGCGGCCCGGTCCCACCCAGAGTCATGAGCACATAGCTCGCCGTCAGCAGGATTTCGAAGCCGACGTACAGATTGAAGAGGTCACCCGTGAGGAAGGCGTTGGAGACGCCCGCAACCAGGATCAGGTAGGTCGGGTGGAAGATCGAGACCGGTGCTTCACGGTCGCCGTCGGCCATTCCCTGGCCGGTGGCGTAGATCAACACCGCGAGGCTGATGACGGAGGAGACCACCAGCATGAGCGAGGAAAACTGGTCTACTACCATCACCACGCCAAACGGCGGCTGCCAACCACCCAGGGTGACGGATTCGGTGCCTGTGGTCCATACCGAGGCGAGGAGCAAGCATTCCAGGAGCAGGGTGAGGGACAGCAAAGCAATGCTGACGACGCGCTGCGCCAGCGGGTTCCTGTTCAGGGCGAAGGTGAGCGCGGCACCGAGGATGGGAAGTACGACGGCGAGCGGCGCCAGGCTGGCCATGTTCACTCGGGTCCTCCTTCCTTGGCTGCTTCTGTGACTGCCGTGACCGGGAATTCGGATGTTTCTTCAGGAACCACGGAATCGTCCTCGGCGTCGAAGCTGGGTGTTTTCGCCACGCGCCGGTCTTCCGCGTCATCCTGGATATCGTCCTGCCGTGCCAACGCCCAGGTCCGGTAGATGATGCCGAGCATGAAAGCCGTCACCGCGAAGGAGATGACAATCGACGTCAGGATCAGGGCTTGCGGCAAGGGATCGTTATAGGCGCGCGGATCAGTGGATTTGTTGAATAGCGGGGCAAGCCCGGCATATCCGCCCGTGGCCAGGATCAGGAGGTTGGTGGCGTTGGCCAGGAGCATGAGTCCGAGCAGGACACGGGTCAAACTGCGTTCCAGGATCAAGTAGATGCCGCAGGCATACAGCACGCCCATGACGATCAACAAGGTGAGGTTGACGCTCATGGGGTCCCTTTCGCTTGCGGAGCCGCAGGTTCGGTGGACACGGGGACTTCGGGCGGGATTTCCGCCGAACGCCCTGTGTCTCCGCCGGCTGTCTCTTCGAAATGCTCGTCGATTTCTGCTCCCAAGCTGCGCAGCACGTCCAGCGCCAGGCCCACTACGACGAAGTAGACGCCGATGTCGAAGATGGTGGAGGTCACGAACTTGACGTCACCGAACAGCGGCAGCCAGAACTCGATGATGGCACTTTGGAACACTTGGCCGCCGAGAAGAAGGGGCACGAAGCCGGCCGCTGCCGCCGTCGCAAGACCGGTTCCCAGCAGCATTCCGGCGCTGATCGGCGCGGCTTCCCGCAACTCGAAGCGACCGCCGGCCAAGTAACGGATGGTCAGCGCGAGTCCGGCGGTGAGTCCTCCGGCGAAGCCGCCGCCCGGAAGGTTGTGTCCGGCTAGCAGGAGGTATACGGAGAAGACGATCATCGAGTGGAAGATCAGCCGCGTGACCACTTCGAAGATGATGGATCGCCGTTCTGGTGCCAGGGTGCGGCCGGCCACTAGCCAGGGATCCGCCAGGGAGCCTGCGAATTTGCGCACGAGCGCCAGCGAGGCGTCGTCGCGCGAGCTGCCCCCGGCGGCGGCGGCGCGCCTCCCCACCGTTCCTTCGGGAATCGAGGCGGCTTTGTTGAGGCGCTCCCCCCGGCTGCGGACAAAGATCAAGCTCGCGACGCCGGTGGCGGCTACTGCCAGCACCGAGATCTCACCGAAGGTATCCCAGGCGCGGATGTCCACGAGCGTTACGTTGACCACGTTGAGTCCGCCGCCCCCTTCGTAAGCCAACCGGGGGAACGAGAGCGATACGGGCTCGGCGATACGGGCTCCCATGGCGTAGATCGCGACGAAGATCATGGTCACCGCGAACGCTACTCCGATGATGACGCGAACCACTCGGTATTTGCCGCCGGTACGGTCCCGGAGCTCCGGAGGGAGGCTGCGCATCGCCAGGACAAAGGCCACCAGGATGATGGTCTCCACCAGCATTTGCGTCAAGGCGAGGTCCGGGGCTCCCTGCAACGCGAACATCAAAGCGATCCCGTATCCGGTGACTGAGACCATCAGGACGGCGAGGAAGCGCTTGTTGGCACGAACAGCGGCTAGCGCCCCAACAACGATTCCCGCTGCAGCGATGAGCTGGAGCGGCGAGTTCGGGTCGATCAGATAGAGACCGCCCGGGAGCGGTTTGTTGGCCATCACGAGTGCCGTCAGCGGGACTGCGAAAGCCACGGTGAGAATGACCGCCAGGTAGAAGTACAGGGAACCGCGCTGTGTGCGTCCGGTGACCCAGACGGCGACGTCGTCCAAGGCACCGATGGTGCGCTGGTAGGCGCGATCCCCGTCCACCCAGTCCGGGACGCGGCTCTGCGCCCGGGCCACAAAGTTGCGAGCATAGAACATCACGACGCCGGCCGCGAAAGTTACGGCGGTGAGGCCCAATGCGGGTGTCAGACCGTGCCACAGCGCGAGATGGTTGGCAGCGGCTGCGGCAGTTCCGGCTGCTGGACTGGCAAACAGGGCCGCATACGGTTGGATCCACCCGTCGACGGAATCCGGCCATAGGCCGTAGACGATGGTGAGGATGCTCAGGATGGCTGGCGCGGCCAGGAAAGCTGGCTGGATGGCTTTGAACGGCGTCCGTTCCACTCCGGGCTTCGTGGCGAACGCGCCCCACATGAAACGCGCGCTGTAAGCGAACGTGAGGATGGACCCCAGGACCAAGCCGACGAGGAGAACCAGCCCCCATGGTTGGGAAGCAGGGCCAGTGCCGTAGTGGACGAACGCTTCAAACACCGATTCCTTGGCCACGAAACCTGCCAGTGGAGGTACGCCGGCCATGGATGCGGCGGCGATTCCGGCCACGATGGCGAGAGCCCGCGAGGACTTGTACACCCCGGAAAGTTTGCGGATGTCCCTCGTGCCGGATTGGTGGTCGATGATGCCCACCACCAGGAACAAGGAGGCTTTGAAGAGGCCGTGTGCAAGCAGGAGCGCTAGCCCAGCCAGCGCCGCGTCGGGCCGTCCGAGGCCCACCACCATGGTGAGGAACCCGAGTTGGCTGACGGTGCCATACGCAAGGATGAGTTTGATGTCGGTCTGCCGCAGCGCACGGTAACCGCCCACCAGCATGGTGGCCAGGCCCAGTCCGAGCACCAAGAGCAACCAATAGGGGCTTTCGCTGAACCCCGGCGCCATGCGGGCAACGATGTAGATGCCGGCCTTCACCATGGCAGCAGCGTGCAGATAGGCACTCACCGGAGTAGGGGCGGCCATGGCGCCCGGGAGCCAGAAGTGGAAAGGGACAAGCGCCGATTTGGTAATCGCACCAATCAAAATGAGGACGACGGCGGCCGCAACGGCTCCCTGAGCCGGCCCCGTGACGAGGGTGGCGGCGTCGGCCATGATCGCCGAAATCCGATATGTCCCGGCGGCCTGGCCCAGAACGATGAGGCCGACGAGCATGGCCAAACCGCCGGCTGTGGTGACCATGAGGGCCTGCAACGCCGAGCGCCGGGCGGCGAGGCGGGTGCGTGCATAGCCAATCAGGAGATAGGACAGGACCGTGGTGAGTTCCCAGAAGATGAACATCATCAAGAGGTCGTCGGCTGTCACCAGGCCGAACATCGCCCCGGCGAAGGCAAGCAACTGGGCCCCGAACCCGCCCAGGTCAGCGTCCTTGTTCTTGAAGTACCGGGCGCAGTAGACCAGGACCAGCGCACCAACGCCCAGGACCAGCAAGGAAATCACCCATGCCAGAACGTCCATGCGGAAGGCGAATTCAAGCTTGAGGTTCGGAATCCATGGGAGGGTTTCTTCGATGAAACCGCCGGTGGGCTCTCCACCTTTTCCGGGGTAGATCCGGTCATACTGCAAGATCAGCCAGACGAAGGCAGCGGCGGGAACTGCTGCGAGAACGTAGAACGCATTCCGTTGGAGTTTCCGGAAGATCCAAGGCGCCGCAGTTGCCGCTGCAAAGGTCACGGCAAGGACTGTGATCACTGGAATCTCCGCAAAGTCAGGAATGAGTTGTCAAAAGTTGGAGCAGGCGGTCAAACGTTGGGTTCGGTGCAGGTAGTTTATCAACCGCATGTGACAAACAATGCCGGCCTCCATGGTGTAGAGGGCTAAGATCCAGTGCCGGCTGCCCGGACGTCCCAAGAGTGTCACTTCGGGCGGTTACCATTCACTCCATGAACATGGCAGCTGCGCCTGAGGCCCCGCACCCGGCATCCGAGCTTGCTTCCGGGCCTGCCCTATCGAACAAGGGGCAGATCCTTGCGTGGGCGTTCTGGGACTGGGGTTCCGCGGCATTCAACGCCGTCATGACCACGTTCGTGTTCACTGTCTACCTGACATCCAAGGCGTTTGGCGGGGGAGACTCCGCATCGGCGGTGTTGGGTGCCGCGTTGGCGATCGCCGGCGTCGCAATTGCCGTGCTGGCGCCGGTCACGGGGCAGCGTTCTGACTCCGGTGGCCGCCGCAAGCTGTGGCTAGGGGTCAATACCGCACTTGTCGCGGTCCTCACCGGCTCGTGCTTCTTTGTTTTCCCCAAGCCCGAGTTCTTGCTTTTGGGCGTTTCGTTGATTGCCCTCGGCAATGTGTTTTTCGAGTTCGCGGGGGTCAATTACAACGCGATGCTGGCCCAGATCTCCACTCCTGCCAACATCGGTAAAGTGAGTGGCTTCGGCTGGGGGATGGGGTATTTGGGCGGGATCGTGGCGCTGCTCGCGGTGTTGCAGCTGTTCGTCCAGCCCTCCGTTGAGTGGTTCGGGGCCTCTACTCAGGACGGCCTCAATATCAGGTTGGTGGCCGTTTTCTCCGCCCTCTGGTTCTTCATCTTTGCGCTGCCGGTCCTCCTCGCAGTCCCTGAACTGTCCGTCAAGAAGCCAGAGTCCAAGCTCGGGTTCATGGCGTCGTATGGTTTGCTTGTCCGCCGGATCAAGGCCATATATCTCACCAGCCCGCACACCATCTATTTCCTCCTCGCGAGCGCCATCTTTCGCGACGGCCTGGCGGCGGTCTTCACGTTCGGCGGGGTCATCGCTGCAGGGACCTTCGGGTTCGAGCTCAAGGAAGTCATCTTCTTCGCGATTTTCGGCAACGTAGTGGCTGCCGTCGGCGCTATGATCGGCGGGCTTCTGGATGACAGAATCGGCCCCAAAGCCGTCATCGTCATGTCCCTGTTGGGACTTCTGGTGGCTGGCACCACGATCCTGGTGCTGGGCAACAGCGACTATGTGTTCTTCGGGACCCACTGGGCAGGAGCCACCACTTTCTGGGTCTTCGGGTTGTTCCTTTGCCTCTTCGTCGGACCGGCCCAGGCTTCCTCCCGGGCCTATCTCGCGCGACTGGCGCCCGACGGCGAATCCGGCGAACTATTCGGGCTTTACGCCACCACTGGCCGGGCAGTGAGCTTCCTGGCACCGGCGCTCTTTACCTTGTGCATCACTGTGGCGACGCCTCTCGTCGCCTCCGGCGAGGCCCAGCGCTGGGGGATTCTGGGCATCATGGTGGTGCTCCTGGCCGGCCTGCTGGTGATCCTGCCGGTCAAATCGCCCCACAAGACGGAAATCGCCGTCGTTCCGGAGCGCTGAGGGCAGGCCCTGCCCATTCCGGGCCCGCTCCATACCAGTCGTGGCGGTCGTCTTGGCAGCACGATCTCGGGAGGAGAAGACCTTGTTTTTTGATTGTTAGTAGAGTTTACTAACCCATATGGACACCCTCCGTGACCGCCCCCGCACCGACCGGCACCGCACCGACCGGCACCGCACCGATAGAACAAGCACAGCGACCCTGCCTTCCGATGGACGCGCTCACAACCTCTCCCTAGTCCGCCGGACGCTCCACTCGGCAGGTGCGATGAGCCGCGCGGACCTCTCACGGACCCTGGGCCTGACCCGTGTCACGGTATCGGACCTTGTCTCGGACCTCCTGGAACGCGGACACGTGGTGGAACTGGGACAGTCGGATGAAATCCGCCCAGGCAAACCCGCCATCCTGGTGGACATCAACCGCCAAGGCCTCCAGGTGATCGGCATGGATTTGGCTGAAAATTCCGTGCTCCGCGCCGCCGTCCTCGACCTTGACGGCAACATCCTCGACCGTGTGGAGCGCTCACTCTCCGAGGAAACCGGACAGGACGTGGTCAACAAAGTCCTTGAACTCGCCTCCGAAGCAGTCGGACGGGCCACCGCCACGCTGCTGGGGATCGGAGTCGGAACCCCTGGCATCGTCAACGCGGACGGCGTCGTCACCACGGCCCCGAACTTCCAGTGGAAGGACGTCGCCCTCCGCGAGCTGATCCAGGAACACACCGGCCTGCCGACCCTTGTCTCCAATGACGCCGACGCCGCAGTCCACGCCGACTACACCTTCGGCGGCGGCAGTGACGACATGGTCCTCGTGAAAATCGGCCGCGGCGTCGGTTCCGGACTCATCGTCGGCGGCAGGCGTGCCCGGGGCGCCCACTCAGCGGCGGGCGAAATCGGCCACGTCACGGTCGGCACCGACGGTGGGACCATGTGCAAATGCGGCAAGAAGGGCTGCCTCGAAACCTGGATGTCCGTCCCCAGCCTGGAACTGGCCCTGGCCGAAGCAGCGGCGAGCTCCGAACCTGAGGCCGCGGCCGGCGTCGCACTCCGGGAGGCGAGTGTGCTCCGGGAAGCCGGGGAACGGCTCGCCATAGCCCTCGCCCCCGTAGTGGGAGCCCTCGATTTGGCGGAAGTGGTCCTCAGCGGACCCCGGAAGCTCTTGGAGGGCCCGCTTCTCGACGCTGTCCAGCACACCCTGCTCGAACGGCTACTGCACCAGGACCCCTCGCCGGTGTCCGTGCGCCTCGCGGCAGACGCGCAGGACATTGTCCTCCGCGGCTCTGCCGTGATGGTCCTGTGGAACCAGCTAGGTGTGGCCTAAATGCCGCGCTTGCGCCGTTTCCATCCCTGACTACCCTGCTAAGCATCCCTCCCAAGGAGCCGGACATGGACACGATTCAGTCCCCCGCCACCCAGTCCTTTGCCGCCGGGCCCGCGCGCACGGACGAACTCCGCCGCCTGGCGGCAGGAACCCTCATGCCCGGATTCACCGGAACCGCCGTCCCCGTCTGGATCCTGGAAGCGTACGACGCCGGACTTGCGGCTGTGTGTCTGTACGGCACCAACGTGGCGTCCCCAGTCCAGTTGCGGGAGCTCTGCGCCGGGCTGCGGGCACATTCCCCGAACACGCTCATCGCCGTCGATGAGGAAGGGGGCGACGTCACCCGGCTGCACTACCTCAAGGGATCAACGCAGCCCGGGAATGCGGTACTGGGACGTTTGGACGACGTCGAACTGACTGCCGCCAGCGCGAGCGCCATCGGGCACGAACTCGCAGGCCTGGGCATCAATTTGAACCTGGCTCCGGATGCGGACGTAAATTCCGCCCCGAACAATCCCGTGATCGGCGTGCGCAGCTTCGGAGCCGAACCGGACTTGGTGGCCCGGCACACGGCCGCCTGGATCCGCGGGCTCGAAGACGCCGGCGTGGCCTCCTGCGCCAAGCATTTCCCCGGCCACGGCGACACCGCCACCGATTCGCACCTCGCACTCCCCCGTGTCACAGCCAATGCCGCCACGCTGGATGCGCGCGAGTTGGTCCCCTTCCGTGCGCTCGTCGCGGCCGGCGGCGCAACGGTGATGACCAGCCACATCTTGGTGGAAGCCCTGGACCTGGATCGTCCTGCCTCCTTCTCCTCGCGCATCCTGCAGGACCTGCTTCGCCGCAGCATGGGATTCGACGGCGTCATCATCACGGACGCCCTGGACATGGCCGGCGCATCGGCCCAGACCGGCGTACCGGAAGCTGCCGTTCGTGCCCTGATGGCCGGAGCGGATCTGCTGTGCCTGGGCTCGGAGACAAGTCCGGGCCTCTTCCAACAGACTCTCACCGCGATCGCCAGTGCCGTTGAGGAAGGCCGCCTGCCCGTCGAGCGCCTAGCGGATGCAGCGGCGCGCACTGCCGCGCTGTCATTGCGTTTCCCCGCCGCGGGGGCGGTCGAAATCCAGGCGGCCGCCTTCGGGAGCCAGCCGGGGTTACCGCTCCAGGTTGCCGGTGTTCCTAGCGGCCCGAAGGCGCTCGACCGCGGGCGCATCGCCGAAGCCTTCGACGTTTCCGAAGCTGCCGAAACATGGCTTGCGCGGGAGGAACCCATGGCTATCGTGCAGGTTGAAACGGGGGCCAATTTCGCCGTCGGCCACGTGCCCTGGGGACCGGCAGCCACGGCTGAAGCAGTGATCAGCGAAGGCGAGGTGCCCGACGGCGCGCGGGTCGCCGTCGTCGGACGCGGCCTGGACGCCGATCCCCCATTGTGGACCGTCTTCGCCCGCTTGAGGGCCGAAGGGCACGCCGTGATCGCTGTCGAGTGCGGCTGGCCGCGCGGTGGAGCGGACATCGTCACCTACGGCGCGTCGCTCGCGGTCTCCCAGGCCCTGACGGCATTGCTGAAAGGGACCGCGGACTCGCGTTGACCGGGGAGGAGGTGCAGGCGGCTTTGGACGCGGGCAGCGAGCGGCGTCATTCCGCCGCCCCTCCAAGAGAGCTAGGGTGGACTTATGAACGTGGATGAGACAGAACTTCCAGGCCTTGGAGTCCGCAAGGATTTCATCACGGCCTCGGGACGCCGGATCGGTGTTGTCGAGATGCGGGAAGGCGAAACCGAGCTTTTCGTCTCAACGTGGGACGATCCCGATACCTGCCAGGCCTCCATCCCGTTGACTGCAGACGAAGCCGCCGCCTTGGGCAACCTCCTGGGTGGGCAGCACATCGCCATGCGTTTGGCCGAAGCCCACAGGGAAATCCCCGGCATTGCTACGCGGCAGTTCTCCATCACCGCGGACTCCCCCTTTAACAACCAGCCCATGGGCAAAGCCCAGATCCGCACCCGCAGTGGTGTCTCGATCGTGGCGATCATGCGGGAAGGCGAAGTGGTTCCCTCACCGGCTCCCGACGTCGTCCTTCACACGGGTGATCTGCTGGTGGCTGTCGGTACGCAGGAAGGTCTTGACTCTGCGGCTGCCATTCTGCGCAACGGCTGACGTTCATGGACCCCCTGGCCCTGACCCTCATTGAGTTGGGCGCAGTCGTCTTTTGTCTCGGCCTCTTGGCTCGTTTGGCCGGCAGGATCGGAATGTCCCCCATTCCGCTCTATCTTGTGGGAGGACTGGGATTCGGGGCGGGTGGCCTGATCAAGCTCGATGGGATGCACGAGTTTGCCCACCTTTCCGGCGAAATCGGTGTCATCCTGCTCCTGTTGATGCTTGGTTTGGAATATACGGCCGCGGAGCTGGTCACAGGCCTGAGGCGCTCGTGGCAAGCGGGCGTGTTGGACCTGGTTTTGAACTTCCTTCCAGGGGCGGGCATCGCGGTGTGGCTCGGTTGGGGACTCGTGGGCGCGATTGTCATGGGTGGCGTCACCTATATTTCTTCCTCGGGGATTGCCGCGAAGGTGATCACGGATCTGGGCCGGATCGGTAACCGCGAAACTCCGGTGGTGCTGGCCATCCTGGTGTTCGAGGACCTCACCATGGCCGTCTATCTTCCGATCCTCACCGCGATCCTCGCAGGCGTGGGCTTCCTGGGCGGACTCCAAACGGTGGGTATCGCCTTGGCCGTGGTGACCCTGGTGCTGGTGGTGGCCCTCAAACACGGCCATCGGGTATCCCGGGCCGTGCACAGCGAAAACTCTGAAGTCTTCCTGCTGAATCTTCTCGGGGCCGCACTTTTGGTGGCTGGCATAGCGTCCGCCCTGCAAGTCTCCGCCGCCGTGGGCGCGTTTATGCTGGGCATCGCCATTTCGGGGGCCACGGCCCACAACGCGACGCGGATCCTTGAGCCGCTGCGGGATCTCTTCGCGGCTATTTTCTTCGTGGCCTTCGGCCTCAATACGGACCCGAGCAGTATTCCTCCAGTGCTGGGCTGGGCGCTCCTCTTGGCTTTCGTGACTGCCGTGACCAAGCTGCTGACCGGATTCTGGGCGGCCAAGCGGGCAGGGATTGCCGTACCGGGCCGTTTCCGCGCGGGAGCGGCCCTGATTGCGCGCGGCGAGTTCTCCATTGTCATTGCCGGCCTGGCCGTCACCTCGGGAGCGGTCCCGCGTGAGCTGGCCGCCCTTGCCACGGCTTACGTCCTGCTCATGGCCATCATCGGACCGCTCGCAGCCCGTTTCGTGGAGCCTACGGTCAAGGCCTTCCGCAAGTCCCCCCGCAAACGGAAGGCATCCGAGCCAATCGCGTCCCTCGAGGCGTGACATCTCGGCCTTTTCGCGCGCGTGAACGGGCGAGATCTCACGCCTCGATTCGCGGTAGGTGAGTCACTCTTCCTCCCCACTGTGGATAAGCCGGTCGAGGCACCGGTGTTGTGCCAAGAATTGATCCATGCGAAACCCCAGCCCCCTTCCCGACTCTCTCCGGGGGCGCTCGTTCACCCTCGCCGAGCAACGCGCTGCCGGGGTTTCGGATAGCCGGGCATGGACCAAGGACCTTCGAGTGGCGAGCCGCGGAGTCCGTGTTCCTTGGGGAAACGTCCAGGAGCTCTCCCACACTGCACGGCTTCTGACCGGCATCTCACCAGGGACTGTGTGTTGTGGCCCGACGGCGGCAATCCTTTGGCGCTGTCCCCTTCCCTTTGAACTCGAACGCCAACCCTTGGTGCATCTGTTGCGATGGGACGGCGGGAATCGACCGGTTCGCAAGGGGGTGGTGGGGCGCCGCGTGCCGTTGAAGGCCGCAGACCGGAGGACCATCGACGGCATCCCCATCACCAGTGCGGCCAGGACATGGCTGGAATTGGCGGCGCTGCTTCCCCTGGACGATCTCGTCGCCGCGGCCGACTACTTCATCTGCTGTCAGTCACGAAGTTTCGGCACCAACCGTGCCGCCCTGTGTTCGCTCACCGACTTGCGGAGGCAGGTCAAGGAAAACCCCGGAATCCGCGGCCGTAGGAACGCCCGGTTGGCATTGGAGCTCGCGAGGGTTGGCGCCGACTCGGTACCGGAAACCAAGCTCCGGCTTGCCATCTGCCGGCACGGACTGCCGGAACCTGAATTGCGGTTTGTTGTCCAGGATTCAACCGGCTGGGAGCTGGCTTGGCCGGATTTGGCCTATCCGCGGTACAAAGTGGCCGTCAATTACGACGGCAACCATCACCTGACGGCTGCCCAAAAGGAGTCCGACATCCGCCGGGACGAATCGATCGCCGCGATCGGTTGGACCTCGGTGACCATTACGGCGCGGCACGTGAAGGCGTGGGGATTCGGCGGGGTCGTACACCGCGTTCGCGATGCCCTTGGCCGCGGAGGGTGGGCCACCGAGGCGTGAGATCTTGGCCTTTCCATCCACGCAAAAGGCCGAGATCTCACGCCTCGACACGCTAGATCGCCGTCCGGTGGAAGTTGAGGTGGCTGCGGCTCGCAGTGGGGCCGCGCTGGCCTTGGTAACGGCTGCCGTAACCGCCGGAACCGTAGGGATGTTCAGCTGCCGAGGAGAGCCGGAAGAAGCACAACTGGCCGATCTTCATGCCAGGCCACAGCTTGATGGGCAACGTGGCGACATTGGACAGTTCCAAAGTCACGTGGCCGGAGAATCCGGGGTCGATAAAGCCGGCAGTGGAGTGCGTCAGCAAGCCAAGGCGCCCCAGCGAGGACTTTCCCTCAAGGCGTGCGGCGACGTCGTCCGGCAGGCTCACCGTCTCATACGTGGAACCGAGCACGAACTCGCCCGGGTGCAGAATGAAGGGTTCGTCACCTTCGACCTCAACCAGGCGGGTCAGCTCAGGCTGCTCCTCGGAGGGGTCGATGTGCGCGTACTTGTGGTTGTCGAACAGCCGGAAGAAGCGGTCAATCCTCACATCCACGGAGGACGGCTGAACCATCGCGGGGTCGTAGGGCTCCAGGACGATACGTCGGGAGTCGATTTCGGCACGTATGTCGCGGTCAGAGATCAGCACAGGATCAAAAGTACCGCATGCACCGTATACCCTGTGGTGCCGGTGTGGCGCATGGGACTATAGTGCACCACATAGACTGCCGTTACCGCTGTTGAATTTGGGAACGGTGCACGACGTGAATCTGGGGAAACATTGAGACGAATTGCGGTGCCCGTTGCCGTTATAGTGGCCTGCTTTCTCACGGTGATGGCCCCTGCCTCCGGCCCGCTGGCCGCCTCTGTTCCGCTCGCGGGAATTGCCGCCCCGGCCGCGCCTTCCAACTCAAGCTCCACCCCCAGCACTGAAAGTACGACGCCGGCGTCCGCGCCGGCGTCGGGATCCGGCCTTCCGCAGGCCGCACCTGCGCCGGAGTCACCAGCGGCCGGCCCGGTCGGCAGCAACACCCCGGCCGTCGCCGCCGCTCCGAATGAAGCAAGCACGCCCTTAGCCCCAGAAACGGCGGCCCCATCCGCGATAACGAGTTCCGCCGTCGTGCCCGGCAATGCCACCTCGCCCCAAGCGGCGGACGGTCCGCCTCCGCTGCCCTCGATCCCGCCCGCGTCGGGACCGGATGCGCTGCCCGGAGGCTCGGCAGCGGATGGCCTCCAACTCGATCCCGCTCCGGCACCGACGAAGACTTCCCCTGCGGCGGTGCAAAAGGTTTCCATCCAGGCACTGGTCAATGACGACAACTCTGCCCAGGTGCTGGCCGTCTTCAACGCCATCAACGCTTACCGGACCTCTCTGGGCTTGAACCCGGTGAAGTACAACCCCACGGTGTCCACTCTTTCGCAAGATTGGTCCAACAACATCGCCAGCCGCGAAGTGATAGAACACCGCAGCAACTTCTGGACCGATCCCCGGGCACTGAACCCCAACAACGGCGCAGGCGAAGTCATCGCCGTCCGCTGGGACCGGAATGCCGCCCAATTGGTCGAATGGTGGAAAGGCTCCCCCGCCCACGATGCTTTGCTCCGGGATCCCCGGTTCAACGTGATCGGCATCGGCATTACCTTCACGGACGGCAACTACCTGACCACCCCCAACAGCTACACCATGTGGGGCGTGGTCAATCTCTTCGGTTACACGACGCTCCCCGCCGGTACCGTCAACAGTCCTGGCGCGGGCACTGCCCCTCCCCAGCTTCCGGCCCCGAGCGTCTGCGATCCCATCGCGAAGCAACAGCCGCCCACGCTGAACCTCAACGCGGCAGCCATCCGCAGCGCCGGTGACCTCGTCGCCGTCGACCCCTCCGGCAACTTGAGGGACTATCCGGCACTCGGCAACGGCACGTTCGGTCCCGCCCGGACTGTAGGGTCCGGTTTCACGGGGGCGAAAGAAGTCATGACCACGGACTGGGACCGCGACGGCGTGATCGACGTCCTCGTCCAAATGTTGGACGGTAGGCTCCTGCTCTACCCCGGGGTTGTCAGTGGAGGATTCAAAGCCCCGGTAGTGTTGGGGTCATCGGGCTGGCAATCGATGACCATGGCCGTGGGCACTTGGTGCGGGAACAACAGGCTCCCGCAGATCCTCGCCACCGATTCCACTGGCGCGCTTTACCTGTACCGGAACCTGGGACTCACCGCCTTGGCCGGACGGACCCAAGTAGGCTCAGGCGTCAGCGCGATCCGACTGAGCATGGTGGACTACGACGCCGACGGCTTCCAGGACCTGCTGGCGGTGGAAGCGAACGGGAACCTACGCCTCTACCGCGGCTCCGGGCTCACCACACCGAAGTCGGAAGCCCGGCTTGTCGTGGGAACCGGCTGGACGGACTATTCCGGATTGCGCTCGCTCCAGGGCGTCACTGGCCTCAACTCCACGGGAGTCGCGGGACTGTTGAGCAACGGAGCGGTTGAATACTGGGATTTGAGCAGTGGACGCCTCACGACGCCGAGCACTCCGGTCACCGGATTGGGCGGCCTCAAGCTCGCCCAGTAGTTGGCTACGCTCCCGGCGTCTGCTCCTCGATGACCGCCTTCAGCTGCTCCAGCTGGATCACCTCGTCCTCCATGGTCTTCTGGATCATGTTGTTCATCAGTTTCTGCAAGCCCTTCGGATGCAACTCCAGCGCAAACCGTACCCGCGTATTTGGACCCTCGGTGCTGAGATAGTAGCCACCGGTGGGGCGCACAGGACCCGCGACGACGGCGAAGCGCACTTCAGCGCCGGGCCGCGCCTCGGTGATCTGGAAGTCAGCCGCAATCGGCCGCCCACCGGGGCCCGTCAAAGTCTGCTGGTAGACGGCACCCTTTTCGCCGGTGTGTCCGGAACGGAGGGAAATGCTGCGGATTCCCCTGCGCCACAGCGAATTGTTCAGGCCGTCTACCAGGAATTTGTAGACGGTCATGGCGTCGCGACCAATCAGTACTTCATGCTCTGCAAATGCCACGGAATCCTCTTTCGGCGTACGGCTAATAGACATAGCCGGGTTCCCCATGACGCAGCCGCTAACTGCTACAGAATAATCACGCGCGGCGCAGCACAACACACCCGCGTCGAGCCTTAACCGAATCTTTACGAGGACCCCAGGGAAATTGACGAGACCGTGATACCGGCGGCCGTCCCCACCATCCGCCGCAGCGGTGGGGAACGGTGCCGCCCACCGGCGAGTCTGTGTCCGGAACACCGCCCCATCTGCGCTAAGCTGGATCTGCTCCGGCAGCATGGCGGGGCATTGCGGGCGTAGCTCAATGGTAGAGCGCTAGCTTCCCAAGCTCGATACGCGGGTTCGATTCCCGTCGCCCGCTCCATTTTCTTCCTTCCCCCGTCTGGGGAATTTTCACGATAGAAGGCGTCCAAGCGTCTGGGTGTATCGTCAGGAGCTAGGAGCCATTTCGGCTCTGCTCTAGGGAGCGATCATGGCTGACAAATCACCTCGCCAAGCTGCATCGAAAAAATCCGGTAAATCCATCAAGGAAAAGCGTGCGGATAAGAGGGCTTCAGAGTCCCCCGCAACCACGGTGGCCAAACCGGCAACCGGCAACAAAAAATGAGCGGCCATAGAGGCACCCTGACCCTCGGCATCATGTCGTCATCGCGGAAGCCGGACGAGCGCCGGCTTCCTGTCCATCCCCTGCATCTGGAGCGGGTTGCTCCGGAAGTCCGGCAGCACATCCGGCTCGAGCGCGGCTACGGCGAGCGCTTCGGCTTTTCGGACAGCCAACTGGAACCCTTGGTGGGTGGCATGGCGAGTCGTGAAGAGCTGATCTCGAGTTCGGATGTCATCCTGCTGCCCAAGCCGCAGCCGGAAGACCTGACCGAACTCCGTGACGGACAGGTTCTCTGGGGTTGGCCCCATTGTGTCCAGGACCGCGCCATCACCCAGCTCGCCATTGACAAGAAGCTGACCTTGATCGCCTTCGAGGCAATGAACCACTGGGCCAGCGATGGCGGCTTCGGGCTTCATGTTTTCCACAAGAACAACGAGCTTGCAGGCTACTGCTCCGTCATCCACGCCCTTGCCCTGACGGGTTCGACGGGTGATTACGGCAGGCGGCTCAGCGCCGTCGTGATTGGTTTCGGCGCCACGGCGCGAGGCGCTGTCACCGCCCTCAATGCGCACGGCATCCACGACGTCCAGGTGCTGACCAACCGCGGTGTCGCGGCGGTCGGTTCCCCCATCCACTCGGTGCGAATAGTGCAGTTCGATCACGACCAGAACGCCCCTTTCCTGAGCGAAGTCATTACCGATCGTGGACGCCTGCCGCTGGCTCCGTTCCTTGCCACCGCCGACATTGTGGTCAACTGCACCCTGCAGGACCCGAACTCGCCGCTGACATACCTGCGGACCGAGGATCTTGACGCATTCGAGCCTGGCAGCTTGATCGTTGACGTCTCGTGCGACGAAGGCATGGGCTTCAGTTGGGCGCGGACCACGACGTTCGCCGAGCCAATGTTCACCGTAGGCGACCACATCAACTACTACGCCGTGGACCACAGCCCGTCCTACCTGTGGAACTCGTCCAGCTGGGAGATCAGCGAAGCGCTCCTGCCGTTCCTCGAGACCGTCATTTCGGGTCCGGAGACCTGGGACGCCAACGAGACGATTTCCCGTGCCATCGAGATCCGCGACGGCACCATCCGCAACCCGGACGTGCTGCAGTTCCAAGGACGCGCGGCGGAATATCCGCACCTTGCGGCTAGGGGCCTGGTTTAGCTCGCGGACAACCGGGCGCCCAGCCAGGCGCCTGGTTGTCCTGCAGGCGGCGCTAAGCCGACTGGGCGACGATCCGTACCATCCGGCGTCGATCCCTGACGTTCACTTTGAGCCGCAACTCAGACCTCCGGGCGAGCACGACGGCGACTGTCACCGCTGCGAGCGCGGGCACCCCGCCTGACACCAAGAGCGCTGCGTGCGGGTTCAGGTGCTCGGCGATCCAGCCCATCGTGGGTCCACCGATGGCTTGGCCGCCAATGAGCACCATGATGTAGAGGCTCATGACGCGGCCGCGTATGCTCACGTTGGCGCTGACCTGGACCAGCTGGTTGGCGGCGGTCAGGAACATAAGGCACCAGAATCCGGAGAGAACCATAGCGATGGAGAGCCAGACCATGGACGGTGCCAACGCCGCCAGGCACAGCATCAAGCCGTACATCCCGGCGCACAGCACCACTGAACGCAAACGCAATTGGCGGCGGCGGGCCGAAGTGATGGCTCCGGCGAGCGCGCCCAGGGCAACCATGGCGTTCAGCAAGCCGTAGCCGCCGGCACCCGCGTGGTAGATGTGGTCCGCGAAAGCGGCCAACAGCACGGGCAGGCTCATCGCGAAGACCGCCACAAAGCCCGCCATGAGCCACGGCCAGTAGATGGTGGGCTTGCTGAGGGCGTATCGCAGGCCTTCCTGCAGCATTCCCTTGCGTTTTGGCACGGGCGTGCTGACATAAAGTTCGTTCTTGCGGAGCATGATCAGCATGGTGACCGTGGAACAGCAAGCGACCGCATTCGCGGCGAAGGCCCAGCCGGCGCCGACTGCCGTCAACAGCAGCCCAGCGAGGGCAGGACCAATCAAGCCGCCCAGCTGGAAGATGGTCGAGTTGACGCTGATCGCGTTGCGCAAGTATTTCGGTCCCACAAGCTCATTGACGAAGACCTGCCGGGCAGGCTGGTCCAGGACAGTCACGAGTCCCAGGACAAACGCGATCATGTAGACATGCCACACCTCGATGTGGTGGCTCAGTGCCAGGATGGCGAGGACGGCCGCGAGGCAGGCCGCCACGCTCTGGCACAGGATAAGGATGCGTCGCTTGGGGAAGCGATCGGCCATCATGCCGCCCCACGGGCCCAGGAACAGGGATGGCGTGAACTGCAGCGCCACGGTTATTCCGACGGCGGTGACGGAACCGGAGAGCTGGAGTACCAGCCAGTCCTGGGCGATCCTTTGCATCCAGAGGGCGATCACGGCCACGAAATGGCCCATGGCGAAAATCCGGAAGTTGGGTACTTTGAGGGAAATGAAGGTGTGCCGCCAAGGCAGTCGTTCGCTCACTAAGGCGATCGGCTGAGTGACAGTATCCGGGCCAGCTGCGTGGGCCATGCGGCTGCCGGCGGCGAGTGAATCGACGGAGGGTTGGCTGACATTTGCCGCTGAGGGCGGTGGGGGTGCCAAAAGTAGTCCTTGGATAGACGGTTTCGCTGGGATGCCTCTAACGCTATTGTTTGCCGCCATGATTATGGAAGTGAATTGGCTGTATAACTAGCATTGCGAAATGCAATACACTTCCTTGAACGTACCGATTTCAAGGAGCCCCGTGTTCGAACCCGTGCAGCTGCGGTCTTTCCTGGCCGTGGCCGAGACTTTGAGTTTTACCAAGGCAGCCGAACGCCTCGGCCTGGCCCAGCCCACCGTGAGCCAACACGTGAGAAAGCTGGAGACTGCGGCCAAACGGGCGCTCGTAGCGCGCGACACCCGCGATGTTCGGCTGACGGACAATGGCGACGCCATGGCTGGGTTTGCCCGGAACATCCTGGCCGCCCACGATTCCGCAGCGAGGTATTTCTCCGGATCCGCGATGCGCGGCCGGCTGCGATTCGGAACGGCCGACGATCTCGCCATCACCGGCCTGCCGCGGATCCTGCGCGAGTTCCGGCAACTGTATCCCCAGATCAACCTCGAGCTCACGGTCAGCCAGAGCGACCAGCTTTATAAACGCGTCAATGCGGGCCAGCTCGACCTCGTGTTCGTGAAGTGGGTGGGCGAAGCCCAGGACGGCACCGTAGTTCGGCATGACAAGTTCGCCTGGGTCGGCGTCGAACAGACCGTCTTGGACCCGGCCAGCCCGGTGCCGCTGATCTGCTACCCGGCACCGAGCGTCAGCCGCAAACTGGCCATCGATGCCCTCGAGGCCATGGGCCGGACCTGGCGTGTCACGTGTTCCACGAGGCAGATCGCGGGCGTCCTGGCAGCGGTGAGGGCAGGCATTGGCGTCGCAGTCATGCCGTCGTCGCTGGTTCCAGAGGATCTCACTGTGATCACGCGGCGCTTTGACCTACCGCCCGTGGGCGATGTCGATTTCACCCTGATCCGCAACCCGTTGGCAAACTCCGAGGTCGTGGAGGCGTTGACGCAGGCGATCATCGGGAGAACGCTCAACAAGCAGGCGTAGCTTCGGTTCCCGTGCATCCGCGGAGTCAGGCGGCGTTGGCCTAGACGGTACTGCGCTCCCGGACCAACCCCTGCGCAGCTAGGAACACGGTGTGGACGATCGCTTTCCGGCGCCGCTCCGCCCTGCTCGATCCCTTGCCGGCCATGAGGCCATCCAGCTCGGGCAGGACCGGCCAGGCGTCACAGAGCGCAATGATGGTAAGCATCAGATCGGCCGCATCTTCCCTCGATGTGCCGGGCAAGGCTCCGATGACGCCATCAACCTTGTCAGTGCAGTTCACGGCCCGGTCCGGACGGTTCACCACATAGTCCCCGCGCTCCAAGCCCTCCCAAAACAGCAGCCTCGGCAAGGTTGCATCTTGATGGTGATGATCGAAGAGCCGTCCGGCGTAGTCGGCCAAGGCTTCGGGACCGCTGCCCTCGATGCGGACTTCATCCACCACCTTGCTGAGCTGGGACGCGATGACGGCGTCGAAGAGAAGGTCCTTCTTCCCGAAGTACTGATAGATGCGTTCTTTGTTGACTCCGGCCGTTGCCGCGATGCGGTCCACCCTGGCGCCGGCGAGTCCGAAGTGGCAGAACTCGGCGGTGGCCGCTTCAAGGAGGAGCCGCTTGGTCCGCTCGGTGTCCCATGCCATCCATCCATGTTAACAGATTCCAACCAAGTAGTTGTAGTTCTCGAGAGCGGCGTTTAGTCTGAACTCACCCCGAAAGCAACTAATTAGTTGGAGAATGTCATGAGCACCGAAATCCCACTTACCGCACCCGCGGAAAGCGCCGCGCCCGCGACGGTTTCCGTGTCTGTTTCCGCTCCCGCGCCGTCCGTGCACATGCCCTCCATGCACATGCCTTCGATACACACCCGCGCGATCATTACCTGGCTGGCCATCTTCCCGCTCGTCGCGATCGGCATGACCGCCCTCGGGCCGCTCACCGAATACTGGCATCCAGCCCTCCGAGCCCTCGTCCTGACCCTCGTGGTGGTTCCAACGGCCGTTTACCTGGTTGTTCCCAACCTGCTCGCAGCTTACGGCTCCCTGAAAAGGCGGCGGGCACGGAAGGCCGGAGGCAGGGCCTAGCCTGAGGGGGTCCTTCGAAGGAAATCGCAGCAGGCGTCCGGGTCGAGCGAGCTAACGTGAGCAAATGAACGCCACCGCATTCCATCCGATCGTCTTCGATCGTCTTCGAAAGCTGGATCGAGCATGCGCTACCCCGGACTCCCGTGCACCAGTTTCACGAACGAATGTTAACAGCAGCGCACGATTTGACCCCTTTCCTGCAATGACCCCTGTGTCACGCATCACCCGGCGATCGAGCGGGCGCGCGCTAAACTTGTCACGTTATGAACCGCACAATGTTTAAGTCCAAGATCCACCGCGCCACGGTGACCCATGCCGATTTGCACTACGTCGGTTCAGTGACGGTCGACCTGGACCTGCTGGATGCCGCGGATATCCTCCCGGGTGAGCTTGTCTCCATTGTTGACGTGAGCAATGGCGCGCGCCTCGAGACGTACACGATCGCCGGCGAACGTGGTTCCGGCGTCATCGGCATCAACGGAGCCGCCGCGCACTTGGTGCACGTGGGCGACGTCGTCATCCTCATCACCTATGCGGAGATGACCACGGAAGAGGCGAGGGCCTACCAGCCCAAGGTTGTCCATGTGGACAAGTCCAACAAAATCGTCCAGCTCGGCAGCGATCCCGCCGAGGGGATCACCCCGGGCATCATGCGCCCGCCGCACGCCCTCAACAACGCGGACCTGAACTAGGGTTCCCTGCCGTTTCCCCTCCGGAGCGCGCCCATGACGCAGTCCACATTCCGGAACACCCCGCCGTCGGGCCTTACAGGCAAATAAAGCTGATTTAGGCTGGGACCGTGAACCCACGCCATACCGCGCCCATCCCCCTCCGGATGCCGTAGTGCTGGGCGTCCTTTCCGGCTTCTTCGTGGTGTGGGCCATCATCCTGGTGGGCATGTTCGTCGGCAAGCGCGGGATCCTGGGAGACAACGCGCGTTCGGTCCTCAGCGGGCTGACGTTCTTCGTGGCAAGTCCTGCGCTCCTCTTTGAAACCTTGGGCAAGGCCCATCTTCACGACGTCTTCGCGGCGCCACTCCTGGTCACGGCCGTGGGCGCGGTAGCCACAGGCACCCTCTTCTTTGTCATCGTGAAGTTCTGGCTCAAACGATCCCTCCCCGAATCGCTCATGTCCTCCATGAGCGCATCCCTGGCCAACTCCGCGAACCTCGGCATCCCCATCGCGGTGTTCGTCCTGGGCGACGCGAGCTATGTGGCGCCGCTGCTGATCTTCCAGCTCGCGTTTTTCACGCCGATGTATCTGATGGCCCTCGACGCGAGCACCAGCAGCCGCCGCACCACTCCCCTGCGGTTCGTCTTGATGATCGTGCGGAATCCCATGATCGTTGGTTCGGCCCTCGGCCTCGTGGTGGCCGGCACGGGTTGGCAAGTGCCCCCGCTCGTCATGGAGCCGATCCATTTGATCGGCGGGGCCGCCATTCCCGCGATGCTGATGGCATTCGGGATGAGCCTGAACGGTTCGAGGCCCCTGCAAAAAGACACTGGCCGACGGATTGACACCTTGCTTGCGAGCGGGTTCAAGCTGTTCGTCCACCCCACGATGGCGTACCTCTTCGCCCGCTTCACCCTGGGCTTGGACGGTCACGCGCTGTTCTCCGTGGTGGTCACGTCGGCCCTCCCGACAGCGCAGAACGTCTTCGTTGCCGCGAGCCGCTACAACACGGGAATCACGGTGGCCAAGGACACCGTCCTTGTCACCACCGTCGTGGCCGTCCCAGCGATGATCGCCGTCGCGTTGTTGCTCACCTGAGCACCCAACTAACTCGCAGTTGTTGTCGTTATGAGCCCTCTAAACGACAACAAGTGCGAGTTAGTTGGGTGAGGGGCGAGCTAGTTGGGCACGTCGCTACTCTTCGTCCACCGAATCGAGGTACCTGTCCAGGAGCTGCGCACAACGGATGAAACCGAGGTGCGAGTAAGCCTGCGGGTGGTTGCCCAAGTGGGTCTCCGTGCCGGGGTCGAACTCTTCGGGAAGCAAACCCGTCGGCCCAAAAAGCGCCACGAGCTGGTTGAACAACTCCAACGCATCATCCAAGCGACCCACGGCAAGGTACGCCTCAATCAGCCAGGTGGTGCAAATGTGGAACCCGCCCTCCAGACCCGGCAGGCCGTCGTCGTACCTGTACCGGAACACGGTGGGACCCACCCGAAGTTCCCGCTCGACGGCGGTGACGGTGTCCAGGAAGCGCTGGTCGCGGACATCCAAAAGGCCGGAGAGTCCGATGTGCAGCACGGCAGCGTCCAGGTCCGGGCTGTCGTACGCCACGGTGTACGAATTGGCGGAATCGTCCCAGCCCTCACGGAGGACCTCGGCCCGGATAGTGTTGGCTGTTTCCTCCCACTCGGCTCCGAGGGGGCGCCGGAACCGGACAGCGGTCTGCATTGCCCGGTCCAGCGTCACCCAGCACATCACTTTGGTGTAGATGTGGTGCCGTGGCGCGCGCCTCGCTTCCCAGATGCCGTGGTCCGGTTCGTGCCACCGGGCCAGCACCGCCGAGGCCATCTGCTCCATGAGCTTCCAGTGCTCGTCCGGCACGGTGCCGCGCCGCTTGCCCAGCCCGTGGATGAGCTCTGCGATCGGTCCGAAGACATCCAGCTGCACTTGGTGATCGGCGGCGTTCCCGATCCGCACGGGCCGCGATCCGGCGTAACCGGGCAGGCTTTCGATAATGGCCTCCGTGGACAGCGGGGAGCCGGTCACGGAGTACAGGGGATGCAGCCATTCCGGTCCCGGCGCGTTCTCCAGGATGCGCCCCAGCCAGCGGAGAAACCCATCTGCCTCCTCGGTAGAACCGAGATCCACCAGCGCGTTGACGGTCATGGAACCATCGCGGAGCCAGCAATAGCGGTAGTCCCAGTTGCGGGTGCCGCCGATTCCTTCAGGCAGCGAGGTGGTGGGCGCCGCGAGGACGGCCCCGGTAGGTTCGTGCACCAGCGCCTTCAGGACCAGCGCCGAGCGCCGCACCAACGAAGGTTTCATGTCGGGCAGTTCCAGCCCACGGACCCACTGCCGGGATTGGTGCGCGACGGCGGCCCGCCGGGCGAGCTCTCCGGCCGGGTCCGGCGTCGTCGGCTCAGTGTCTCCGCACCTGAGGTTCATGACGACGGGACCGTTCGCGAGTCTGACTTCCGCGGTGGCGGTGCCGTGTTTGCCGTCGCTTGAAACATTGAATGAGACTCCGGGAGCGAAAAGGACAATAGGGTCCGAGGTGCCCACCACGTGCAATTCCTCACCCCTGACCTCCATGTTGAACGGCGCATTGGCGTAGTCCGGCCTCGGTGCAAACACAATCCGCGCGATGCCTGTGCCGGAGATGACCCTGACCAGGCTGGTGATCCCGTCCGGGGCCGGTTCGAGGTAGTCGGTGACTGTGACGTCGGCCCAGCGCGTCTCCACGATCATGGTGTTGTCCACGTAGCGCTGGCCCAGCACCTTCGACGCCTTGACCGGTTCCACGCTGAAGTGCCCGGCCGGATCGCCCCCGAGGATGTGGGCAAACAGGGAGCCGGAATCCGGGAGAGGATGGCTCATCCAGCAAATCTTGGCTTCCGGGGTGAGCAGCGCAGTGGAGGTCCCGTTGCCGATCATCGAATGCCGTTCCAGCCCCACTGCGTCCTCGCCGAACAACCATGCCCGGCGCAGTTCGAACAAGATGGCGAGTACCTTTGCGAAGGATTCCGGGTCCGGCAGCCGGTAGCGCGCCGATGTTTTTCCGGGCCCGACGTGCAAGCCAAGATCGGGGCCCCGCAAAGTGGCGATAGCGAGTTCGTCGCTGTCCGCGTCGCCGGCAAACAGCGCCGCGCTGGCCCCCAACTGTGTGCGCAGATGCTCCAGCGCGGCGCCTTTGGACGGCTCCACAATGGAAAGGTCCAACACGGATCCGTCCACTATGAAGACCAGGCCCAGCTCGCGGGCGATCTGCTGCGCTTCGAGGGTCACCCGTGCAACCGCTGCAGGCGTGGCCGGCCTGGTGTGGATAGCGACGGCCACAGGCTTTCGCTCGATGCTGATGCCCTTTTCGAAGCCGATGGATTCATTGAGCGCCATAGCTGCTTGCTGGAGGATCGCCTCTGTGGCCATCGAGATGCTGTACGCGTAGGTCATGTCGAACTCAGCGCCGTGCGAACCTACCAGATGGACTTCCGCCGGCAGCCTGGACACGGCAGCCAGGTCCCGCAGCGATCGGCCGGAGATAACGGCCGTGTGCGTGTTCGGCAGGGCGGCCAAGGCCCGGAGCGCGACGGCGGCATTCCCCAACGGGAGCGTCTCCGTTGACACGCCTTCGGCGGTGCAGAGGGTTCCACCGTAATTGCAGGCCACCAAAAGCCCCGGGGTGCGGGCCAGCATTCTGAGCTCAGTGAGGAGCTCCGGGGTAATTCCGTCGTGGGCTGCCTCGGATTGGACGAACGTCCGCAGGAGTCCAAGGGGAAGCGATTTTGTCAGCAGCGCCGAATCGGCCAGGGACAAATTGAGCGGAGTAGCCATGGGGACGATCCTTCCGGGTGGATTCGTCCAGTGTCCGTCCCGGGAGTTTCGTCCTTATGCCCACTTCGTTGCCAACAAGTAACGCTTCCGAGTGTCCTCGGCAGGGTGCGTCACGCCAGGCATTCTTTTGTTCCGGCGCAGAGGTGCGTTCCGCGCAATTCCGCGGTAGGCCGCCGTCGGACGCTTCAAAAGTTTGCTCGGCGTGACGCGAGCCCGCTTGGCTAGGCTCGTACCAACCCCGCCACCTCCGCGACCAGCTCGACCGAACGCAGGCGCTGCGCCGTGCCCGTGCTCTGGTGGGCCACAATCAGTTCGTCGGCGTCGGCGTGGCGGGAAAATTCGTCAAGATAGTCACGCACGACCCCCGGCGTCCCCACCGCCGAGTACTTCACCATCTGCGCGATGTGCTGGCCCTGGGCCGAGTCGAGGATGAGGTCCGCTTCGGCGTCGGTGAATTCGCGGCCACCGCCTAGGAAGCGGGAGATACGGTCCCGCTTGACCTCAAGGAACAGGCGTTGGGCCTCGGCCGCGGAATCGGCCGCAACCACGTTCACTCCCGCGATTACGTAAGGATGCTGCAGCTGCTCGGAGGGCTTGAACTCGCGGCGGTAAATGGCGACAGCGTCTTGAAGCGCGTTGGGAGCGAAGTGCGAGGCGAAAGCGTATGGCAGTCCGAGTTGCGCTGCAAGGCGTGCCCCGAACAAGGAGGAACCGAGGATGTACAGCGGCACGTTGGTGCCCTTGCCGGGCGTCGCTTCGACCCCTTGAATGCGAGTGGGCCCCGTGAGGTAGCCCTGCAGCTCCACCACGTCCTGCGGGAAGGTGTCCGCGGCCATGGGGTCGCGGCGGAGCGCGCGCATGGTGTTCTGGTCGCTGCCGGGCGCACGACCGAGGCCAAGGTCGATCCGCCCGGGGTGCAGCGTCTCAAGGGTGCCGAACTGCTCGGCGATGGTGAGCGGGGAGTGGTTGGGCAGCATGACGCCGCCGGCACCGAGCCGGATGGTGCTGGTGCTGGCTGCGATGTGGGCAATCAGCACGCTCGTTGCGGAGGAAGCGATCGAGCCCATGTTGTGGTGCTCGGCGTACCAGATCCGTCGGTAGCCGAGCCGCTCGGCCAGTTGTGCCATGGCGACGCTCCCGGCGAAGCTCTCCGCCGCCGTCTGACCTTTGCCGATGATTGCCAGGTCGAGGATGGAGAGGGGAACAGTCACGTGGGTGCCGGCCTTTCGAAGGTGGTGTGGTCCAAGGGGCCGGTTGCCCGGCCACTCTTGCGACAACGACAGCGGCGCCCGGCTTATTTCGCGCGCTTGCGTGGGTTCCGTCTCAGCTCGCGGACTGTGACCTCCCGGGACCTCGAATGAAGCCGGGTTAACTCCTGTATCCCAGCGTTTCACGGCGCTTTGACCGGCTCTCGGCTCTGCCGGATAGTTGCTGCAAACGCACACCATCCATCATTTCGAAGGGGATTCCATGGCTATTTCGCGCCTCAAAACCCGCGTCGCACTGGCACTCGCCGCGACCACGGCCCTCGGCCTCGCCGCATGCTCGGACCCGGGCGCCTCAGCCGCGTCAGCGCCGTCGTCGTCCACTGGCGCCTCCACTGCCAGGACTTTCAATCTGTCCCCCGAACAGGACCGCTTCGCGGTAAAGGTCTCACCGGAAGCCGCAGCCCTCGTGCCTGAGTCGGTCAAGGCGGACGGCAAGCTGACCGTCGCGGTGAGCCCCTTCGCGGCCCCGCTGGCTGTGTACGCCACGGACAACAAGACGCCGGTGGGCAACGAGGTAGACATCGCCGTCGCGCTGGCCGAATCGCTGGGACTCAAAGCGGACATTGTCCCGACGGCTTGGGCTGACTGGCCGCTGGGCGTGGAATCGGGCAAGTACGAGGCCGTCATCTCGAACGTTACCGTCACGGAAGAGCGGAAGCTCAAATTCGATTTCGCCAGCTACCGCGAGGACAAACTCGGCTTCTACGCCAAGAGCGACAGCTCCATCACCAAGGTGGACTCAGCTCCCGATGTGGCGGGCAAGCGGATCATTGTTGGCTCGGGGACCAACCAGGAGGCAATCCTGTTGCGCTGGGACGCTGAGAACAAGAAGAACGGTTTGAAGCCGGTTGAGTTCCAGTATTACGACGACGACTCGGCCTCCACGCTCGCGCTGCAGTCTGGCCGTGCGGACCTGACGTTCGGGCCGAATGCGACCGCGTCCTACAAGTCCCAGACTGATGGCAAGACCAAGAACGTGGGCCTGGTGGACGGCGGTTGGCCGCTCAAGGCGAGCATCGCGGTGACCACCAAGAAGGGAAACGGCTTCGCGGCGGCTGCCCAGGCAGGCCTGAACTCGCTCATCAAGGACGGCACGTATGGAAAGATCCTGGACCGTTGGGGCCTCTCGGCAGAAGCCGTCCAGAGCTCGGAACTGAACCCGGCAGGGCTGCCGAAGAGCTAGCCCTGGCCAAGGAGGGTGTAACTTTCCACATATCCGGGGCCACCGCGATCCGGAGAAGCGAAAGGGAATTCCATGGTCCAGCACCTTGCCATCCTTGATGACTACCAAGCGGTCGCCTACGACTATGCGCCGTGGGCCGAGCTCGCCGACGACGGCGTGGACGTCACCGTATTCACCGAGCCGTTTGCCGGCGAGCAGGAAACCGTGGACGCCCTCCGCGACTTCGACATCATCATGGCCATGCGGGAGCGCACCGCTTTCGACGCCGGGCGCCTCCGGCAACTGCCGAAGCTGAAGCTCCTCGTCACCACCGGAATGGCCAACGCAGCCATCGACCTGATCGCGGCCCAGGAGCAGGGCATTACCGTTTGCGGGACCGGCGGTTCGGCCGCGGCCGCACCGGAACTGACGTGGGCCCTGCTTCTGGCTTTCGCCCGCAAGGTGCCGTTCGAGGACCAGCGCTTGCGGGCCGGACATTGGCAGAGCACGGTGGGTTTCGAACTGTCAGGCAAGACCCTTGGAGTACTGGGACTGGGCAACATCGGGAGCAAAATCGCCGGTTACGCCAAGGCCTTCGGCATGGAGGTCATTGCTTGGAGTCCCCATCTCACTGAAGAGACTGCCGCCGCGGCCGGCGCCAGGAAGGTGAGTAAAGAGGCACTCTTCCGGGAGGCCGACGTCGTTAGTGTCCACGTGCGGTTATCGGAACGGTCCCGGGGGCTCGTCGGGGAGGACGAACTGCGGCTCCTCGGCCCCAAAGGCGTCCTGGTAAACACAGCCCGCGGGCCGGTCGTGGGCGAGGCGGCGCTCCTCCGCGGTCTCAACGAGGGGTGGCTCGGCGGCGCAGCCCTGGACGTGTACGACGTCGAGCCCCTCCCGGCGGACCACCCTCTGCTCACGGCGCCGCGAACCGTGCTGACACCGCACTTGGGTTACGTCACTGCGCAAAGCTATGCCCGCTTCTATGGCGAGGCCTTCGAGGACGTCCGCGCGTGGGTGCGGGGAAATCCGGTGCGCGTGCTCACCGTTTAGGGCGTCCGTTGCTCCCCGCCGGACTCAGGGAGATTGTATTGGGCACCGAACTTTAGTCCCTCGGCGAGGGCATTCATGTTGACACCGAGAATGAGGTTGTTGACCAGCTTCGCGGCCTGGCCGTTGCCGGGCTGCTCATGATCAGGTCCTTTCATTGTGATTGCTGGAGGGCCATCGTTTTAGCCCAGGATCTTCAGTGCCGTGCCCCAATTGAAGCTCTCGTAGGCCGGGTTGGCTTGCAATGCCATCAGGAGCAGCTGGAAACCTTCCAATTCACGGGCATGGTGCAGGCCGCCGACCTGGAGCGGGCGGAGTCCAGCTGCAGTGACGAAGTCGGCGACCTCATTGCGGGCATCTTCGGAATCGGAGGCGATGAACACGTCCAACGGCTCTCCGGCCACCTCGCCGGCCACCAGGGTGCCCGCGAAGGTGGTGTTGAATGCCTTCACCACCGTGGCTCCCGAGGGGGCAAGTTTGGCGATTTCCTCCGCGGCTGAAGTGCCAGGGCCCACCACAAGGGAGTCGAAGGTCTCGTAGTTGACCGGGTTGCTGATGTCGATGATGATACGGCCGTCGAGGGCATCGCCGTAGCCGCTGACAACTTCTTTGGCGGCATCGAACGGTAGCGCGAGCACAACGATGCGGCCGGCAGGGGCCTCGGTGGAGGCCGCACCGGTGGCCCCGGATCCCAGCTCTCCGGCCAGCTTCTGCGCCTCCTCGGCGCTCTTGTCGAGTACCTGGACGGAACGGCCTGCTGCGACGGCGCGGGTACCGATGCCGCGGCCCATGTTGCCCGAACCGATGATGGTGATGTCAGTCATGGTGTTCTCCCTCAAGGAAATAGATCAGACGGGTTTTCACATCAAAGTATTTAGTTGAATCTTCAACTAAATACTTTGACGACTTTACTCTTGGCTGATTGAAAGTCAACCACTCTGACGGACCCCGGGACACCCCCTCCCGCTGTGAGCTAAGCGGGAATGATGTCGCCGCCTCCCCGGAATTCTTCGATGAGGACCTGCTCTGCGGCCGTGGCCTGCCTGTTGGCGGAACGCGCCAGTTGGATGCGCCACACGAGAGGCGTATGGATCGCCCGGATGCCCGCCTCCTGGCCATGCTGCAACGCAGACTCGGGCAGGAAGGCGACGCCAAGGCCCTCCCGGACCAGTTCGGTGGCCATGGTGAAGGACACCACTTCGGTATGGACCGTGCGGTGCAGCCCGGCCGCGGCGAAGGCGGCGTCCACTGTGGTGCGGTTTCCCCAGCCTTCGGGGAAATCGACGAAAGGCTCGTCCGCGATCTCGGAAAGGCTCACGCGTTTCCGGCCGGCCAAGGGGTGGGAGTCGGAACAGGCAAAGACGATTCCCTCAGCGTGCAGCGGGTGCAACTCGAGGCCGGGCGCAGCCTCTTCGGGCACGGACACCAAGGCCAGGTCCAGGGCTCCGGAGCGGACGTCCGCCAGGCTGGTGCGAGTTCCCTGGACGGTCTGGCGCAGCTTGATGACGATGCCGGGATAGTCCCGCCGGACGGTCCGCAGGACCTGCAGCACGTCGACGGAACCGGCATGAGCCAGCGTGCCCAGGGCCACTGTCCCGCGGACCGTTCCGCGAACGGCGTCGACAGCGTCCCGCGCGGCCTGTACATCGGCAAGGATCGTGCGGGCGCGCGGGAGCATCGCCTCCCCCGCAGGCGTGAGGCGAATCGACCGGCCCTGGCGGATGAACAAGTCGGAACCCAGCTCGTGTTCGAGCTGGCGGATGGCCGCCGAGACGGCGGACTGGACGATGTTGACCCGCCGCGCGCCCTGGGTGAAGCTCACCGACTCAGCCACTGCGATGAAATATTCAATCTGGAAAAGCTGCATGAATCCAGTATCGCGAATGACGATGGATACAAGCGTCAATAAGCGTTAGACACGATTACCTGCGCGACCAATACTGAAGGAATGACCCACACTCTGAGTTCCCCATCCTTCCGGACCGACGCACCGCACCAGGCGAACCGACGCCGGCACCGGCGCGGGTTCTGGATTGTCACGTTCGTCTTCATGATCACGATGGCGTTCGCGGCCGCGCCGGCCCCGCTCTATGTGCTTTACCAGCAACGGGGCGGGTTCAGCGCATTCATGATCACGATCATTTTCGCCGCCTACGCTGCTGGCGTAGTGGCCAGCCTTTTCCTGGCCGGGCATATCTCCGACAGGTTCGGCCGCCGCAGGGTGATCGCGCCGGCCGTGCTGCTCAACGTCGTCGCGGCGCTGATCTTCCTGGTTTGGCCCGAGCTTCCGGGCCTGCTGCTCGCCCGCTTCATCTCCGGCCTCGGCATCGGCATGCTCACCGCCACCGCTACCGCCCATATGACCGAACTCCACCGTGAGGCCCGCCCAGGCACCGGGTCCCGGCGCGCAGAGGTCATTTCCACCGCGGCCAACATCGGCGGACTGGGCCTGGGCCCGCTCATCACGGGCTTCCTCGCCGAGTATGTGCCGATGCCGCTGTACACCCCATATGTGGTCTTCGCGTTCCTGCTGCTCGCAGGGCTGCTGCTGATCGTGACCGTCCCGGAAACCGTCAACAACGTCGACGAAACCTGGGTCTACCGACCGCAGCGGGTCGTGGTCCCCCGCGCCGCGCGGGGACAGTACGTGGCCGCGGCCATGATGGCGTTCGTCGGGTTCGCCATGTTCGGCTTCTTCACTTCCCTGGCGCCCTCCTTTGTCGCCCGGCAGCTCGGCATGACCTCCCATGTGCTCGCCGGCGCCGTCGCCTTCGTCGTCTTCGCCTCCTCGGCAGCATTCCAGGTTCTCTCCTCCCGCTGGAGGCGCACCACGCAGTTCGTCATCGGCCTGATTCTGCTGGCCACAGGCCTTAGCCTGGTGACCGTGTCGATCGCCGCGTCGTCGTTGCCGTTGCTAATCGCCGGCGGGCTCGTCGCAGGCGCCGGGGTCGGCGTGACCTTCAAGTCCGCGATTGGTACCGTCATCGCCATCTCGGCCCCGGAGACCCGCGGCGAGGCACTGGCCGGGCTGTTCCTCGTCGGGTACCTCGGCATGGCAGTGCCGGTTGTGCTGCTGGGCCTGATGCTTCAGACCACTCCTCTGGTTCCGGCCGTTGTGATGTTCGGTGCGGTCATGCTGGCGCTGATCGTGATCACCGCAGTGACTCTGGCCCGCGCTTACGGCCGAGACCGCCCGGTGCCCGCCGGTTCACCCGTATCCTCGAAGTAACCGATCCAAAGGAGCACGCATCATGGCTGACTGGCAGGACACCTTTCCCCTCTGGGCCGCCGGCTGGGCCGCCGTCCGCGGGCAAACGTCAACCCCGGAAGGCGCCGTCGTTGTCACCGCAGCGGCCGCGGCAGATGCCCCTCCGGAGTACATCGTCGCGTGGCCCGGATCCGACGCCGACCGCACCGCTGAAACAGTCCGCCAGCAGACCGGGGCGGTACTCACCCTGGTCACCGCGGAGTCAGGGGACGCACTGGACTACGCCGCCGCCCGCGGGCTGGCCACCGTGGGACAAGCCGTGCTGCTCACCGCCCCCATGGAGGAGCTGAACGCCGTGCCGGAATTACCCGAGAACGCCGAGCTTGCCCAGGCTCCGCTGGAACTGTACGACCTCGTGGAAATATCGGTCTTCGACCACCCCGTCGCCAGCGGCCGCATCAGGATCGAGGACGGCCTGGCCGTTATCGGCAGCGTCCGGACGCACGCACCGGAATCCGAGAAAGGCCTTGAAGCGGCAGTCCTGGCGGCACTGACGGACGAGGCCTACGTGCACGGCGCAAAGACCCTCTACACAGTCCTCCGCCCACACCAGGTGGCAGACTACACCGCCTCGGGATGGACAGTGGCGGCCCAAATCGTCAGCCTCAGTGCGAGCGAGTGAGCCTGAAGTTCCGCTCTGCACGCACCGGCGTTGCGAGCCCCAGGTTTTCCCGGAGGGTCGAGCCCACATATTCCGTGGGATACACGCCGCGTTCCTGCAGCTCGGGCACCAGATGGTTCACGATGTCATCCAGGCCCGTGGGGATGAGCCAGGGCGAGATGTTGAAGCCGTCCACGGCGCCCACGCGGGCGTATTCGGCCAAGGTGTCGGCCACGGCTGCGTACGATCCGGTGAACGTCGAGTCCACCCTTGCGGTGCGCGAGCTCACGAATTGCCTGATGGACAGGCCCTTCTCCTTAGCCTCGGCACGCCACTGCTCGGCGAGTTGCCGGGCCTTGGCGCCGTGGAAGCCGCTCCCCCTCGTCTCGCAGGTCTCCTCCACCACCGGATCGATCTCCGGGAGCGGGCCGTCGGGATCATAGGCGGATAACTCCCGGCCCCAGAACTGCTCCAGGTATGCCACCGCCTGCTGCGGCCCGATTTGCAAGCTACGGACCCATTCCTTCTTCTCGCGGGCTTCCTCGTCGCTTGCCGCGAGGATGAACTCGCTCGCGGGCATGATCTGTACGTCGTTTGCGGCGCGCCCGGCTGCCAGGGAGCGCGAGACGATATCGGCGCGGAACTCCACGGCGTCGTCGAACTTCGGGTGCGCCGAGAAAATGACGTCCGCCTGGCGGGCAGCGAAGTCGCGGCCTTCCGGGGAATCGCCGGCTTGGAACAGCACGGGCCTGTATTGGGCGCTGCGCGGCAACCGCGGCGTCACGTCCACGGAATAGTGCTGTCCGGAGTGGTGCACGCTCCGCGCGTGCGATGGCACCGCCCAGGAATCCGCTGAAACGGACGAGGAAACCGCTCCGTCCTCCCACGAATCCCAGATCCCCTTAGCCGTCTCCACAAACGCCTCGGCATGGAGATAGCGATCGGCGTGGTCCAGGTAGCCGCCCCGCCGGAAGTTGGCCCCGGTCCAGGCGTTGTCCGTGGTCACGACGTTCCAGGCCGCTCGCCCGCCGGAGAGCACGTCGAGTGAGGCGAGCCGGTGCGCGAGGTCGGCGGGATCGTTGTAGGTGGTGTTTTGCGTTGCGACGAGCCCGATGTTGGACGTCACCGACGCGAGCGCCGCCAGCATGGTCTGCGCGTCCGGCCTGCCCGCGACATCCAGGGCATGCGGGCGGCCAAGGTGCTCCCGCAAGCGCAGGCCCTCCCCTAGGAAGAATGCCGCGAACAACCCGCGTTCGGCGGTCTGGGCGATCCTCCTGAACGACTCGAAGTCGGTCTGCGATCCGGATTCGGGTGCCTTCCAGATGGTGCCGGAGTTGACGCCTTGGAAAAAGATCCCGAACTGGATCTTCCCGCTCGGCCGGAATTTAGCACGGTTGTGCTGTGTCATTTTCTCTCCTCAGTTTCCCGTGCCAACGACGGCGGCGGCCGGCGACGCGTACCGGCTCGTCGGCCTCCCCAGACCCAGCAACTCCCTGAACGTGCCACCTTGGGCAACCGGCTTCAGGGCTCCACGGCGCCGCAGTTCGGGCAGAACCAGTTGCGCCAACTCCTCGAGTTCCACATCCAGCACGGCCGGATGCAACCGCACCCCGTCGGCCACGGCAAGCACGTCAGCGAGGAAGTCCACCAGCTCCGCGGCAGTGCCCACGAAACGCGCGCGGGAACTCGCCCAGGGGGTATGCGCCTCCAGTTCGGCCAGCCGCGTGGAGGCGCTTTGCCCGCGCGAGTCGAGGACGACGTCGAGCTCTGCCACGACCGCCGGGCCGCCCCCAACAACGGTCCGGCGGGCGCGCACCTCCGCAAGCTCCTCGATGAGCAGCGAGGTCGTCGGCGTGGACACCAGCACCGCGTCGACGGACGAAGGAAGCAAGGAAGCCTGTGCTACCACGGGAAGCTGCCCCTGCAGTGGACGCGGAATGATGGATGGCCCCTTCACGGAATATCCGGCTCCGACGAAATCCGCTGGCGTCTCGAAGTCGACGTAGTGCAGTTTGTCGACGTCAAGGTACCGTCCGGTGGCGACATCGCCGATCACGGCGTCGTCCTCCCAAGAATCCCAAAGCCGCCGGCTCACTTCCACCGACGCCGCAGCTTCTTGCGCCAAGGCGTTGCCCTCCACAAAAGAGCGCCCGACGGCGGCGGCCTCCTCTGCGGAACCGCTCGCCGCGACGAGCCAACCGGCCCGCCCTCCCGAGACATAGTCCAGGCTCGCCAGTTGCGTTGAGATGTGGAACGGTTCGGTGTAGACGGTATCCACCTCCGGCACCAGCACGATGGAACCCGTCACCGGCCCGGCGAAGGCGGCCCGCTGCAGGGCATTCACGCGGCCCACAACATCGGACCCCGCGCCCACAGGCCCGTCGGCGAACGTCGCAACGTGGAAGCCGGCCGATTCCGCGGCCAGCACCGTGCTCCGGATTCGCGAACCATTCAGCAGCTCATCCGGCGCATGCCGCGCCTTGCGCCATGCCGCGGGATGGGAGCCGTCGCCGTCGAGTTCAAGGGCCAGGAATCCTTGCCGGTCCGCGCCAGGGGTGCCGCTCACTGCTGCTCCTGCCTTTCGTAGGGGATCTGTTCGCCGGCTTCGATGGCCACGGTCAGCCTGTTTTCCGCGGGTGGGAGCGGGCAGCTCGCAAGGTCTGTGTAGGCGCAGGGGAGGTTGACGGCGCGGTTGAAGTCGAGCACCACGGAGCCGTCGCCACCCGGGGTCGCCGTGAGTGAGCGATTGGCGGCGTAGCCTTGCCGTAGGATCCGTCCTTGATGGCGGAATTCAGGGCATCCGTGATGGCCGGAGCCAGGCCGTTGCCTTTGAGGGTGGTGGCCGCGACAAGGGTCTCGGAAGGCCAGCCTGCGTTGACCTTGCCCACCACTTTCAGGTCGTTCCGGGTGTTCTCCCGGTAGGACACAGAGGGGTAGGGCGCAAGGTTCAGGTCCGTCCGGCTGGAGGAGAGCGCCAGAATGGTGTCGGCGTCGGAAGAGTAGTACTGCAGGATTGCCGGTGCCTTGCCGCGGGATTCGAGGTCCTTGTTCCATGCCAGGAGGATCTTTTCCTGGTTGGTGCCCGAGCCCACCGAGACCTTCAGACCGGAGATATCGTCCGCGCCCTTGATGTTGTAGGTGGAGAAGTCGAACAGTTTCACCCGATCCTTGTTGATGCCCACGTTCGAGAACACGGCTTCAAAATCCCCGGACTGGGTCTTGAGCGGCCAGTTCCCCCACGGGGTGACCTGCACGTCCAGTGCGAGCCCCAGCTTGTCCGCGACGAGCTGGGGCAATGTCCACTTCGACGCCGATGGGCGTCTTGTTGTCCGTGGCATAGAAGGATAGCGGAATGGCTGCGGCCGTGGTGCCGACGGTCAGTTTGCCGTCCTTGCCGATCGCGGCCGGCACCTCGGCTGCTGCGCCGGGATCCTTTTCCGCGCGGATTCGGTTCTGCTCCGGTGAGGTGTTGTAGGCGACGCCGTTGCGCGCGGTGCTTGTGGACGGGCTGGCACCGGCTGCCGAAGCGCCGCGGTCCGAGCAAGCGGCGAGCACCGGAAGGACGACGGCGGGCAGCACCGCGAGCGCCAGGAGTTTGGTTTTGATGCGTGGCATAGTGATGGGTCCTCAGATGTTGAAAGCTGGTTCGATGACTTTGGAGAAGAAGCTGCGCGTCCGGGCCTCCCGGGGATTAGCGAAGATCTCCTGGGGACTGCCCTGCTCCACGATCTGGCCGTCGTCCATGAAGACCACGGTGTCCGCCACATCGCGGGCAAAGCCCATTTCGTGCGTGACGATGATCAAGGTGGTGCCGGAGGTGGCGAGTTCGCGGATGACGTCCAGGACTTCGTTGACGAGCTCCGGGTCCAGTGCCGAGGTGGGCTCGTCGAAGAGCAGGATCTTGGGGTCGAGGGCCAGTGCCCGGGCAATGGCAACACGCTGTTGCTGGCCGCCGGACAATTGCCTTGGGTAGGCGTCGGCCCGGTCCTTGAGGCCCACGCGGTCCAAAAGTTTCAGCGCACGCTTGCGGGCCTCGGTCTTATTCCGGTGGAGCGCGACGACGGGCGCTTCAGTCACGTTTTCCAGTGCGGTGAGGTGGGGGAACAGGTTGAAGTTCTGGAACACCATGCCGATGTCCGTGCGCTGCTGGAGGATGTCCTTCTCGCGCAGTTCGTGCAGCTTGTTCCCGCGGACCTGGTAGCCCACCAACTGGCCGTCGATGGTGATGTACCCGCCGTCCACCTTTTCCAAATGGTTGATGGTCCGCAGGAGCGTGGATTTCCCGGAGCCGGAGGGCCCCACGATCACTGCGACTCCTCCTGGCGGAACCGTGAGGCTCACACCCTTGAGGACGTCCGTTCCCCCAAAGGACTTGCGCACGTTGGTGATGTCCACGTGGCCGCGGCTTGTGGTGGTCATCGGGGTTCCTTCGTTCGGTCAAGGTTCACTGGCGCGTGGGTGGCAAAGAACTTCCTTGCCTTCTGCAGCGGAGTCAGGGGCAGGTTGCGGACGGCGCCCTTCGAGTAGTGGCGCTCAATGTAGTACTGGAAGACACTCAGTACCGAGGTAATGGCCACGTACCAGAGCGTCGCCACAAGGAGCAGCGGAAGGACCTGCTGGGTGCGGTTGTAGATGACCTGCACGGTGTAGAAGAGCTCGGAGTAGGCCAGGACGTAGACGATCGACGTTCCCTTGACCAAGCCGATGATCTCGTTGAAAGCGGTAGGCAGAATGGCCCGCATGGCCTGCGGCAGGACGATCCTGGTGGACCGCCGCCAGGCCGGAATGCCCAGGGCCGCGGCTGCTTCAAGCTGGCCTTGATCCACCGAGAGGATGCCGCCACGGATGATCTCGGCAGAGTACGCCGCTTGGTTGAGGGTCAGGCCCAGGACTGCAGCCGCGAATTGGCTGATGAGGGTGGTGGTCTGGACCTCGAAGAAGCGGATATCCGTGAAGGGGATACCTAGGCTGATCTTCTCGTAGAGGTACCCCAGGTTGTACCAAAGCAGCATCTGGACCAGCAATGGCGTGGAGCGGAAGATCCAGGAGAACGTCCATGACACCGAGACCAGCAGCGGGGACGCGGAAAGCCTCATGAGCGCCAAGATGAAACCGAGGACAAAGCCGAGCGCCCCGGAGATGACCGTGAGCTTGAGGGTCTCCACGAGGCCGTTCACCACGGATTGTGCGGTGAACCATTGCGCCACGACGCCCCACTCCCAGCGCGGATTCGTCGCGAGTGACCAGGCGACGGCGACGACGCCGAGCGCCACCAGCACCGTGCCTACCCAGCGCCAAGGACGCCGGGCCGGGACCACTTTGTAGCGGGAGTAGTCGGCTGCGGGCCGGGCGATGTCACCCGGGGAAGCGGCGGCCGCCGGGCTTTCCGTGACGGCGCTGTGTTCCAAAAAGGCGCCGGGCGCCGGTTCCGGTGCAGATTGCTGTGCGGACTGCGCCACCGTGGTTGCTGCTGAACTCACGCGCCACCTCGCTTCGTATCGGTTGTTGGCTATCGGATGGCAGCCAATCTAGGGGCGTCCTGGAAGCGGCTGCAAGGCGGATTTTTGCACTTCTTCACGGTGCTTCATGGCGCTTCGCGCGGCTTCATGGCGCTTCGCGCGGCTTCATGGCGCTTCGCGCGGCCTCATGGCGCTTCGCGCCGCTTCATATGGAGCCATATGAGTCCGTTCTTTGCGCCTGTTGACGCTCCGTGACGTGTGGTGAACGGCCGTTACCCCGGCCTCGACCGAAGCCCCACCACCTCCCTAGGCTCGGGTACCACCAGCCACTGCAAACAGGAGTTGCCATGCCGTCCTCTGTCCCCACCATCACCTTCATCGGCGGTGGTCCGCGCTCAGCCGGCATCCTCGAACGGCTCACGGCCAACAAGCCCGGACTCTTCGACGGCCCTCTGGCCATCCACATCGTGGAGCCGCATGAACCCGGTTCCGGGAGGATCTGGCGCTATGACCAGAGCCCGGGGCTTCTGCTCAACTCCACCGCTGCGGACGTCACGATGTTCACCGACGGCTCCGTGGCCTGCGCCGGTCCCCCCGTCAAGGGTCCGGGACTGGCCGCCTGGGCTGCCGGAGTGCTCGACGGGTCCATCCGCGACGTTCCGCCATTGGAGCCACATATCCTTGAGCAGCTTCGGACGCTGACTCCAGCCTCATTTCCCAGCCGCCAGCTCCAGGGCAAGTACCTCGAATGGTTCTTCCGTCACGCCGTTGCGGGCCTCGGACCGGACGCCGAAGTGACGGTTCACCGGGACACGGCCACCGCCGTCGAGCATTCACAGCTGCCCGACGGCGGCGCGAGGTACAGCGTTCGGCTCTCCTCGGGTACGATGCTCGAGGCCGGCCTCGTCGTGTATTCGCTGGGCCACACAGATTCCCAAACCGAGCCGGAATCGGCACGCCTCGCGGACTTCGCCGCCCGGCACGGAGGGTTCCACGCGGCGCCGTCGTATACCGCCGACGTCGGCTATTCAGCGATCGCCCCCGGCCAGGACGTCCTGGTCTCAGGCATGGGGCTGGCGTTTGTCGACCTGCTGGTGCTCTTGTTCGAGGGGCGCGGCGGCCATTTCGAAAACAGGCCCGACGGCGGCCTGGACTATGTGCCGTCCGGCGCCGAACCGCGGCTCTGGGCAGGCTCCCGGCGCGGAGTCCCCTACCACTCCAAGATCTCTTCCACCCTGCGCGGGGAGCCCGTCGGCGCACTGCGGTACTTCACCGCGGCCGCCGTCGAATCGCTGCTTGAGGCCCACGAAGAACTGGATTTCCGCGCCCAGCTCTGGCCCCTCGTCGCCAAGGACGCCGGCTACGCCTATTACCGCGAGCTCTTCACCGGCTATCCGGAACGGGTCCGCGGCGGCTGGGACGAGTTTTCGGCGCGCTTCGATGCTCTGGATTGGTATAGCCGCGAACGCGAAGACCTCGTTGCTGCGGCGATCCCGGACCCGGCGCTCCGGCTGGACCTCGAAGCGCTGGACCAACCCTTCAGCGGCTGCGCCTTCGCGGACCACGCTGCCGTTCAGAGGTCCGTGGTGAGCTACATCGAACGCGACCTCAACCTCCGCACCAGCCCCGACCATTCGGAGACGTTGGCCTTGTTTTCAGCCCTCCTCCGCGTCTACATGGAGCTAGGCCGGCTGGTCCCCCAGGAGCGGCTCAATTCGCGCTCCCAGCAAGCGGTGCACGGATGGTGGCACGGCTTCTTCAGCTTCGTGGATTCCGGGCCGCCACCGCACCGTCTCCATGAAACCCTCGCCCTGCACAGGGTCGGATTGCTGCAGTTCCTTGGGCCCGGGATGTGGGTGCGTCCGGACGAGGCCAGCGGCCGGTTCGTGGCCGGATCCTTCCAATCACCCGTGGTGGTGGACGCACCGGCATATATCGAAGCCCGCTTGCCGCCGCCGTCGGTGGCGCGCTCAGCGAACCCTGCGCTGGCGGACCTGCACGACGCCGGTTGGGGAACCGAACAGTTGCTCCTCACCTCGGACGGTCCCCACTCCACGGGTAAGCTGTTGGTCTCGAGTTCGCACGAGGTGTTGGCTCCCGACGGCGGACGGCAGGTGGGCCTCTTCGCCGTCGGACCCTGGACCTCGGGTTGGGGCGCGGGTGCGTTCGCGCGGCCCGGCACCAACGCTGCACCGTTCCGCGAGAACGACGCCTTGGCCCGCCGCCTCCTCACCGAACTCGCCGCCCCCTCTGCCGCTCACCCCGGCACCGGCCACCCAACTAGCTCGCATTTGTTGTCGCTATGACGCCTCATAACGACAACAAATGCGACCCAGTTGGGTGGGGTGTTCTGAGTCTGCCCATGCACGATCCGCGCGTAAAACCCCTCCTGGAGGAACTCGCCGTCGAATACACCACGCGCTACGGGGACTTGTTTGGCAGCGGTGGCGCGGCCGAGGAGCTCAACAGGTACCCGGCCGGCGAGTTTACCGCACCCCACGGCGCCCTGCTCATCCTGCAGGAAGACGGCGAAACCGTCGCGGGCGGGGCATTCCGCCGCTACGACTCCAGCACGGCGGAACTCAAGCGGATCTGGACCCACTCGGCACACCGGCGTCGAGGGTTGGCCCGGGTGGTTCTCGCGGAGCTGGAAGCCGAGGCCGCCCGGCGCGGCTACCGGCAGATCTACCTGACCACGGGTCCGCGGCAGCCCGAAGCCAAGAACCTCTATCTGGCTACCGGCTACACCCCTTTGTTCGACCTCGATGCGGATCCGGAAGAAATCAAGCACTTGGCGTTTTCGAAGGACCTGGGTTCCATCGGGGCGTGAGATTCCTACCTGGCTGCCTGGCGAGCCGCGGCTTCAATCCGGGCCCGGTGATCACCCCATTCTTCGGTGCTGCGCTGTGACAAATTCGGGTCTCCAGGGCCTTTCCCGGCGGAGCCATCGATGAGTTCCCTGAGGATGTCGGCATGCCCCAGATGCTGAGCCGTCTCGACGCACATATGCACCAGGATCTGATGAAGGGTCACGTGGCGGCGTTCTTCCGCCCACCACGGCACCTTCCCAGGAGCGTCCAGATGCAGGGACTCGATAGTTGCATCGCTGTGCTCGGCCGAGAAGTGATGCAGTTCGATGATCTCCTCCCTGCTCTCTTCGGACGGAACCCACAGATCGGCGTCGGCCTCGGCATCGTCGGCAAACCAAGGCAAGTCCCTGCCGCTAGGCCGGCCAAAGACCTCCCCGAAGTACCCAAGCTCCACGCTGGCCACATGCTTCACAAGCCCCAGCAGGTTGGTCCCGGTAGCGGTCATGGGCCGGCGGACGTCGTACTCGTCGAGTCCGTCGAGCTTGCCGAGGAGCTCGCCTCGGCGCGCACGCAGGTATTTGAGCAAAATCGCTTTGTCATCCATGCCGGGCACTATACCGTTGGCGGTTCCGGCTGCGTCAGATTCGGGCACCCTTCTCGGGATGATCGCGACTGTGTAGCGTCGGTGCATGGCCAAACTGATTTACACAGGGATCATGTCTCTGGACGGCTATACCGCTGACGCCGCCGGCAAGTTCGACTGGAGCATGCCGGACGAAGAAGTGCACAGCTTCGTCAATGACCTCGAACGGCCCGTCGGCACGTACCTCCTCGGCCGGAGGATGTACGAGGTCATGGCGGTCTGGGAGGACATGTCCCTCTCCCAGGAGCCACCCGTCATCCGGGACTACGCCGAGATCTGGCGTGCCGCCGACAAAATTGTGTACTCCACGAGCCTGGAAAGTCCGTCCACCGCCAGGACGCGTATTGAGCGGGAGTTCGACGCCGGAGCCATCCGGGCGCTGAAAGAGACCGCACCGCGGGACATGTCCATTGGTGGCACAACGCTCGCAGCCCAAGCCATCAAAGCTGGCTTGGTGGACGAGTTCCGCCTCTTCCTCACGCCAGTCGTCGTCGGGGGCGGCAAACAGTACCTCCCGGACGACGTACGGATAACGCTTGAGTTACTGGACGAGCACCGCTTCGGCAACGGCGTCGTTTACCTTAGGTACGCCAAGGGGGATGAGTAGAACCTCCAATTAATTCGGCCCTTCTTCAGGCCTGCACGGTTAGGCTACGCGCACCGCCAACAAATCCACAGCTGAAAAGCTCGCGACGATCCAGCAGGGATACACCCTCGAAGGCGCTACCATCGAGCTAGTTGCCGCCATCATCGACGGCGAAGTCCACAAGGAAGCGCAAGTCCGGTTGCCGCTTTCCATGATGAACCGGCATGGCTTGGTGGCCGGCGCCACGGGCACCGGCACCGGCACATGATGGCGGAACAACTGTCCACGGCCTGCCGGCCGCCGTCGGGCCTTCCGAAGCATGTTCATTCGTCACGTCAGGGGAAGCATGCTCAGGTATTGCGGACCCGGCAGGTAACGTAAAGGGCGTGCAGTTGAGTCAAGCGTTGGTCAAGGCCGCGGCCGGGTGGCTGCTCGGCCTGATGCTTGCTGTGGCCGCTGCGATCGTTGCCGTCAACCTGGTGAGCAATTCGATAGCCAGTCCGCAGCAGCAGGTTCGCGATTACCTTGACGCCCTTCAGAAGGGGCATGGCGGGGAAGCCCTCGGGCTCCTTCACGCCTCCGTGCCCAACGCCAACGCCGCCATGCTGGACGGCACAGCGCTGCAAACGGCCGCGTCGAAAATTACCGATATCAAGATCGGCAACTCCGAATCCCGTGGAGCCAACCGGGTGACGGTCCCCATGGATTACCAGATTGACGGCAAGGCTTTGCACTCGGATTTCTTGCTTGAGCGCACGGGCACTGAATGGCTGTTCTTCGGCAAGTGGTCCTTCGTCCCGGCGTCCTTGCCGACAATCGAGGTGACCGTGGTCAACTCCACTGAGGCGACCCTGAACGGCGTCCCCGTGAACCTACCCGATGGCCGCAACAGCTTTGCCGTGTTCTACCCCGGCCAATACGAAGCCAGCCTTACCGGCAAATACTTCTCGGCACCGTCCACCAACACCGCAGTAACTAGCGGCACTTTGCCCCAAGCACCGCTCAATCTCGTGACGAAGCCCACCGACGCCATGATCACGGCGGTGAGCGACAAGGTCAAGGAATTCCTGGACAACTGCGCCGCCGAAGCCACCAAGCAACAGAAGCTCCAGCCCGATTGCCCGTTCTACCATGTGACCAACAGCCGTGTGATGGATGGCACCATCAAATGGGAAATCACCGAGTATCCCAAGGTCAGCATCGATCCCTTTGGTGGCCAATGGGTCGTAGCACCCCTCAACGGCAAGGCCCGGGTAACCGCCCGCGAAGTGGACCTCTTCAGCGGAATGGTGGGGGACCTTAACGCCGTCCACGACTTCAGCTTCACGACGCGACTGGACATCGGTGCAGACACCATTACCGTCACCCCCCTGGTGAGCTTCTAGGGCACGTGGCGACGCGGGCCAGCGTCACATAGCGCAGGTTTTTGGCCGTGACCGACTCCCGAATCCCTGAGTGTCCGGCGTTGTCCCCGACGCTGGGCGCTAAAAAGTTGCTAAGCGTGACACAGTCGACGCTCGGTCCGCCGACTTTCCCCGCCCCAGAACGGCAAGCACCTCCGCAACCATGGCCTCAGAGTCGTGCACCACATCCGAATAGTAGTAACGAAGTACCGTGTACCCCTGAATAACGGACAAGTTGTTGCGGCGGTGGTCCTTCTTCACTTGCTTCCATTCAGCGTGATGGCGACCGTCGAGTTCCACGAGCAGCCAACCGTCCAGTAACAGGTCCATGTACCCCACGCCGTCGATGTAGAACTGTGGCTGGACATGGATGCCGGCCCTGCGGAAATGCGTCCGCGCCAACGTCTCCAGGAGCGAATCGGCCCCCCGATCAACCCACTGAAGGACTTCGCGCGCCTTACCGTTGCGCTTTCCAGGCAACCGCTCAAGCAGAAAGGGGACCGTCATGTCGCCCCTACCCACGGCGCACTCCACCATGACGAGGGATTCCTGCCAAGGCAGGCATCGGAGGGCGTGAATGAGGACGTCGGCCAAGGAGACCACAGGCCTGTGCGGATGCGACGGTAACACCAAACCGCCGTGATGCACCTCGTTGCGCCCATGGCTGCGGAGCTGATGCACGTGCGGGGGACCCGAATGGTCAATCGCCCACAGTCCATGAAATGGCGCCGCGCTGACGCAGGTCCGTGATTGGCGGTTTCGAACCAGTTCCACATCGGCATCTGGTGCGGACGCGAGCGCATAGATGCCGCGCGCGGGTTGTCGCACCCCGCCGAGTACCGCTTTCCTGAGCTGCGCGTCGCTAATTCCAAACCGCGCCAGCACCGGCCTTCGCGCGACGCCGCCACACCGGTTCAGTGCCTGTTCAACGTCCATGAAGCCATGATGCCGCCCGGAGGCGACGCCGTCGGCTTTCTCTTGGCCTATGTGGACAATTCAGCGTCACGCCGTGCAGTTTTTTGGCGGACCTCAGTACTCAAAACCCCGGATCTCCGGGACCGGTACCGGCACAAGGAGCCAAAAAGATGCGTGACGTGACGCAGCCGCCCAGCCAAAACCGGAGCTTAGTCCATGCCGCGCAGGTCAAGCACCAGCTCGGAATCGCCGTCGGCCTGCAAAACCACAGGGATGCCCCAGTCCTGCTGGTACAAGTGGCACGCGGCGTGGTCGGGGATTTCGCCGTCCTCGGTCTCAGGACCATCACACGCGGCCGCACGGGCCGTAATGTGGAGGACCCCCTCGGGGACATCCGCGGACAGTTCGAGCGTCCGGAGCAGACCGACAGAGGTGCCACCGCCGGACAGCAGCAGCTCGGGAGGGGTGGACGAGATCTTCAGTTGCGTAGGGTCGCCCCAGCGGTCGTCGAGTTTCTGTCCGGTCGGCGCCTTGAAACGAACCGTGAGTTCCATCTTTCCCGGCGCCACAGGGCTTTTGGGCCGATGCGTTTGAGATGCCCCTTCATCCACCTGCTGGGCTTCCTTGGGGATGGGAACCAGAACCAGCTGGTGCTTGTTGGATTCCACCACCACCAGCAACGGCTCGCCGCCTTCCGGGTAGACCACGACGACGTCACTCGGCTCCGTGAGGCCCCTCGCCAAAGTGGACACCGTCTTGGTGGCGGGGTCGTAGCGCCGCACGGCACCGTTGTAAGTGTCAGCGACAGCTACGGATCCATCGGGAAGCACCGTGACGCCCAAGGGGTGCTGCAGGCGTGCTTCGGTGGCTTGGCCGTCGCGGAAGCCGAAATCGAATAGCCCCTTGCCGACGGCCGACTCCACGGTGACGCCGGTTTCGCGAAGCACCAGGCGGCGCAATGCCGAGGTCTCGGAATCGGCCACCCAGATGTTGTGGTCCGCATCGACAGCCAGCCCGGAAGGCTGGGCGAACCAAGCTTCCTCCGCAGCTCCGTCAAGCAGGCCCTCAAGGCCCGAGCCGGCCAGGATGGACACTTCGCCGCTCAATGGCTCGAAAGTGAAGATCTGGTGAGTGCCCGCCATGGCGATGACAACCCGCTGCAGCTTCTCGCTCCACACCACGTCCCACGGCGAGGACAGGGACACCCCGGTCCCAATACCCAGCACCCCGACGTCCACCGCGTCGGCAGCGAAGTCAGCCGGACCGGCGTCGTGGTGCTGAGCCCAAGCGCCGGCCCCGCTTTCCGTCACGCGGGCAGGACCGGCGTCGAGCAGGCGCTGCACGCCATTGCCAGCAACAGTCTGCACATAACCGGAGCTGAGCGTGACACCGCGGAGGCGATGGTTCACGGTGTCCGCGACCACTGCTTCGTACCCGAGCTGCCAAGCGAGCGACGACGGGAGAACCGCCACGCCCTGTGGCTCGTTGAACTGGGCGATTTCCGCGACACCATCCAGGTACCCCTTGGTCCCGGAGCCGATGACGCGCTCCACGGTTTCAAGGTCGGGCCGCAGTTCCACGAGGCGGTGGTGACCGGAGTCGACCACGAGGTAGTTGCCGTTGTCCAGCTGGGTCGCCTTGCCCGGGAAGCGAAGAGTGCCCGACGTCGGGACGGGAGCCACATAGGGTCCGTCACCGCGGTGGAGGGTCCCCTTGGCTTCGTGCTCGGCCACGAGCTCCTCGAGGAGTACTGCGAGGCCGTCCGCGTGCCCCTCACCGGAGAGGTGCGCCACGATGTACCCCTCGGGGTCCACAACTACCAGCGTGGGCCAAGCGCGGGCCGTATAGGCCTTCCACGTGGCGAGCTCCGGGTCGTCCAGCACGGGGTGGTGGATTTCGTAACGCTCCACAGCGGATGCGAGGGCTACGGGATCGGCTTCGTGCTCGAATTTGGGAGAGTGCACGCCGACCGTCACCAGGACGTCGGCGTACTTTTCCTCGAGCGGGCGCAACTCATCCAGGACATGCAGGCAGTTGATGCAGCAGAACGTCCAGAAATCCAGCAACACGATCTTGCCGCGCAGCGATTCCAGGTCCAGTGCCTTCCCGCCGGTGTTGAGCCAGCCACGGCCCACCAGTTCAGAGGCACGGACACGCAGTTGGGTGCGTACGGTTTCGCTCATCAGCGTCCTTCCAGGTTGGTCTTGCTTTCGGGCTGCTTTGAGTCCCCGCCCGCCAGTTTGGCGTCGCGGTCTGCAAGCCGCGCAAACATATCGTTGTAAGCATTAAGGTCGGCGTTGTTATTCCTGTCTGCCGCCCGATCGGTCCGCTTCGTCTCCCGCTCATCCGAACGGGACCACATGACCGCGACGCCGATCGCCACCAGCAAGGTGGGCACTTCGCCGATTCCCCATGCCACGGCGCCGCCCGTCTGCTGGTCCAACAGGGCAGAGGGCCCCCATGTCCGGCCAAGGTTGCCGAAGTAGTCCGCAGCAAGCAAGCCGGTGCCACCCATGATGGCCACCCCGAAGAATGCGTGGAAGCCCATGGTGGCAAGCAAGAGAAGCAAGCGCATGGGGTAGGGCGCCCGGCGAGGCAACGGGTCCGAGCCGATCATCGTGAGCACAAAGATGTAGCCGGTCAGGAGGAAGTGGAGGTTCATGAGCTCATGGCCCACGTGCTCACGCATCGCGAAGCCGAATGCGTCGGAGAAGTAGAACAAGACGATCGAACCAGCGAAGTTCGCAGCGGCAAACAGCGGGTGGGTCACCACTTGCGAAAACTTGGAATGCACGAACACAAGGATCCACTCACGGAGTCCACGGGAGCCATCCCCGCGGGATCCTTCGCCGCGCGATGGCAGCGCACGCAATGCCAGGGTCACCGGTGAACCGAGCACCAGGAAAAGCGGGGCCACCATGGTCAGCGCCATGTGGTCCACCATGTGTGCGGAGAACAGCACCCGGCCGTAAACCGAGGGTGGCCCGGACGTGATGTACGTCAGTACAACCAAGCCGATCATCCAGTTCACTGTCCGGAACACGGACCAGGAGTCGCCGCGTTTGCGAACCTTGACGACTCCCTGGATGTAGCTCACCGCGCCGAAGAGGGCCACGGCAACCCATAGCCAGTCGAGCCGCCATTCGGTCAGCCAGCGCACCGGGGTGAGTTCGGGCGGCAACTCGTAGCCGGACAAGATGAACGCCGGCGACGCATCGGGTGCATAGGTGGCGAGCTGCGGTGGCGCCGAACTGGCCAGCGCGACGGCGAGTCCCGACGTCGCGCCCATCACCAACAGTTCCACGAGCACAAGCTGCCACAGAACACGGCGCGTGCTCATCGATTTTCGGGCCAGCTGCGGGATCACCCATTGCCGGTGCATCAAGCCGACACCGCCGAGGACAACCGTGGCGAAGGCCTTGGCCAGGATGATCTGACCGTATGGGGTACCTACCAAGGCCGAGAAGGTCGTGACGCGGATACTCGCGTTGATCACTCCTGAGGCGAACACCAGCACGAAGGCATAGCCAGCCAAGGTGGAGAAACGGCCAAGAGTCTGAGCAGTGATGTCCTTGGCGCCCAGTGCCTTCGAACCCCCCAAGATGCCCGAGAGAACTCCGAGCATGATGATGCCGCCCACCCAAGCGGACACGCCCACCAGGTGAAGGCCAAGGGAGTTGATGGCGCCTTCATGGTCGCTGGAACTCGCAGAGTGGCCAATCAGCGCGCTCGGCACCAAGCCGCCCAGCGCCAACGCGAGCGTCAGCGCGAGTCCTGCTAGCGAGCGGACGCCGAACAGCGCCGTCGTGACAATCGCGGCAATGATGGTCACGGCGAGCCAAGCCTGGCCCGTCTGGATGTCGGTCATGAAGTACACGAGGGAGGCAGTAAACTGCGCGTCACCGGACACACCTTGGCCTGCCACGTCCGCGTAGGTCAGGACAAGGACCGCGACGGCGGAGAGCGTCCAGGCGGCACCTGCGGCTGCCGCTACGGCCAGGGCACGGGCGAACGCGGGGTGTTCAGCGGCATCGCTGCCCCTGGAGCCGGACGCATGCCGAGGAAGGATGCCGACGGCGAAGATCAGTCCGCCAATCACGGTCGCCAACGATATGTTATGGACCGCTGTGGCCACCGGTAGGCCCCAACGGACCAGGGCACCTGGATCGGACACCTGCCGTGCGGCTGAGGCGCCGGAGAAGACCAAGGCAGCCACGAGCGCTAAAAGGAGCGCAGCGAAGCCAGCCAGCTGCCATGGGAGGGAGATCCCTTCCACGACGGCAACTGCCTTTCTTCCCGGCTTGGAAGCGGGCGAGGGGGCGGTGGCGGGTGTTTTGGCTGATGGCACCTATCCATTGTCCGCTAACGTTGGCGGCGCCGCGAATCGAGCTGACTAAAACAGAAAGACGGCAACCCGCAGGTTGCCGCCTTTCGAGCCGTTCGCCGAAGTGTCTTACTTCTTGGCGACTGCTGCCTTCAGCTTGGAGCCAGCGGTCAGCTTAACGCTGTGGCCAGCGGCGATCTGGATGGTCTCGCCGGTCTGGGGGTTACGGCCCGTGCGGGCTGCGCGGTCGGTGCGCTCGATTGCGAGCCAGCCCGGAATGGTGATCTTTTCGCCGGCGGCGACGGAAGTCTCGAAAACTTCGAACAGTGCATCGAGCACGGAGTTGACTGCAGCCTGGCTTGTGCCAGCCTTGCCAGCTACCTCGGAAACGAGTTCGCTACGGTTCTTAGCCATTTGTGTCCTCCTGGACTTTACGATTTTGGAGCTCACACACGGCATGCGCGCGAGCCACTGTTCGAAAACTTACCAGCTTGGACGGACACGGCCAGCAAATTCCCCGTGTTTCCGCGCTTTTTTGACGAAATTCACCCTATTTCAGGCGCTTTTGGGGGCCAATTCCGCCGCGGGCGAACTCCTTGGCCCCCAAGACCCCCGCTCACGTATGCGCGGTTCGGGCCGGACGCCCGCTCACTTATGCGCGGTTCCGGGCCGGACGCCCGCTCACGTATGCCGCGTTCTGTCCGGACGCCCGCTCACTTATGCCGCGTTCTGTCCGGGCGCCCGCTCACTTATGCCGCGTTCTGTCCGGACGCCCGCTCATATGTACGTGAGCGGGGGGTGCTGGCAACTGGTGGATTGGTGATGGAGGGTTTGGGGGAAGCGCCTGATGTGTGATGGAGGGTTTGGGGTTCTGTCCGGGCGCCCGCTCACTTGTGTATGGGTGGGTGGGTGGGTGGTTGGTTAAATGGTTCAGGCCCCGACATCGTGGTCGGGGCCTGAACGTTAATGGTTGTCCGGCGGTGTCCTACTCTCCCACACCCTCCCGGGTGCAGTACCATCGGCGCTGTGGGTCTTAGCTTCCGGGTTCGGAATGGGACCGGGCGTTTCCCCCACGCTATGACCGCCGTAACCCTGTTACCCGTCCCCCCGTGTTGGCGGGGGGTGGGAAGACTGTGGTTACAACATGGTGGTGTTGTTATTCAGTTGTTTGGTTCCTGGAGCAACGGGTTTTGTTGTTCGGGAACCACATAGTGGACGCAAGCAGTAATGGTTGTGTGGTGTAAGTTATCGGCCTATTAGTACCGGTCAGCTTCAACAGTCTTTAGTCCTGTCTTCCACATCCGGCCTATCAACCCAGTGGTCTGGCTGGGGGCCTCTCACACACGAGGTGTTTGGAAATCTCATCTTGAAGCGAGCTTCCCGCTTAGATGCTTTCAGCGGTTATCCCATCCGAACGTAGCTAATCAGCGGTGCACTTGGCAGTACAACTGACACACCAGAGGTTCGTCCGTCCCGGTCCTCTCGTACTAAGGACAGCCCTTCTCAAATTTCCTGCGCGCGCAGCGGATAGGGACCGAACTGTCTCACGACGTTCTAAACCCAGCTCGCGTACCGCTTTAATGGGCGAACAGCCCAACCCTTGGGACCTACTCCAGCCCCAGGATGCGACGAGCCGACATCGAGGTGCCAAACCATGCCGTCGATATGGACTCTTGGGCAAGATCAGCCTGTTATCCCCGAGGTACCTTTTATCCGTTGAGCGACGGCCATTCCACAATGTACCGCCGGATCACTAGTCCCGACTTTCGTCCCTGCTTGAGATGTCTCTCTCACAGTCAAGCTCCCTTGTGCACTTACACTCGACACCTGATTGCCAACCAGGCTGAGGGAACCTTTGGGCGCCTCCGTTACTTTTTAGGAGGCAACCGCCCCAGTTAAACTACCCATCAGGCACTGTCCCTGACCCGGATCACGGGCCGAAGTTAGATGTCCAAAGTGACCAGAGTGGTATTTCAACGATGACTCCACCCGAACTGGCGTCCGGGCTTCAACGTCTCCCACCTATCCTACACAAGCCACTCCGAACACCAATACCAAACTATAGTAAAGGTCTCGGGGTCTTTCCGTCCTGCTGCGCGTAACGAGCATCTTTACTCGTACTGCAATTTCGCCGAGTTTATGGTTGAGACAGCGGGGAAGTCGTTACTCCATTCGTGCAGGTCGGAACTTACCCGACAAGGAATTTCGCTACCTTAGGATGGTTATAGTTACCACCGCCGTTTACTGGGGCTTAAATTCTCAGCTTCGCCTTGCGGCTAACCGGTCCTCTTAACCTTCCAGCACCGGGCAGGAGTCAGTCCGTATACATCGTCTTGCGACTTCGCACGGACCTGTGTTTTTAGTAAACAGTCGCTTCCCCCTGGTCTCTGCGGCCCCGATCCCCTCCCACCAGCAAGTGGTGTTCAAGGTAGGGGCCCCCCTTCTCCCGAAGTTACGGGGGCATTTTGCCGAGTTCCTTAACCATAATTCTCTCGATCGCCTTGGTATTCTCTACCTGATCACCTGTGTCGGTTTGGGGTACGGGCGACTAGAACCTCGCGTCGATGCTTTTCTAGGCAGCATAGGATCACCGGATCCCCCCGAACGGGGGTCCCATCAGATCTCAGGAACGTCATCAAAGACACAGCGACGGATTTGCCTATCGCTGACCCTACATCCTTAGACCGGGGCAACCATCGCCCGGCCCGGCTACCTTCCTGCGTCACACCTGTTAATACGCTTACCTCCCGGGATCAGATCCCGCGCTCGGCCAAAACCCGCACACCACAAGGGTGATAGGGCAGGCTCCGGGCGGTTAGTATCCCCCGCTTGGCATGGGCGGTCCTTCGCCGGTACGGGAATATCAACCCGTTGTCCATCGACTACGCCTGTCGGCCTCGCCTTAGGTCCCGACTTACCCAGGGCAGATTAGCTTGACCCTGGAACCCTTGATCATTCGGCGGACGGGTTTCTCACCCGTCTTTCGCTACTCATGCCTGCATTCTCACTCGTGTAGGCTCCACCGCTGGTTTACACCGCGACTTCACCGCCCACACGACGCTCCCCTACCACTCCAGACGACTGAACCACGAAGGCTTGTCTACTATCTGAAATCCACAACTTCGGCGGTGTACTTGAGCCCCGCTACATTGTCGGCGCGGAATCACTTGACCAGTGAGCTATTACGCACTCTTTCAAGGATGGCTGCTTCTAAGCCAACCTCCTGGTTGTCTTCGCAACTCCACATCCTTTCCCACTTAGCACACGCTTAGGGGCCTTAGTTGGTGGTCTGGGCTGTTTCCCTCTCGACTATGAAGCTTATCCCCCACAGTCTCACTGCTGCGCTCTCACTTACCGGCATTCGGAGTTTGGCTGACGTCAGTAACCTTGTAGGGCCCATCGGCCATCCAGTAGCTCTACCTCCGGCAAGAAACACGCAACGCTGCACCTAAATGCATTTCGGGGAGAACCAGCTATCACGGAGTTTGATTGGCCTTTCACCCCTACCCACAGCTCATCCCCTCCATTTTCAACTGAAGTGGGTTCGGTCCTCCACGACGTCTTACCGTCGCTTCAACCTGGCCATGGGTAGATCACTCCGCTTCGGGTCTAGATCACGCCACTAACTCGCCCTATTCAGACTCGCTTTCGCTACGGCTACCCCACACGGGTTAACCTCGCGACGTAACACTAACTCGCAGGCTCATTCTTCAAAAGGCACGCCGTCACAACTACAAGGCTGCTCCGACGGATTGTAAGCACACGGTTTCAGGTACTGTTTCACTCCCCTCCCGGGGTACTTTTCACCTTTCCCTCACGGTACTGGTCCGCTATCGGTCATTAGGAAGTATTTAGGCTTATCAGGTGGTCCTGACAGATTCACACGGGATTTCTCGGGCCCCGTGCTACTTGGGATCCTCTCCAGGCGGTACACAACATTACGGTTACGGGGCTAACACCCTCTCCGGCCGGCCTTTCAAGACCGTTCACCTATGCCTGCACCCACACCCCACCGGTCCGGCAGAACCAGTACGGAAAGTCCCACAACCCCGCCCATGCAACGCCCGCCGGCTATCACACATGGAACGGTTTGGCCTCATCCGCGTTCGCTCGCCACTACTAACGGAATCACTCTTGTTTTCTCTTCCTGCGGGTACTGAGATGTTTCACTTCCCCGCGTTCCCTCCACACACCCTATGTGTTCAGATGCGGGTCACCAGATCACGCCTAAACGCCCCTGGCGGGGTTTCCCCATTCGGACATCCTGGGATCACAGTCCGGTTATCGACTCCCCCAGGCTTATCGCAGATTCCTACGTCCTTCTTCGGCTCCTAATGCCAAGGCATCCACCGTGTGCCCTTAAAAACTTGACCACACAAAGATCAAAAACTCTCGAAAGAACCAAACCACCAAAATGGCCGGGTTCATAAAAAAGAAATTGCTGTAAGACACGGACCAAACCCGAAAGCCCGCCCGTGCCTAGATGCTCGCGTCCACTATGTAGTTCTCAAACAACAACCCCGTACCACACACCCCGCACCAGCCCCCACCCCCACAAAAAACACCAGGAACAGGAAACCACACGCACGAACCATGCAGCCAGGAAACCAGAAACAAACAAACCCGGAACAAACCACGCAACCCTCACAGGCCACGCAACCCCTCCCGACCCTGTTGCCTCAGGACCCAACAGTGTGCCAAACACGAACACCAACACCCTCCCCGCACCCTTCCAGACCACCCCCCGCAAAACGAGAGACAACCGTACTAAGCACAGAAAAAACACCGGCCGCTATCTGCTGAAATTCCACCCATGAGCACCCACCGCAGAACGAACGCCTGCGCAATGGGCTTTGCTTCCACACACCCCCGAACCATCCATGCAGACAGCACAGGGGCAATAATGGTGCTCCTTAGAAAGGAGGTGATCCAGCCGCACCTTCCGGTACGGCTACCTTGTTACGACTTAGTCCCAATCGCCGGTCCCACCTTCGACAGCTCCCTCCCACAAGGGGTTAGGCCACCGGCTTCGGGTGTTACCAACTTTCGTGACTTGACGGGCGGTGTGTACAAGGCCCGGGAACGTATTCACCGCAGCGTTGCTGATCTGCGATTACTAGCGACTCCGACTTCATGGGGTCGAGTTGCAGACCCCAATCCGAACTGAGACCGGCTTTTTGGGATTAGCTCCACCTCACAGTATCGCAACCCTTTGTACCGGCCATTGTAGCATGCGTGAAGCCCAAGACATAAGGGGCATGATGATTTGACGTCGTCCCCACCTTCCTCCGAGTTGACCCCGGCAGTCTCCTATGAGTCCCCGCCATCACGCGCTGGCAACATAGAACGAGGGTTGCGCTCGTTGCGGGACTTAACCCAACATCTCACGACACGAGCTGACGACAACCATGCACCACCTGTGAACCAGCCTCAAGAGGGGAACGCATCTCTGCGCTTTACTAGTCCATGTCAAGCCTTGGTAAGGTTCTTCGCGTTGCATCGAATTAATCCGCATGCTCCGCCGCTTGTGCGGGCCCCCGTCAATTCCTTTGAGTTTTAGCCTTGCGGCCGTACTCCCCAGGCGGGGCACTTAATGCGTTAGCTACGGCGCGGAAAACGTGGAATGTCCCCCACACCTAGTGCCCAACGTTTACGGCATGGACTACCAGGGTATCTAATCCTGTTCGCTCCCCATGCTTTCGCTCCTCAGCGTCAGTTAATGCCCAGAGACCTGCCTTCGCCATCGGTGTTCCTCCTGATATCTGCGCATTTCACCGCTACACCAGGAATTCCAGTCTCCCCTACATCACTCTAGTCTGCCCGTACCCACTGCAGAACCGGAGTTGAGCCCCGGTCTTTCACAGCAGACGCGACAAACCGCCTACGAGCTCTTTACGCCCAATAATTCCGGATAACGCTTGCGCCCTACGTATTACCGCGGCTGCTGGCACGTAGTTAGCCGGCGCTTCTTCTGCAGGTACCGTCACTTTCGCTTCTTCCCTACTGAAAGAGGTTTACAACCCGAAGGCCGTCATCCCTCACGCGGCGTCGCTGCATCAGGCTTTCGCCCATTGTGCAATATTCCCCACTGCTGCCTCCCGTAGGAGTCTGGGCCGTGTCTCAGTCCCAGTGTGGCCGGTCACCCTCTCAGGCCGGCTACCCGTCGTCGCCTTGGTAGGCCATTACCCCACCAACAAGCTGATAGGCCGCGAGTCCATCCAAAACCGCAAAAGCTTTCCACCAACACACCATGCGGCGATCGGTCATATCCGGTATTAGACCCAGTTTCCCAGGCTTATCCCAGAGTCAAGGGCAGGTTACTCACGTGTTACTCACCCGTTCGCCACTAATCCCCCCAGCAAGCTGAGGATCATCGTTCGACTTGCATGTGTTAAGCACGCCGCCAGCGTTCATCCTGAGCCAGGATCAAACTCTCCGTTGAAGTAAAACAAAAACAGACACAACCACCACCACCGGAAATAACGGCGACAGGGCTGCACAAAATTTGAAACCAGCCGTAAAAACCAGCCCCACACCACAAAAAGTGACACAAGACCAGCCAAAACAACCAATTCAATAAAAAATCGGTATCAACAAACTTGGCACACTATTGAGTTCTCAAACAACAGACACACCCGACACCACCCAAACCACACGGTCCAAGATCGCTCCGGAGCAACTTCCCAAACTTACCAGACCCGCCAGCCCCGCGCAACTCCCGAACCCGGGAACCACACCAGACAAAACACCATCCAGGACACCCCAAAACCACACCGGAACACAAAAAACGAACCAGAAAATGATTTCCATTTGGAAGGGAGTCGGTCGCAAACTTTCCGCACCAGCGGCGGCGACTCGAATAACTTTACACACCCCAAACACCCCACGCAAATCGCACCCCAGGCGAGCAACAACCCCGGCAATCCGGGGCAAAACAGCCGGTGTCGCGCAAAATGAAGCCAGCGCCGTCGTTATTCAATAATGTGTGCTGCACCACTTGAACCGAATTGACGGTTAAATGCAAGAAGGGCCGGCAACCAAATGGTTACCGACCCTTCTAGTGCTTCTGGATTACCAGGAAGACTTGGTGATGCCCGGGAGCTCACCACGGTGAGCCATGTCGCGGAAGCGAACACGGGAGATACCGAACTTCTGGAAGGTACCGCGCGGGCGGCCGTCGATGATGTCGCGGTTACGCAGACGGATCGGGGACGCGTTGCGGGGCAGCTTCTGCAAGCCGAGGCGAGCCTCTTCGCGTGCTTCGTCAGTCGCGTTTGCGTCAACCAGGGTCTTCTTCAGTTCGAGACGCTTGGCAGCGTAACGCTCAACGATGACCTTGCGCTGCTCGTTGCGAGCAATCTTGGACTTCTTTGCCATGTTTAGCGCTCCTCTCGGAATTCGACGTGCTGGCGGATCTTGGGGTCGTACTTCTTCAGGACCAGACGGTCCGGGTCGTTACGACGGTTCTTGCGGGTTACGTAGGTGTAACCCGTTCCCGCAGTCGACTTCAGCTTGATGATCGGACGTACGTCCTTGTCCTTTGCCACTAGAGCTTCACCCCACGAGCCAGAACTTCGGCGACGACTACGTCGATGCCGCGAACGTCGATGGTCTTGATGCCCTTGGCCGACAGGGTCAGCGTGACATTACGGCGCAGGGACGGAACCCAGTAGCGCTTCTTCTGGATGTTGGGATCGAACCGACGCTTGTTGCGGCGGTGCGAGTGCGAAATGCTGTGTCCAAAGCCCGGCTCGGCTCCGGTCACCTGGCAGTTTGCTGCCATGACGACTCTCCTAAAGATTAAAATGAAACGGTCAGCAGAGTTCCTGCTTGCCGTGCGACAGGCGACGTCCGCAACCAACCCACACCATTTTCGGTAGTTTCCGCAGGGCTGGATTACTCGACTGAAATCAGCCAATGATCACCGCTGCGGCGAAGGTAGTGGGTCCGGACAAGAGGCCGGATACTGGGCGAATACTGGAATGCACGCAACTTGAGCCCCTAACTACCGGCCCGCGGATTTCCCGTTGTTGCCAACAGTCACCACCAACCGGAGCAATTGCACACGCTCCGCGCCACCTAGCGCCTAATAAGTCTAGGGGCTGGGGCAAATTATCGCCAATCGGGTGTATAAGAACCTCACCACTACGCGCCTCGAATCATAAGCGCGGGCTAGGCCCCTCACAGCAGAACGAAAGTTTGAGAGTTCAATCTTGAGTCATGAACTCACAACTCCTCGCCTCCCCGGGCCAACGTGCAGGGACCCCGCCATCCCCTCACCGAGGGGACACGCGACACAACCCCACCAAAGGAAAGTTCGCCGCTCAGCATCGCCGACGCATGTTCCGAGCGGACCTGCTCACGGTCGCGCTCTGGGCATCCCTCGCGGCGGCGCTGGCTTTGTGGCTCGCCGACGGCGGTGTGTCGTCCGTCGGGAACGCCACCCAAGCGGTTACCGCCGTCGGGATCCTCGCGGGGCTTGCCGGCATGGATCTCGTCATCCTGATGCTTCTGCTCGCGGCGCGTTTGCCTTTCGTTGACGGTGCCGTCGGGCATGACAGGGCGCTGGAATTCCATCGCAAACTGGGAAAACCGGCGCTCTACCTCTTATTGGCGCACGGACTTCTTCTGGCTACCGGCTACGGCATGGCCGAAGGGCTGAATCCCGTCAGCGAGGCCGTCGCGCTCTGGGTATTGGTACCCGATATGTGGCTGGCCTTCGTCTCCATGGCGTTGTTCATTGCCGTCGTGGTCACCTCGCTGGTGGCCGTACGGCGCCGTTTTCCCTACGAATTCTGGTACTTCGTTCATCTGCTCACGTATCTGGCGGTTGCAACCGCTTTGCCCCACCAGTTCAGCGTGGGCGGTCTGTTCGCTGAAGGCACCTGGCAGCGCTGGTACTGGCTGCTGCTTTGCATAGGAACGGGTTCGGCGTTGGCTTGGTACCGCATTGCGAAGCCGGTGATAGCAACCTACCGGCACCAGCTGACCGTGCGACGTGTGGTGCGAGTGTCCCCTGACGTCGTGAGTATCGAAATGACCGGGTTGCGATTGAATGAATTGTCCGGCAACGGCGGCCGGTTCTTCGTCTGGCGCTTCCTCGCCCCAGGCATGTGGTGGCAGGCGCATCCGTTCAGTTTGTCGGCGGAACCGCAGGTTGGGCCGACGTCGAACAGATCATCGCGGCAGCCGAGCTTGCGGATCACCGTCCGGAATCTCGGCGCGGGTTCGGCCCGGCTCGCCTCGCTCAAGCCCGGGACGAAAGTAGCTATCGAAGGACCATACGGGGTCTTCAGCACGGCGGCCCGGAGCCGGGACCGGGTTGTGATGATCGGGGCAGGAATCGGGATCACTCCGCTCCGGGCACTCCTGGAATCCACCCCCTTCGCGCCGGGCCAGGCAACGGTCCTGCTGCGCGGCAGCAGCCCGGAGGAACTGTTCCTTGGCCAGGAAATCCTGGAATTGTGCCGGAAACGTGGTGCCACCCTCTTCCACTTGACAGGTCCACGGGCTGCACATGGCCGCAACACATGGCTACCGGCCTCCGCGGACTCCTCACGGCTGCGGGACTTTGTGCCGGACATAGCAGATGCTGATGTTTATGTTTGCGGTCCGACCGCATGGGCAGGGCAGGTACTGGCCGAGGCGAAAAGCTCCGGCGTGCGGGAAGAACAGCTCCACTACGAAAGGTTCGACTGGTGAGATTCAGGGCAGGAATATCAGCGGCATTTGCTTCGGCGGCGATCCTCCTCGCCGGTTGGCAGGCAGGCGCGCACGTGGCGACCTCCAACGCGTCTGCGGTCACTACCTCCTCAACAGGAACCACAGGCGGGACGGGCTCGACGGCGGCCACGGGCTCGACGGCGGCCGGAACCACCGGGAGCAGCGCTCCCGGATCGTCCTCGGGAAACGGGACCAGCTCCAGCCTGGGAGCCTCAGCCAAGGCGAGCGGCACCTATGCCGGCGAAGCTGTGCAGACGCGCTTCGGAATAGTACAGGTCCAAGTGACCGTCAAAGCCGGAGCGATCACCGACATCACGGCCCTGCACCTGACCGACCAGGAACAACGATCGGTTCAGATCAGCGCCAGGGCAGCACCGCTGCTCCGTTCCGAGGTCCTGAGTGCGCAATCGGCGAACGTCCAGACCATTGGCGGCGCCACCATTACCAGCGATGCGTATCTGACGTCTCTCCAGGCAGCCCTCGATGCAGCCCATTTCTAGGCCCAGCGAGCCTGCTCGGGACAATACGGAACCGCGCCTTCGCTCCCGCACGTTCACCAGCATGGGCACAGTGGTGAGCCTCGCCGTCCCGGCCCCTCCAGAGGCGGCAGCCCAACCCGTGGGGGATGAGCTCGAGGCGGCCACCGCCGTCGTCGAGCGGTTGTTCAACGGGCTGGACCGGACGTTCAGTCTGTACCGGCCCGATTCGGAGGCGAGCGCGATGGCCCGGCGCGAGCTGGCCCTGGCGGATGCTTCGGCGGACATGCGCCGGTTGTATGTCGAGGCCTCCGAGTGGCGAACCCTGACGGAGGGGGCGTTCACGGCCGAACGGCCGGACGGCGTCGTGGACTTGGCGGGGATCGTCAAGGCGCATGCGATTCGGGAAGCCGGAACGTCGCTTCTCGCTCTGGGGTTGAAGGACTGGTGCCTCAATGCGGGAGGGGATGTGCTGGTGCACGGATCGCCGATCCCGGGGAGCGAGCGTTCGTGGTTGGCGGGGATCGTTGACCCCGATGATCGGACGTCGCTCCTGACCGCGTTTCCGCTCGGTAACGCAGGCGAACGGGCCCTAGCGACCTCAGGAACGAGCGAACGCGGCCACCACATCTGGACCGTAGGCCTGCAAAGCGAGCGGACGGCCGGATACCGGCAGGTATCGGTTGCCGCCGCCGACATCATCACGGCCGATGTCCTGGCCACCGCCATCATGGCCGGCGGCGCCCGGACCCTCACGCTGGCTACGGCGCGCTGGGACGTGGACGTGCTCGTAGTGAAGAACGACGGCGGTCTGCTCGCCACGCCCGGGTTCCGGAGCCCCCCTGCGCAGTCCGGTTAGGGTCGGGTGAGCTGCGGATACTTCGGGCTGAGCCCGTCGCCGGACGACTTTCCCGTAACCCGGCGGATGACCCACGGGGCGGCATGTTCACGGGCCCAGCGCGCGTTGGCCCTCAAGGCTTCCACCCTGGCAAGCTGGGGTTGCGGCACGGGCGGCGGTGCGTCGAGGGGACCTTCGTGTTCCAGGACGGCCAGGACCCGGTTGGCCATGTTGATGTGACCAGCAGTGGACATGTGCATACGGTCCTGGCCCCACATGTGCCAGTCGTGGTATTCGCTGAATCGCCAATAGTCCACCAGGAGCGCGCCGTGGTTTTCGGCGATTTCCCGCACTAGCTCGTTATAGATAGCGGTGCGTCCGCGCATGGCGCCGAACACCTTGGAACTGCGGGCATCGAAACCCGTGAAAAGAAGCAACGTAGCGCCAGTGACGCTGAGCTTCTCGATGCCGGCTGCGTAGTCTTCCATGAGCCTGTCGATGTCGACTTTGGGGCGGAAGATGTCGTTCGCGCCCGCATAAAGGGTCACCAGCGTCGGTTGGAGTGCGACGGCGGCGTCCACCTGCTCTGCCATGACTTGCCGGAGCTTCTTGCCGCGGATGGCCAGATTGGCGTAGCCGAAATCGTCATTGCTTCGGGCCAATTGATGGGCAACCAGGTCCGCCCATCCCCTGACTCCGTTAGGGCGCGAGGGGTCGGCGTCCCCCAGTCCTTCGGTGAACGAGTCTCCCAATGCCACATACCGGGCAGAAAAATCCATGGCGCCAGTCTTTCATCACTGGGGTGCGGGCGTCACGCCCGCCCGCACCCCAGTATTCGAGGCCCAGTATCCGAGGCCCAGTGTTCAAGGCTCAGTGTTCGAGGCTCAGTGTTCGCGCAGGATCCAGTGGCCGTCGTCCAAGCGCGCCACGATCTTCTCGCCGATCCGTGCGAGGTCCGCAACGTCGTCGTCGGTCATGGCATCCAACATCAAGGTGCGGACGGCATCCACGTGCCCCGGAGCGAGGGACACGATGGTGTCCAAGCCGGCGTCAGTCAGGTGCGCAACGGTGACGCGGGCATCGCCTGGGTGCGCCTCTCGCTCAACCCAGCCGCGCCTCTGCAGCTTGGTGACAACGTGCGACAACCTCGACAAGGAAGCGCTCGTGCGGGCGGCAAGCTCGCTCATCGGCAGGAAACGACCATCCGCTTCGGACAGCATGGCGAGCACGTTGTAGTCGAACAGGGACAATTTGCCGGCCGCTTGCAACTGGGTGTCGAGGGCGGCGGGTAGGAGGGTGTTGATGCTCAAGAGGGCCAGCCAGGCACGGCGTTCGTCGGCATTGAGCCAGCGCGGTTCGGTCATGGATTCATCTTAGAAGGAAATTAGTACTTGACAGTTCAACTTAGGGTCATTATTGTCTTAGTTGAAGCTTCAAGTAAATAGATGCGGAGCAATCCGCGGAACCAAGAGCACCCGAGCAAAGGAAACAACAATGGCTGACATCACCATCATCGGTACCGGCAACATGGCGTCCGGCATTGCGGCCCGCGCCGCTACCGCTGGCAAGAGCGTCCAGATCCTTAGCCGCAACTCCGACTCCGCTGCTGCACTTGCGGACAAGGTCCACGGGACCTCCGGAATCACCGGATCCCCCGTCGAAGGCAGCATCGTGGTGCTCGCAACTCCATTCGATGCCTCCAAGGAAGTGCTTTCTTCCTATGGCTCCGCGCTCAACGGCAAGACGATCGTGGACATCTCCAACCCCGTGAACTTCGAGACCTTCGATTCGCTCACCGTCCCCGCCGGAACCTCGGCAGCTGAAGAACTCCAGGCTCTGGTCCCCGGCGCATCGGTAGTGAAGGCGTTCAACACCGTCTTCGCAGCCACTCTCGCCGATGGTGAGGTAGCCGGACAGACCCTGGACGTACTGGTGGCGGGCGACGACACCGAGGCGACTGCCGCCGTCGTCGACTTCGTCAAGGGTGCCGGGCTGCGCCCCGTGAACGTCGGGCCGCTGCGCCGCTCACGTGAACTCGAAGCATTCCAGCTGCTCGTCATGACCCTGCAGATCAGCGAAGCCCACCCCGACTACAACTGGAACTCAGCTGTCAAACTCCTGCCGTAAAGCATTGCGGTTACGGAGGGTGGCCCTTTTGGCCGCCCTCCGGGCTGTAGGCTGGCGGCATGTTCGTCGTTTCGCTGACATACAAAGTTCCCGAGGAGATCGTCGATTTCCACCGCCCCGCGCATATGGATTGGGTCAAGGACGCGTTCGACGCCGGCACTTTCCTTGCGTCCGGACGTCGCGTTCCGGCCATCGGAGGGGTGCTTTTGTCCAACGTTGACCGTGCAACCCTGGATGCTTCCCTGGCAACGGATCCGTTCTTCGTCAACGGGGTGGCAGACTTCGAGATCATCGAATTCACAGTCACCACGGCGTCCAAAGGGTACGAAAACCTGCTGGACTGACCCGTTGCGCGTCCGGGGCGTCACGCAGAGCACATTTTTAGCCCCTCCCTCGACGAGAACCCCGGAAATTCGCGGCTTCGATGCCCGCCGGCCGCCAAAAAGTTGTTAGGCGTGACGCTGGTTCGGGTTCTCAAAGCCGGGCCAGTTCACGGGACGTCCCCAACTGCTCCGGCAACACAACCGGCATAAGGTCCGGCCAGCGGGCGCTCAAGTGGTCCCCGCTCGAAACTCCCCTGAGACGACGCGAAAGCCACGGCGCCACATCGCGACTGAACCACGCGGCGTCGTCGGCCAGAATCTCCGCACGGCTCCGCGGCGGCAAAGTCCCCAGCACAGGTGAACCCAACGAGTGCGCGGCGCCCAACACTTCCAAGACCCTCTTCGCCATATATTCGTGCCCGACGCCGGACATGTGCAGCCGGTCCGGCGCCCACATGCGGCGGTCCTGGTACTTTTCGAAGCACCAGTGGTCCACGAGAAGCGTTCGGTACGCCGCGGAAATACGCCGGATGTGCTTGTTGAAAACGGCTGTGCGTAGCTTGAGGGGTTCCAACACTGGCGAGAGCGGAACGTTGTACTCGGTGAACAGCAGGATCCGGGCACCGCTTTGCGCAATCCGGGCAACGGCCTCCTCGAATCCGGCGACCAAGGTGCGCATGTCCAGCCGTGCGCCGAGGAGATCGTTGCCGCCGGCGTGGAAACTGACAAGTGTGGGAGCCATATCAAGCGCCGGCTCAAGCTGTTCAGCGATGATCTGCTTGAGCCGACGGCCGCGGAGGGCCAAGTTGGCGTAGCGGGTGTGCGCCTCATGCCGGGCCAGTTCCTCGGCGACACGATCTGCCCAACCGCGGCAATCGTTCGGAAGGCGAAGGTCACGGTCACCGACGCCTTCCGTAAAGGAATCCCCGACGGCGACGAATCGCAGCGGCGTGTGCGTGGTCATGGTTGTGTCCCCCCGTTAGTTCGAGCGTTGCTTTCGGCCGAGTCGGCGTCGCCGGATGCTGCCGAACCAGCCGCGGCGGCTTGGCGCTCCGCGAGCTTACGCAAGCCGGCCTTCCGCGGAACCTTCACTGGCTCCGGCCAGCGTGGGCGCAACGTGTCCCCCAACGTGACGCCGCGGAGCTTACGGCCGAACAGCGGCAGGACCCAATCGTTCACCCAGCGCCGCTGGCGACGTTCCCAATCACGCAGTTTGAGGCGTTGCGGCGGTTCCCAATCCTTAGGCGAGAACTTGTGGGCTACGCCGAGGTGGTCCAAGACCTGCGCCGCCATGTATTTGTGTCCGGCTTTGGACATATGGAGACGGTCAGAGGCCCACATCCGTCGGTCGTGGTAGGCGTCAAGGCACCAATAGTCCACCAGCACGGCCCCGTACTTTGCGGCCAGTTCGCGGACGCGCTCGTTGTAGAGGGTGTTGCGCTTCTTGAAGGGTTCCAGCACGGCCGACACCTTGACGTCGTACCCGGTGAACAAGACCAACGTGGCTCCCGTGGCCGCAAGACGTGCCACGAGTCTTTCGTATTCGGCCATGAGTTGGTCCATGTCCGTACCGAAGTCCAGGATGTCGTTGCCGCCGGCATAAAGCGTGATGAGCGTGGGACCCATCGCAACGGCCCGGTCCATCTGCTCCTCAACGACATGACGGAGACGCTTGCTTCGGACCGCAAGATTGGCATATTCCCAGCCAGGTTCGGCCTTGGCCAGTTTCTCCGCGACGCGGTCGGCCCAGCCCCGGACGCCATTCGGCAACGTCTCGTTCCGGTCCCCCACACCTTCAGTGAAGGAATCGCCCAAGGCAACAAACCGCCGTCGTCCGTTCTGGTCAGCATGCCGCACGTTCCCAGCCACGACGCCAGCGTAGCCCCGCCCGGTTGCCCGCGGGCAAAGCCCAGGTTAATTCGACGCTCACTCACGTATGCCGCCGTTTCCCGGGACGCTCACTCACCAGATGTGAACGAGGGTTCCGGAATTTGGGGGCATACGTGAGCGAGGGTCCGGGAAGCGAGGGTCGGGGAAGGCTGGCTAGAGTTCGGCTTTCCCCTTGCGCCAGTACCCCATGAACGCCACTTGCTTACGGTCGATCCCCGCGTCCCGGACGAGGTACCGCCGGAGCTCCTTGACCACCCCGGCCTCGCCCGCGATCCAGGCGTAGAACGGCAACGCACCGGCGGGAAGGCCTGGATTCCGGCTCGCTTGGATGGCGGCTGTGTCCATGCGCAGCGGGGTATCCCACAGGATGTCCTGGTCGATGTTGACGTCTTCCGGTTCGGGACCGGCGGGCCCGTCGAGCGAGATGATGCCTACCCAGCCGGGGACGGGAACAGCTCCGCGGACGGCTTCCCGCAGCAGCTCGCCACGAGGCCTGGAGCGGCTGCCGAGCGCGCCGCGCGCGAGCCAGGTGATTTCGACGTCGGCGTCTGTGGCGAGGTCTTGGAAATCGGCCGCCTCAGGCACTTCGAGGAAGGCATGCCCCTTTAAGTCTTCCGGCAATGATTCCAGGATGGCGCTGATGGCCGGCACGGCAGTCTCGTCTCCGGCAAGGAGAACGCGCTGTGCCAAGCCGGGACGCCATTCGATACCGGAGTAGGTTTCCGCTGTGATGCAGTGTGCCGCCCGATTGTTGGGGCCGATGATGGTGATGGCATCCCCCGGTTTCGCTGCGCGCGCCCAGTAGGCCGCCGGCCCGCCCGTCCGGTGAGGCCCAACCGTCCGGTGGGCCGCGCCCGTCCGGTGGGCCGCGCCCGTCCGGTGGGCCGCGCCGCCGTCGTCGTCGTCGAAGTGCATCACGAAGTCGACGTCGATCTCCGGGTAGACGGCGTCGAGCCTCTCGTTCCGCACAGTGTAGGTCCGCATCGAACCACGCACCGCGGGATCCATGCCTAGCCACTCCTTGTACCAGCCGGCATCGCTCGTGTTGAAGGCGGGGAGCGGCAGCCGGTGGCCGCCGGCGTCGAGCGAGGGAATCATGAGCTTGATCCGCAGGTCCATGGTGTTTCCCGAAACACCGAAATCGCGAAGGCAGTATCCGCCGAAAGTGATGCGGCGAAAATTGGGGCCGATATCCTCCACAGCCGTGACTGTGACGTCGAAGGCCAGGGTCATCGGCTCCGTGGCTGTATTCCGCACAGCGGCTCCTGTGTCTGCGCTCATGAGGCGAACTCCAGTTCGAGAGGGGTTGGGGACGTGGCTGTATGGTGTCGGCCGATCGGGAGGATGAGCGGGGTGCCAGACAGCGGATCGGGAACCACCCGGGATTCCAGTCCGAAAACGTCGCGGACCAGGTCTTCGGTGAGCACATCGGCAGCGGGCCCCTCGGCAACAATCGCACCCGCCTTCATGGCGATGACGTGGTCCGCGTATCGCGCCGCCAGATTGAGGTCGTGCAGCACAATGGCCACCGTGGTTCCGCGGTTGCGGTTGAGGTCGGTTACCAAATCCAGAACCTCCACCTGGTGTGCCAGGTCAAGATAGGTGGTGGGCTCGTCGAGGAGCAGGACCTCCGTTTCCTGCGCAAGGGCCATGGCGATCCACGCCCGTTGGCGTTGGCCGCCGGACAGTTCGTCGACGTTCCGCTCAGCCAACTCCACCGTCGCAGTGCTTTCGAGCGCGCGTTCGACGGCGAGATCATGCACCGACAGGTCACCAGTCCCCCAGCTACGGAAGAATCCTTGGTGCGGATAACGCCCGCGGCCCACAAGTTCGCGGACAGTGATGCCATCCGGGGCAAGGGGATGCTGCGGAAGAAGACCCAAGGTGCGGGCGAGTTCGCGGGCCGGACGGGAGTGGATATCCTTTCCGTCCAAGGTGACGACGCCGCCACTGGGCTTCAGGAGCCTCGACAGCCCCCGGAGCAGCGTGGACTTTCCGCAAGCGTTGGCACCCACGATCATAGTCACCATCCCCTCGGGAATCTCTGTCGAGAGCCCTTCGACCACCCGTCGCTGCCCGTATTGGAGCGTCAAGCCGCGCGCGCTCAGTTGTGCCATATCAGGCTTCCTTTCGATGGGACGTGACCAGCAGCCACAACAGGAATGGAGCACCGAGTGCGCCAGTAATTACGCCGACCGGCAGTACCGTGCCGGCCAGGACAAGGGGCGCCACGTTGTATGCGAAGTAGTCGGCCGCCAGGACAATGAGGGCGCCCGTGAACGCCGACGCCGGAAGGCTGGGCCGTCCGATGATCCGGCGCGCGATCGGACCGGCGAGGAAGGCGACGAAGGCAACCGGCCCGGCAGCCGCCGTCGCCACTGCTGCGAGTGCGACGGCGGTGATCACCAGCCCGAAACGCACGGCGTTCACCCGAATTCCCAGTGCGGTCGCAGCGTCGTCGCCGAGTTCAAGCATGCGCAGTGGCCCGGCGAGGAAGGCCAACGCGGGAATGAGCACCGCGAGCGAGGCGAGAAGGACGCCCGCACGCTCCCAATTGGCCGAATTCAAGGAACCGTTGAGCCAAATGAGGGCTTCGGAAGCTGTCCGGATATCCGCCCGGGTCATGAGGAAATTCACCACAGCCCCCAGTGCGGCGGCGATACCAATGCCGGCGAGGATAAGGCGGTTGCCTGCCGCGTTTCCGTGCCGGCCTCCTGAGCCGCGGCCACCTGGACCCCCGCTGCTCGGTCCCTGCGAAATAGCGTAGATGACAAGCGCGACGCCGATTGCGCCGGCTAGAGCGGCAGCGGACACGGCGGCCCCGGAAGCCCCGAACACCACGATGGCCAGGACTGCCGCGGCACTCGCGCCGTAACTAATGCCGATGACGTCCGGGCTCGCGAGCGGGTTGCGAAGCATGGTTTGGAAAAGTCCGCCGGAGAGCCCGAACGCCACGCCGATCAGGATGGCCAGCACCGCTCGGGGAAGTTTGTTTTCCATGACGATGAAGCTTGCGCCGGGGATCTTCTCGCCGCCTGTCAGGTGGGCAGTGAGGATCCTGAAAAAGTCGGGAACGGTGACCGTGTAGCTGCCCAGGAGCACGGTCACCGCAAAGAGGACCACGACGCCGGCACCCAGGAGCGCGGTCCGGTTCAGTCTCTTCGAGGCGGCGCGAGTTGGCACGTCATGCCCTCTCAGAGCGTTTTTGGGGGTGTTATCTGCCAGTTGGGACGCATACGTGTTCAGGCTGCTCACAAGGAGGCCCCCTTGCCGCATCGGACGAGCCACACGAAGACGGGAGCGCCGACGATGGCTGTCATGATGCCCGCCGGGACTTCGCTTGGCAGCAGCACCACCCTGCCAAGCACGTCCGAAGCCAACAGGAGGGCTGGTGCGAGCACCATGGAGAACGGCAGGATCCAGCGGTAGTCCGGCCCGGTAAAGAAACGCACGGCGTGTGGAACCACCAGCCCGACAAAGCCGATGGGACCAGCCAGCGCCGTGGCCGCGCCACACAGGGTCACGATTCCCAGCGAGGTGATGCCCCTCGCCAGCGTCACGTTCCGCCCGAGTCCTCGGGCAATATCGTCGCCGAGGGCGAGACTATTGAGGACCCGGCCGCTGCCCAGCACGATCGACGCTCCAAGCAACAGGAACGGCAATCCCGCCAGGATCACGGACCAGTCGCTGCCCGCGATTCCTCCGACCTGCCAGAATCGGAAGCGGTCCAGCGTGTCCTGGCTCGACACCAGAAGGACGTTCATGACGGAATAGAGTCCCGCGCTCAGTGCCGCCCCCGCCAAAGCGAGCTTCACCGGCGTCGCACCCTCACGACCCATGGACGCAATCAGATAGACGACGACGGCGGCTGCGGCGGCGCCGACGAATGCGAACCAGATGTAGCCACTCGCCCCGGAGATACCAAAGAGGTAGATTCCCATGACCACGGCCAGTGCAGCTCCTGCGTTGACGCCCATAATGCCGGGGTCTGCCAAGGGGTTGCGGGACACACCCTGCATCGCGGCCCCGGCGAGCCCCAGGGCAGCCCCCGCCACCAGCCCGAGCACAGTGCGCGGAATGCGGGTGTGGACCACGGCGTGGTTACCGTCGTCGGGGTTGAACTGCGTGAGGGCTTGCCAGACAGTCGCAATGGACATGTCCCTTGCGCCGATCGCGAGCGAGGCGGCACAGGCAACAGCGAGCACGACGACGGCGACCAACAGCCAGGCGGCACGGTTGCCCGGCATCTTCGCGCGAACTGGCACTTGATGCCCGTTCGATGCGCTTTTAGGGTCATGTGCTGCCAACTCGCGCAAGGTTCCGAGCGTCGTACTTTGTGTCATGTCGGGCGCTTCGCTTACTTGGCGGCCGCGTCGGCACCCTTTGCCAGCTGGGGCAGGAACATGTCCAGTGCCCACGGCAGGCTCAACGGTGAGGACGCGGAAATCGCCAGTGTGAGAGTGTTGTCGGAGTCGGCAACAAGGGCGCCCTTTTTGATGGCAGGGATCTGGCCGAGCAGGGGGTCTGTCTTGATCTGGTCCGTGGTTTTGGAGTCCGGCACCCACGTCACGAAGACGTCCGAGGAGAGCTCGTTGGCCTTTTCAGCGGACCACGGAACGAAGAATTCCTTGGAACCCTTGCTGGCGTTCTCCACCACGGGAGCAGGTTTCATGCCGATTTCGGACAAGAACCGTGGACGGTTGTCGTTCGTGGTGTACACGTTGACACCATCGCCCTTCGCCGGCTCGAGGTTGCCGTAAATGAACGTTTTGCCGGCGAGCTGCGGAAAAGCGGAGACCTTGTTCTTGATGGTGGCCTCTGTGTCCGAGACGAGCTTGACCGCTTCCGAATTCTTGCCGAGGGCCTTGCCGATGATCGTCGTGGCCTCTTGCCAAGGGGTGCCGTACGGGAGTTCGGGTTGCGCCACCACGGGGGCAATTTCGGAGAGCTTCTTGTAGTCGGCTTCGGTGAGGCCTGAGTAGGCGGCAAGGATGACGTCCGGAGCCAACTTGGCGATTTCGGTGAAGTTGATACCGTCGGCCTCGGAGAACTGGGCCGGCGCTTTCGGGGTGCCGAATCCGGCGCCCAGCTTCTCAAGCGCGGCGTCTTTCCAGGGGGTGGAGCCCTTGCCGTTGTTGCCCCAGGCGTTTTTCGGAACACCGACGGGCACGACGCCGAGCGCCAGGGCGACATCGTCGTTGACCCACGAGACGGTCACCACGCGTTGGGGCTGTGCCTTGATGGTGGTCTCTCCGAAGACGTTTTTGATGGTGACGGGAAACTGGCCGCTAGAGCCCTGAATCGGTGCGGAATTACTGGTGGCCAAACCGGGCGAGCAGCCGGTCAGGGAAAGGGCGACGACGGCCAAGGCGGCGGTCGCTGCTCCTGCGGTCTTCAGCAGGGCACGGCGAGGGTGGACGGAAGCCACGGGACTCCTTAGGTAAGTGATGCAAACCTAAGTAAGGCTAGCCTACCCTTTGGATAATTACGAAACATTAGCGTCACTTAATTGGCCCGCACCCCTCAAATCCCGGACGCTCGCTCACCTATCGGGGCCCAAAGCCGGACGCTCGCTCACCTCTAGTGAGCGAGCGTCCCCCGTAAGTGCCGCATACGTGAACGAGCGTCCAGGTCTGCGGGGGCTGCAATGCATAGGGGTTTTTGGACAGCGAGAACGGCATTTGCAAAGATGACAGAGCCGGTTCATGCACCGAACCGTGCCGGACCCGAAAACACGAAGGATCGAGAGGATGAGCATGCGCACTGCACACATTGGCACTGCCATGGTGGGCGAGGTGGCCGTACTGGCCTGCTTGGCAACTCCTCTTGCGTCGGCCATCCCGTTCAGTGGCCAGGGACTCTAGCCCCACTGCCTATGCGAGACGCGGATCGCCAAACGCCAGCGTCCTTTGCCCTTCGCGGGTCCAAACGATTCGAAAGAACTTCGCCATGCGCAAAATCACAGCTCAACAAATCCGTTCATCATTCATCAATGCGAGCCGCTCCGAGGCCGCCAAGCTCAACCTTCCGAAAGACTTTGGTTCCCTCGACTGGGACAACCTCGAATTCCTCGGCTGGCGCGAAAAAAAAATGCCGATGCGCGGCTATCTGGTCGTTCCACATGATGGGAACCTCATTGGCATCATGCTCCGCGCTCCCGAGGGAGGGTCGGGCAAGAAACGCTCGGTCCTTTGCGAGCTTTGCCGCGACGTGTTTTCCAAAGACGATGTCTATCTCTGGGTGGCCAAACGCGCAGGCCAATCGGGTCGCGATGGCAACACAGTGGGCACCTTGATCTGCGCTGACTTCCGATGCTGTACCAACGTCCGCAAGGAGCCACCCGTCAGTGAAATCATTCCGGACCCTGCCGCCGTCGTCGTTCGCCACATAGCGGGACTGCAGTCCCGGACCGCCCAGTTCCTGGACCGGGTCCAAGGCAGGTAGTCAGCCCAGGGACGACGCACGCTCACGTTTGGCGGCAAAACCCCCGGCGCTCGCTCACCTCTAGTGAGCGAGCGTCCGCCGTAAGTGCCACATACGTGAGTGAGCGTCCGCCCGCAATGGGGGTTAACGGAGCACGATGTCCACCGGGTTGGCCTCGGAACGCCATCCGCCCGGCACTCCCGGGCCACCAATCACAGGAGCGGTGAGCACGCCGGAGCGGTTGGTGCGTTTGTCGCGCAGGATTTCCGTGACGGAGCCAAGGTGCCGGGAAAGGTCGATCACGTTTTCGGGGGCCGCCAGCAACAATTGGAAACCGAACTCGTGCAGCGCCTTGATGCCCGCGCCGGCGAACTCCTCGGAGGCCAGGACGAACGCCTCGTCCATCATCACCGTGCCATAGGTCGTGAAACCCTGTTCGGCGATCCCCAGCTGGTAGCTCAGCGCGGCGGCCATGATGAACGCGGTGAAGCGCTGCCGTTCGCCACCGGACATTGAGCCGGTGTCAGCGTGCATGTACACCTCGGTCTTCTTGCCACCCCGCGGGCCTTGGACGGAGCGGTGCTCTTTGCACTGGATGAAGAGATGCCCTCGGACATCGAGGACCTCGGCTCGCCAGCGCCGGTCCTCGGGGGTTTGCGAACCGAGACGCTTGACCAGCGTTTCGAGCGACTTGTAGCGGTTGGTGAGTTCGACGTCGTCGTCCGCCTCGGGCGAGGTGACGGCACCCGAAGCGGCACCAGCAGCACGAGAAGGGCGCGTGTGACGCGTCTTCAACGCGTTGTGGATGGCGTCCTTGAACTGCTTCGCGGTGGCGGGCAGCGTCTGCTTGATGTCGAGTTCCAGGAAGCTTCCCTCGTGGAAATTGACCTCGGACAGGATGCCGTTGAGGGGCAGGATGCGGCTGGTGATGGCGCGGCGTTCCTCATCGAGCAAGTGCAGTAACGTGCTGAACGATTCGTGCGTGCGCTGGTTGAAGAATTGCCGGAATTCGGCTTCCTGGGCGGGCAACCCTTCGCTCACGATCTGGTGATAGCGGGACTCGAATTCCCCCGCGGCGCCGATCGAGGTGCCGTGGTCCGCGGAAATGGCGGTGCCCCATTCGCGTACGAAGCCTTCGAACATGCGCGTCAGTCGCTCGGCCAACGCTTGCCCCCGGGACTCTGCAGCGTGCAGCTCCGCCAAGAGCTTGCTCCGGACTTCCGCAGCTAAAGTGTCGAGTTCGTGGAGTTCGCGCACTTCGCCGAATGAGCTGAAGTACGGCTCCAAGGCAGTCACGGTGGTGTCCGACGGCGGCGCCTGGCCAAGGCGGTTGCGTGCGGCATCCAGGAGGGCGTCAGCCGTGGTCATCTGTTGGTCGAGCGTCTTGTATTCGCTCTGTAAAACCGCCGCCGACCCTGTGGAGGACTGGTGCCTTTCGCGCACGGCCTCGATGTTTGAGCGGAGGGGTTCCAGATCGGCCTGCGCTGCCAAGGCATCCTTGAGCCGCTGTTCGATCTTCGCGAGTTCCTCTGCAGCCACCACGGCAGAAACCTGTTCCCAGCCACGCTCGTCGTCGGCAATGCGACGCAACGCCTCGAGCTGGCGCGTCATGCCCTGGTGGGAGTCCTCGCGGCTTTGGGCGAGTTCGGCGGCCTTCGCAAGCTCGTTTTCGAGCTCGCCGACTTTCGCGGCCACGAGTTCCAGTTTGGAAGCGTTGTCGAAACCGAGAACGTAGTCCTGGCGGCTGGTGAAGCGGTCGTCCTTCTCGACGGTGTGCCTGTTGCGCTTGACCACTCCGCCCAAGCTCAGGCCCTTGTCCAGTTTCGCGAGCTCGTCCGGGTCTTCCACGCACGGGTAGGCGAAATCGATGGCGATCCGCTCGCGGATCCACTGCCCGGCGTCCTCATTGGCACCAAAGGTGAGGATGTTCAGCTTCGTCAACAGGTCGCCGTCGGACACGTCCTCCACAGCCAAAGCGCCGCCGACGAGCGGCTTGGAGACGTCCACCGCGCGCAGCGCTCCGCGGACCATGTTGTCGTTCAGGTAGCGCGTGACGGCGGCAAAGTGCTCGCCTGGAACCAGCAGCGTCGTGGCGAGGTTCCGCAGGGCGCGCTCGGCCGCGGGCCGCCATTGTTCCTCGTCCTCCGCGAGGTCGATCAGCTCGCCGCCGAACGGCATGCGCTCCTCGGGAACGCCGGTGGCTGCAGCGATCGCGGCGCGGTTCTCAATGCTCGACGGCGGCAGCAGAGACTTGCGCGTCTTCAACGACACGAGCTCCTGCTGGGCTGCGGCAAGCTCACGTTTCTTGGTGGCGTGGCAGTCGAAGGCTTCGAACCGGAGCTCCCTCAGCGCTTCGGAATGGTCCTTGAGCTCGGCGGAACGGGTCGCGGCCTGCTCGTGGGCCTGCTCCCAACCCTCAGCGGTCCATTCAAGGTTGAGTCCGGCGTCACCCAGTGCTTGGCGGGCTGCCTCCTCCACCTGCTGGCGGAGCTTGAGTCCGATCCGGGCGTTTTCCAGCGACTGCTCGATCGCCGAAATCGCGTTGCCGCCCTGGTTGTTGTAATCCGATTCGAGCTGGCGCAGCTCCTTCGCCAGCGCGTCGCGGACGCCTCGCTCAGCGCTGAGCTCCTTGGCTTTCGCCTGGGCAAGGTCCTTGAAACTGGCCAAAGTCTTGGCATGGACCGTGACCGAGAGCTGCTGTTTGTAGGCGTCGAATTCCTCGCCGGTGAGCTCCCGGAGCCGGTTGGCCTCCAGTAACGACTGGGCATACTCCCTGTTCATGCCGGGAACGGGGGCGAGCTGATCGCGCTGCTGACGAACGTCCTCCAAGCGCTGCCTGATGGACATGAGGTTGCTGAATTCCTCGACGACGTCGTCCGCAGCAGTCAGCGTCGCAGGAGCATCGAGCACCTGGTCGCGGAAGAATGTGTTGACGCTACCGCCGAGCCCCTTGCCCGCCTGGATCACCCGCAATAGCGGGAGGGCCTGATCGGAGTTGATGCCCAAAAGCCGGCGGAAACGCTCCGCAAAAGCCTTGTGAACATCGAAGATCTGGGCGTCCGGGAAGATGGTTTCCAGCGCGCCCTTGGTGAATCGCTTCTCGGCGACGCCCTCGATCGCTCCGAGGTCCAGGGGCTTGCTGTCAATCACGTAGAACCGGCCGACGCTGGACTCGGTGCCGTTCTTGGGCAGGTCAAACAGGGCCGAGATGGTGATCTTGGTCCCGGCCGCATTGTCGAACGTCAGTGCGACGGCGGACCACGTTGCGCCCGGGCGCTGGAAAGCACTCGCCGAGCCTTCGCCCACAGCTTTGTCGCCCACTTTTCCGCGCATATAAGTGAACGTGGTCCGCTTGTCCTCCACAGCTCCGCCGGCCCGTTGCGCGGCAGCCTCATTTGAACGCGGACGGGCATCGAAGACACGGAGCATGGCATCGAACAACGTCGACTTGCCGACGCCCGAATTACCGGTCAGCAGAGTGCCGTTGCGGTCCACATGCATCGTGTGGGCGCCATGGAACGTGCCCCAGTTGACCACCTGGACCAAGGCAAGGCGCATCTGGCCCGGGTTGATGAGTTCACCGATAGGAAGCATGGTCGCGATAGTCACTTGGCTGCCTCCTCGAGCGAGATTCCGTCGGAGCTGTGGTCCCCAGTCGGGACGCCACCGGACACATGCTCGGCATGCTCACTCGTTCCTCGCTTAGACGCATGCTGCCGCATGTCCCCGTCGCCGCCGCTGCTGACAGTCACCGGGTCGTTGTCTTCCTCAGTGTCGGAGTCAGCGTCGTCGTTGGAGTTGGGGTCGTCCGTTTCCGTTAGTTCGATCAATGGCTCCGTGCCTGATTCGTCGGCTGCTACTGCGATCAGTGCTTCGATTTGGGCTGGGATGTCGCCGATGTTTTCGAAGGGGAGGGCTAGTGGGAGGGCCTTGGAGATCGCAAAGGTGTCTTCGATGCCAGTGGCCAGGAGGAGTTGGCGGGCCAGGAGTTTGGTGACCGTGCGGTTGACGACGTCGGTATCGCGGAGGGCGTCTTGTTGGCCGGAAGGCTGGTAGTGGGCGACGAGTTCGGCGATTTCTTCGCGGGTGATGACGGGCTCGGTCTGGGCTGTGACGTGGCGGTCCAGGAGGAGCCGCAGGCGCAGAAGCACGATGGTTTCCACCCGGCTCAAGGCGCGTTGTTGGCGCAGGATGCTTGAACGGGCGCTGCCTCCGATGGCTTCCGGATCGACCGGCCGGAGCACCGCGATCTTCCGTTCGTGGTCCAGTTGCAAGTTCAGGAAGAGTTCCGAGAGCCTGCTGCGGAGAATCACTTGGTTGTCCAGAAGGGTAGTCCAAAGCTTTTCGTCACGGCCGCCGTCAATATATGGGCCCTTGAGCAGCCGTACGAGGGCTTGGCGGACCTTCATGGGCAGAACGCCGGTATCTCCCGGGAACAGCGCAGCGCCGTCGACGAACGTGTCGCGGGGCGTGACGCGGAACGGATCCGACTGGACATGCCCATCCGCCGGAGCCGCCGGAGCCGCCGGAGCCGCCGTCGAAGAATGCGCATGTCCGTTCTGCGAAGCCTCGGACTGGACATGCTGCGTTATGTCCAGTCCTTGCTCCGAAGAGGGAGCATGCTCAGTGGGGTGGAGGGCGTCAGTCATCGGAATCCTTAGTCAGCGTCACGAGGGGCAGGTACGCGGTGCGTGTGCTTCCATCGATTTGTTCGAAGTCGATGTTTTCCCAGGCGGCCCGGTCGAACGCCGCACCACTGTGCAGCGCCTCGGACAGGAGGGCCCGGACAGTGTTGATGTGCCGTTCTTCCTCGGGCAGGTTCTGCCATGCCCCCGCCAGGGTGGAGGCGCCCGCCATGGCAGAGCGGACGACGTCGGGCCTTGCTTTCGCGGAGCGCAGCGAACGGACCCGGTCCGCGTCACTGAAGGCGATGGGATCGGCGAGCTTTGGAGGTGCCGCGAACTCGTCGGGATCGAAGAGCTTGACCATGGCGAGTGATTCGAATCCCGCATTGAACAACACCGGGCCGCAGATCAGGCCGGGGCGGTCGCGTTCGTAGGGCATGGAGCGGATAGCCTGTTCGGCTTCGCGCAGGACCTGCCGGAGGCGGACGGACTGGCGGATGTCGTCGCTCTGAATGTAGTTGTTGAGGCTTTCGGACAGGCGGCCATAGATGCGCTGGATCTGGCTGTGTTGCGTGCGCAGTTCCGCCACGAGGTTCTTGAGCGTTTCTCGGTCCTCATGGCTGAGATCATCCGCGAACTGACGGCTTAGCACGTCACCGATCGCCGAACGGAAGCGCAACTGCTGCTGCGGGTCCTCAAGGAATGCCGTGAAGGAGCGGAAGGTCCGGCCCTCGGGGCTCTGCCGCAAGCGCTTGTCCGCTTCCAGGACCTGCGCCATGGTGGCGCCCTTACTGAGCGATTCCTCGATGATCTGGTTGCGGAGTTCGCCCACTAATTCTTCTATTCGGTCGCGCATCTTCTTGTAGTCGGCAGGCAGGCTGGCCGCCAGGTCCAGGATGTTCCCGGCTGCTTCGACCGCTTCTTCGTCGTCCAAGAGACCGTCGAAATCGCCCGAGCTGATGTCTTCGATCAGCTGCTGGCGCTCTTGGATCTCCTCTTCAAGGGATTCCAAACGGGCGCTTTGGTCCGGGTTCGTCTCGTTGGCGAGCTTTTCGACGTCGCCCAGCAGCGTTCCGAGCCGGGAACCGTTGAGGGTGGAACGTTCGCTGGAGAGGCTGTCGAGGAAAGCCAGGACGCGTGCGGCGGCTTCGGTGACTTCGTAGACGATCTGGCCCGATTGGCTGCGGCGTGTCAGGAACTGCTTGCGGGTCCATTCGTCCGCAAACGCCTTGCCGCTCGTCTGGCCGCCCAGTCCGGGATCCTGCGTGCGGAGCTGCTCAAGGAAAGCGTCGACGTCGGCATGGAACTCTTCGAGCGGAAGCTGCGGTTTTGTTCGCGTGAAGGATGCTTGGAGCACAGCGATGACCCATGGGGCCGAGCGTGTGAGGGCCCACGCGGGGCCTTTGGTGAGAAGTTCGAGGTCTCTGAGCCGCGCACTGATGGCGTCGGCAGAGGACATTGCTGAGCGGGACACGTACTCTCCTTCAGCTACCTCGGAACCTGATGGCAGCGGAAATCCCGAAAACTGCCCCGTACAAGGTTAACGCAGGGTGCGCCGCAACCCTTTCGTGATCTACCTGCCCGTAGGGTTTCGATCCCATATCAACCGGCGAAAGGCCCGTGTTGGCGCTAGCTGAACCGCCGATGCCGCACCTAGTGTCGACACCAACGTCGTCGAGAATCCTACGTCGGCTTTGGCAGCGTTGCGGAGGGGACCCAATGCAGTTCGACTTTACGACTTTAGACACCAGCACCTACGTCTTCGTGGGAACACTCGTCCTTGGCTTGGTTCTGGCAGCCTTCATCGCGGCCGCCGCCATGGCCACGCTTGCGTTGGTCGGAGCGGGGAGCCTCGCCTGGTACACCGTTAAGAATGTGTTGGGTGGGCTGGTCCGCGGCATCAATTTTGCCTGGGATCTGCTGGTTCACCAGACCGGAAAAGTGGAACTGCCGGTGGAATTCCCATCGCAAACCTCCCCTAGCACAGGTACCTACCCGCGAGTAGCATTGAGGGACAGCTGAAGGGTCCCCCACCCGAGGCGGATCCTGGGCTCGAACCGGCACAACCGGCAAGAGGAGTCCTCCCATGACCTCCGCCACTGAAAACAAGAGCACCGATGTCACGGCCGCAGAAGCCCGCGCCGTCGCCGAGGCCGCCCGCGAGACGGAATGGAACCGCCCAAGTTTTGCGAAGGGACTGTACCTGGGGGATTTCGATCTTGGACTGATCCATCCTTGGCCACAGGCCAGGGCCGAAGACATCGAGCGTGGCGAAGAGTTCATGGCCAAGTTGGCGGAATTCTGCGGCACGATGTCCGGGCGCATGATCGAGCGCGATGCCAAAATCCCGGACGAATACCTCGCCGGCCTCAACGAGCTAGGCGTCTTCGGCATGAAAATTCCGCGTGAGTACGGCGGGCTGGGTCTGTCACTGGTCTACTACGGAAGGGCCCTGGCGCTCCTGGGGTCGGTCCATCCGAGCCTCGGCGCCCTGATTTCGGCCCACCAGTCCATCGGCGTCCCTGAGCCGGTCAAGGTCTTCGGCACGTCCGAACAAAAGCGGGAGTACCTGCCCCGTTGCGCCGCCGGCGCCATCACGGCGTTCCTCCTGACAGAGCCCGACGTCGGAAGCGATCCCGCCCGGATGGGCTGCACCGCAGTTCCAGCGGACGACGGCGGGTCCTACCTTTTGGACGGAGTGAAACTTTGGACCACCAACGGCGTGATTGCCGAACTGGTCGTGGTCATGGCCGTCGTCCCCGCCCGCACGGGCCCCGATGGGACGGCGCACCAGGGCGGGATCACGGCGTTCGTAGTGGAGATGGACTCCCCCGGCATCACCGTCGAGAACCGCAACGCGTTCATGGGTTTGCGGGGCATCGAGAACGGCGTGACGCGCTTCCATCAAGTCCGTGTGCCCGCAGCGAACCGGCTGGGACGCGAGGGCCAAGGGCTCAAGATCGCCCTCACGACGCTGAACACTGGCCGGCTCTCCATCCCCGGGCTGTGCGTCGCCGCGGGCAAGTGGTCGTTGAAGATCGCCCGCGAATGGTCCAACGCCCGGACGCAATGGGGGCGCCCGGTCGGTAAGCATGAGGCGGTCGGGAAGAAGATCGCGTTCATTGCCGCCACCACTTTTGCGCTTGAAGCCGTGTTTGAGCTCTCCGCCGAAATGGCCGACGCCGGTCAGAAGGACGTGCGGATCGAGGCGGCCTTGGCCAAGCTTTGGTCCACCGAGCTGAGTTACCTGGTGGCCGATGAGCTGGTGCAGATCCGTGGTGGTCGTGGGTTCGAGACCGCGGATTCCTTGGAGGCACGCGGAGAACGCGCGGTGGCGGCGGAACAACTTCTGCGGGACATGCGCATCAACCGGATCTTCGAGGGTTCGTCCGAGATCATGCGCCTGCTCATCGCCCGCGAAGCCGTCGACGCCCACCTTTCGGCGGCAGGCGAGCTGGCTTCCGCGGACGCAACACTGCAGGAGAAGGCGCGTGCCGCCGTCGGCGCCTCAGGTTTTTACGCCAAATGGCTCCCCAAGCTTGTGGCCGGAGCCGGCATGGACCCCAGGTCTTACGGCGAGTTTGGGCGCTTGGCCAAGCAATTGAGATATGTGGAGCGGGCTTCGCGTCGGCTCGCCCGGCAGACGTTCTATGGGATGAGCCGCTGGCAGGCGAGGCTCGAGTACAAACAGGCCTTCCTCGGCAGGATCGTGGATATCGGGGCGGAATTGTTTGCCATGGCGGCATGCTGCTCGCGGGCCGAAATGCTGCTGCGGACCGTGCCGGAGCAAGGCGCGGCGGCCTACGAGCTCGCCGAGGCCTACTGCGAGCAGGCAAGAATCCGGGTGGACGGATACTTCGAGCAACTGTGGAAGAACACCGACGACGTCGATCACGAATTGTCCTCCAACGTGCTCGCTGGAGACTACACCTGGCTCGAGGCCGGAATCCTGGACCCCTCCGAAGGAACAGGGCCGTGGATCGCCGATGCCTCTCCCGGTGCCTCCTTGAAGGAAGACCTGCACCGAAAGTACCGCTGATCCCAACGGAGGCGGCTAGCCGACCTCGCCGTCGAGGTAGTACCAGCGCCGGTCGATCCGCAGGAAGCGGCTGACTTCACGCTGGACGCCGCGTTCGCCGTCGGAACGGTAGTGCGCCGTGAACTCGACGGATCCTTCACCATCCAAGGGACCGCCGTCGCGCGTTGCCACGATGTCCAGTCGCCGCCATTCGATATCGGGATCCAGCTCCAGTACTGCAGGTCTGGTATCGGGGTGCCACGTGCGCAGCAGGTAGTCGCTATCAAGGACCGCGAAGGCCGAGTAGCGGGAGCGCATGAGCTGCTCCGCCGTCGGAGCATCGGTCTCTCCGCTGTGGAAGCGTCCGCAGCACTCTATGTACTGCTCGCCGGACAGGCAAGGGCAGGCGCCGTTGCGTAGGCGGGCCGGATCGAATGGCATTGGAGCCCTATCTCGAGGAGAAGGTGAGAGCTAGCTAACAAATATTGTCACAACATGTAACAGCTTCGATACAACCTCGGCGACGCGCAGTTCGGCGGGTGATTCCTTCGGATTTCGACCGTACGCTTGAAGACATGCCCGCGGACCGACGGTTGCGGCGCCCACCACACAACTCTGACTCGGGAGGCTACGTGGAGGATCCAACAACACTTGGCCTCAATCTGACCTTTTTCGGCACGCTCGGACTGGCTTTGCTCATGTTCCTTTCTTTGGGGATCTTGGTCGCGATCACTTTGGTCCTGGTCGGCGTCGCGAAGCTGGTTTCAATCATCTTGCTTGCCATGGTGGGGATCTTCCCGAAACGCGATGTCGGCCCGGTTGTACACTTGCCCCCACGGCCTCGGCGCGCCCCCGCCCTGAAGGCGGTTTTCGAAGAGTCGACGACGGCGGAGCCCGGCACCCCTGAACCGGCTCTGCTTGTTCCCGGAGAGCCGCGTCCTGGAATCCTGACGACCGTCAAGCTGGTGTGGTCCACTGCGTGGTCTGCTATCCGGAACTTCTCGTGGAAGTCACTGGTGAACCCACGTAAGTGGCCCAAGCCCGCCCAGGTCAAGGCCGGAATCGCAGCCACCGCCACGGCTGTCGCCACCACCCAGGCGAAGGAACATCCGTTTGTGGTTACGGTAAAGCAGGATCCTCCGGTCATGAACAGCGAATGGGCTGCTGCTGTTGCCGAGGCTGATGCCCGGGCCGCAGCGCGTGCCGAGGAAGCAGCAACCCAGACGGGGTCAGCGACCCAGCCAGAGGCTGCCCCGCCACCAGAGACTGCCCCGCCAATCCGCGGCCGCGTGGGAGACCCGCATGGCGGCAAGGCTGCCTCGTCCGGCCGCGTCACAGCCTCCGCCGGAGCCCGCCCGCCCAACTGACTAGCCCGCCCGCCCAACTAGCTCGCAGTTGTTGTCGTTTTGACGCTCGAAAACGACAACAACTGCGAGCTAGTTGGGGAGGGGTCCGCTCAGGCGGCCAGTTGCCTGAACCCGGCCCCGTGGTAGATGAGGGGCTCGGCGTCGTGGTTGATTTCCACGGACTTCACTTCGAGGACCACAATTGCGTGGTCGCCCGCAGGGGTCTCGGAGACCACTTGGCATTCAAGCGCCAGTGCCGCGCCGTCGATCAACACCGCACCGGCGTCGCTCGTGGAGGTCGCAAGGCCCGCGAATCGCTCCTCCGTCCGCGAGGAGAGCTGCAGGCACACGGCTTCCTGGCCCTGGGCCAGGATGGAAACCCCTAGGCGAGGAGCGCTCCGGAGTTTGGGCCACGTGGTGGAGGAGTTGTTCACCGCGAACATGACCAGCGGCGGTTCGAGCGAGACTCCCACTGTGAAGCTGGATGCCACCAGGGCCTCCGGCGCGAAGCCAACCATGGCGCTGAACGCCGCCACGCCTGAGGGAAATTGCGCGAACGCCTGTTTGATCGAAGCGGCTCCATCCACCGTTGCCTGGGTCATGGGGTCCCTTTCTCTGTAGTTTCGTGCCTGCCTTCCTACTAATTCACTGGATGCCGATAACGGCAATATTTGTGTATTCGCGTGTCGATTCACGTCAATTCATCATTCGACATGTGCTGTTTTCATTACCCCGCAATACGAAAAACGAAGAATTTGTACGCTTTTCGAGTGTCCCGGCCACGACATGTGTAGCGTCGTGTCAATCCATTGCACAGCCTTGATTCTTCACGGAGGAAGCCGGAGATGAGCCTCAACGAGCTTCGAACCCTGGGACGCACAGGCGCCCTGATCAGCCCCCTTACCTTGGGCACCCTGAACCTTGGGACCGGTTCTGCACCCACGGGCGTCGAAGAAAGCATCCGCATTATCCATGCTGCCCTCGACGCCGGAATCACCAGCGTCGACACCGCGGACATCTATTCGCAAGGCGAGGCGGAAGCCATTGTGGGCCGGGCCCTCCATGGGCGGCGTGACGATGTTTTCCTTTCCACCAAGTTCCACGGACAAATGGGGCCGAATCCTGCGCACGCGGGGAATTCCCGGCGCTGGATCATGAAAGCCGTGGAGGGCAGCCTCAACCGCCTGCAGTCAGACAGGATCGACCTCTACCAAGCGCATCGCCCGGACTACAACACAGACGTCCTGGAAACCATCATGGCCCTCAACGACCTCATCCGGCAGGGCAAGATCCTCTATTACGGAACGTCGGTGTTCACGCCTGCGCAACTTGTCGAGGCACAATGGATCGCGACGACGAACCACCTCGTGCCGCCGGTAGTCGACCAAGTGCCCTATTCCTTGCTGGTGCGCGCCAACGAGCGGGATGTCTTTCCGATCACCCAGCAGTACAACCTTGGCGTGCTCAGCTACGGACCGCTCGACGGCGGCTGGCTCTCCGGGAACTACCGGGTGGGCGTTCCACAGCCAGCAAGCTCCCGGGCGTTGGCAGTTCCCGGGCGCTTCGACGTCTCGGCACCTTTCAACAGGAACAAGCTCCTGGCGGCCGATGCTCTGGCCCGCGTCGCCGAACGGCACGGACTCACCCTCATCCAATTGGCCGTCGGCTTCGCCCTCAACCATCCTGCCGTGAGCAGCGTGGTGATCGGTCCACGGACGGAGGAGCACTTGACCGACTACCTCAAGGCCGCAGACGTTGCCCTCACCGAAGCCGTCCTGGATGCCATTGATGACATCGTGGCCCCTGGCACGAATTTCCTGGAGCGGGACGCGGGAACCGTCGTCCCCCACCTTGAATTCGCGGAACTCCGACGCCGTTAGCCAGCGTCGCGTACAACGGTCCAGGCTGCGCGCCGACTATACTCATTCGCAATCATGACTAGCCTTCCGACTTCCGCCCAAGCATCAAAAACCGGCAATGTGCGCATCGACGCCTGGCTTTGGGCCATCCGCGCCTACAAGACCCGTTCCGCGGCCACCACCGCCTGCCGGGCAGGACACGTACGAATCAACGGGAACCCGGTCAAAGCCTCGCAGTCGGTGATTATCGGCGACACCATCCGGGTCCGCCAGTCCGGCTTCGAACGCATCCTCGAGGTTCGCCGTCTCATTGCCAAAAGGGTAGGTGCCGAGGCAGCGTCCCACTGCTTCACCGACCACACCCCGGAGAGGCCCGCGGCCCCGGCCCTCGGACTTCCGCAGCGCGATCGCGGCGCGGGACGGCCCACCAAGAAGGACCGGCGCGAAATGGAGAGGCTGAAGGGGCAGTAGCCCCGCCCACCAAAGCGTGGGGGTGCCGGGCCGGCGTCGGGCAGTTTTGAACCTCGGCTCTGCAGGAGCGCGAGCGACGCGTAAAGTGGCAAGGGACGCCGATTCTGGACGCCGCGCTGCCGAAGGAGAGAACGTGACCATTGACTGGGACGAAAAAAGGGCCTTGCTACAGGAGCCCAATATTGCTGCCGTGACGCAGCTGTGCGACGAACTCATGGCCAAAAGACCTGGTTCTTCCGTGCCTTACATCGATCCGGTGCATGACGAGGACGAATGCCGGATTGTCACCCTGCAGACCAGCCCGGGCCGGACCCCTACCTCGGGTTTCGTTTCGCACCTCAACGACGACGACGCCGCCCGGCGTGCGCAACTCATCTATGACTCGGCGGAATTGGACGTCCGCTATGTCATGCCGTGGAACTGTTATCCATGGGTCCGTGACGTCGAACTGCCGCCGGCCCTCAGCGCACAGGAAAAGACCGATGGGCTCCGCCCGTTCCGCCAGTTCCTCAAAATCAACAAGAGGGTGTCCGCCGTCGTGGCGCATGGCGCAGAGACTGCGGCTTTTCTGGCGCTCTTCGAGAAGACCTACCATTCGCCGCTCCGGCAACACGGGATCAAGGTGTACAAAGCGAGCGCGCTCGGCGGACGGGCCTTTGCCCTGTCCGAGGCGAAGCAGCAGGAGCTCCTGGCCAAGAACATCGAAACCTACCGGGACGCCATGCAGCGGGCGGGTATCCAGCACCTATAGGCGAATCTAGCCAGGCCCGGCTTCGGGGGAGGGTTACGGCCCCGTGACGACGCCAAGGACCCGCCGTGCTGTGTCTTCCCATCGCGGCAGCGCATGGCTAGCCGACGCGGCCGCGTCCCACCACTTCCGCCGCAGGGTCGCATCGCTGAGCCATGTCCGAAGAAACTGTTCCAAGGGGTCGAGTCCTGCCGTGAGGTCGATGGCTTCGCCTGCCCCGTAGGCCCCGAGCGCCTCCACTGCGCCGGTTCCTTTGCGGACCACTACTGGTATCCCGTGGGCCAGGGATTCCAGAACGACCATGCCGAAGGACTCCGAGCGTGAAATCAACAGGCTGAGGTCCGCGCAGCGCCACTGTCCGTCCAAAGCCGATCCGAAAAGTTCGCCGGTTATTTCCACCCGCTTTTCGAGTCCGTGGTGGGAAATGCGGTCTTGCACGGCTTCGGCGTAGGAGCGGTCCGCTTCCGTTGAGCCCACAAGCGCCGCGGTCCATGGCAGCTCCTTGATCCGGGCGAGCGCTTCGACAAAAAGGATCTGGTCCTTATTGGGGAGCAGCGCACCCACAACGATGAAATGCGGTGCCGCCGAAGCCCGTCGCGCGCTCGGCAACGCCCGCAGCTCCTCCACGCGGTCTACACCGGGGCTCGCCACGTGCACGTTGCTCCGGCCCCGCTGCCTGACGGCCTCGGCGGTTCCGGAGGCGGTGCAGAGAATGCCCGTCGCTGCGCCGAGTCCACCTGACCCCTGTGGCTGCTCCTCCGTAGGTGCCATGTGGAGCAAAACCCACACGCGGTGCCCTGCAGCGGTTGCGGCCTCGATTTCCGCTGGGCCGCCTGCCGCAATCAGGCCGTCGATAATACGAACGTGCACCTCGTCCCCGGCGAGCGCGTCAGCAAGAAGACGCCTGTCTGCGGAGGATCCGGACGGCCACCCGCCGTCGAGCTCGTGGATCAAAACTTCCGCGCCTAGGGAGCGAAGAGATTGAGCCAGCCTCGCGTTGTAGATGTTTCCCCCGGAACGATGGTGCACATTTGCGGGCAAAATCAGGCGGATCTTGACCAAGGGCTGTTCCTCCATCACGCCGGCCCTCCGGATCGAGACTCAAGCATTCGGGCCATGGAGTCGACCTTAGCGCCCCCACGGCTGGCGTGGAAGGCGCCGGGCATCGGCGGTAGATTGTGGGCATGGCACAGATTTCCGCAGACCGTCGAGACGTGATCGCTGATCGGCTCTTGGACATCGCGGAGTTCAGCCACGCGCACTGGTCCTTCGGCAATCTCTATGAAGCCCTCGTGAAAATTCCGGACCGGGTCGCGGCCTCGGAAACAACTCCTGGACTCCCCCGGTCTCCCTTTGGAGCCGGAAGCCCCGGCCGCTATTACGCGCCCGTCGCCCCGATCAGCGCGCCTGCCGCCATCGCCGCCCTCGCGACAGGTTGGAATCATGCCCGCAGCCGGCGTTGGCTCATGGTCGCTGCAGCCAGTTCGACGACGGGTGCGGCTGCCACCGCGTACCTGCTCCGGTCCATCAAGCACGGACAATCCGGCTCAGAAGCCAGGTAGGAATTGACGGTTCCTGATCCGCGATTCGCCGAATTCGACCCCCACGCGTCCAATCTCCCACGGCCCACGGCCTCTGTACTTTGGCCTGCCCACGGCCACGTGGGGTACCCAACGGGGCGAGCGGAATCCGAGGGCTGGAGAGCTGAGGATGAAGTCGTCGATATTGTCGACAAGCAGCTCATCCAGGAGTTCGTGAAGGCCGCGGACCAGGGCGAGCTGGTAGTCACGCACGAAGGCGGGCACGGCAATCTCCAGTCCACATACTCCACCGCGGCCTAGCGCGATCAGACTTTCGGAGCTGCCGGAAAAGGCTTCCAACACAGGTAGTGCCTCAAGCCAGGAAACAGTCCCAACCATGGCCGACTCGGCGCTGGTGATGCCTTTGGTCCACTGGGTTACGTCCCGGCAAAAGTCCTCTGCGACCCCCAGGTGCAGCAGCGTCATGTGCAGTCCCCGCGGCCTGCGCAGGGCCCAGACGTAGCGAGCCAACTCCTCATAGTCGGAAGGTCCCGCCCCAACACTGAGCACCGGCACCTCCACGGTGATGGGCGGTGCTGTCAGTGTCGTTGAATCCCATCCCCCGCGCGGACGGTTGGCCATGGATGCAAGTATGCTCCGGCAGGAGTTAGTTCGCCTCACTAGTGCCGGTTCCAGGCGGAGGCGGTACGTCCTTCCTACCGTCGCCAATCGGCTCGATGACGCCTCGATCAAGGAGCTTCCGGATGTTCTGGCTACGCACAATTAGATCTGGGGACATTCAGCATTTAAGTCGAGGTTTAGCCAGCAAGCCGGCCAGCATTGACACCGCCCTGTGAGCTGTGCCATATTTTAGGTGTGAACCTGTCAGACAGCCGGACAGCCGGACAGGCCGCCACCGGACAGCCAGCCGTCAGCCAGAAAGCTGCGACTGGTCAGCGCACCGCCACAAGCGGCGCCGTCCCCCGAGCGGCCCAGGCGGCGAGGCAATCAAACCCCCGGCCCCTCGCCCGCTTCAGTGCTGCGGAATCGGTCTTCAGTGCCATCCGGCAGGACATCGAAGACGGAACCGTGGAAGTCGGAGCCAAGCTCAACTCCGAAGCCACCCTGGCCACGCAGTACGGGGTAAGCCGCTCGGTCATCCGCGAAGCATTGCGCTCCTGCAATGCGCTCGGACTGACGGTCACCAAGACCGGCAAAGGCACGTTCGTCGTCGCAGACCGGGTAGCCAATGACCTCGCACTCGGCCAGTATTCAGCCCGGGACCTCAACGAGGCCCGCCCACATATCGAAGTTCCCGCAGCCGGCCTGGCCGCAAAACGCCGCACCCCCGAAGACCTTGAACACCTCAAGGAAATCGTCGAGTCCATGCTCGGCGAGACAGATCCCGAGACCTGGGTAGGCCTCGACGCCACCTTCCATTCGGCCATCGCCCGCGCCAGTGGCAACAAGGTCTTCGAAAGCGTCGTCGCGGATATCCGCGAGGCACTGGCCCACCAATCCGAAACCCTGAACATGGTGGCCGACCGCCAGCACGCTTCAGACAACGAGCACCTCCGCATCCTCGAAGCCATCGAATCCGGCGACGCCACAGCCGCAGAAGCCGCGATGGCCGACCATCTCAGCGCCGTGGGCGTTGCGTTGGACACCATCCTCAGCACGTGATCCACCAACTGAAGGAAGCCATGCCCACCCCGCATGCAACGCACACGGCCGCGCCGAAAACGACACTGCCGGAAACCACAATGCCGGAAACCATCGAGCCCGGAAACACCACTCTCCAGGCAACTCCGCGCCACGTGCCGCTCGCGGAACAAACCCGCGACGGCCTCGTGGAGAGCGTTCACTACGGATCCCTCATCGCCGTCGGGCCAGACGGTGAGACCCTCATCGAAGCAGGCGAGCCCGACGCCGCGTTCTACCCACGGTCCTCCCTCAAACCGCTGCAGGCGGTCGCGATGGTCCGCGCCGGACTCAGGCTTCCGGAGAACCTCCTCGCCCTCACCGCGGCAAGCCACTCAGGCGCCACGATGCACCTCGAAGGCGCCGCCCGCATCCTCGAAATGCACGGCTTGGACGTGAGCGCCTTGGAAAACAGCACAGACCTCCCCTATGGCACAGCCGAGCGCGAAGAGTGGCTCCGCGCCGGCGGCAAGCCCACGCAGCTCGCGCAGAACTGTTCAGGAAAGCACGCGGCCATGGCCGCTACCTGCGTGATCAACGACTGGCCTGTCCAGGGCTATCTGCACCCCGGGCATCCCCTCCAGGTCCTCGTGAGGGACACCATCACCGAGCTCACGGGTGAAGACGCGGCCGCCGTCAGCACGGACGGTTGCGGCACGCCGCTCTTCGCCCACAGCCTGCGCGGAATGGCCCGCGCCTATGGCCGCATGGCTGCGGCGGACAACAAGGGCGCGGAAGGCCAAGTCGCCCACGCGATGCGCGCCTTCCCCCAGATGGTGGCCGGAGAGGGCCGCGACGTCACGGCGATCATGCGCGCGGTTCCGGGCTTGCTCGCCAAGGACGGGTTCGAAGGCCTTCAGCTGATCGGCTTGCGGAACGGCACCGGCGTCGCCATCAAGATCTCCGACGGCGGGGACCGCGCCCGAATGCCCGTCACCGTGCGCGTCCTCGAGGCCTTGGGGCTCGACGGCGGCCAGCTCGCCACGCTTGCCAGCCCACCTGTGTTGGGCGGCGGCCGCCCGGTGGGCGTGTTGCGCGCCGCGAACTTCCTCGCATCCAACTGACGCATCCAACCGACGCAGTCAAAGAAGCACAGACGAGCAAAGGACAGCAATGACAACCGCCGTGCAAACCACCACAACTCCGGCGTTCCGCTCGGAACACGATCTCCTCGGCGACCGAGACGTCCCCGCGGATGCCTACTGGGGCGTACACACGCTGCGTGCCATCGAGAACTTCCCCATCACCGGCCAACCACTGGCCAGCAACGCCAACCTCGTCAAGGGCCTCGCGGCAGTCAAGCTTGCCGCCGCACGGACCAACCGCGAACTCGGCCTCCTCGACGCAGAGCGGGCAGACGCCATCGAGCAAGCCTGCCAGGACATCCTCGGCGGCAAGCTCCATGAGCAATTCATGGTGGACGTCATTCAGGGCGGGGCCGGCACCAGTTCCAACATGAACGCCAATGAGGTCATCGCCAACCGGGCCCTCGAAATCCTGGGACACCCCAAAGGCGACTACGCCAGGCTGCACCCGAACGATCACGTCAACCTCAGCCAGTCCACCAACGACGTCTATCCCACGGCCGTCAACCTGGCCACTATTTTTTCGGTCCAGGGCCTCCTCGCCGCGCTCCAAGAACTCGAAGTGGCTTTTGCGGAAAAGGGTCAGGAATTCCGCACAGTGGTCAAGATGGGCCGCACCCAGCTCCAGGACGCCGTCCCCATGACCCTCGGCCAGGAGTTCGGCGGCTACGCCGTGACGGTTGGCGAGGACCGGGCACGACTCGCGGAGTCCCAACTGCTGATCCACGAAATCAACCTGGGCGCCACCGCCATCGGCACCGGGTTGAACGCCCCTGTTGGATACGCGGCGACAGCGTGCCGGCACTTGGGCCAGATCACGGGACTGCCGCTGGTGACCGCCGTCGACCTCATCGAGGCGACCCAGGATGTAGGCGCCTTCGTCCACCTCTCCGGCGTGCTCAAGCGTGTCGCCGTCAAGCTTTCCAAGATTTGCAACGACCTCCGCTTGCTGTCCTCCGGACCGCGAGCGGGACTGGGCGAGATCAACCTCCCGGCTGTGCAGTCGGGATCGTCCATCATGCCAGGCAAGATCAATCCGGTGATCCCGGAAGTGGTCAGCCAGGTGGCCTATGAGGTCATCGGCAACGACGTCACAGTCACCATGGCCGCAGAAGCAGGCCAGCTCCAACTGAACGCCTTCGAACCAATCATTGTCCACAGCCTCCACAAGAGCATCTCCCATCTGGAAGCCGCGTGCCGCACACTCACGTCACGCTGCATCCGGGGCATCACCGCGAACACCGAACACCTGCGTCTCACCGTAGAGCAGTCGATCGGACTCGTCACGGCCCTCAATCCACACATCGGCTATTCCTCCGCAACTGCCATCGCCCAGGAAGCACTGGCAAGCGGCAAGGGTGTGGCCGAGCTCGTTCTTGAGCACGGATTGCTGACCTCGAAGCAGCTCGACGAACTGCTTCGTCCCGAACGTCTCGCCAACCTCAGTAAATAACTTGAGCCGAACAGATCATCCGACGACGGCGGCGCGCACCGGCCGCCGTCGGGCCTGAGCGCTCGAACAAACAGGCCGGACGGCGAGATCCGGACCCCCAACAGGACATTCCAATAGGACACCCCCAAAGGATTCCCATGACTAATGCACCCATCACGGACCACACGGTCCCGCAACAGGCGCACGCTAGTGAAAAACTGCTTCACGCCGAGGACAAGGGCTACCACAAGAGCCTGAAGCCGCGCCAGATCCAGATGATCGCGATCGGTGGTGCTATCGGCACTGGTCTTTTCCTGGGCGCCGGCGGCCGGCTCAACGCTGCGGGTCCCTCGCTCGTCATCGCTTACGCGGTCTGCGGCTTTTTTGCCTTCCTGATCCTGCGTGCGCTCGGCGAGCTCGTACTGCACCGCCCGTCGTCGGGCTCCTTCGTCTCCTACGCCCGGGAGTTCTTCGGCGAGAAGGCTGCGTTTGTGTCCGGCTGGTTCTACTGGATCAACTGGGCCACTACCACCATCGTGGACATCACCGCCGCGGCCCTCTACATGAACTTCTTCGGCAAATACGTCCCGTGGATGGGCGTCGTTCCGCAGTGGACCTGGGCCTTGATTGCCTTGCTTGTAGTCCTGAGCCTGAATCTGGTTTCCGTCAAGGTATTCGGCGAAATGGAGTTCTACTTCGCGCTCATCAAGGTAGCCGCGCTGGTGGCTTTCCTGTTGGTCGGCACCTTCTTCGTCATCTTCGGTACGCCGGTACCGGGCCAGGAGGTCGGCTTCAGCCTCCTCACGGACCACGGCGGCATTTTCCCCAACGGCATCCTGCCGATGATCATCCTGATGCAGGGTGTGCTCTTTGCCTACGCTTCGATCGAGCTTGTGGGCACCGCGGCCGGCGAGACCGAAAACCCCGAGAAGATCATGCCCAAGGCCATCAACTCCGTAGTCTTCCGTATCGCGGTCTTCTACGTCGGTTCCGTCATCCTTCTGGCCTTGCTCCTGCCGTACACCTCGTACGAGAAGGGCGTCAGTCCGTTCGTGACGTTCTTCGGCCACATCGGCATCCAGGGCGTGGACGTGATTATGAACCTTGTGGTCCTCACGGCTGCGCTGTCCTCGCTGAACGCCGGGCTGTACTCCACCGGTCGCATCCTGCGCTCCATGTCCGTGGCTGGATCGGCTCCGAAGTTCGCCCAGCGCATGAACAAGGCGGGTGTCCCCTACGGTGGCATCGCGATCACCGCCGGTGTCTCCTTGCTCGGTGTTCCCCTGAACTACCTCGTTCCGGCGCAGGCGTTCGAGATCGTGCTCAACGTCGCTTCCGTGGGCATCGTCGTCACGTGGGCCACGATCGTCCTGTGCCAGATGCAGCTCAAGCGCTGGGCGGACAAGGGCTGGCTGAAACGTCCGTCCTTCCGGATGTTCGGCGCCCCGTATACCGGTTACCTCTCGCTGCTGTTCCTTGCGGGTGTGTTGGTGATGGTGTTTATAGACTCCCCGCTCACCATGTTGGTCACGGCGATTGCTTGCGCCCTCATGGTGGTTGGCTGGTATGCGTGCCGCAAGCAAATCCATGAGCTCGCCGCGGCCCGCGCCGATGCCTCCACGAGCGTTCCCCCACCCAACTGACTCGCATTCGTTGTCGTTATGAGGCCCCAAAACGACAACAAATGCGAGTTAGTTGGGTCTGCGGGCGCACCTTCTTCCCGCGAATTGTGACCGGGCCAGCTTGTTGCCCAGTGGCACCATGGAAGAAGGACAACCCGCAGCTCGAAGGAGAGAATGCACGTGAAATTCGCCCGTTTAGGACCGGCCGGCCACGAGCAGCCGGTGGTCATCGCCACCGATGCCGAGGACACCGAGCAGTACTTCGATCTGCGTCCGCTCACGGCAGACGTCGACGGCGCGTTCCTCGCCGACGGCGGCATCGCCAGGACGCAAGAAGCGCTCGACGCCGGAACGTTGCCCCCGATTCAAGCTGAAGGGCTGCGTGTCGGCGCCCCGGTTGCCCGGCCAGGCGCCGTCGTCGGGATTGGACTGAACTACGCAGCACACGCCGCGGAGTCTGGAGCCACACCGCCGGAAGTACCGGTTGTCTTCCTGAAACCCTCGAACACCGTGACGGGTCCGTTCGACGCCGCCCCCATCCCGCCGTCGTCGAAGAAGTACGACTGGGAAGTGGAACTCGGCATCGTCATCGGACGGGAAGCCTCATACCTCTCCAGCACGGACGAAGCCACGGCGTGCATCGCCGGCTACGTCCTTGCCAACGACTTGTCAGAACGCGAACTCCAGCTCCCGGGCGCCGCCGGGCAATGGACCAAGGGCAAGACGCTCCCGCAATCCACTCCCCTGGGGCCGTGGCTGGTTCCTGCTGGCGAGATAGACGCAGCCGCGCTCCGCCTGCGCACCTGGGTGAATGGCGAGGCCCGCCAAGACTCCACCACAGCTGACCTGATTTTCGATCCTGCCACCCTTGTCCACCACCTGAGCCAGCACATGGTGCTTGAGCCCGGGGACGTCATCATCACGGGTACGCCCGAAGGCGTGGCATTGTCCGGCCGCTTCCCGTATATCCAGCCGGGGGACGTTGTCGAGATTGAAATAGAAGGACTCGGGCGCCAGCGCAAGGCGTTCCACCAGGCAACGTAACGCAACTCCCGCGCAACCCCGCTCCGCCCCTGGTTCGCCTATGCTCAACACCAGGCAATCGATGGCGATCCACCAAGGAGCAGGGCATGAGCAATTGGCGCATCAGGGACTTCCACTCGTCGGATATGGATGGCATCCTGCACCTTTGGGAATCGCTGAAAGCGGACAACGTCGAGCCGATCTATGCGCTCTCGGAGGTGCTGGCATCGTGCGAGAAGGACCACGCGGTCGTGGCAGTGCAAGGCGAGCAGATAGTGGGCGCCGCCGTCGGACGTGCAGCCCATGACCAGGGCTGGATCGTCTTCCTGGCCACGCTGCCCGAGTTCCGCGGCCGGGGGATCGGCACTTCGCTCCTGGCCGCCGTCGAGAACCGGATGACTCCGCACGGCCTCAACAAGCTCTCGGCGCTCATGCCGGAGTCCGAGACCCGGGTCGAAGCCTTCCTGGGCCGCGGCTTCCTGCTCAAGCAGAACCTGCACTACTTCGAGCGGACCATCCCGGTGCAGCGTCAGGAACTCGAACCGTTGAGCCAGCTCGGCGGCCGCATCCTGGCCCGCGATCTGTGGGAAAACGTGGCAGGCATGCGCCGCGAGAAGGAACTGCTGGAACGGCGTTTGGTGTTGCCGCTGGCCGAGGCCGACCTCGCGGACGAATACGGTGTGGTGCCGCCGCGCGCCGTCGTGCTCTTCGGCCCTCCGGGTACCGGCAAGACGACCTTCGCCAAGGCAATTGCCTCCAGGCTCGAGTGGCCGTTCGTGGAGGTCTTCCCCTCTCGGCTGGCCTCTGACCCAAAGGGCCTGGCGGGCGCGTTGCGCGAGACGTTCCTGGAGATCGCCGAGTTGGAACACGCCGTGGTGTTCATCGACGAGGTGGAAGAGATCGCGTCCCAACGGTCCGGGGAACCGCCGTCGCCGTTGCAGGGCGTGACCAACGAGCTCCTCAAGATCATCCCGGCCTTCCGCGAACAGCCCGGCCGCCTGCTGGTGTGCGCCACCAACTTCATCCGCGCACTGGACACCGCCTTCCTGCGCCACGGCCGCTTCGACTACGTGATCCCCATCGGCCTGCCGGACGTCCACGCGCGCGAGGCCATGTGGCAGCGCTTCATCCCGGCCTCGGTGGTGGATTCCGTGGACGTGGCGTTGCTGGTATCACGGACCGAAGGCTTCTCCCCGGCGGACATTGAGTACGCGGCGCGCAGCGCCTCCCAGCGTGCCCTGGAAAAAGCAGTCTACACAGGCGGCGCTCCCGGGGCGTCCGCTGATTCGGGCGCAGCACCGGCGTCGAACGCTCGCAAGGGACCGGTCACGCAGGACTACCTCGACGCGATCGCCGATACCCGCACGACGGTCAGCGATGCGGTCTATGAGGAATTCCTTGAGGACATTGACGTACTGGGCCGCGTGTAGCAGGTCCCGTTTCGGTCGCCCGCCCGCCAATTCGCCGGAAGTGTGCGGACTCGCCGGAAGTGTGCGGACTCGCCGGAAGTGTGCGGACTCGCCGGAAGATTCCGGCGAACGGGAGGGCTTCCGGCGAAATGGGCGGGCGCCTGAGGACGAGGAGGAACCATGGCGCTGTTTCTGACCATCCTGAGCGGTGTGGCATGGACGGCGGTCTACATTTGCGCGATTCTGGTCGGATTTCGCGACAAAAGCTACGCCATTCCCGCAGCGGCCCTGGGCCTGAACATCGCATGGGAGTCCATCTACGCCATCCATTCGCTGAGCACGAGGATCTCGGTGCAGGGGATCATCAACATCGCCTGGGCGCTAGCCGACGTCGTGATTGTTTGCACCTTCCTTCGGTTCGGCAGGCGGGAGCTGCCCGGATTTATCACGCGACCCCTGTTCATTGGATGGGCCGTGCTGCTGCTTCTTGCATCGTTCGCCGTGCAGTGGTTGTTCATCGTCGAGTTCGATTGGGACCCGGCATCCCGGTACGCCGCTTTCCTGCAGAATCTCCTGATGTCCGGCCTGTTCATCGCCATGTTCGCTGCCCGTCGCGGACTGCGGGGCCAATCGATGCTGATCGCGGTAGCGAAGTGGATCGGTACCCTCGCACCAACCATCACCTTCGGTGTGCTAGAGAATTCACCGTTCATTCTGGGCATTGGCATCCTCTGCAGCGTTTTCGACCTGACATACATCGGGCTGCTGTTGTGGGCTAAAAGGAACCCGTTGGCCCTCTCCCTAAGCTAGGCGATTTCGTGAGTGTGGGCTCTAAACCGCTGTACCGGAACGCAGCGCACGGCCTGCACCCACGACGTGCCCCTGCGGCTTACCGGCATGAACGTACCGATTCGAGGCCGCCGACCCTTGATTGATGGCCCGCACAGGCGCAATATGGTGATATCGGTACGAACGTACCGGACGCGCGGAGGCGCATGCCCGCAAAGAACGAGGAAGGGTGGACATGTCCCCCCAGGAATTCACCAAGGCCCTCGGCACCAAGGTCCGGGCCCGGCGTGCCGCCCTGAGCCTGAGCCAGTCCGACCTCGCGGACCTCGCAGGCGTCTCGGAACGGTTCGTCCGTTTCGTGGAACAGGGCAAGACCACGGTCCAATTGGAACCACTCCTCGCTGTCCTCGGAACGCTGGGCCTTGAGCTCGCGGTGCAACCCGCGAGCAGCCAGACTGTATATGGCCAGCTATGACATTCCATCGCATCGCCGACGTCTACAAGCAGGGCGTCCTGGCGGCCCGCATCGAGCGGCATGAAGGCGGCACCAAGTTCAGCTACTTGCCGCGGTACCTCGAATCAGGCGGCCCTGCCGTCGCCACTACACTGCCGCTGACCGAGCAAGCGGTATTCACACCGAGCGGAGCTGTCCCTGCCTACTTCACGGGGCTCCTCCCGGAAGGCCGCCGCCTGAATTCCCTGCGTCGGGCGGTCAAGGCCAGCGCCGACGACGAGCTCGCGCTCCTCATGGGCGCGGGCGGGGATGCCGTGGGCGATGTCCAGACCGTTCCGCACGGTGAGCCGCCCACGGAAGGGGGCTCCGCCGTCGTGCTCGATTCGAAGCTGCCGCTCGACTTCGACGCCCTTCTCGGCGACTCGGGGCTCATCGATCCGGTGGCCCTGGCGGGTGTGCAGGACAAGTTGTCAGCCGGGATGATCTCCCTTCCGGTAGCGCAAGCGGGCAAGCGTTACATCCTCAAACTCAATGCGCCCGAATTCCCCTTCGTGGTGGAAAACGAATTCCTCATGTTCCGTTATGCGCGCAAACTGCGGGTCCCCGTGAGTACTGTCCAACTGGTGCACGACGTCGGTGGGCGGGCGGGGCTGTTGGTGGAGCGTTTCGATCGCCTCACCGGAGCCGATGGCACTCCGGTGCGCCTCGCCGTCGAGGACGGAGCCCAAGTGCTGGGACTCTATCCGGCGGACAAGTACAGCGTGCCGTTCGGCGAAGTGTGCGCGGCTTTGGCGGCGCACTGCTCCGCACCCCTGCCAGCCCTGCGCAACCTCGCCATCCAGTTGGCTTTTGCCTGGCTGAGCGGCAACGGCGACCTGCACGCCAAGAACGTCTCCATGGTTCAGTCACGGCAAGGCGAGTACACCATCGCCCCGGTCTATGACATTCCCTCCACAGTGGTCTACGGGGACAAGACCCTCGCCTTGGGGATCGGCGGGAAGAAGAGCGGGATCTCCCGCAAGCACTTCCTCGCGTGGGCGGGGAGACTCGGGCTGACAGAGCGCGCGGCCGAGGGGGTCCTGGAGCTCGCCCTCAAGGCGTCGGGTCCGCTCATCGCAGACCTCGACGCCGGTGCTTCACCGTTCGGGTCCATACAGACCAGGGACTGGGACAAGGAGCTGAAGCATCGCCGAAGGCTGATGGGCGGCTAGCTCGGATCCACTCGAAGCTGATCGGGCTTGAAGTCCGTCCACTTCACCAGGCAGTCGGCTCTTCGTTGTTGGCGACGGCCTCGATCCAATCCACAGCCTCATCGGATAGCTGGGCACCTTCAGCTGGTTCGCCGCCCCACCACGGAGCATCAGCTGTGCCGCCCGTAACCGCCATGATGTCGGCAAGGGCATGCTGCGGCAGTGGTTCGCCGTTGTGCTCAATAAGCCACTCGCGGGTTTCTGCGCCGACCCGAGGCCACCACTCGAATCAACGCAGTGTCGCATCCGCGACGTCGCGTGTACAGCTACCTCTCGGGGCGCCCGGATCCACTCGATTAGTCCGCCAATTGGTCCATCTCAGACAGCAGGTCCGGGTTGATCCGGTTCAGGATCAGGTGGATTTCTCCCCGTGGCACGGCTTTGTAGAGCACTTTCCGGGCGTCCGCGTAGCGAGTGGTGGGTCCCTTGTCAGGCCACTTCTCGGCGAGGGCGCGTACCCGCTCCGGCACGGAGTTATGGGCGTTGCAGGCGATCTTGACCAAAGTGGCGTCGTGATCCTGCGCGATGTGAAGGATCACGGCCTCGTCACTGTCCGGATCATCCTGGAAACGGCGCGTCACCCTTTCGATGATGCCCACAGCCCGCTCGGAGACACCCATATCAAGCAGCGCCTGCTTGGTGACCGGGGTGTCCTTGGCGATGTCATGCAAATAGCCGGCAATCCGCACGTCGTCATCGAAATCCGCCAGCGCATCGCCCACCGCCAGCACGTGCTCTTTGTGTGGCCGCTTCAACTTGTCCTTCTGGCGGTTGTGCGCCACCTCGGCAAGGACCATGGCTGTTTCAACGGTAAACGTCGGTTCGGTCATGACTTCATCCTACTGAGCCAACTCGGTGATTGCTTTCCGCACGGCGGCGCTGAGTTCGAGGTTGCGGCAGCCGGCTCCCCCCGGCTCGGCCCGCTGCGGGACGTATCCGAAAGCGAGTTCATACACGGGGTCCGCGAATCCCAAAGACGCGCTGGCGCCGTCGTGCCCGAATGCCCGGTAGCTGCCGTACGGCGAGCGCGCATGCGACTTCATGAAGACGGTCCCGAAGCAACTCGTCTCGCCAAATACGCGGTCGATGCCGAAGACTTGTTCGGCCGTGACTGCTTGGATGGTCTGTTCGCTGAGGAGGGGCGCGACGGCGGGACGGTCGCCGTCGGGGGCGAGCCCGGTGAGTGCCGCAGCGTAGACGCGGGCCATGCCTTCTGCGCTGGCGACGCCGGCGGCCGAACTCAGGCCGGCGGCCCGGACCTCACGGATGTTGGGCAGGTCAAGGATGTCTCCCACGGCAGAGTTCGCTGAGAGGCCGAAATGGCTGGCGGGGTCAATCCATGGCTGGGCCGGGTCGGCGTCCCAACGGAGGGTGGCATAACGGGGTTCCTCGGATTCGGGGAGTCCCAGGAAGAAGTGGGCGCCCGTGACCGAGCGGATCCGTTGTTCGTAGATTTCCTGGAGCGTGGATCCGGTGATCCGCCGGCAGAGCTCTTCCATGAAGACGCCGAGGGTCAGGGCATGGTACCCAAAAGCGGTCCCGGGCTTCCAGAGTGGCCGCATCTGCGCGAGTTTGGCTGCAGCGAGTTCGGAGTTGTTGTATTCCTCCAAGGACAGGCCGCCTTCAACGCCGAGAAGCCCGGCCTGGTGGGACAGCAACTGCGCCACCGTGATGGTGGCCTTTCCTTCGACACCGAATTCCGGCCAGTACTTGACCACCTCGGCGTCGAGGTCCAGGAAGCCGTCCTGGACGAGCAATGCCATGACGAGCCCGGACACCCCCTTGGAGCAGGAGAAAACACCGGTGACAGAGTCCTGACGGCGGTGCGGTCCACCGCTGACGTCCAGTACCTTGACGCCACGGTGGTAGGCCGCGAGCTGGGCTGAATATTCCGGGTCTTCGCTGAGGAATCGGCCAAAGAGTTCGGCGACTGGTTCGAATCCAGGGGCAATCGTCTGTGTATCCACCCGGACAGCCTAGTCCCCGCCCCCTAACCTCGCTACGCTCGGCCAGAGAACCCGGCAGCCTAGCTGCCGCGACTGTCCATGGTGACTACGATCTTGCCTTTGGCGCGTCCGCGTTCCAGTGCGGCGAAAGCGTCGGCGATCTTTTCGAGGGGATAGCTGCTGTCCACCACGGCTTCCAGCTTTCCCTCGGACACCAGCTTCGCCAGGAATTTCAGGTCCTCGCCGCTGGGGTGCATGAAGAGGTAGCGGTACCGGACGTTTGCTTCGCGGGCGCGGCGCCGGATTCCAAGGCTGGCCGCCCAGAAAAGCGCTGTCATCCAAGCCGGGGCATCAAGATCCTTCACGGCTGTTTGCGGTTCGGGCATGCCGGCGATGCTAACGACCGTCGAACCGGGCTTGAGGATCTTGAACGTATGCTCCAGGGTTTCCCCACCGATAAGGTCCAGCGCGGCGTCGAAGCCGCTGAGCACTTCGGCCGGATTTTCCTTCGTGTAGTCGACGACGGCGTCCGCACCGAGCCGCCGCACCAGGGCTTCTCCGCGGGGAGACGCCGTGGTGGTCACCTCGGCGCCGAAGTACTTGGCCAGCTGGATGGCGAGGGTTCCCACCCCGCCCGCGCCTCCGGAGATGAACAGCTTGGTCCCGGGGCTGACCTTGAGCTCGTCTCGCAGTGCCTGGAGCGCGGTGAGGCCTGCGAGCGGGAGGCTCGCAGCCTCGAGGTAGCCGAGCGACTTCGGCATGAGCGCCGCCAGGTCCTCGTGGACGGCGGCGTGCTCGGCAAAGGCGCCCAGCCTGGTCTTGTCCACCCGGGCAAACACGCGGTCTCCCGTGGCGAAGCGGGTGACCTCCGGGCCAATGGCTTCCACGATCCCGGCAAGCTCGCTGCCGGCCACCAAAGGCAGCCTTGGCCTGGTGATCACCCGCACGGCACCTTCGCGTTGCTTGTAGTCAACGGGATTGAGGCCCGCGGCAAACACTTTGACCAGGACCTCGCCGGGACCGGCGATCGGCTTGGGAACATCTTGCAGCTCCATTGAGTCGGCGTCACCGTAGCGGGTCAGCACATAAGCGAGCACTTAGGCCCCTTTCCGAAGGGTTGTTTGCTGGTGGCCGTTCCACACCCACGGCCGGCGCGGCAATCCGGCCGGATCGAAAGTATCCAAAGCGTCGTCAAGGGGTCCGGCCGGCAACCCGAGCGATTCCAGGATCATGTCCCGTACCTCCCCGGCAGACAGCCCGACGGCGGCAAGGTCGCCAAGCGTCACGGCGCCGTCGCGCTTGGCCAACCGGGCGCCGTCGTGGTTTAGCACCAAGGGAACATGCGCGTATTCCGGAACGGGCAAGCCGAGCAAGGAGGCCAAATACGCTTGGCGGGGTGTGGAGGACAGGAGGTCATCTCCGCGGACCACTTGGTCTACGCCTTGCTCGGCGTCGTCCACCACCACGGCCAAGTTGTAGGCAGTGACGCCGTCGTTCCGCCGAAGCACAAAGTCATCCACTATGCCCGTGTAGGGCCCGTGCAACTCGTCCGCCACAGTCCATTCATGCGTTTCGGAGCGGAGCCTGATGGCAGCCGGGCGGGAGGCCCGGCGGATCTCGAGCTCCGCCGTCGAGAGGTTCCTGCACGTTCCCGGATAGGCGCCCTGTGGAGCATGTGGCGCGGACGGAGCTTCCTGGATCTCGCGCCGGGTACAGAAGCATTCATACGTCAGTCCGGCGTCGGTGAGCCGCTGAATCACGTCGTCGTAGAGCCCGGCGCGGTCAGTCTGGCGAACGACGGCGCCGTCCCATGTCACGCCGACGGCCTCCAAGTCGCGGAGCTGGACTTCCTCGGCACCGGCCCGCGCACGGTCGAGATCTTCTACTCGCAGCAGGAAATCGCGGCCCGTCGAGCGGGCGAAGAGCCACGCGAGCATGGCGGTGCGCAGGTTGCCCACATGCAACTCGCCGGAAGGGCTCGGGGCGAAGCGGCCAGCGGAAGTCATGGCACAAGACTATGCGTCGCTGCGCGTTCCGTGCAGGATCCCGCGGCAGCATAAGAGCCCCTCAGCGACCGCAACGGGTTCGGTGGCTCAGGGGCTCTTATGGTGGTGCCAGCACGAGGGCCGACGTGCAGAAAGACGATGCGTGAACAAGAGTCAATCAGCGGCTGCGTCTTTGCGGGACGGTGTTCCGGGGGCCGGGTGGTGTACCGGGGGATCCTTAGCCTGGGGGTCCGGCGGTAGCCTTTCCCTTTCTTGCCACTATTTCAACAGGAACACTACAGTTGGGGCAACAGACTCAATCACCATTGGTCAATCTGGCCAATTTCTTGGGGTGAATCGAACAAGCGATGGTCATTTTGCCGACTCTCGGCGAAGTGACCACGACCGCCAGAACGAGGCAGAAAGCGCAGCTATGCAGGAATTGGACTCAACGGACAAGCGCATCCTTGCCGCGCTCGACGACGACCCCCGGATGCCGACCATGGTCCTCGCCCAGCGCTTGGGCTTGGCGCGCGGGACAGTCCAGTCCCGCTTGGAGCGCATGACGGCGTCGGGCGCCCTGCGTCCGAACAGCAGCCGCGTGCTGCCCTCGGCGTTGGGCCGGGGCGTCGCGGCAGCGGTAAGTGCGGAACTGGATCAGAGCCACCTGAACGAGGCGATCGCGGCTCTGCGCAACATCCCTGAGGTACTTGAATGCCACGCGCCGGCAGGAGACACCGATCTCATCATCCGCGTGGTCGCCACGAGCCCTGACGATCTTTACCGGGTGTCGGAGGAGATCCGCCTCTGCCCGGGAATCGTGCGAACCTCCACCAGCATGTTTTTGCGCGAGGTGATTCCGTACCGGACCACGGGGCTGCTGTGGGAATAGGGCGGGAGCCTACACCGGCGGCCCGGCATTCGACTTCAGGTTCTTCATCACCAAAGTTGAGGTGAGGCGCTCGACCGCGGGAAGTGACGTGAGCTGGTCGTCGTAGAAGCGTTGATAAGCCGGGAGATCGGCGGCAATGACGCGCAGGAGGTAATCCGGGGAGCCGAAGAGCCGCTGCGCTTCAACGATGTTGGGGATAGCGGCCACCCGGTCTTCGAAATCCGACATCGTTGCGCGGTCCACTTGGCGCAGGGTAACGAAGACGATCGCCTCAAATCCCAAGCCAATGGCGGCCGGATCGATGTCCGCCCGGTACCCCCTGATCACTCCGGAAGCCTCGAGATCCCGCAACCGCCGGTGGCATGGAGCCACGGTCAATCCCACCTTGGCAGCCAGCGCGGTGGCAGTCATTCGGCCATCCTCTTTGAGGTAGCGCAAAATAGTTCTGTCAATTCCATCAACCACGCAAGCATCTTACCAATTTCGCGGCAAATCCGGCTAAATATGGGAACACTTTTGGGCCGATTTTTCATAAGGTTCATGGTGTACCAACCAGCCAGGAGCCACCATGAATCCCCAGCTTTTCCTCGCCTTCGTCATCGTCGCCGTCACCTTGGCGTGCACCCCCGGCGTCGACTGGGCTTATTCAATCGCCGCGGGACTGCGTCAGCGAAGCTTCGTCCCGGCCGTGGCCGGCCTGTGCAGCGGATACGTGCTGCACACAGCCCTCCTGACTGCCGGACTCACAGCCCTTTTGGCGGGCGTTCCGGGGCTTCTCGGCTGGCTGACAATCGCGGGCGCAGCTTATTTGCTCTGGCTCGGCGTGAGCACCATGCGCTCATGGCGAGGCGCAAGCTTCAGTACGGATGACGCCGTCGGGCAATCCCGAAACCAATTCCGCACCTTCCTGCAAGGCATGGGCACGAGCGGCATCAACCCCAAGGGCTTGCTGTTCTTCCTGGCGCTGGTGCCGCAGTTCGTGAGCCCGGAAGCGTCATTGCCCGTGCCCGTGCAATCAGGCGTATTGGGCCTGACGTTCGTGTTGTTCGCGGGCATCATCTACACGGCGGTTGCGCTGACCTCGCGAAAGCTGCTGCAATCCCGGCCTGCCGCCGCACGCGTCGTAACCCTCAGCAGCGGCATCATCATGGTGGGGCTCGGGGCCGTCTTGCTCGGCGAACAGGCGCTTCGGCTCCTACATTGACGCATGACCTTGGGCAGTAACGCTAGGCAGGGACGCTAGGAAGTGACGCGGACGCCAAGCAAGATCGCTCTGGCGTTCATCGTCCGGGCGCCCTATCGTCAGCGTTATGTCCAACGACTTTTCAGCGCTCCTGGAGACCTTCAAGCAGCTCGGCGTCTCAAGGGCGTACGGCCCTCCCCTGCAGATCGGCGGCGAAGAACTGATCCCGGTCGCCTTGGTGTCCTTTGGATTCGGAGGGGGCGGCGACGGTAACAATGCCGCGGGCGGTGGCGGCGGCGGTTTCGTGCTCCCCGTCGGAGTTTATGGCCGCAACCCCAGGGGCCAGGTGACATTCCAGCCAAACACGGTCGTCATCATGGCCATGCTGCTCCCCCTCATCGGCGCGGCTGGGGTGGCCCTTCGCGGGGTACTTCGTGCGCTCCGGCCCTAGACACGCCCCAGCCGGCCGGCCCTAACCGCCGGGTTCCCCGAAGTCCTTGTTCCACAGCCGGCGCACTTCGACGTCCTTCCGGATCCCGTCGACGGCCTCAAACTCGGCCCCCTCTTCCTTGCCGCGCTCTTCCTTGCCGCGCTTCCAGCGCACCACCACGCGCGGAATGGGACGGCGCGCGTTTCCTGGCCTCCGCCCGAGCTCGAGCATCGACAGAGCCCGGTCCGTGAGCGCGTCGTTGCGCAAGGCAAGGCTGGTCTTCTTCCTCCTCAACACCTCCGCGAGTGCCGCCTGGGCTTCCTCCCGTTCCCCCAGCACCCTGAGTGACTGCGCCCTGATCAGCAGCAGCGCCGCACAGAGGTCGTCCCGATTACGGAGTCCCTCAGTCCAGGCGACGACGTCGGCGTGCCGCTCGAGTGCGGCGGCTGCGGTACAGCGGGCCAGGGCGGAGGGCAACGACGGCGGCAGGCTGGCCAGGATGTCCAGGGCCTCCACGGTCTGGCCCGTCTCCCGAAAGCAATGCGAGAGAGCGAGGAACACCGACTCTTCGCTGAACAGGACGGGAACGTCAATCCGTTCGGCGACCTCGACCCGGGTAACCAACCGGCCAAGGTAACTGGCAGAGAACTGGCTGGCGGCGTCGTCGATCCGTATGGACAAGCCCCGCTGCAGCAGTTCCGAAGCCCGCAGATAGCCACCATGCTTGTATGCGAGCAGCCCGGCAATCACGTAGCACAAGCCTGCCCACCCTGGATAGCCGCGGGCCAAGGTGATGAGTCGGTCCGGTTCCGTGCTGGTGAAGATGGCGTCGTACACCGACTTGGCGGTCTTGCCGGCCAGCCGCTTGAGCCTCGGAACGTCCCCGGCGACATCAATCCGGCCAGCGGCCCTCCCTTTCAGGACACCCGCAATCACGCCGCCTAGGCCCTCGGCCAGTCCACTCACCGAAGTGCGGACATGTCCCTCCCGGAACGGCGTGATGTCCCTCGTGTCGCCGAAAATCGATCGTCTTGTGCCGGGAACCGACGGCTCACTCACGGTTGCCCCGCCGTCGCGGGATAATGCATCGCAGAATTGGGCATCACAGAACCATGCTAGCCGTGCATTGTCTGAGTCCCTGCCCTCTATTTCCCGGGTTTTCGGGAGTAAGATAACTTCGTCGGCAGGATTCCGACTCCTTGCCGCGATACGGCCCTCCATTTGAAGGGCCGCTGGAAATCGTGATCGGGAGGAGCTATGACCACTGCTTCGCACCCAGCTCAGCATCACCACGCGATGGGGCTGACGCTGCACAACACAGCACTAGGTTTAGGCTGGGTTTTCCTGGCTGTTGGCGTACTGGGATTTATCCCGGGCATCACCAGCAATTACGGCGCCATGACCTTTGCGGGACATGATTCCGGCGCCATGCTTCTTGGAGTGTTCCAAGTATCCATCCTGCACAACATTGTCCATCTGCTGTTCGGCGCGGCAGGCCTGTACTTCGCGAGGACTGGAAGGATGGCACGCGGTTACCTCATCGGTGGCGGCGCCGTCTACCTCGTCCTGTGGATCTACGGCCTTATCACCATGTCGAACATGAGCGCCGACTTCGTGCCCATGAACTCCGCGGACGACTGGCTGCATCTCGTTCTTGGCGTTGTCATGGTTGCCCTTGGCCTGTGGCTTGGACGCGACGCACGAGAGGAGACAAAGGGCCGCGCCATGTAGCGCACCCTGATTCTGCAGCACGAACTGCAGTTGCACGACGGCGGCCGCTCCCACTCGGGTCGGCCGCCGTTATGCGCTCCATTGCTGCAAACGAGGCGAGGGCAGAAATGCCCCCAACGCACTTCTCCGGACATATCGTTTGAGCACGAACAGCAACTAGTAGCCTCCAGCCATCCAACGGTGACGTCGCACAACCGACGAGCCGACCAAAACAATCTGCTGGGCGGGCCGGCTCACCGGGAGAGTCGTCGCACCGATTAATATGCGCGTCAGCACTGATTGTGACGAAACCGCCCCTGCGCTCGTTCAGTCACAATCCGGACCGGTTTAACCAAGTAATCGTCAGCGCCACGCTCCAGCGCGGAAATCACTGTGTCGTCTTCTCCGCTTGCTGACAAGAAGATGATCGGCACTTTGGAGAACTGCCTGATGTGGCTGCAAGTCTCAATCCCGTCTATTCCCGGCAGCATGTAGTCCAAAATGAGCAAGTCGACGTCCTCGCCCTGGGCTCGCAGCATCTCCAGGGCGGCTTCTCCTGTCGGCACCGCTTGGACTTGGTAGCCGTCGTGATGCCGCAAGCCCATTACCAGGCCCATTCGCGCATTCGGGTCATCTTCCACAATCAGGATGTTGATCATTTCTTCGCCCTTCTGCGTCTACCCCGAGCTGGCCAGCCGTTTCCTAGCCCCGACTCTACAATGCCGCGAGGGCTTCGGTAGGTGGCAATTTCGCCGCCCGTGTGGCCGGATAGACTCCGCTGAGGACACCGATTGCCACCGCCGAAAGGATTCCTCCGACCATGACGAATGGCGGTACTACCAACGGCCAGCCCTGGCTTAGTGAGTACAAGGCAGTGCCAGCTATACCTAAAAGGATGCCGGCGATTCCTCCGAACAGGCACAGTACCAACGACTCGGTGAAGAACTGGAGGAGGATTCCGGTTTTGGTTGCCCCGAGGGCCCGGCGCAGGCCGATTTCCTTTCGCCGTTCCAGGACTGAAATGATCATGGTGTTCGCAACTCCGATGCCGCCCACAAGCAGCGCAATTCCGGCCAGGCCCAGGAAGAGCAGGGAAAAGGTGGCCTGTGCCACGTTTCGGGCTGCGAGTGCTTGGGAGGGATTACCGATGTCGACAGCACTGGGTGCGCCCGGGTTCGCGGTCCGGGGCAGAACTTTGCGCACGTCGTCAATTGAAGTGGTGGGCGCTCGGACGAATATCATGGCGGGGTTGCCTTGATATCCGAAGTGGTCCCGGGCGTATGCCGTGCTGAGCAGTGCTGACGAGTCGACTTCCGGTGACAACGGGGTGGGCTCGAGGATCCCGACTACGGAGAACCATTGTTGGCCGAGCCAGAGTTGTTGCGGATCGCCACTGATGGAGTCGATTCCCAACCGTTGTGCCGCGGTTGCTCCGAGCACGAGCTCGGGCAAGGACGGGCTGCCTTCGGTAGCCAGCCGACCTTGGGCAAATTTGCCGTTGATCGCTGGAAGCAGTTCGGGGCCTGCCGCGTAGACACTGCTCTTGATGCCTAGTCCCGGCTGAATCCGATCGTTGAGCTGGGCAGACTGGCCGACTTCGCCCAGAGCCGCCACTTCGGTTACCGGGCCGATTTGTGCGATCATGTCGGCTGCTGTCGTCGGCAAGGGAACTTTGCTGTTTCCACGTTCAGCGCTGGTGACCTTGAGGATGTTGGTGCCCAAGTTCTCAAGTTGGCTGTCCAAGGCCTGTTGGCTCGACGCCGGGATTCCGACGACGGCGATCATGGTTGCGATGCCAATCGAAATTCCCAGCGCGGAAAGTATCGCGCGCAGGGGCCTGGCCCTTACTCGGTGGATGCCCAATTCCAAGACGTCGGCCAGTTCGAACCAACGGAATTTCGTCTGAATATGCTGCTTCTTGCTCAACGCGCACTTGCTTTCCGGGTGGCTCCCGCTCGCAGGACGCCGTCGCGGATCTCTACTCTTCTCGGTAGAGAATCCGCAATTTCCAGATCGTGGGTGATGATCACCACGGTCATACCCTGCTGATTGAGTTCGCCGAACAGTTCCATCACGGCGGCACCGTTTTCAGAGTCCAGTGCCCCAGTAGGCTCGTCGGCGAGCAAGTATTTGGGCTTATTGACCAGGGCTCTCGCGATGGCCACCCGTTGTTTTTCGCCACCGGAGAGTTGATGCGGCTGGTGGTCCAGTCGATGCCCCATCCGGACGGTCTCCAATGCGGCCGTAGCAATCGCCTGTCGGTCTCGCCGCGGCACTTTAGCGTATTGCAGCCCTACGGCCACGTTTTGCAGTGCGTTGTAGGTGTCGTTGAGGTGGAACTGCTGAAAGACGAAGCCGATTGCTTGTGCCCTGACAGTGGAAAGCAGCCGGTCACTGAACGTGGAAACATCCATTCCGCCAACCAGCACTTCACCCTCTGATGCCCGGTCAAGGGTGCCCATGACATTGAGCAAGGTCGATTTCCCGGAGCCGGACGGGCCGACGATGCCGAGCATTTCCCCTTCGCCCAGTTCCAAATCCACCGAGTCCAGGGCCTTCACACCACCGGTGTAGCTTTTCGACACCCCGCGCAGTTCCAGAACAGGCGCACTCATGAGGCCGTCACCACGTCTTGTCCCGCGGTGAGGTCACCAGAAACTTCCGCAAGACCTTTGACGATTTTTCCCACCTTGACCGGGACCAGTCTGTAACCGGGTTTGCTGTCCTTGTTGCCCGCGCTGTCGGGGACCCGCACCGCGTAGCCGCCCTCCAGAAGCGCATTGAGCGATACGACGGGAACGGCCAACACATTCTTCACATCCACCGTGGTGATTTGGACGCGGATCTGCGCTCCGGTCGCGTAATCGAGTCCATCAGTGGAATCAAAGTCCGCAATGAGCTGCTTCCCGGCGGGCTGACCAGGCGCCGGTGCCGCCGCGGCTCCTGACTCTGTCGTGCCTTGCGCGGCGATTCCGGTGATCTTGCCAGGCTTCGGGGTGCCGGAATCATCGAGGATGCTCACGGCAACGCCCACTTTGGGTGCGGGAGTGCTGTCAGAAAGCGTCAATTTCACGCGAGGTACTAGGGCCGTGGTTTCCACTAAATCCGCGGCGGCGGCGTCACCCAAGTTCGCTTTGTGGCCCGACACTTTGACAGGACCGGGCAACACCAGATAGTCGCCGTCCGCGATCTTACCTGTCAGGTCGAGATTGTTGGTCTTTTGCCAAGTGGTGATGGCGCGCAGCGTAGCAGCCGTTGTGATGTCCGGCCGCCCGTCATCGCCCAAGAATCCAAGAGCCTGCAGGTTTGATTTAAGGACTTTCACATCGGGACCGATCAAACCGGCCTTGTCGATGGCACGGTACAAGGGAGTGTCACCGATGAAGAGCGGAACGGGATGGTCATCAACCCTGTAGAGCGCCTCCCCTTGCTTCACCGCGGCGCCCTTCTCCGGTAGCCAGGTCAGCGTTCCGGACTTCTTCCCCTTGAGAGTTTTCGCATCACCGAAGTCGATTTCACCGTTCAGCTCTTGCCTGTCCGTCAGGTCCTTCCGCTCTACCTTCCCGGTGGCCAAAGGCTTTGGTTCACTGGCTGCTTGGATTGGTTTGTTGACCCAGAAAATCCCGGCGGTGGCCGCTGCAATCACCACAACGGCCGAGACCAGCAAGATCCATCGGTACCGGCTCATCCGTAAACCTCGGTTTCGCATTTATCCGTCCCCGCACGGAAAGCCTCGTCCTGGACCTGATCCGGAGAGAATTTGTAAGCCATCTTCGGACCACCTTCCTCCACCCGGATGCCCTCGCGTTGAAGACAGAGGATCATCTTGTGTACGAACTGTTCGCGTTCCGGATTGTTCGCGTTCCGCTCCCACATTTGCACCGGATAGAGCGAGGCGCAGGCGGCGAGGGCATCTTTCAAATGCGGGTCCGCGCCGGGTTCCACCTCAAGCGGCGGATCGGACGCGCCGTTCCTCATGCCTTCGAAGGTACTCCCGCCCTTTGCCGTAAGGGGAACGCCGTGCTGGCCAATGCAAGCGATGTAGGTGGCGTAATAGTTGTCGACTTTTTCCGGGCTGTCGCCACGCATGATCTTCACCTGCCCGCCCGAAACCGGCTTGGACTCCGCGGTGCCTGTGCCCGTAGGCGTGGTCGCTGCCGAGTCGGTCTGCAACGAAAGGACACCAGTCTTCTCCTCCGGGGCCGAGCAGGCGGACAGTATTCCGGCAAGCATGCCCAAGACAATGACAGATTTGAGGACAGTCTGGATCTTGGAGGAATTCATGGACGCTCCTTGGCTGGATTGGCCGCTCCGGGCGGCTGCACATGACCAAAAGGCTACGTCCAGCACAGGAACGGAATCCCAGAAAACAAGGGTTCTGTTACATAACTGTGCGGAAGAGCTTCGAGATCACGCGTCCGCGTCTGGACGGGCTAGTGGAGCGCCCACATGCGGGGCAGCCGAAGCCGAACCTGGTGCTGGCCGATGACGGGCGCGCCCAGCTGTAGCGCTGGTCGCGGCGACCGAAGGGCTCACGGACGTTGGCGTTGCAGTCCAAGATCGTGCAAGCTATCGTATTCATCCGGTGCAGCTTCGGCCCCTTGCGGGGAGAGCCTTTGCCACGACAGACATACAGCTTCCCGAACCGGCCCGGCTCCCACCGCACATCGTCAAGATCGAGCATCCCGCCCCTCGCGGAGGACCTTGCCGAAGTAGGCAACCGCGTCGGTGGGCTGCATTTCCCACGTCGTCGGCTATGGGCTGAGCGCTGGAGCTATTCAGCCGCTGCGGCAACCGCCGCGGTGACCGCCGGGGCAACTCTCGAATCCAGCGGGCTAGGCACGATGTAGTCGGCCGAAAGCCCTTCCTCGGCCAGCCCGGCAATGGCGCGGGCCGCGGCAATCTTCATCGCCGGGGTGATGCGGCGCGCACCGGCGTCCAAGGCTCCTCGGAAAATCCCGGGGAAGGCCAGGACGTTGTTGATCTGGTTCGGGAAGTCGCTGCGGCCCGTAGCCACGACGGCGGCGTACTTGACGGCAACCTCGGGCAGGACTTCCGGGTCCGGGTTGGACAGGGCGAACACAATCGAGTCCTGGTTCATGAGCTTCAGGTGTTCCTCGGCCAGCTTGGACGAGGAGACGCCGATGAAGACGTCCGCACCCTGTAGGGCTTCGGCGGGTCCGCCGGAAAGGCCGCGAGGGTTGGTGCGCTGAGCGAAGCGGGCCTTGACACTGCCCGAATCGGCCACCAGATCGGCGCGCTCGGCGTTGATGATGCCCTTGGAATCCAGCAGGACAACGTCCTTGATGCCCGCCGTCAGCAGGATCTCGGAGACTGCAATGCCTGCGGCACCCGCACCGGAAACCACTACCTTCAGTCCTTCAAGTTCGCGCCCGGTCACTTTGGCGGCGTTCGTCAAGGCTGCGAGAACCACAACGGCGGTGCCGTGCTGATCGTCGTGCATGACGGGGCAGTCGAGGGCTTCGATGAGGCGCTCTTCGAGTTCGAAGCAGCGCGGCGAGGAGATGTCTTCGAGGTTCACGGCACCGAAGCTCGGACGCAGGCGAACCAGGGTCTCGATAATTTCGTCCACGTTGGTGGTGTTCAGGACCAACGGGATGGAATCGAGATCGCCGAAAGCCTTGAAAAGCGCCGACTTTCCTTCCATGACAGGGAGGGAGGCGCTGGGGCCGATGTCGCCAAGGCCCAGGACCGCCGTTCCGTCGCTGACAACCACTACAAGGCGCTCGGCCCAGGTGTGCGTGCGGGCCAGCTCCGGGTTGGCGTGAATTGCCCGGCTCACTTCGGCGACGCCAGGGGTGTAGGCAATGGAAAGGTCGCGCTTGTTCAAGAGCGGCACGGTGCTGGAAACGGAGAGCTTGCCGCCTTCGTGGGCAGCGAAGATTTCCTCTTCGCTCAGCGCCAGTGCGGTCAGGTTCTGTTCAGGGGTGATGGTCTCGACGGACACGTCGTTGTCTCCTCAGGCTAGCCGTGTACCCACGGCGAAATTCGGGGCAGGTGTAGCGGCTTCGGTGCCGGGCCAAGGGTGGCTGGTCCGTGCTGTGAAACTCCTGCGGATATGGGCTGCTAGCCGCTTGGCTCCTGTCTTCGTAGACAGGTGCTTGATAGGAAGACTAGAGACATTCAGGCATAAACGCATACTTTTGCCCGTAGTGGTCTAGACCAATTACGTTTATTCCTGGAAAAGCTACGCGTCCGCGAACAGCTTGCAGGCGTTCTTGAGGTCCTTCTCCGCGTCGAAAAGCGAGATCCTACGGCAGTTGACCGACTGGACCAGACCACTGATCACGTGCAGCAGAATCCTCGCCTTGCCGGCGTCCCCGATTGCTGCCGTGACCATCCCGGCAGAGAGCGCTTCGATATCCTTCAAGAGCACGGGGATGTCGCCATCGCGGGTGTCCCAAGTGCGTGACAAACAGTGTTCGACGGCGGGTTGCATCACCCGCATGTGGAAAATCTCCATGCCAAGTCCGGTGAGCTCCTGTTGGCTGCACCTTGAGGATGCCGGTTTGGCATCATTGAGTTCCCGTAGCTGCTGCCGGTAGACCGCAAGCATCAGGTGGACAGTGGATGGAAAGTAGCGGTAGAGCGTCCCCAGTGGAACGTGGGCCCTGGTAGAGACGTCCGAAAGGCTCACGGTATCGAACTGCCGCTGGGCGAATCCTGCGGCAGTCTTCAATATCCGGGCGTACCGCAATAGCTGTCGGGGCGTTGTGGGAGCAGCCGCCATCTGGGGCAAACCCGCGGCCAGATCCAGCGAATACGGTTCCAAGGAGTTCGGTTCGGACATTACCGGCGTTCTGTTGGTTGGGCTTCGTTCTGGGAGATAGCGCGGCCCCCTAGGCCGGGCGCGTCCTGACAATGATACGGCAGCAAGTTGTCAGTTCCCTGAGAACAAGCTCCGAGCTATGCAACGCCCTTGATCCTCACCACGAACACCGCGCCCAACAGCCCTATAACCGCCGCGGCCACGTACAAGGCGACATAACCGCCCCAGAAAGCCACAAACGGGTAGGCAATAAGGGGCGCGATCACCTGGGGCAAGGAGTTGGCTACATTAATGACACCGAGATCCCGTCCCCGGTCAAGTGCAGTGGGGAGCACTTGGGTGATGAGGGCGAAGTCAACCGCCAAATAGGCGCCAAAACCGATACCGAGGACCATCGCGCCGGCAACGGCTCCTGCCCACGTGGGTTCGAAGCCTAGGATCAAGGCGGCTATCGAAATCACCAGCGACGAGACGATCACCAAGGGTTTGCGTTTGCCCATGCGATCACTCATAGCACCCCCGACGACGCTGGTGACTATCACCATGACGGCATAGAGGCCTGTGAGGATGAGGACCCCGAACTCGGGCTTGATCCCCCGCGTTTCCTCGAGATGCACGGCATCCTTGAGGAAGAAGAGCAAGTACAACGTGACCATGTGGTTGCCAACGTTGACCAGCAGGCGGGTCAGCCATGCCCACGCGAAGTCCGGATACCTGATCGGCGAAATCCAGAAACCCCTGACGAAAGTCCCCAGCCTGAACTGTGGCCGGGTCTCCGCCGGGAGGGGAACGTCGTCGTTCTTGAAAAGATAAAGCACGACGCCGGCCAGCAACGCGGCAGCGCACACGACGTAGCCAAGGGCAAAGTTTCCCGAGACGGCGGACGCGATCACCGCACCAGCGAGGATACCTGCGGTCTGGCCCATGGCTGCGAGCCCGCCGACGGTGCCGCGCTGGGGCACCGGCACCCGGTCCGGGATGGCTGCCGTCAGGGCAGCATACGCCCCATTGCAGCCGGCCTGAACCAGGCACCAAAGGATGGCCATGACTGCCACATTGGGAGCGCCTGCCAGTGCTACCAAGGCTGCCGCGCCCAGGATGGCGCCGAAGAGCACCCACGGGACTCGCCGCCCGAAACGGGACGTGGTGCGGTCGCTGAACGCACCAAAGAGCGGGTTCGCCACGAGGGACACCGCGGCACCACAGCCGGTGACGAGGGCGAGGATGGCTTCCTTCTGGCCTTCGTTGAATTGGATGGCCTGTTGCCCCAGCAAAACCTGGATGGGACCGAAGAAAGCAGCGTTGATGCCCACATTGACGAGCACCACTCCGGTGACCCACAGGGAACGGACGCGTTCCACCGGCTCGGCGAGCGCCGTCGTCGGGCCTGTGGGCAGATCTGACAGGCTCATGACTCTGGCGGTCTCATGACGGCGCTCCCTAGCGAATGGACGTGTGGATTCAGCCTAGCGCTGCGAGAGTCCGATCCGCCGTCATGAAGTCGCCTATGTGGACAACTGCCTTTGCATGCGCAGGGCACTCGGGTCCGTACGCGTTAGGGTAACTCCAACGGACCGAGGAGGAGCAACGATGAACACGCCCGCGAACCCCATCAACACCGCCGATCTTTACGACGAGCGCGCCGAAGATGTCGAGTCGATATCACTGCAGTTCCAGGATCTTGGTGGCGTCTCCCATTTCAACGGGCCGGTGCGCACCATCAAGTGCTTTGAGGACAACGCCTTGGTGAAGGCCGTCCTCGCGACTCCCGGCGGCGGCGCCGTGCTGGTGGTGGACGGGTATGGCTCGCTGCGCACGGCCCTCATGGGGGACATGATCGCCGAGAGCGCGGTCGCCAACGGCTGGGCCGGCATCGTCATCAACGGGGCCATTCGAGATCGCGTGGCGATCGCGAAGCTGCCCTTGGGCGTTAAAGCCCTCGGAAGCAATCCCAAGAAGAGCTCCAAGGTGGGCCGGGGGGAAGTGGACATCCCCCTGGTGATTGACGGAGTGCACATCGAACCCGGCAACCTGATCTACTGCGATCCCGATGGGATTCTCGTGGAGCGCTGACAATTTTCCCCCCCATCGGGTAAGACAGGGAATACAGGAACGATTAGGATAGTTACTGAAAGCAACTATCCTGCTTAGTCCCCTTTTTCCCACCCTTGGAGAAGCAATGTCCAAAACCACGCCCAGACGGGCCGCCGGTGAGGTCCTGACGCACCGTCAGACGCTCACCGTCATGGTGGGCCTCATGCTCGGCATGTTCCTGTCCTCCCTGGACCAGACCATCGTGTCCACGTCCATTTACACCATCGCCAACGATCTCGATGGCCTTTCCCTGCAGGCATGGGCCACCACGGCCTACCTCATCACGTCCACGGTGAGCACCCCGCTGTACGGCAAGCTCAGCGACATCTTCGGCCGCCGGCCCCTGTACCTGGCCGCTATCCTGATCTTCCTCGCCGGCTCGCTCTACGCCGGCTCGGTGCACTCCATGACCGAGCTCGCCATTGCGCGCGGCATACAGGGTATGGGCGCCGGTGGCCTGCTGGCCCTCGCGTTGACGATCATCGGCGACATCGTCGCCCTGAAGGACCGCGCCAAGTTCCAGGGCTACTTCATGTCAGTCTTCGGCGTTTCCTCGGTCCTCGGCCCCGTAGTCGGCGGCGCCTTCGCTGGCTCCTCCAACATCCTTGGCTTCGACGGCTGGCGCTGGGTCTTCTTCATCAACTTGCCCATAGGCCTCGCCGCCCTGGCCGTGGTGTTCCTCTACCTGCACCTGCCCGCAAAGCACGTCAAGCAGAAGATCGACTACTGGGGCGCAGCAGCCATCACCTTGGCGATCGTGCCTCTCTTGCTCGTGGCTGAACAGGGCCGCAGCTGGGGCTGGACCTCTGTCAACTCTTGGATCTGCTACGGCCTCGGCGTCGTAGGCATCGTCGCGTTCCTGCTTGTTGAGCGGCGCGCCGGCGACTACGCGCTGATCCCCCTGCGGCTCTTCAGGAACATCACCTTCGGGCTGTCCTCCCTGTTGAACTTCATCATCGGTATCGGCATGTTCGGGGCCATCGCGATGCTCCCGATGTACCTGCAGCTGGTCAAGGGCCTCACTCCCACCGAAGCTGGCCTCATGATGATCACCTTCACGGTGGGCATCCTCTTCGGTTCCATTTCAGCGGGACGGACCATCTCGTCGTCGGGCGTTTTCCGGATCTTCCCGATCCTCGGCACGGGCATCCTGACCGCCGCCGCCATCGTCATGGGACTGTCCCTCGGTGTGGACACCGGACTCTGGGTTCCCGGCCTGATCGCCGTATTCTTCGGCATGGGCCTGGGCTTCTGCATGCAGCCGCTCACTTTGGCCATGCAGGTCTCCGTGCCGTCGAAGGACATGGGCGTGGGCACGTCCACCGCGGCGTTCTTCCGTTCCATGGGCGGCGCCGTGGGTACCGCGGTATTCATCTCGATGCTGTTCAGCCTGGCCGCCGACAAGATCGCCTCCGGCATGAAGGACGCCATGGGCAGCGCCGACTATCTCAAGGTCCTCAAGGATCCCGCTGTTGCCGCTGACCCCGCGAACGCCAAGCTGTACGACTTCTTCAAGAACGGCGCAACGAACGATTCGCTGAACGACACCAGCTGGCTGCACCACGCCAACCCGGCGCTCACGCGGCCCATCCTTGAGGGCTTCGCGCAGTCGATCGACGCCGTGATGTTGACTGCCGCAGCTCTCACCGGCCTCGCGTTCCTCATCACTTTCGCTTTGCCGAACAAGAAACTGACGGACCCGAAGTCGGCAGCGAAAGAGTCGGTTCCGGCCCACTAAGTTCCTCCGTTTGCCCGCACCCAACTGGCTCGCATTTGTTGTCGTTCTGAAGGCTCAGAACGACAACAAATGCGAGCTACTTGGGGGGCTACACGAGGTGTGGTTCGTGCGACTTCAGGAAGCGGCGTCCACCGGCGGCTACAAGGATCGCGAAGACGAGGGCCAGCGCCGCGGCGAAGAACGGAACCTGCGGCCCGAAGTGCTCGCCCAGCTGTGCCGCGATGAAGGGTGCCAGTGCTCCACCCATCCAGCGCACAAAGTTGTAACCGGCGGACGCCACGGGGCGCGGCGAGTCGGAAACCTCCATTGCCAGCTCGGTGTAGAGCGTGTTGTTGACTCCCAGCAAGGCTCCTGCCACGATGACCAGCACGACGACGGCGGTCACCGAGTGCCCCGCGGCGAGTCCCAGCCCAACAAGGTCCAGCAAGAGGGCCCCGAGGGTGCCGACGAGGACGTTCGTGGTGCCGAAGCGGCGCTGCAGCACGGGCGCCACGAAGACCGAGAACACGGCCACCGCCACGCCCCAACCGAAGAACACCGCGCCGATACCGTAAGCGTCCATCCCCAGGATGAAGGGGGTGAAAGCCAGGATGGTGAAGAAGCCGTAGTTGTAGAACAACGCGCTGGCTGCAGTGGTGCGAAGCCCCTTGTGGCCCAAGGCTAGGAGCGGGTCACGCAAACGCGCCTTCGTGGCCGGGGTCTTGGGCAAGAGGGCCAGCAAGGCGATGAAGGAAACGGCCATGAGGACCGCGGTGCCGAAAAAAGGTGCACGCCACTGCCAGCCGCCCAGGAGTGCGCCGAGCAACGGGCCGAGGGAGATACCCAGACCCAAGGCGGCCTCGTACAGAATGATGGCGGTTCCCGTTCCACCACTCGCGACACCGACAATCACGGCAAGCGCTGTGGCCACGAAGAGGGCGTTGCCAAGTCCCCAACCAGCCCGGAATCCGACCAGCTCACCCACGCTGCCGGACAAGCCGGACAGCGACGCGAACACGACAATCAGCGCCAGGCCGATCATGAGCGTCTTCTTGCCGCCGATCCTCGACGAAACGAAGCCCGTCACGAGCATCGCGATGGCGGTCACCAAGAAGTAGCTCGTGAAGAGCAGGGACACCTGGCTGGGGCTGGCTTGAAGGTTTTTGGCGATGGCCGGCAGGATCGGGTCCACCAAGCCGATGCCCATGAAGGCGAAGACGGCGGCAATCGCCGTGGCCCACACAGCTTTGGGCTGCTCGAGGAACGAGGCCTTCTCGGCCTCGAGGGTTTCTTCCGCTGGCTGCAGTTGGTCTGCGAGCTGGCCGTTCATGGACTGCTCTCCTAGTTTCTTTGCTTGTTCAGTTCTGGACTGGGCTATTGAGGTTGGCGATCTTGCCGAACACCGGAAGGGCGGCCTCGACAGCGTCGCGTTCCGTCTGGCTCAGCGTTGCGAGAATCCCGGCGATGAATTCATTGCGGCGGCGGTCTGCGTTTTCGACGGCGGCACGCCCCGCCGCGGTCGCAACGACGCGGACGGCGCGGGAGTCATCCGGGTCTGCCTCGCGCTTAACGAGACCTGCGCGCTCGAGCTTGATGATCTGCTCCGTGGCGCTAGGAACCTTGACCCCGAGGTTCCGGGCGATCTCTCCGACGCGGGCACCGCCGTCGAGCGCCATCTTGAGGACGCCAAGCTGCGCGGAACTGAGTTGCTCCTCGGAATCGAGGCGGCGCATCACGTAGACGCTCTGCCGCAAGGCCTCCCGGAATGATTGGGCGAGGCCAAGGAGTGAATCGTCAGCTTGATAGGTATTCATATTTAGGTATCCTAACAGTTAGGTAGCCTAAATATCAAGGGATGCAAGGTCCAGGATCTCGAGGGAATTACCGGCTAGAGCGCCAGCTTCATCCCCTCATGGCTGGCCACGAATCCAAGCCGTTCGTAGAAGCGATGGGCATCCTTGCGAGACTTGTCGCTGGTGAGCTGAACCAAAGTGCAACCCCGGCGCCGGGCCTCCTCGATGGCCCACTGCATCATTGCGGCACCGACCCCCTGGTCCCGCAGCTCGGCGGCGACACGGACGGCCTCGATCTGGCATCGCAAAGAACCTTTTCGCGCCAAGCCCGGGATGAAACTCAACTGGAATGTCGCCACGCAAGTGCCGTTCAAGTGGCCCACCACCAGCAGCTGGGCAGGATCCTCGTTGATCTGTTGGAACGCCTGCAGATAGGGACCAACGTCCTCTGCGTTTTCGCGGGAACTGCCCAACTGGTCCGCGGCGAGCAGTCTCAGAATGGCCGGAAGATCCTCCCAATGGGCCCGGCGGAGCGTGAAGACGCCTTCGTCCAGAACCATGCTCAACAGCGGCTTCAATCCGGGATTTGCGTGACTCATAACACCAGCCTGACACAGGCTGGTGGCTTCGGTTCCACAAACGTCATGAATTCTGGGTAAAACGATCAATCACGGTTTTTTGGATGCTTCGAGTTAGTTTGGACTAGCAGATTTGTTAGCCACATCACCATTGCGGCGAATGACCCGAAGGATGCACATATGTCTGACCAGACAACCACGGGGCAACGCACTGCCTCCAGCAATGACAGCGAGCCGCACTTGGCGCGCTCGCTGAGCAACCGGCACATCCAGTTGCTTGCCATTGGCGGCGCCATCGGCACGGGCCTGTTCATGGGCTCGGGAAAGACCATCTCCGTGGCGGGGCCGTCCGTGATCTTCGTCTACATGATCATCGGCTTCATGCTGTTCTTCGTCATGCGCGCCATGGGTCAGCTCCTGCTCTCCAACTTGAACTACAAATCCTTCAGCGACTTCGCGGGCGACCTCCTCGGACCGTGGGCGGGCTTCTTCACAGGATGGACCTACTGGTTCTGCTGGGTAGTAACCGGCGTGGCCGATGTCATCGCCATCGCAGGTTACGCCAATGAGCTCTGGCCGGGGGTACCGCTCTGGATTCCTGGCCTCGCGACCATCACCATCCTGCTGCTGCTGAACCTCCCCACGGTGAAGGCCTTCGGCGAAACCGAATTCTGGTTCGCCCTCATCAAGATCATTGCCATCGCAGCTTTGATCATTGTTGGCATCGTGATGATTTCAACCGGATTCACGTCCGACGCCGGAGCCGCGAGCTTCACCAACCTCTGGAGCCACGGCGGCTTCTTCCCCAAGGAATTCATGGGCTTCGTCGCCGGCTTCCAGATCGCGGTCTTTGCCTTCGTGGGAATCGAGCTGGTGGGCACTGCCGCAGCCGAGACAAAGAATCCGGAGCACAACCTGCCCCGCGCCATCAACGCCATCCCGGTCCGCGTCATGCTCTTCTACGTAGGCGCCCTCATCATCCTGATGTCCGTCATCCCCTGGACCGAGTTCAAGGCAGGCCACAGCCCCTTTATCGCCATGTTCTCGCTGGCCGGCCTGGGCATCGCGGCCACTGTGGTGAACCTCGTGGTCCTGACCTCCGCCATGTCCTCGGCCAACTCCGGTATCTACTCGACCTCCCGCATGGTGTTCGGCCTGGCGAACGACGGCGATGCCCCCAAGGTGTTCGGCCGCCTGTCCAGCCGCAAGGTACCGCAGAACGCCTTGTTCCTGTCCTGCGTGCTGCTGCTTGGCGGCGTCGCACTGCTCTACGCGGGCAAGGACATCGGGGCAGCGTTCGACATGGTCACCACGGTCTCCGCCGTCTGCTTCATGTTCGTCTGGTCGATCATCCTGGCCAGCTACCTCGTCTTCCGGAAGCGCCGGCCCCGCCTGCACGAGGGATCGAGCTTCAAAATGCCCGGCGGCATCCCGATGGTTTGGGTGGTCTTCGCATTCTTCGCCTTCCTGGTCTGGGCGCTGACCACCCAGCCGGACACCCTCACGGCCTTGCTCGTAACGCCCATCTGGTTCGTCATCCTCGCCGTCGCCTACGCTCTGGTCCGGAAGTCGCCGCTGCACCAGGCCCGGGTCGCGGAGTGGCAGGCGATGGCCGAAACCGAAACGACCGCCGTCGAGACCGCCGTCGAGACCGCCGCACGCTAAGACGCCCGCTCACGTTTAAGCGCCACGAACGACGAACCCTCCTTCACATCATGATGTGAAGGAGGGTTCGCGTAGTGGCCGTCAGATCTGCAGGAGGGTCGGTAAGAATCGGTCCAAAAGTGAGTGAGCGTTTGGGAAAACGGCCCCAAACGTGCAGGAGGGTCGGCGGGGAGCCTAGGACTCGGCTTTGCGGTCTTCGATCAGCTTCCGCACTTGCGGGAACAACGGGTGCGACGGCGGCAGTTCCGTGATGCGCTCGACCGCCTCGGCGGCGTCCATCTCGGAGAGAATCCGGGCGAGCTCCACAGCTTCGTCGTCCGCTCCGTCGTCGAAACGCAAGGCAGCAGCCATCGCATCGAGAAGGGCAACAGGAGTGATTCCGCGCTCGGCGAGTTCCGCAGCCGGACCGATGAACCGTTCGTGCCGGCCCAGCTTGCGCAGCGGAGCACGGCCTACCCGGTTCACGGTGTCCGGCAGGTACGGGTTGGAGAAGCGGGACAGGATCTTCTGCACGTACGCTTCCTGCTCCGCCTCGACGAATTCGTGCTTGGTCACGAGAAGCTGCTTGGTTTCTTCCAATACCGCCCGCACCCGGGCAGCAATGGAGGCGTCCGCCATGGCATCAGAGATCTTTTCCAGCCCGGCGCCATAGCCGAAGTACGCGGCCGCGGCGTGGCCCGTGTTGACCGTGAACAGTTTCCGTTCGATATAGGGACCGAGCTCGTCCACTAAAGTCGCTCCCGGGATCACCGGTGCCGCCCCCGCAAACGGAGTCCGGTCGATGACCCACTCATAGAAGGTCTCCACAGTGACGTCCAGGCCCTGACCCGGCGCCTGGGTGGGGACGATCCTGTCCACCGCGGTATTCGCAAACACCGCCACGGAGGAAAGGTCGCCAGCGGCGCCGTCCCAAGCGGCTTCCACTTCGGCATGCAGGAGGTCCGTTGCATTGATCGCGTTCTCACACGCCATCACCTGCAGCGGAGCCAACGACGGCGAGCGGCCGGCGATGCCCCGGGCAATCACCGGTGCCACGAACTTGAGGATATGCGGCCCCACCGCTGTGGTGACGAGGTCCGCCGTCGCGATTTCCGCGACGACGGCAGCCTCCTCCGAGCCCGAATTCAGGGCCCGGAACCCGCTCACGGTCTTGACGTCGCCATTTTCGCCCACCTCGTGGACCTCATAGGAGGATGCGGAGGCGAGCTGGCTGATCAAGGCATCCGCGACATCGGCGAAGACCACCTCATATCCAGCCTCGTGCAGCAGCAAGCCGACGAATCCCCGCCCGATGTTCCCTGCCCCAAAATGGACTGCCTTCACTATGCGTTGACCTTTCCGAACAGATCCAGCACTTCATCCACCGACGTGGCCTGCTCAAGCTGGGCCACTTGCGCCTTGTCCGTGAAGATCTTGGCGATGGAGGACAGGATGTGGAGGTGTTCGTTGTTGATGCCGGCGACGCCCACGACGAACTTGACCTGCTTGCCACCCCAGTCGATGCCCTCGGGGTAGCGGACAATCGACACACCCGAGTGCAGGATGTGGTTCTTTGCCGCGTTGGTGCCGTGCGGGATGGCCAGGAAGCTGCCCATGTACGTGGACACGGATTCCTCGCGCTCATGCATGGCGTGAATGTAGCCCATATCCACGGAGCCGCAGTCCAGCAGGAGCTTGCCGGCTTCGTCGATGGCCGAGTCGCGGTCCGTTGCGGATCCTTCGAGGATCACGCTTTCGGGGAGCAGGACATCCTTGCCCCCGACGACGGTCGCCTGGGCGGTGGCCGGCTGGGCGGCTTGGGCACCAGCGGCCGGTTCGGCAGCCGCCGTCGTGCCCTCGGCGCCGGGCTCGGCGTTGCTGCTCTTGACCAGCTCCACGATCTCCTCGTACCGGGGACTGTTCATGAAGTTGTCCACGGAGACGTGCACGGCGCTGGCGGTTACCGGGCGGGCGCGCTCGGTCAGGTCCTGGTGCGTCACGACAACGTCGTAGGTGTCGCTGAGGTTGGCAATGGCGGAATTGGTGACCTTGACGTCGGGGAAACCGGCTGCCTTGATCTTGTTCCGGAGTACCGAGGCACCCATGGCGCTCGAGCCCATGCCGGCGTCGCACGCGAACACGATGTTCTGGATAGGACGGGTCAGGACGGCAGTACCGCCGCCGGCGCCCAGCAGGCTCGAGGAAACGGAGCTCTTCTTGCCCTTGAGTTCTTCCATCTTGGACGTTGCCTGGCCCAGCGCGTCCACATCGGTGGTCTTGCTGGTTCGCAGGATGACCGAAGCGATGAGGAACGAGACTGTGGCCGCGAGGAGCACGGACAGGCCCACGCCCACGTAGCTGTCCTTCGCTGTTGCGGCAAAGACCGCGATGATGCTGCCCGGCGCTGCCGGCGAACGCAGCCCCGCGCCCGTGACCACCAGGGTGAAGATGCCGGTCATGCCGCCTGCGATGGTGGCGAGGATGAGGATCGGCTTCATGAGAATGTACGGGAAGTAGATCTCATGGATGCCGCCAACGAACTGGATCAGCGCGGCGCCAGGAGCGGACGCGCGTGCCAGGCCCTTGCCGAAGACCATGTAAGCGAGCAGGACACCGACGCCGGGACCGGGGTTGGCCTCGAGCAGGAACAGGATGGACTTGCCGTTTTGCAGCGCTTGTTCGGTGCCGAGCGGCGTGAGGATGCCGTGGTTGACGGCGTTGTTCAGGAAGAGGACCTTGGCTGGCTCGATGAAGATGCTGGTCAGCGGCAAGAGGCCGTTGTGGACGAGGAATTCGACGACGGCGCTCGCACCGTCACTGAAAGCCTTCACCACCGGGCCGATCACCAACATGCCGAAGATGGCCAAGGCGGCACCGACGATGCCCGCGGAGAAGTTGTCGATCAGCATCTCGAAGCCCGGCTTGACCCGGCCTTCCCATACCTTGTCGAGCTTCTTCATGATCCAGGCCGTGAGCGGGCCCATGATCATGGCGCCGATGAACATGGGGATGTCCGTACCAACAATCACGCCCATCGTGGCGACGGCTCCCACCACGCCGCCGCGGATGCCGTGAACCGCCCGGCCGCCGGTGTAGCCAATCAGGAGCGGCAACAGGTACGTAATCATCGGAGCCACAAGTTTGGCGAGGTCCGCGTTGGGTAAGAACCCTGCCGGGATGAACAGGGCGGTGATGATGCCCCATGCAATAAAGGCGCCGATGTTGGGCATGATCATGCCGGACAGGAACGTTCCGAACTTTTGGACACCAACGCGCACGCTGGTGCGCGGTTTCGCAACTGACACTGTTGCCATGTGTGAATTCCTAACGTGAGCCCCACAGCAGTGCGGGGTCAGTCGATATCTCTCGAAGAAGGACAGCTCTAGGAGCTGCTGGAGATTCGGTGAAGCCATTCAAGGAAAAGCTTCAACTCCGAACTGGATAGCTGGTCTGAATGCGAGGCTTGGAGTGCAGCATTCAGCGCGATTGCCGCAACAACAACGGACGACTTACCGGAGTCGTCTGCTGCGGCGCCACGGGCTGTATCCGTGGACACGGCGAAAATCATGGAATCCCGGGTCATGGTGGAGAGCTCGAGGTTCCGGTCTTCCAGGGGTTCTGCAATGAGCATGAGCGTGACACCAACGTTGGCTGCCAAGATGCTCCTTGCTGCCTCCCGCGGGGGTACGTTGATCTGCCCGGCAATGGCCGCCTTGCTCAGCATTTCCTCCAAAAGCGACTCGGCATCAGCCACGATGGCCGGCCTGCTTTCCGGACGGATGTTGCCGAACATCACCAAGTAGAGGTGCGGTTGGGTCAGCCCGAACTGGACGTGATTGTCCCACATCCGTTTGACGTCCTCCAGGGGTTCCCCAGAGGGCGAGAAGTCCCGCTCTCCCGCTACGTACTCCTCGAAGCCGGCTGCAACGACGGCGTCGAACAGCCCTTCTTTGTCGCCGAAGTGGTGGTAGAGCGTGGGCGCCGTGACGCCGGCGAGTTTGGTGATTTGGCGCGTAGAGACCGGTGACCCGTCCGAACTCGCCAGCAACTCGGCAGCTGCACGGAGCAGCCGAGTTTTGGGCGGAAGCTGGTCATCGAAACTCATAGCCGCTACCCTAGCACCTATAGCAATGCTATATGAAGTGAGTCACAGGAGATTTGTTCGGAACTCGAGGCGCCGTAGCCGGTGGGTCCGATCCGAGAGCAGGAACAGAGGATTTCAGTGCAGAATTTCCAAGGAGTAGGCGTCAGCCCCGGCCGCGTCATTGGCACTATCCGCCAGATGCCCAAGCCAGTCAGCGAACCGCCGTCGGGAGAGCAGCTAGCCTCTTCCACCACCGCGGAAGAGGCTGTCGCGCGACTGAAAACGGCAGCCCAGTCAGTCCACGACGAACTCAAAGCACGCGCGGACAAGGCCAGCGGTGACGGCAAGGCCGTGCTCGAAGCCACCGCACTGATGGCCAAGGACACCATGCTCCTGAAGTCGGCCACCAAGCTCATCAACAACAACGGCAGCTCCGCCGAACGCGCCATCTGGGAAGCCGGCGCATCCGTGTCGGAAATGCTCCACAACCTGGGCGGGTACATGGCCGAACGAGCCACCGACGTCCTGGACGTCCGCGCGCGGATCGTCGCCGAACTTCGCGGCGTCCCCGCCCCGGGCATCCCGGCGTCGGACACTCCCTTCATCCTGGTGGCCGAAGACCTGGCCCCCGCCGACACCGCAACGCTGGACCCCGCCGTCGTGACAGCACTGGTCACTTCTGGCGGCGGACCGCAATCCCATACGGCGATCATCGCGCGCTCGCTCGGGCTGCCCGCCGTCGTCGCCGCGCGCGGAGTGGACGAGATCCCGGACGGCGCCGAAGTCTTCGTCGACGGCGCCGCGGGCTCCCTCGCCCTCGAACCGTCCCCCGAACAGCGGGAAGCCGCCCGCGCGTGGCTCGAAAATGCCGCCACTCTGGCGGTTTTTGACGGAAACGGCACGACGGCGGACGGCCACCTGGTACCGCTTCTCGCCAATGTGGGCGGGGCCAAGGACGCTGCCGCGGCCGCCGCGCTGGGCGCCCAGGGAGTGGGGCTGTTCCGCACCGAATTCTGCTTCCTGGAACGCGACACCGAGCCGACCGTACTGGAACAAGCTGCCGCCTACCGGGGCGTGTTCGACGCCTTCCCTGGCAAGAAGGTAGTGCTCCGGACCCTTGACGCCGGTGCCGACAAACCCCTCCCCTTCCTCACCGACGCCACCGAGCCCAACCCGGCCCTCGGCGTGCGCGGCTACCGCACCGACTTCACCACGCCCGGCGTTTTGGAACGCCAACTCGAGGCCATCGCCATCGCGGCCAGCGAATCAGAAGCCGACGTGTGGGTCATGGCGCCCATGATCTCGACGCAGGCGGAAGCCGCCCGCTTTGCCGCACTGTGCGGCGCCGCGGGAATCAAGACACCCGGCGTCATGGTGGAAGTCCCTTCTGCGGCACTGACGGCGGCTTCGGTCCTGCGCCACGTGGGCTTCGCGTCCTTGGGCACCAACGACCTCACCCAGTACGCCATGGCCGCCGACCGGCAGCTCGGCCCCCTTGCCGACCTCAATACCCCGTGGCAGCCTGCCGTCCTGCGTCTCGTGCAGCTGACGGTTGCCGGGTCAGCGGAAGAAGGCAACAACAAACCCGTGGGCGTCTGCGGTGAAGCGGCCGCGGACCCGGCCCTCGCCGTCGTACTGGTTGGTTTGGGCGTATCCACGCTGTCCATGACCGCCCGCTCGCTGGCCGCCGTCGGAACCGTACTGAAGACGGTGACCCTGGAGCAGGCGCAGGAGCTGGCCCGGCTTGCGCTCAGTGCACCTGATGCGCTTGACGCAAAGGCCTGGGTCCGCGCCAAGCTGCCAATCCTTGAGGAACTCGGGCTCTGACAGCATCCTTTCGCTCATGACGCTTGGTGCGGCGAAGGGCGACGTCGTCACCCGATCCTCGCTCACGTATGACGGCCCCCAGCCAAACCCTCCTGCAGAAACAGGACCGGCCGAAAAGGCGCGCTTGTGCAGATTGCAGGAGCGTCCCGTCGATTCGCCTCATATCCGAGCGAGCGTCCGCGACTTTGGCCATATAGATGAGCGAGCGTCAGGGGGGTGCACAGGGGTGGCGGGGGGCCCGGGGGTGGCGCTCAGGCGAAGGCGGAGATACCCGTGATGGAGCGTCCGATAATCAAGGCTTGGACCGTCTCCGTGCCTTCATAGGTATGGATGCCCTCTATGTCGGCGAAGTGCCGGGCCACGCGGTTGGCCAACAGGATTCCGTTGCCACCCAGCAGGTCCCGCGCATTCGAAGCAACGCTTCGGGCGGTGCGGGTGCATGTGAACTTTGCGAGCGCCGCCTGCGCTGGGGTCAGGACGCCTTCTTCGTCCAGCCGGGTCATCTGCATGACCATGAGCTGCATGGTCGCGAGCTCGGAATGCATCCGGGCAAGTCGCTCCTGCACAATCTGCGAGGCAGCCAAAGGGCGGCCGAACTGCTGGCGCTGGCCTGCGTACTGCACCGCCGTCTCGTAGCAGGCCGTGGCATGCCCGACGGCGGACCAAGCCACTCCCAGCCGGGTCGCCAAGAGGACGCGGGCCGTGTCCTTGAAGCCCCGGGCACCCGGCAGGACATTTTTCACCGGCACAAAGACGTTCTCAAGCCGGATGTGCGCCTGCCAGATCGCCCGGAGGGAGAGCTTGCCGTCAATGGTCGTGGCGGAATAGCCCGGAGAATCCTGCGGAACGAGGTAGCCATGAACCTGTCCGTCGTCGCCACGGGCCCACACCACCGTCAGCCCGCCGATCGAACCGTTGCCTATCCACTTCTTTTCGCCGTTGAGCACATAACCGCCGGCGGCGGCGGTTGCGGTCGTTTCAAGCCCCACCGAGTCGGAGCCGTGCGCCGGTTCAGTCAGGGCGAAGGCGCCGTATTCTTCGGCTCGGGCCAGCGAGGAAAGCCATCTGGCCTGCTGCTCCGGGGAACCGCATTCAGCCACCGAACGCAAAGCCAGACCGCCCTGGACGGCAACCACGGTACCCATGGAGCCGTCGCCGCGGCTCAGTTCCATGGTGACCAGCCCGGCAGCGGTCTTGCTCATGGCCGGAAAGCCGTCCACGTCGATTCCGTCGCGCAGCAGGTCGAGCTCGCCCAGGCGTTTCACAAGGTGCAGCGGGTACTCCGCGCGCTCCCAGTACCCGGCGATCACAGGAAGGACCTCGTCTTGGACGAAGGTCCGGGCGCGGTCCCAGTAGGCCCGATCCTCGTGGCTGACGTCCTTGAAGACGGAGGCGGGATCCGGATCCAGCGCGCCGCCCAGGACATACTCGGGCTCCATGGTGCCCGCCGGGAAAACGGCATCGAGTTCTTCGGAAGTGCTCTCGGACGTCGTGGTCATGGGTGGTTCCTCACTCAGGGTTGCGTTCTCCGCTCCCAGCATGCGCTGACACTGAGTTTCATGTCAAGGAACTCAGTTTCAGCAAAATCCGACGCCGGCGTCGAAAAAGAGCTAAGCCAGGGCGTCCCGGACCGCTTGAAGGATCTCTTCCGTGCCCGCTGCCGGATCAAAGACAGCAACCACGACGGCGGGACGGCCACTTTCCGCGGACGACGCTCCGGCTGGCACACTGCTCGCCTCGCCGGCTGAAACCCGGGCAAAAGTATCGGCCAAAGCGCCCAATTCACGCCCGAGCCGGACGGCCAACCCTTGGGCTTCGGCTTCCCGCGCATCACGCTCGCCGCGCTCGACGCCCTCGCATTGTTCCCCACCAGCAGCAATTGCCCGCAGCCATTGGCGCAGGATGCTGTTGTGCACGGCAACCACGGCTGCAGCGAAGGCCACGGCGGTAACCTCCCGGCTCTCCCCCACGGGCAGGGCAGACAAGAGGTGGTTCCGGAAGGCGCGCTGATAGCGATGCGTCATGACGAGTTCGCGGTCTCGAAGAGCAGGTACCTGGTGCAGAAGTTCGTAGCGGGCGAGGGAGGTCTTCCGATTGCCCACATGGTGGCCAAAGACCAAGAGCGCCGCATCCACAACGGGACGAAACGGATCCGCCGTCGTGCGCGAAAGCTGTTCCTGAACCCGCGCCAGTATCCGGTCGTGGTCCGCGAACACAACGTCCTCTTTGGAGCCGAACTTCCGGAAGAACGTACTGCGGCTCATGCCGGTTGCTTCGGCGAGATCATCCACGGATGTCGCCTCGTACCCTTGCCGCGCCAGGAGCTCGATTGCCGTAGCGACGGCTGTGCCCGGATCCGGAACGGCTGGGTAATTGACCATAGGCGTGAATCTAACACGATAGAGGAGGCATACAGCTAGGCTTCTGCCATGGCATTGATAGCTCCCCGCGTGACGCCCGGCTTGGCCCTGGACGACGCCCGGAACCTGGCACGCTCGCTCCAGGACAGCAACGACATCACCGTTTTCGTGGACGGCACCGTTCACCGGCTGCCAGATGAGGCCAGGGACGCCGTGGTCGACCTCCTTGGCCGGCTAGGCCGCGGCGAAGCAGTGACGGTCAGTAGCGTGGAGGAAATGCTCACAACGTCGCGGGCGGCTGAACTTGCGGGGATCTCGCACACCTACCTGCGCAACATGACCGATCGTGGCGAAATCCCTGTCGAATACCGCGGCACGCACCGCCGCATCCGGCTCGCGGACATCATGGCGTGGCTGGAGACACAGAAGAGCAAGAAGCCGGCGGCGGACGGGGAAAGCACCAGCGAGTAGCGAAGGGGTGGTTCTTCGGCGGTAGAGCTCGCTGCCGCTGGAGTCACCCGCCTACCACGTCTGTCGGGGACTCGCGGAGGAGGAATACCGACCATCCGCCCCGTTACCCAAATGTGACTTTACCGTGCGGCTGTTGTAACGTCGAGGGCGCGACCCAATCCCCAGCGGGCCGCTTCCGGGCTGACGCCGAGCTCTGCCGCAACCCGGAATCCGCCAGAACCGCGGCAGAGACGGGGGACCCAGAGTCTCCGGGCCTAGTTCTCCATGGGCCCTTGGGGTGAAGCCGCCACGCGCGGCCGGACGGCCTCGTCCGAACCCGACAGCTAACCTCGAAGGCGTTGAGAGGCAATCACCGTGTCCCCAACCATGGATCAGCCTCGTCGTGCCCAAGTGGCGCGCGAGCGCACCAAACCAAGCGGACGCCGTCGTGCCGAAGGCAGCGCCCCGTTCATTCCGGCGCCAGCATCTGAACCTTCACGTTCGACGGCGGTACCCACCACCCGCGCGGCCGCCCGAGCGGCCGAACGGAAACGAGCGGCTCAAACCAGCGAGACTGCAGCCATAGCGATGATCGCCACCGAGGCCACCGCGGAAGCACACACGGCCTCGCGTCCCAACCATGCTCCGGCGTCCTTCACCGGTTCGTCGTTCAACCAGGAACCGCATATCGTCCTCAAGAAGACTGCAACCGTCCGGACGATGAGCCACCGGATGGTAATGGTGACAGGAGCCCTGGGCATCCTGCTGGCGGCAGCTTCCGTCAGCCAGGCCCTCGAGCTGCCCTTCTTCGGGCACGAATCCCCGGCCCAAGACGTGTCCACGGCAAATACCGAAGCTTCCCCCCTGTCCGGCCCCCCCTCCGCAGCGGCCAGCATCTCCCCCACCGCAACCGCTTCACTTTCGGCAGCCACGCCAACCGCCAAAGCAGGTCAAACCGCGGAGCCGGCGCAACCCCCGCGAGGCACGCCCGCCGTCGCACCTTCCAGCGTTCCGGCACCGTCACTCTCGGTTCAGGTTCCTTCGGTCATCCCGTCAACCCTGCCCCCGATCCTTGCCCCCGCGCCAGCCGTTCCCGCCCCCGCTCAGCCGGCTCCTGCCCCCGGCCCGGTTCCACCGGTCACGGTCACACCGGCCCCAACCCCGACGCCGGAACCGAGCGACCCGTCCTCTCCGTCCCCCTCGCCGAGCGACCCGTCCTCTCCGACGCCGCCAGCTCACTCGAAGCCACCGGGAAAGCGCAGCGCCTCGACGGGTTCACCGCAGCCCGCTCAGTCAGGCCTGGATCTGGGCACAATTTTGGACCCGGCAAGCCAGGCCCTGCAGTGAGGATGGGACCGCACAAAACACCTTCTGTCCAGTGGCACGGACAGTGTTGCGCACGCCCTTGGATGCCAGCGGTTCAACGCCGCCCGGACCGTTGGCACTGCGGCCTCCGGTTGAGGTTGTCGAGGCACTGAGCCGGCGCAACCTCAGATCCGCGGTCGCACAGCCCACCGCCGGGCCTTCAACGCCGCGTGCAATTCAAGCCGAATCACACCGTTCAGAGGATCAGCACCAATGAGCTGCCGCACCCGGGCCAGCCGGTTGTAGATACTGCTTCGATGCAGATGCAGCGTCGCGGCCACCTCCTGCACCGAGCCGTCGCTGTCGTAGAGCAGTTCGAGCACGGGCAAGAGCTCCCCGTTGCGGTCGGCATCCTCGATCGCCTGGAAGTTGGACGAGCTCGAATCGTCCCAACCGCCGGGCGCCTGCAAGCGCTCGAATAGTTGGTAGATTCCTGCCGCGCGGCTGTCCACGAGCTCGCCGAGTCGAGGATCGACGGCGGCCGCCTGGGCCGCGAGCTTCGATTGGCGGTACGCCCGCCCTAGTTGGCGGATAACCGAGAACGGTTCGCTGATGCCCAAAATGACCCGGTCCACCCTCCGGCCGGCGCGCTTGGCGAGCTCCAGCTGATAATGGACCAGGACCTGGGCGTGTTCGGCCCTGCCAGCTGTTTCACGGAACAACAAGACCGCATGCGTCTCAGTGCCGGCACTGAAAAGCACGGAGTCGACGCCGATGGTGGCCTGCAGCGCGGCGGAACGGTGCGTCAAGGTGGCCGCGATGGGATCGGCGACGCCGCCGCTGTTCTCCGCGTCGAGCACGGTCACCAGTTGCCACGGACCCCTGCCTTGGATTTCCTTCCATCCGGCCACTGCTGCCACGGCGTTGGATTCGCCGTGGCATGCGGCCAGGAAGTCTTGCTCCCGCTGACGCCGGAACTCGGACTCCGCAGTGTTTGAATCGAGCAGCAGCCCCGAAAGGAGGTCCAACTCGTCCCGGACGCCCGGCAGCTGGGCGAGGATCGCCGTCGCCGTTTGCTCGTCAAGGTCCTGTTGGACCCAGAGGTATCCCACGCGGAAACCGCGGACCAGCAGCGGGACGCAGACCCGCCCCACCATGCCGAGTTCTTCGTTGGCAGGCACGACGACGGGACGCACCGCGGTGGCGATGCCGTGCGAGAGCTGCCATGCACTGACGTCCAGTGGGACCCTTTTGCTCAGCAGGAAATTCACGCGCACCCTGTCGGCGTGGGACTGGTTGGAACTGTAGGCGAGGAGGACGCCGTCGAGATCTTCCAGGGAGAGGCCGCGGCCCAACTTGAGCGCGACATCCTCGACGATCTTTTCCACGTCCTGTTGCATGGAGGAAAGACTACTTTGCTCGACGAACATCAGGCGACACCTGACGCTTCCAGCATCGACAAATGTCGAGTCTGCCAAGGCGAAAACCTTGAAATCATGCGGAAGTCCGCTAAGACGGCTATCACCTTTCGTGTCGCCTGCCTCACAGCGGATTTATTCTGGAAACACAGTCCCCCGCAGAAAAAGGCCGTTGAAGCCTTTCGAACATGGAGCCCAAAATGATTATCGGTGTCCCCAAAGAGATCAAGAACAACGAATTCCGCGTTGCCATCACCGCCGCGGGGGTTCATGAGTTCCGCACCCACGGACACACCGTGTTGGTCGAGCGGGGCGCAGGCGTGGGCTCCGGCATCACAGACGAGGAATACGCCGTTGCCGGCGCGGAAATCGTAGCCGAAGCCGACGACGTCTGGGCAGGCGCCGACATGGTCATGAAGGTCAAGGAACCCATCAAGGCCGAATACCACCGCTTCCGCAAGGACCTGATCCTCTTCACCTACCTGCACCTCGCGGCGGAACCTGAACTGACCCAGGAACTCATCAACTCCGGCGTCACGGCCATCGCCTACGAAACCGTCCAGGACGGCCGCACCCTTCCCCTCCTGGCACCGATGTCCGAGGTCGCCGGCCGCCTGTCGGTCGTCGTCGGCGCCTCCTCCCTCATGGCTCCGGCGGGTGGCAAGGGCGTCCTGCTGGGCGGCGTTCCGGGTGTCCGCCCCGCCAAAGTCGTTGTCCTCGGCGCCGGCGTCGCCGGAACCAACGCAGCCGCCATGGCCCTAGGCCTCGGCGCCGACGTCACCATCATGGACATCAACATCAACCGCCTGCGCGAACTGGACACCCTCTACCAAGGCCGCCTGAAGACTGTCGCCTCCAACGCGTACGAAATCGAAAAGTCAGTCATCGACGCGGACCTCGTGATCGGCTCCGTCCTGATCCCGGGCGCCAAAGCCCCCAAACTGGTCACCAACGAGCTGGTCTCCCGCATGAAGCCCGGCTCCGTGCTCGTGGACATCGCCGTAGACCAGGGCGGCTGCTTCGAGGACACCCACCCCACCACCCACCAGGAACCCACCTACAAGGTCCACAACACGATCTTCTACTGCGTCGCCAACATGCCCGGCGCCGTTCCGAACACCTCCACCTACGCACTGACCAACGTCACCCTGCGCTACGCCGTGGCCCTGGCCAACCTCGGCGTCAAGGCCGCGTTCGACCGCGACCCCGCCCTCGCAGCCGGCCTCAACATCGCCGCAGGCAAGGTCACACACCGCTCGGTATCCGAAGCACACGGCTTGCCCCTCGTGGCCGACTGGCACAACCTGGTCTCCGCCTAGCTTTTAACAAGCCGGGACTGTCCGATAAACGGTGTGTGGGTGCGGCTTCCTTGGGAAGCCGCACCCCGCCGTCGTGATTTAAGTGGTTACACCGTTACTACGGTTTGACCGGGTTGCCCGGGAGAACCACCGAGGGAACGGGCTGAGGCAATGGGAGCGTGGGCGTGGGGAATGCGGGCGTCGGAATCGTCACCGGTGAAGGCCGGCCCTTCGCTACGTCCTGCAGTCCTTTGTGGGGATCCCCCGTCCGGGAACCGGGTGCTGTGGTCCCGGGAGTCGAATGCGGCGTGGGATGCGTGCTGCTGCCGGGAGTGTCCGGGCTGCTCGGCGCCGGGGTGGGCGATGTGGGAACGCTGGTCTCGCGGCTTGGCGTGGGACCCTGTCCGGAAGGTGTCCCCTGCTGTCGTGGAGCGCTGCCGCCCGATCCGGGCGTGAGCTGCTTGACGACGGCCCCCACTGCCGCGCCCAGATGCTCAATGGTGCCTGGGATGCCGCCGTCGGACGCCGCAGCGGCAGTGGCCCCGGCCGCCAGGGACGCTGCAACGGCAACGGCGGCGAAGGTCATGCGGCCCTTCTGACGACGGCGGGCCGCCAGTTCGTCAACAGGTGCAGGTGCAGCCGCGCGAGGGACAGCCGCGACGCGTGCAGGCACCATCAGGGCTTGCACGGCGGCCGATGGCTGTGGCCGGGCGCCCGCGAGGGCGCGCAGTTCCAGCAGCTCCGGCCGGATCTCGTACGCTTCATCGAGTCCGGCTTCAGCAAGCAGGCGGTCGATGCCCTGTTCGCCGCAGGACGCGGATTTTTCGCTCATGGTGTGCCGTTCCTTAGTAGTGCACGTTCTCTGAGTGCACTCAATGCCCTGCGCTGCAACTGCTTCACGGCTCCTTGGGACTTGCCCATGATGTCCGCTGTTTCTTCTACCGAGAGGTCCGCGACGACCCTCAATGCCAGGACCTCGCGGTGGTCGGTGCTGAGGTCGGCCAGTAACTCGGTCACGCCCAGTCCGTCCCTATGTCCGAATGCCTGGTCCTCAGCCGAAGGCGCACTCCGCACGTCCAGATCGGGTTCATAGGGCGCGGAATCCGGAGTCCGCTCGCGCTTGCGGTAATGATCCACCATCCGGGCATGCGCGATGGAGAAAAGCAGGGACTTCGCCCCCTGGAGGCCTCCGCGGAGGGAATCCAGTTTGGGATAGAGGGCCAGGAACACGTCCTGCGTGACTGCTTCCGGATCGTCTACTCCGCGGGCGCGCAGGTATCCAAGAACCTGTCCGGAAAAGTTGTTGTAGGCAGCCGTGAAGAGCAGGGCTCGATCATCCTCGTCCGCCTGCAAATATTCTTCAGCCAAAGGGTCAAGCACCCGCGACCCCTCCATCCCACGCAGCACGGTCATCTTCCTTGGCCGGGGAAATGACCACTGCCGCCGTCTGTTGCATTGCGGGGCTCCTTGTCATTTCGGCAAGGAACCCCGCCGTTCAAGCGTAGCCGTGGTGTTACGGGCGGACAGAATCAGCCGGCACGTGCACGGGCGTGGTGGGAACCTGCGACGGCACGGCGGGAACGGCCGGTACAGCCGGTACAGCCGGGGTGGACGGCACTGCGGGAACGGCCGGCACGGCGGGGGTTGCCGGCAGCGCGGCGGTTCCATCGGCGTCGGCCTTGGCGGAAGCCGAACCGTCGGCCTTCAGCCCGGCAGCCTTGCCCTCGGCCACCACGGTTGCGCAGTGGGCCTTGACGTTGGTTTCGCCGCCGGCGGCCACAACCAGGGAGGAGTAGCCGGGAACCTTGGCGTCAGCCTTCAGGCCACCGTTGAGGAGGGCGGTGCAGAGGCCGAATGCTTCAGGGGCGGTGGCTTTGGCCGAGGTGGCTGCTGCGGTGGACGTGGACTTTGCATCGTCCGCGGCGTCAGTGGCCTTCGACCGGGCGTCGGCAGCGGCGTCAGTGGCCTTCGACGTGGCGGTCTTGGAGGCGTCTGCAGCGTTCGAGGCGATCGGCGCAGGAGCCCCGACTAGGTCGTGGGCGCTCTTCTGCAGATCGCCGGGAAGCGCTCCGTTGAAGGCTGCGACGCCGGTTCCGCCAACCGCTACAGCTCCGGCGGCAAGGACGCCGGCTGCGATTTTGCTGGTGGCAAGGACAGTGAACAAGGACATGAAACCTCCGACAAACGTTTTGGGACTGCTCCGGCGGCGGCTTTGTCGCTACCGGATGATCAGTGCGGACACGGTCCGCACTCCCTCTACATCGCTGGCGGTCGCGGCGAGGTTACGCCCGATCCAAGAAATTTTCACCCTCCTCTTCGCGCGAACTGGCAGCAGTTGACCTTTCCCACGCGGTTTGGGGGAATCTGCTGCCAGTTCGCGCGGGTCTAGGCGAGGGCTCTGGCCTGCTCGATCAGCTTGAGTACCTCAACTGGCCCGGCCGGATCCACCGGGAGCGGCAAAGCAGAGGTGGCGCCGCCGTCGACGATCTTCTCGGCCAAGATTCGGTAGAACTCCTGGTAGGCGCCGCGCTCCGTGGCAACGGTGGTCCGGACGCCGTCGATTTCCAGGGTGCCGTAGTGCTGTGGATCGTCGACGCCGTAGCCGTCGTCCGTCGGGAGTCCGCCCGCCACGATGAACGGCTCCTGCGGATCGATTCCGTACTTGACGAAGCCGCCCTTGCTGCCCAGGATGCGAAACCGTGGAGCGTGAAGCCGGCTGTTGACGTTCATCGCCACGTGGCTGATCAGGCCGGAAACGTGCTTCAGGACAAGGAAAACGTCGTCATCAGCCTTCTCTTGGGGCCGTCGCGCCAGGATTTCGGCATAAGTAACCTCGGCAGGGCCGAACATCTGCAGGGACAAGTCCAGCAAATGGGTGCCCAGGTCGAAAAGCAGGCCGCCGCCGTCGTCGACCGTGGCGCTTGCCTTCCACGCTTTGCTGATGGCAGGCGCCCACCGCTCCATGGAGGCTTCGCAACGCATGACCTCGCCCAGGGTTCCGGCGTCGAGGAGTTTCTTCACGGTCAGCGCGTCGCCGTCCCAGCGGCGGTTTTGGTAGACCGTGAGCACCCGGCCCAGTCGCCCGGCCAGTTCAACCAGCTCCTGCCCCTGTGCGCTGGTCACGGCGAATGGCTTGTCCACGACGACGTCGAGCCCGGCTTCCAGCGCGGCCTTCGCGAGCGGGTGGTGCGTTGCGGGCGGCGTACCAAGGACCACGAGATCCAGTTGCCCTGCAAGCGCCAGGACGTCGTCCGGGCTGTCCACGATCCTCGTGCCGGGATACCGCTCCTGCGCTTTGGCTTTGCGGCCCGCGTCCGAGGTGGCGATGACGTCAAGGGAATACGCGGGATGGGCGGCGATGAACGGAGCATGAAAGACGCTGCCCGAAAGGCCGTAGCCGACGACGGCGGTGCGGATGGCTGTGTGGGTCATGCCGCTACGCTACCGGGCCAAGGTAGCCGGGCGAAGGTCGTGTCAGCGTTACCGCAACAATCGGGTGACAAGCTCGCGCCAGGAGGCCGCCAAGCGTTCCGGCGTGATGCCGTGCTCCCGGAGGGAATGGAGCATGCGCTCGGGATCCAGGGTGGCGCCGAGTGAATGGGCCAGTAGCCACGGATCTCGGCTGAGGCCGGCTTCCCGTAACAGCATCTCGAGGTGCCGGTGCCACAAGACCACTGGCGGGGCGTCGTGCCGGTTTTGCGGGGAATGCTCTGCCGCGGCGCGGGCCAGCTCGCCGTACTCTTCGACGTATTTGATGCGGGCCTCGCCGAAGGCAATGAGCCGCTCAAGTGGAGGCGCTCCCGGGCCGAGGGGTGGCGGACCGAAGATGAATTGGTGCTGGAAGTCCGCCTCGGCGTCGCTCAGGAGGGTCATCATGAGTCCCGCCCTGCTGCCAAAGCGACGGAAGACCGTCCCCTTCCCGACGTCGGCACGGCAAGCGAGCATGTCCATGGTGACGGCGTCCACACCGTGCTCTGCCACCAGTTCCCTGGCAGCTTGGAGGAGCCGTTCGCGGTTGCGCGCGGCGTCGCTACGCTCCGGCGGTGCCCCCGAGGGCAACTCGGGCCGGATGGGGATGAGGCTCACAAGAAACATTCTAGCCGTGGGAATATTAACCGGACCGTAGTCCGTTTAGAACCTACGAAGGCAGAAAATGCCTCAGAAACCGAGCGCCTGCGGCACCGTCCGCGGCCAGACCCCAAGGAGTTCCTATGTCCAAGAACACCGTTCTCGCCCTTGTCGGCAGCCTCCGCGCCGATTCCCACAACCGCAAGCTCGCCGAAGCCATCCAGCTCAACGCCCCGGAAAACGTGGACGTCCAGATCCACGGTTCCCTCGGCAACATCCCGTTCTACAACGAAGACATCGACGTCGAAGGCCAGGTTCCCGCTGAAGCCGCGGCTTTGCGTGCAGCCGCATCCGAAGCTGACACCCTCCTGTTTGTCACGCCCGAACACAACGGCACCCTGACCGCTTCCCTCAAGAACGCCATCGACTGGCTGTCCCGCCCCTACGGCGCCGGCGCCCTCGCGGGCAAGCCGACCGCCGTCGTCGGAACCGCGTTTGGCCAGTTCGGTGGAGTCTGGGCACAAGACGAAGCCCGCAAGGCCGCAGGCATCGCCGGCGCCAAGGTCCTTGAAGACGTCAAGCTCGCCGTTCCGGGTTCCATGATCCGCTTCGCCGAACTGCACCCCAAGGACGACGCCGAAGTTGTTGAGCAGATCAAGGGCATCTTCGAGCCCCTGACCGCCGTCCAGGAAGACGAAGCAGCAGCCTAGTCCCCACCGTTCACGCGCCCCGGTTGCGCGCCAAGCGTGCCGGCCGCGCGCGAGGAATGCCCTTGTCCCGCCATTGAGGCGTGGGCAGGGGCATTTTTGGCGACACATGACGGCCTGGCCCCAGCGGGGCGGAAGATCAAAGGGGCGGGATTAGCCCGTCCGCAACCGTTCCGTGACTGAGCTGAGGCCGAACCGTCATGGGCGGAGCAGTCCCCACCTGGACGGCCAGCCGTAACGTTGATTTACAGGGCACCAAACGCGATCAGGGCAGGATCGGAGGCTGTCATGCGGGCCAGGCGCGGCGCGGAAAGCACGACGACGGCGATCGCCGCCCTGTGCCTATCCCTCGCGCTCTGCCTGGCTGGCTGCGCTTCCCCGGCCGCTTCGCCCACCGCACGGCCGGCTTCGCCGGACTCCGCCCAAGCGACGCTGGAGCCGGTAGCCGGGCCCGTTCCGATGCCCCGCCCTGCACCTCCCCCGTATTTCAACCCGCCACCCGCACCATTGCCGCCAACCACGGCAAACCCGCAGGCACCTGCAGCCCTCCCGACCACCGGCGCATCGACCGGGACCACCGTGTATTTCGTGGCAATCGGCGACGGCGGCAGCCGCGGTGTACGGTTCGGCTGCGACGATAGCCTCGTGCCTGTTCACATCACTGCACTTCCGGGCAGCGACCCGCTGGCCGTGGCGATGGGGCAGCTGCTTGCACCCGCCGACACCGCGGCCCGGGCAGGCTGGTACAACGCGCTCGCGGGCTCCGGACTGCGCTACGTTTCGGGCTACCTCGACGGCACTACCGCCGTCGTGAACTTGAGCGGGTCACTTCGCCCCGGAGGCTTGTGCGACCAAACGCGGATCGAAACGCAGCTGGCGCAGACCGCAGTGGCTGCTTCGGGAGCATCCCAGGCCGCGATCTACATTGACGGGAACACCCTGGCGGACGCCTTGAGTTTGCGCCTAGGTGGCCACTCACCCGAATAACGCATCCATCTCGGCATAGCTCCGGGTACCGGCCAAACCGGACCAGTTTCCGTCGCCAAGAACTTCCAACGCCAACTTGGAGACCGTCGCGTACGCGGCCCTCGCAGTGCTGCCGCCGATGCTGATGCGCCGCACGCCGGCGTCATGCAATTCACCCGGCGAGGGCGAGCCCAAGCCTGCCAGCGCATTGAGTGGCGCGGGGATCCGGCGGGAAAGTTCGTGGAGAATATGGAGATCCACCAATCCCGGCACGAATATTCCGTCCGCTCCGGCCTGCTGGTAGGCATCGGCACGTCGCAGCGTTTCTTCATAGGCGGTGTCCGGAAACTTTCCGGACCAATAAGTGTCCGTACGCGCATTGATGAAAAGCCCGACGCCGGCGTCGTCGGCAACCTGCCTGATCAGGGCAATGCGGCTGGACTGTTCGGCGATATCGCTCAGCGGCTGTTCCGCCGAGTCTTCGATATTGATTCCGACGGCGCCCGCATCCAGCACTGCCCGGACCGTGGCTTGGAGCTCTTCGTCAGTACGCCCATAGCCCGTCTCGATGTCTGCAGTCACGGGCAAGCGAGTGGCAGCAGCTATCCGCGACAGCGCCTCCATGGCGAGTTGCCGTGGAAGGTGGTCGCCGTCCTGGAACCCCAGGCTCCAGGAGACGGCCGAGCTGGAGGTGGCCACCGCCGTCGCGCCTGCTTCCTCCACCATCCGAGCCGATGCAACATCCCATGCATTCACCAACACCAAGGGCGCTTGCGGCGCAGCATGGAGCTCGTGGAAGAGGCGTACCTTGGATTCGAGTTCAGGATGCGTCGTCATGGCTCTATTCCAGCCTTCCGCGGTCCCAAGGTAAAGCGCAGCGCGCGGGAACTTAAACCTTCTAATGAAACATTCGTTGCTCAACTGACAACTTCGGGGAGTATCCTGTCAATGTGACCCACGAAACATTGGATGCCGGGCCGGAGTTGCCCGCTGAAGCAATCGACGCAATCGAGCGGGCAGCAACCGCCGCCCACCGCCACGAGGGACTCTTCTCGGAGCGCGCCGCCCACATCAAGCAGTCAGCCGTACGTGATGTCTTCGACATCTCAATGCGTCCGGGACTCGTGTCCCTCGCCGGCGGAAACCCCTACCTGCAATCCCTGCCCCTTGAGAAACTCGGCCAGACCGCCGCTCGCATCATCACCGAAGAAGGCATGACGGCGCTGCAGTACGGAGGCGGGCAAGGCACCGAGGAACTGCGTACCCAAATCTGCGAGATCATGGCCGCGGAAGGCATTACGGACGCCCGTCCGGAGAACGTCGTGATCACCGCAGGCTCCCAATCCGCCCAGGATGTGGCCACCAAGGTCTTTTGCAATCCGGGCGACGTCGTCCTCGTGGAAAACCCCACCTATGTGGGCGCGCTCAACACCTTCGAGGCCTACCAGGTGCAGGTCGAGACCGTGGACATGGACGACAACGGACTAGTCCCGGAGCTGCTGGAAGCCAAGATCGCGGAGCTTCAGGCCGAGGGCAAGAACATCAAGTTCCTCTACACGATCCCGAACTTCAACAACCCGTCCGGCATAACGCTCTCCCCAGCCAGGCGTCAACACATCGTCGATATATGCAGCAATGCGAATATCTTGGTACTCGAGGACAACCCGTACGGGCTCTTGCGTTTCGACGGCAAGCCGCTGGCACCAATGCGGGCCGCCAACGCGCATGACGTCATCTACATGGGATCATTCTCCAAGATCTTCGCCCCGGGTCTACGGATCGGATGGGCCCTCGTTCCCGAACACCTGCAGCGCCGTTTCTACCTTGCATCGGAAGCCGTAACCCTCTGCCCTCCCACGCTGAATCAGATGATCATCTCGGCATATCTCCGGGACTACGACTGGCGTGCGCAGATTGACACCTACCGGGCCTTGTACGAGGAACGCTGCAACGCCCTGCTGGTGGCCCTCGCAGAACACATGCCACCCGGCCTCAGCTGGACCAAGCCCGAGGGCGGCTTCTTCGTCTGGGTCACCTTGCCAGATGGCGTGGACACCTACCCGCTACTCAAGAAGGCGATCGAGGCCGGGGTCGTGTTCATCCCCGGCGCGGCGTTCACGCACTCTGACGAGCCATCCAACAAACTGAGACTGGCCTTCAGCGCAGTGCCACCGGAATCCATCGCCGAAGGCGTCCGCCGGCTGGCGCCGGTTTTGCAAGAAGCCATCGATGTCATCAGCAAAGGAGCACAGATATGACCGGAATAGTCATCGTCGGAGTCGACGGCAGCGAAACAGCAAGACGGGCCGCCGATTCAGCAAAGAATTTGGCGACAGCATTGGGTGCGGAATTGCGCGTGATCACCGCGTTTGAAGGTGACCACGTGGAGGTTGTCGAAAGCGGAGGGGACAAATGGATTCTCTCCGACGCCGACGCCGCCGAAAAGGTAGCCCGCACCTTGGCCGCGGAACTCGCCTCCGACCAGCTGACCACAAGCTATGGAGCCGTCTTCGGCAAGGCCGGAGACGCACTGGTCAAAGAAGCCGAACGCGTGGGAGCCCAAGTGATCGTCGTCGGCAACCGCCGGATGCACGGACTGGGACGCGTCCTGGGCAGCGTTGCCAACACGGTCGCCCATAAGGCGCCGTGCGACGTCTACATCGCTAAGACAGACGAACCATAAGCCCGCACTTGACGGGGATCACGTGTTGTGGTGGGCGGTCTCACCCCGATTTTAACCGTGCGGCTAGGACGCTGCCGGTAGAATTGAGGTGGCCCCCAAGGGCGTGAGCCGCCCACCACAACAACCCGTAGGGGATCCCTTTGCTTACTCTGCAGCCACGCCAGCGCGTCGGACATGACATCTTGCTTGCCCGCCACGGCAACCACATCAGCTCCATGCGCTTCGACCGGGCCAATGACCGCATCGTGGCATTGCTCGACGATGGCTCAGTGGACAGCGCCCCGAACATGATTACCCCACTGCTCCAGATGCCGGAGACTTTCCGAAGCGTCATGCGTTCCGACTGGAAATTGTTGCTTGCGGTCAGTTCCGCCATGTTGGCCGTTGGAACCCTGGCCATGCTGCTGTCGTTTGGAATGATCGGCGGCATGGGCGCTCAGCAACTGCGCGATCTTGCGCTCAGCTACACGGCCTACTAGACCAGCCAACTCCGCAGTTCCCACCAGAGTCCTGCGATGACCCCACCGCCGAACAACGAGCCTGCGATGACCTGGCCGAGCGTGTGGTCCCGCAGCATTACCCGCGACCAACCGACCGCCGGGACCAGAAGCAGCAACGGCAGCCACGCCGGTCCAAAAATGAGAGCCGCAATGACCGCGGCCGCGGAGATCGCCGACGCATGACCGCTGATCTTCCACACAATGCTGACCGCAGCCAACACCGCGATGCCGCCGATCAACGCAAGGATCATCACTGAAACGCTCGTCGGAGCGTGGATGGCGTTCAGGACCAACAGCCCCAAAACCACGGAGACGAGTGCCAGCATCAGCAGAGGTGCCCGCTCCCTGCGGTCGCTGACGTGATGGTCGCTCAGTCTGCCGAGCCTCACCATGGCCAGGACATAGGCCAGCGGCAGTACGCAGACAAAGAACGCCCCGAGGGCCCCGAACCACATCGTCCCCGGGAAGCCCGGTTCCACCGCAGGGCTGACAAGCAGCAAGATGGACACCACCACGGGCGGTTGGAAGACTTCCGTCAGGATCCGGGCAACACGGTGCGGCACCGCGGAGGCGGGCCTGACTGCAGGCTTGGCTACCGGGTGGGTCACCGGCTGGGCCGCCGCACCGCCGTCGCCGTGCCGCTGTCCCCGCACGCCGCCCTGCTCAGTCAAGCAACAGCGCCGGTTCTTCGAGAATGGATGCTACGTCCGCCATGAAGCGGGCGGAGAGGTCCCCGTCCACCACACGGTGGTCGAACGAGCCACCAAGCGTGGTAATCCACCGCGGGATGACTTCGCCGTCGAGCACCCACGGCTTTTGCTTGATGGTGCCGAACGCGACGATCGCGACCTCACCCGGATTGATGATGGGCGTTCCCGTGTCGATACCGAGCGCCCCGACATTGGTGATGGTCAGCGAACCACCCTGCATTGCCGAAGGCTGCGTCCTGCCCGCCCGCGCCGTGCTGGCCAGTTCGTTGAGCGCGAGGGCCAGTTCCTTGAGGGAAAGGTCCTGCGCATCCTTGATGTTGGGCACCATGAGTCCGCGCGGCGTGGCCGCGGCAATTCCCAGGTTCATGAAGTGCTTGACGTGGATCTCCGCACCGCCCTTGCCGTCGGCGTTCTCCACCCACGTCGCGTTGACGCTCGGGTTGCGGGCCGCCGCCCAGATGACGGCTTTGGAGAGGATCAGCAACGGCGACACCTTGATGCCCTCGAAGTCCCTGGAGGCCTTGAGCCGCTTCACGAATTCCATGGTGCGGCTGGCATCGACGTCGACGAAGATACTCACATGCGGCGCCGTGAAGGCCGATTCCACCATGGCCTTGGCAGTGGCCTTGCGGACGCCCTTGACGGGGATCCGTTCCACGCGCTGGTCCTGCGGTTTCTTGGACGCACCCCAGAACCTGTCTGCTTGGTCCACCTCGGCATCGCGCTGCGCCTGGTAACTGACCAGATCGTCACGCGTCACTTCGCCGCGGGCTCCCGTAGGAACGACGTCGGCGAGGTCAATGCCAAGATCTCGGGCAATCTTGCGCACAGGAGGCTTGGCCAACACCCGGTAGACGAGGCCGCTGACCGTTGCACCAAGTCCGGTGGTGAAGCCCGGCGCCTGGCTTGCCGCTCCCTGGTCTGCCGCTCCCTGGTTTGCGGTGGGGGGCTGTTGTTCGGCGATGGTGCGCAGCGGAAGGGCCGGAACGGTGGGTTCGACCACGGGCTCAACGACGGCGGGCGCCGTCGTTGAGGCGCGAGCCTGCGCTGGCAGGACGGATGCGGCTGGCTCACCGACACCTTCCGGGCGCTTACGCGGGCGGCGCTTGACGGCGTCGGCCTTGGGACCGGAACCGACCAGCGGGCTGGCGGCAGGCCCAGCGTCGGACGGTACGGCGTCGTCGGGTAAGTTGCCGTACATCAAGGTCTCGGCGAGCGGTTCTGCGGCTGGTTGCGTAGTTTGTTGCGTAACGGCGGGTGCGGCCGTGGGCGCTGCGGGCGTTAGGTTGGGCTCTGGCTCTCCCGCGGCAAGGTCCGAAATGCCGATAATCGCGGTTCCCACTTCGACCGTGATGCCTTCGGCGACGAGCAATTCAGCCACCGTCCCGGCATACGGGGACGGTAATTCCACAAGGGACTTGGCGGTCTCGATTTCACAAATGACGTCGTTGATCGCCACAGTGTCGCCGGGCTTGACCTTCCAGGAGACAATTTCCGCTTCAGTCAGGCCTTCGCCGACGTCCGGCAGGTTGAATTTCTTAACAGTCACTTAGGTCCTCGATCTCGGCTGACCCGTCCGCAGGGCGGCGGGTGCAATCAGGGGCGGCTAGTACGCCAGGGAACGGTCCAAGGCTTCGAGGATCTTGTCGATGTCCGGCAAGTAGTCCTCTTCCACCTTCGCCACGGGATACGGCATGTGGAAACCGCCCACGCGGATCACCGGAGCCTCAAGATGCAGGAATGCACGCTCGCTGATCCGCGCAGCGATCTCGCCGCCGATCCCACCGAACGTCGGCGCCTCGTGCGCAACGATCAAGCGGCCGGTCTTCTTGACGGATGCCGTGACTGTGTCGAAGTCGATGGGGGAAATCGAGCGAAGATCGATCACCTCTACGCTATGTCCATCCTCTTGCGCCGCGGCTGCGGCAGCCAGTGCGACCGGAACCAGCGGACCGTAAGCCACGATCGTGGCGTCGGAACCTTCGCGAAGGATGTGCGCCTGGAACGGGTCCGACGCCGGTCCGGGATTTTCGGTGTCTACCTCGCCCTTGAGCCAGTATCGGCGCTTGGGTTCAAAGAAGATGACCGGGTCCGTGCAGTCAACGGCTTGCTGGATCATCCAGTAGGCGTCGTGCGCATTGGAGGGCGTGATGATGCGCAGGCCCGCAGTGTGGGCGAACAGGGCTTCCGGTGATTCCGAATGATGTTCTATCGAGCCGATACCGCCGCCATAGGGAATCCGGATGACCACAGGAACAGTCAGCTTGCCCGCGCTGCGCGAATGCATCTTGGCCAGCTGCGTGGTGATCTGGTTGAATCCGGGGAAGACAAAGCCGTCGAACTGGATTTCGCAAATGGGCCGGTAGCCGCGGAGCGCCAACCCTATCGCGGTGCCGACGATGCCGGACTCCGCCAGAGGGGTATCCACGACCCGGTCTGCCCCGAACTCCTTGATGAGGCCATCAGTCACACGGTAGACGCCGCCCAGCGGTCCGATGTCTTCTCCCATGAGCAGGGATTTCGGGTTGTTGGTGAGGGAAGCACGCAGGCCCTCGTTGATGGCCTTGGCGATGGTCATGGTGGTCATCGGTTGCCGGCCTCCTCTTCGTCGTCGGCTTCGAATCCGGCGGAGTATTCTTCGAACCAAGCAAGTTCCTCAGCCACCAGCGGGTGCGGCTCGGCGTAGACACCGGCAAACGACTCGCGGATGTTCGGGCCCGTAAGGCTTTGGGTGGTGCTACGGACGTGGGCTGCGAGTTTGTCCCCGTCAACCCTGACTTCCTCGAAGAAAGCGTCGTCGGCCAAGCCTTCGCTTCGGAGGTATTTTTCCAAGCGATCCAACGGATCCTTGCCCCGCCAGGCGACCTCTTCCGCCGAGTCGCGGTACTTGGTGGGATCGTCCGCCGTGGTGTGGGCACCGACGCGGTAGGTGTATGCCTCAATGAGCACAGGCCCGCGACCCTCCCGTGCGTGTTCGAGCGCCCATTCAGTGACTGCGTGGACCGCGATGACGTCGTTTCCATCCACCCGGATTCCCGGGAAGCCGTATCCCTTGGCCCGGTTGAACAGGGGAACCTTGGTCTGGACCTCGGTAGGGACTGAGATGGCCCAGTGATTGTTCTGGCAGAAGAACACCACGGGAGCGTTGTAAGACGCTGCGAAGACCATGGATTCGTGGACATCTCCTTCGGAGCTGGCGCCGTCGCCGAAATAGGCAACAACAGCAGCCTTCGGTTCGTTGGAACCGCCGGCTTCCGCGAGCTTCTGATCCCGCTGAATGCCCATCGCGTAGCCAACGGAATGGAGCGTCTGGGCCGCCAGGACCAGCGTGTAGAGATGGAAGTTATTCTCGGTGGGGTCCCAGCCGCCATTCGAAATTCCGCGGAACAGCTTCAAGAGTTCGGCCAGATCCACATCCCGGGTCAACGCAACGCCGTGCTCCCGGTACGTGGGAAAGATGTAGTCCTGCCGCTGGGTGGCACGTCCGGAACCGATCTGGGCGGCCTCTTGTCCGGTCAGGGGAACCCAAAGAGCAAGCTCGCCCTGGCGCTGGAGGGCCGTGGCCTCCTGATCGAAACGGCGTACTTTGGCCATGTCGGCGTAGAAACCCCGCAGCTGCCCAGGTTCAAGGCGCTTGGCGTAGTCCGAGAAGACAGGATCGGTTCCTAACTTGCCGTCCGGCCCCAGCAGCTGGATCATCTCGGCTGCGGGATCGCTCAAGACGCACCCCGAGGGAACCTGCTGATCCACCGCCGCGCCGTTGGTCCCGGGCGTGGGCAATTGAGTTGCGCCCATTCCGTCTCCTTGCCTGCTGCAGCCCGACGCTGAGCAATATTCGCTGATATATGCCGATTCGGGAATGCATTCCCGAATCGGCATATCTTGGCTTTCGTCCCTTACTTTATCCGCAGTAAGGGACGCAGGGGCATTTGTTAACCGCTAGGAAGCCTGCGGCGCTTTTGTATAGGAAGCACAGAGCTCGAGGAATCGAGTATTGGCTTCAACCTCTCCTATGCTGACCCGGACGCCTTCGTTGCCGAAGGCCCGCACGGACAACGCCCGCTCGGCTGCTAGTCCAGCAAATTCGGCACTGTTCTCTCCCAGGTTCAGCCACACGAAGTTGCCTTGGGCCTCAGGAACGAACCATCCCAACTCCCGGAGTCCTACCGTCACCCGGTCCCGCTCGTCAACCAGGCTTTGTACCCTTTCAACAACCTGGTCGAAATTCTCCAGCGAGGTGATGGCTGCGCGTTCGGCGATTTGCGAAACCGCAAACGGCGTGGCGGCCACGCGCAGATGCTGGGTGAGGTCCGGACCGGAAACGCTGTATCCAACGCGGAGCCCTGCGAGGCCGTGTGCCTTGGAGAACGTACGGAGAACAACGACGTTGGGATACTTGCGGTACAGCTTGATGCCGTCCACGGCATTCTCGTCCCTGACAAACTCCTGGTAGGCCTCGTCGATAACAACAACGACGCCCGTCGGTACGGATTGGATGAACCTTTCGGTTTCCTCCGCGGTGAGGATAGGGCCTGTGGGGTTGTTAGGCGTGCAGAGCAAAATCACCTTGGTGCGGACGGTAACAGCAGCCGCCATGGCTTCAAGATCGTGCCGTCCGTCGGAAAGTAGCGGGATCTGCACACTCTCAGCCCCGACAAGCCCCACGCTGATGGGGTAGGCCTCGAACGAGCGCCAGGCGTAGATGACCTCATCGGCCTTGCCGTCGTGATTCTGTCCCGCAAACGTTGAAAGGATCTGGTTCAGCGCGCCGAGGCTTCCGGCTCCGGTGACGACGTCGTCAGCGGGGATTTCCAAGAAGTCAGCGAGGGCCGTGCGCAACTTGGTGGACAAGGGGTCCGGGTACCGGTTGATATCCGACTGATCGGCAATTGCCTGAAGCACAGCGGGAATCGGCGGCAGCGGGTTTTCGTTGGACGACAGTTTGTAGCTGGTAAGGCCTTCTATCGCTACAGGCGGCTTGCCTGCAGCATATTTAGGGAGCCTGTCCACCACCGGGCGGGGACGCACCCCCACCGGTGCGTTGTCAGAAGAATTCATGACACCAGCCTACTTGTAGGGCTTCGAGCCATGCGGGCGAGCCGACCAGACTGCGCATGTGAAAGCATGGGCGCATGGGTTCATTCATTGTGCGTGTCCTGATCAACGGCCTGGCCCTCTGGGTTGCCAGCTGGATTCTGCCCGGGATGGATATTTCCACCTCGGCGACCACCAACGCAGTCAACAAAGCGGGGGTCACCCAAGGCGGCGACACCTTGGGCTTGGTTCTTGCGTACCTTTTCATAGGCCTGATTTTCGGCATCGTCAATGCGTTGGTCCGGCCTTTGGTCAGTCTGCTTTCGCTCCCGATCACGGTCCTCACGCTCGGCCTGTTCACGATTGTCATCAACGCGGCCATGCTCTCCCTCACAGCCTGGTTGAGCAGCTACACACCGGTGCACCTCACCATCGACAACTTTTTCTGGACCGCGGTTCTCGCGGCGATCATCATCAGCCTGATCTCCATGGTGGCAAGCTGGATTCCAGGCGCCAACAGGCGGTAGAAGGCCCTGAGTCTCACCGTCGTGCCTCACCGCGCTCCCGATCCTGAACGGATGTCTGAGGGAACGGCTGGCTTAGTTCGCGACGGGGTGGCCGCGGGCTGTGGAGCGTCACGGCTCAGCTTGAATCTGCTTACCTTGGCCATTCCCCCAACGCCTAGCAACCCGCCCAGAGCGGCTGTGGATGCCACGAGCGAAGGATCAGAACTGAGCTGCACCAGTTTTGCCCCTTCCTCATAACCGGAAAGCTTGTGTGCTGGACCGATCGGCAGGTTTTCACCCGGTGCCAGATCCACCGGGTTGGTCATGGTGACAGTGACTCTGTCCTTGGTATCCGAGTTCACTTTGCCGTCAGCGCCCGGGACTACATCGTGTTCGTGCTCCAAGTGCAAGCTTCCGATCCCGGCCTGCGGCGTGATTCCCCCGACAGGTGATCCAGCCGTTACGACGAACTTGAGGTTGTACTCGGCAAGGAACGCCTTGTCTTGGCTCAGATTCATGGCATGGATCCCGCCCTGGCTGTGGCCCACGGCCACCACCGTCTCGCCCGCCACCGCACCCGCCTCGAGCAACGCCTGCCGGATGGCTTTGCTGGTTTCCTTCGAGTTGTAGCCCAGTGCGTCGGCAATACCGGCCTCGTCCCACGGATTGCTCCCCCCTGGAGGGTTGCCAAGCTGGGTACCCGGGATCAATACCACCCAAGCCCGTTCTCCGTCCTTGTCCACCTGCACGACCGCAATTTCGCCCTCCGAACCAGCCGATACGTGCCTCAGTTCCTCCAACATTCCTGCCGCTGACAGGTCCACGCTCTTGCTGATGGTCCCGCCACCGCTGACCGTAATGGGGCGGGGCTTGAGGAAGTCAAACGCCGGAATTGCGGCGATGGTCCTGACAACGGCGCCGACGTCGGTTGGTCCAACGATGGCACCTACGAGGTTGGCGGCTACCGGCGGTAGCCCCATCATCGATGCCAAGATCCGGGGCAGATCCTGGACAATTCCTTCAGTGGCGCCCCGCGCGCCAAGATCCAAGCGATTCGGACCGTCGCTGAGGACCGGCAGTCCCATGCCCGTTCGCAGCCTGATAGCCAGATGCGATTCCGCAAACTCATATTCCCTGTGGCTTGCCCTGACGTCGCTGCCGATCCGCTGAAGCTGTTCGCGGACGCGCCCAATGTCCCTGCCGCTTTCCCCGACGGCAATAATGGCGTTGCTTCCGCTCCCGTAGGAGGAAGCCTGGTAAGGGAATAGGGCAGTTCGCACCGCCTCAGCCTCCCTCTCAACAGCCTGCAATTGGAGTACAAGTTCGTCCAGGGCGGCCGCGCCAGCAAGCAACTCTTCAAACTGGAAGTTGATTCCGCCGACGCCGCCGCGGATGCGCAGGGTCCCATCCGGCCCCGGAGGTTGGGGATGGGGTGCCGTACCGCCACCCACGGGAGCGATCTCGGCCATCAGAAGCCGGACGGGGTGTTCGATGTCAGTTTCGCGGCGTGCCGAAGCGTTGCTGCAGCGGCCTCGCTTAAAGCATCACGCCCCCGTCGGAGGGAAGCGGCTTGCAACGCAATGGTGGTCCGGTAGGCACGGCCGGCCGGGGACTCCCATTGATTCAGTTGTAGCTGCGCCAGCTTGGCAAGCACGGCATCAACTTGGTCTGCACAGACGGTCATCCGCCATGCGAGCTGCTGCACTTCCCCTGCGCGTGAAGTACACACTTCGGAATCCACATCCGGTCCACCGACCGGCATCAATGTAACGCTCATGACGTTGCTCGCCCTCCAGGCTCGATGGTTGTTGCTGGCACCGACGCTACGTCGAGCCTCTAAGGCGCGGAACCGCCGTGCCGCGTTATGTGGACAAAACTGTCGATAACGCTGCTGTGAAGGGAAAGTGCTGGTGTTATGCACATAGAGAAGCGCGGCTTAATGGCGCGGGCCTAGTTCATGAAAGAATTGGCTCATGCCTGAAACCGTCGCCGCCGCCGTTACCCGTACGCCCTCTGGACGCCTAGCTCTTGCCGCCTCGCCGGAGCCGATCGCTTTGGGGCCGCTGGACGGGCGGTATCAGTCCGCCGTCGCTCCCTTGGTCGACTACCTGTCGGAGGCCGCCCTCAACCGCGACCGTGTGGCCGTCGAAGTCGAGTGGCTCATCCACCTCACCAACAACAGTGTGCTCCCAGGCGCCGGTCCCCTGACCGCCGATCAGCAGGAGAAGCTCCGCGACATCGTCACCGAGTTCGACGCCGCGGCGGTCACCGAACTCGCCGAAATCGAAGCCGTCACGGTCCACGACGTCAAAGCTGTTGAGTACTACATCGGCCGTCGCCTGCCCGCGATCGGTATCGAAAGGCTGACTGCGCTGGTGCACTTCGGCTGCACCTCCGAAGACATCAATAATCTCTCATACGCCTTGGGCGTCAAAGGTGCAGTGGAAGATGTCTGGCTCCCCGCTGCCAGTGGCTTGGTGGCGCAGATCTCAGCGATGGCCGAAGAAACCCGCGCCGTCCCGATGCTCTCCCGCACCCACGGCCAGCCGGCCACACCCACCACGCTTGGCAAGGAACTGGCAGTCACCGCCCACCGCCTGCGCCGCCAGCTGGACCGCGTTTCCAAGACCCAGTACTTGGGCAAAATCAACGGCGCTACCGGAACCTATGCTGCGCATGTTGCTTCGGTTCCCGGCGCCGACTGGCAGGCCGTATCCCAGTCATTCGTGGAGAGCCTGGGACTGACCTGGAACCCGCTGACCACCCAGATCGAAAGCCACGACTGGCAGGCTGAACTCTACGCCGACGTCGCGCGCTTCAACCGCATACTGCACAACCTCTGCACGGACGTTTGGAGCTACATCTCCATCGGCTACTTCCGGCAGATCCCGGTCGCTGGCGCCACAGGCTCCTCCACCATGCCGCACAAGGTCAACCCGATCCGCTTCGAAAACGCCGAGGCCAACTTGGAGATCTCCAACGGGTTGTTGGACACCTTGGGGGCCACCCTGGTGACGTCCCGTTGGCAGCGAGACCTCACGGATTCTTCCTCGCAGCGCAACATCGGTGTCGCATTCGGGCATTCGCTTCTTGCGATCTCGAACGTCGCCAAGGGACTGCTGGCTTTGAACGTTGCCGAGGATGTGCTCGCGGCCGACCTCGACACCAACTGGGAGGTCCTGGGCGAAGCCATCCAGATGGTCATGCGCGCCGAGGCCATCGCCGGTGTGAAGGGTATGGAGAACCCGTACGAGCGCCTCAAAGATCTCACCCGCGGACAGCGGGTCGACGCCGCCCGTATGCAAGAGTTCGTCTCCGGCCTGGGATTGTCTCCCGAAGCCGAGGCTCGGCTGCTCGCGCTGACGCCAGGCAAGTACACCGGTATCGCCGAGCAACTCGTCGACCACCTGAGGTAGGACCCAGCGCCGCGGAGGGCAGTCGGCCGATGCTGTCGCCCGGCTGCCTCCGCAGCGCTGCCGTCCGGGCCGGGTGTCGGCCTCGCGTCAGGGCTCCGGTCCTGATTGGCTGAGAATCACCGGGTCAAAACGCCGCGTGAACCCGGCATTTCCGAATCGATGTAAGGAACTGTGTCAGCATGAGGCTCTTGCTTATCCGCCACGGACAAACCTCTGGAAACGTCTTGGGGCAATTAGACACAGCCTTTCCCGGTCCGGGGCTGACTGAACTCGGCGAACGTCAAGCCGCTGCACTCCCCAACTCCCTTGCCGGCGAAGACTTCACGGCCATCTACGCATCCACGTTGATCCGCACCCAACTGACCGCCAGCCCGCTCGCCAATGCTCTCGGGCTGGAGGCCACCGTCTTGGACGGTCTCCAGGAGATTGAGGCCGGGGCTTTGGAAAAGCTCACAGACCACGAATCGCACCACCAATACATGAGCACCGTTTTCGCCTGGACAGACGGGGACCTGGATATCCGAATGCCAGGAGCCGGTGACGGTCACGAGTTCTTTGCCCGCTACGACGCAGCCATTGCCAAGGTAGTCGCGGCAGGCGACGAGTCCGCCGTCGTGGTCAGTCATGGTGCCGCGATCCGTTGCTGGGCCGGGCGCCGCGCGTATGATGTCGGCCGCGAGTTCGCCGCGACCCACCAGCTGCAGAACACCGGAATCGTCGCGCTCGAGGGCGACCCGGAGCGCGGCTGGCACCTGCATCATTGGGACCAAAGCCCCGTGAGCGGACTTGCCCTGGCCGGCCGGACGGCAGAAGATCCCACCGGCGACGCCGTCGAATGACGGCTGCTTGAAACCAACCCCAACGCCCCGCTATTTCTCCGGACCCTTACCCGCAGGAAACACCGCGGTAACCCCAGCTTCCTAAGCTTGATTTGCATAACCCCTCCGGCGAATGAGGTTCCGATGCAACCCAATCCGCGGCTCAACATCAGACAGGTCACGTGGGCTAACCCCGTGGGTGCAGACCTCCGCGCAGCGCAGCAAGCGGAACTGGACACACGATTCGGCAACTCGGAACACGAGCCCGGACCCGCGCCGTCGGAGGCTGATACCGCTGTTTTCGTCGTGGCCTACGAAAAGTGCTCAGGCCAGCCTCTGGGTTGCGGCGGGCTAAGGATTCTGGACGCCGAGACCGCGGAAATCAAGCGCCTCTACGTTGTTCCTTACGCGAGGGGCTCGGGAGTGGCGAGCTCCATCCTTGCCGCGCTCGAGGCGCAAGCGCACTCCTATGGATTCAGCGTCATCACCGCGGAGGCTGGATCGGCCCAATCGGACGGGCGCAGCTTCTACGAGAGCGCCGGCTTCGCGGCGGTCCCCAACTTTGGCCCGTACGTCGGCGTTAGCCATTCGCAGTGTTACTCGAAGCCGATCGATTCGCGCAGCGCTTCCCACACGGCGATGGCCTAAAGGCCGGGCCCTCGGCGCAGTCGACTCACAGCTAAGGCAGGCGATATCAATTCAGGCTTCGGCCACCCTGCCCTAAATGCGCCCGGTTCAGGGCTTCGATTTCGTCGTCGCTGAGGTCATCGAAGCTCCGGGCTTCGTGTCTGTCGCTGCGTGAGAATCGGACGAACATCAGGATGATGAGCGGGAGGTCAACGGTCTCCGCGAGGAACCACATCAGGTCTCCGGCGAGTTGTTGGTCGCGCAGCGGTGAGGGGAACCAGGCTGGATGGTTGCCCAAGATCGAGGTGGCGCCGTCGAGAATTCCCGGGCTGAGCCGCATCAGGACTCCCGGCACGGCGTCGGCGAGCAACTCGATGAACACAAAGATGAACTCGACCACAATGAGTGACCCCGCGCGCCCTGCACCGTCTTCCATGATCGGAACTGTCATGAAGAGTCCCATGACAGGCACCAGCAAAGTCAGGACGACGTCGGCGCCTGGGTTGGTCCGGAGCACGTAGAAGAACGGGGTCAAGAACAGGGTGAACATGGCGAGACCCAGAAAGGCCGCCACGAGCGTGTTGCTGAGCATGCGGACGAGCCTGTGGCCGAGGACCGCTTCCACCCTTGCTGCGCCGAGGGGGCCCAGGGTCTGCCGCGCAAGCGTCAGGGGCTTTCCCAAGGCAATCAACAACGGAACCACAAACAGGTATGACGTCACCTTGAGGGTGAAAGCCCACCGCAGGTCGTGGCTGTAGGTGCCCGGGAATCCAAAGCTCAAGGCAGCGAAACTACCCAGGCCAAGGACAAAAAAGGCAATGGAGTTCCACCAGGGCCAGCGGATATCCCGGCGTTTGGCGGCCACCAGGCCTTTTGAATACAAGATGGCGGCGGCAATGAGAATGACCGAGGCAGGCCAGTTCATGGACCAGGATCCCAGCACAACGTCCAATGGTGGCATGATCAGCAGTCCCGGCCGGAAGGCTGGGCGGTCAGCCCGGCCTTATTGTGGGTTTTATCGATCTTCATGGTCTTCCTCCAGCGTGTTCCCGGCGTGCCGCATGGTGCGCGAATCGGCGTTTCGTGTCGTGAGCTGAACCGGGTGCACCGTATCCATGTTACGGAGTCGCGCTCACCATGGCACGCCGCAGAAGACGTGGGCGCCCGGCCTCGGCTAATCTCGCATTATGGAAAAGGCCGACATCACGTTCCGAACCCGCAAATGGATACGTCCGGAGGACCTCAACGCCAACGGCACTCTCTTCGGTGGAAGCCTTCTGAAATGGATCGACGAGGAAGCAGCTATCTACGCGATCCTCCAACTCGGAAACGGCCGCGCGGTCACCAAGTACATCTCCGAAATCAACTTCGTCAGCTCAGCGGTGCAGGGCGATTTGGTGGAAATGGGCCTGACTGCAGTTCGCTTTGGCCGGACATCGCTGACCATGCGAGCGGAGGTGCGCAACATGATCACCCGCGAGAGCATCCTGACCATCGAGGAAATAGTATTCGTCAACCTCGGCCGCGATGGTCGGCCGGAACCGCACGGCTATACCGAGATCACCTACGAGCGCGACCGCATCCCCACGCACCACCTGACGCGAGCCCTTCAAGAGGACTGAGCCCCAACTAGCTGACAGTTGTTGTCGTTTTGGGGGCTCAAAACGACAACAACTGCGAGCTAGTTGGGAACCTGTGAGCCAAATGGAGACTTAGTAGCTGGCGGGCGCTGCGCCGTCGGGGGTTGCGGGGATGAACTTGTCGGCGAGGGCTTCCGTGCCGCGGGCGAGCAGCGCGACATCGGCGCCGACCAGCACAAAGGACGCGCCCGCGGCCATATACGCCCGGGCCGTGCCCTCGTTGAAAGCGTTCACGCCGGCAGGTTTGCCTGCCGTCTTCGCCGCAGAAAGGCAGTGCTCGACGGCGGCGCGCACCTTCGGGTGCTCCTGCTGGCCCAGCAGTCCCAGGGACGCGGCGAGGTCGGATGGCCCCAGGAAGATGCCGTCGACGCCCTCGACCGCCAGGATCTCCTCGACCGCAGCCACGGCCGCGCTGGTTTCGATCTGGACGGTGAGGCTGATGGTCTCGTTGGCGCGGGTGAGGTAGTCCGGGATCCGGTTCCAGCGTGCGGACCGTGCCAGGGCCGAGCCGACACCGCGGACCCCGTGTGGTGGGTAGCGGGTCGCAGCGACGGCAGCCTCGGCTTGGTCCGCGGAGTTCACCATGGGGATGAGCAGGTTCTGCACGCCCAGGTCCAGGTATTGCTTGATCAGCACAGTCTCATTCACCGGCGGCCGGACCAGGGTGTGGACCGGGTAGCCGTTGACGGCCTGGAGCTGGGCCAGGATCGATTCGAGGTCGTTGGGGCTGTGTTCGGCGTCGATCAGCAGCCAGTCCAGCCCGGCCCCGGCGCACAGTTCGGCGATGAGCGGGCTGCCGGAGCACACCCACATGCCCACGAGCGGGCGGTGCGTAGCGGCTAAAGCATCGCGAAAGGTGTCCTCTACTCGAAGCGGCATGTGATGACTCCCAGGTTTCCGTAGTCTGCGTGGACGGTATCTCCCTTGTGCACCCACATCGGCCGGGTGAAGGAACCGGCGAGGATGATGTCCCCGGCCTTCATCCCGTCCCCGTGCGCGGCGATCTTGTTTGCCAGCCAATGCACACCGTTCGCCGGGTGGTCCAGGACCCCGGCCGCGACGCCGGTTTCCTCCACGGTCTGGTTCTTATACAGGATCGCCGAGATCCAGCGCAGGTCCACGGCGTCGGGCTTGACCGGGTTGCCGCCGATCACCATGGCGCCCATGGCCGCGTTGTCAGAGATGGTGTCCACGATGGTCCGGCCCTCCATCTCGATCCTCGAATCCAGGATCTCCAAGGCCGGAACCACATAGTCCGTCGCGTTCAAAACATCGAAGATGGTGCAACCCGGGCCGGAAAGGTCCTTCTTGAGCACGAACGCCAACTCCACCTCCACCCGGGGGTGCGTGTACCGGTCCCAAGCCACCGAGCAGCCCGTTTCCAGGACCATGTCATCAAAAATCGCGCCGTAGTCCGGTTCCGTGATGCCCGTGGCCGCCTGCATCGCCCTGGACGTCAGCCCGATCTTGCGCCCCACCAACTTCCGGCCCGCCTCCTCGTTCCGGCGCCGCCACAACCGCTGCACGGCATAGGAATCCTCCACCGTCATGCCCGGATACCGGGCAGTCAACAACGGAACCGGGGTCCGGGACCGGCCGGCCTCGAGGAGTTCATCGGCGATGGCCTCTATCGTCTTGGCATCGAGCATGGCTACAGCTGCGCTCCGAGTTTGAAGCCGACTTCCTCGCCCGGTTCGCGGGTGTAGGAGAAGCCGTCGGCGCCGACGGTGACAGCCATTTCGCTTTTGTCCTCGCGCTTGGTGATGGGCCGCGGGTTCCCGTCCAAGTCCAGGACGAGGGAGGCCTCGGTGTACCAGGAGGGGACCACGGGGTTGCCCCACCAATCACGACGCTGGTTGTCGTGGACGTCCCAAGTGATCACCGGGTTGTCCGGGTCCCCGGTGTAGTAGTCCTGGGTGTAGATCTCGATCCGGTGGCCGTCCGGGTCCAGGATGTACAGGTAGAAGGCGTTGGAGACGCCGTGCCGGCCGGGGCCGCGTTCGATCCGGTCGCTGATGCGCAGGGCGCCCATCTTGTCGCAGATCTGGATGATGTTGTGTTTTTCGTGCGTGGCGAACGCGACGTGGTGCATGCGCGGGCCGTCGCCGCCGGTCAGGGCGGTGTCGTGCACGGTCTGCTTGCGGTGCATCCACGCGGCATAAGTGACGCCGTCGGAATCCTTGATGTCTTCCGAAACCCGGAAGCCCAGGTCCTCAAGGTACTTCCGGCCCCGCGGGACATCCGGGGTGACCTGGTTGAAGTGGTCCAGGCGGACCAGTTCACCGGCGGTGTACAGATCGTAGCGCTGGGTGAGGCGTTCGACGTGCTCCACGTCGTAGAAGAACTCGTAGGGGAAGCCCAGCGGGTCCTCGACGCGGACGGAATCGCCGACGCCCTTGGTGAAACCGTCCTTGCGGCGCTCAACCCGGCAGCCAAGCTCCCGGTAGTAGGCCTCGGCAGCATCCACTTCGGCCGGGGATTTTACCCGGTAGGCGAACGCTGCGACGGCAGCGATCGGTCCCTTGCGCAACACCAGGTTGTGGTGGATGAACTCCTCCAGGGAGCGCAGGTAGATGGTGTTCTCGTCTTCTTCGGTGACGTGCAGGCCCAGGAGGTCCACGTAGAACTCGCGGGACTTGGCGAGGTCCGTGACCACGATGTCCATGTAGGCGCAGCGGACGATGTCCGGGGCCGGAACGGAGGGCTTGGGGATGACATTGTCCTGTGGAACTTGCTTGTTCATGGGGTTCTCTCTTCTTTGAAAGGGGTCTTCAACACCCAACTGACTGGCAGTTGTCGTCGTTTTGGAGGCTCAGAACGACAACAAGTGCGAGCTAGTTGGGCTAGCAGACGCTAGGCGCCGAATTTGGGGGTGTGGACGGTGCCGAGGGTGATGTGCACGGCCTGCTGGTCGGTGTAGAAATCGATGGAGCGGTAGCCACCTTCGTGACCCAGGCCCGAGGCTTTGACGCCGCCGAACGGGGTACGCAGGTCCCGCACGTTGTGGGAGTTGAGCCACACCATGCCGGCCTCGACGTTCTGGGCGAAGTTGTGGGCCCGGGTCAGGTTCTGGGTCCAGATGTAGGCCGCCAGGCCGTACTTGGTGTTGTTCGCCAGGGCGAGCGCTTCGTCGTCGTCCTCGAACGGGGTGATCGCGACGACGGGACCGAAGATCTCCTCCTGGAAGATCCGCGCCTCGGGCGCGACGTCGGCGAACACCGTCGGTGCGATGTAATTGCTGTTGTTGAGCCCTTCGGGCAGGTGTTCCGGGCGTCCGCCGCCGGCGAGCAGCCGGCCTTCGGTCTTGCCGATCTCCACGTAGGAGGCCACCTTGGCATAGTGCTCGGGGTGGACGAGAGCGCCGACCTCGGTCTTGGGGTCGTGCGGGTCCCCGACGACAATGTTCTTCGCGCGCTCGGCGTACTTTTCGCAGAACTCCTCGTAGATGGCACGTTCGACCAGGATGCGGGAGCCGGCGGTGCATCGTTCCCCGTTGAGTGAGAAGACCCCGAACAGTGCCGAATCGATCGCGGCGTCCAGGTCGGCGTCGGCGAATACGACGCACGGGGATTTCCCACCAAGTTCCATGGACAGGCCCTTGAGGTTGGCGGCGGCGTTGCGGAAGATCGTCTGGCCCGTGGTGGTCTCGCCTGTGAAGGAGATCAGCGGCACGTCCGGGTGCTTCACGAGGGCGTCGCCGGCTTCCTCGCCCAGGCCGTTGACCAGGTTGAACACGCCGTCGGGCAGGCCGGCGTCCTTGAAGATGGTCGCCCAGAGCGAGGCCGAAAGCGGGGTGAACTCGGCTGGCTTGAGGACCACGGTATTGCCCGTGGCCAAGGCCGGGGCGAGCTTCCAGGACTCGAGCATGAACGGGGTGTTCCACGGCGTGATGAGGCCCGCGACGCCGATCGGCTTGCGGTTCACGTAGTTGATCTGGGCGCCAGGGACCTTCATGGCGTCGTCGAACTGCGCCACGATCAGGTCCGCGAAGAAGCGGAAGTTCTCCGCCGCACGCAGCGCCTGGCCCTTGGCCTGGGTGATCGGCAGGCCTGTGTCGAAGGTCTCGAGTTCAGCGAGACGCTCTTCCTGGGCTTCGACGGCGTCGGCGATCCTGTTCAGGACCCGGGCACGTTCGCGCGGCTTCATCTTCGGCCACGGACCGTTCACGAAAGCTTCGCGCGCCGCGGCCACGGCGAGGTCGATGTCTTCCTTCTGGCCGGCGGCGGCGGTGGCGTAGTTGCTGTTGGATACCGGGTCCAGGACGTCGAAGGTCGCCCCACTGACCGAGTCAACGAACTGGCCGTTGATGAAGTGCTGGATATGGGTGGGAAGGTCCTTCGGGACGTAATGAGTGGTGGTTTCTGGTGCAGTGAACGTCATTGTTTCTTTCCTTAGTACTAGTCGCAACGCGGGGTCACTTACGGCCTAAGTTGGGCCGTCTAATGGGCGCTAAGTGACCCCGCGTTGCTTTGGGCGAGGTACGCTTCCAGGGTGGCGCTGCGGTGGCGGCGGGCGGCCTGTTCGATGGTGTCGGAATCGGCACCGGACTCGATGAGCTGCAGCAGCGCATCGTGTTCCTGTACGGATTCCTGGGCGCGGCCGGGGACGAAGCGAAAGGTCGAGGCTCTGATCGACGCGAGCCGGTTCCAGCCCCGGTGCACGAGGTCCAGGATGTGCGGATTGGGGCAGTGTTCAAAGAGGACGCCGTGAAAATCCTGGTTCAAAGCCGTGAAGCGGACCGGATCGAAATGCTCCAGGCAGTCCCGCATCTGCGCGTTCACCGCACGGGCCCGGGCTATGTCCGCCGCGCCGATCAGCGGTGCGGACAACGCGGTCGCCGCCCCTTCGACGATGCTCAGGGTCTGCATCGTATAGAGGTACTCGGTCGGGTCGATCCCGGACACGGTAGCGCCGACATTCCGCTCGAACTTCACGAGCCCCTCGGCCTCCAGTCGGCGGATGGCCTCCCGGACCGGGACCACGCTGACGCCCAGATCCTCGGCAATCTTGGCCAGTACCAGCCGGTAACCCGGGGTGTAGGTACCCTCCACGATGCGCGCTTTCACGGCCGCATAAGCCTGCTCGGACTTGCTCCCGGTCTTCTCGCCCGCGGCGACGCTCCCGACGGCGGTTTCAGTCACTTTGGGCTCGTTTGCTCGTAGCGGGCACGCCACTGCGCGTTCATCGGATAGAGACCGTCCACGCTGTTGCCCTGCTTGACCATCTCGAAAATAAAGGCCTCTTCCTTCTCCTGCTCGATGCAATCGTCCACGAGCTCTTCGGCGACGGCCGGCGGAATCACCAGGATGCCGTCCGAATCCGCCACGATAATGTCCCCGGGCTGGACCGTGGCGCCGCCGCAGGCGATGGTGATGTCCGTGTCCCACGGGATGTGGCGTCGGCCGAGCACGGCCGGGTGCGGATTGGCGAAATAGGTGGGCATGTCCAGTCCTGCCACCGCCGTGTAGTCGCGCACCCCGCCGTCGGTGATGATGGCCGCAGCACCCCGGACCTGGGCACGCAGGGCCAGGATGTCCCCCACGGTCCCGGTGCCCTTCTCGCCCCGGGCTTCCATGACCAGGATTTCGCCCTCGTTCACGGAATCGATCGCCTTCTTCTGCGCATTGAAACCACCGCCATGGGTTGTGAACAGATCCTCGCGGTTGGGAACGTACCGCAGGGTCCGGGCCAGACCGACGACGCGACGGTCCGGGCGGGTGGCCTGCAGACCGTCGATACTCACGTTGTTCAGCCCGCGCTTGCGCAACTGGGAGGACAGGGTGGCCGTGGCGACGCCTTCCAGTTTCTTCTTCAGCTCCGGGCTCAGGACCGGAACGATGCCTTCCACAGGAGGCAAGCCCGCCGCTTCCCGCGAACCGTACGCTTCCTCCCGCTGGGTGTCATCGGACTTGGGCCGGGCACCGAAGTCCGCGAACGCCGTCGTACCCTCCGTCACGGTGGTGGTCAGGCGGCCGCTGCTGAGGCCGCCTGCGGTGACCTCGACCTCGACGACGTCACCCGGCTTCGCGACCGACGCCCCGGCCGGGGTGCCGGTCAGGATGATGTCGCCGGTTTCGAGCGTGAGGAGCTGGGAAAGATCAGCGACGAGGCGTGCAAAAGGGAACAGGAGGTCTTCGGTGGTGTCGTCCTGGACCAGTTCGCCGTTGTGCCAGGTGCGGATCCGCAGCGCGGAGGGGTCGACGTCGGCCGCCGGGATCAGCCCCGGGCCCACCGGCGTGAAGCAATCCCCGCCCTTGGAGCGGAGGTTGGAGCCCTTGTCCGCGTAGCGGAGGTCGTAAACGCCGAGGTCGTTGCTCGCCGTGACCCAGCCGACATGGCCCCAGGCATCCTCAACACCGACCCGGCGGGCGGTCTTGCCAATGACCAGCGCAATCTCGCCCTCGTAACCAAGGAGTTCACAGCCGGCCGGGCGCTCCACCCGTGACCCGCTGAGCGCAAGGGACGACGAAGGCTTCAGGAAATACGAGGGCTGTTCCGGTGTGCGGCCGCGCTGCGCTGCCCGGCTGGGGTAGTTGATATGCACCGCGATGACCTTGCGGGCCGCGGCCAGGGTGTGGTCGGTGACCTGTTCCAAGTTTCACTCCTCATCGAGTACGAAATCGTATACGATAACTATTACCCAGGAATTTCGGGTCGTCAACCCCGTACTCTCGGGCACTTCCGGGATCACTTGTAACCTGCGCCACACCTGCCGTAGAGTCTTGGATCAAGGAGTTGTTTCGATAATAGAACTTTGCGTTCCATTATCGAACTCGAAGACGATAGACCACCACACAACGAAGTGAGGAAAAGCCCGTGCAGTTCCATCACCACGGATACGTATCCGGTGACCCGCGAGTCCAAGCGGTTGCCGGCGTCGGAATCAACCGACCAGCAGACCTTCCCGACGAGGTCGATGTGCTCATCGTCGGCAGCGGGCCCGCGGGTATGCTCGCCGCCGCACAGCTGTCCCAGTTCCCGGGCATCACCACACGGATCGTGGAGCGCCGCGACGGGAGGCTCGCGATTGGCCAGGCGGACGGCATCCAAGCCCGAAGTGTCGAGACCTTCCAGGCCTTCGGCTTCGCCGAGCGGATCATCGCAGAGGCGTACCGGATCACCGAGATGGCATTCTGGAAGCCGGACCCCGCCGACCCCTCGCGCATCAACCGGGCGGCCCGCGCCGTCGACGACGAAATGGGCATCAGCGAGTTCCCTCACCTCATCGTCAATCAGGCCCGCGTACTGGACTACTTCGCAGAGTTCATGGCGAACTCCCCCACCCGCATGTCACCCGACTACGGCTACGAGTTCCGCGGCCTCAACGTCACCGGCGAAGGCGACTACCCGGTCACCGTGACGCTCCTCCACACGGCCGGTCCCCACGCGGGCCAAGAGCGCGTTGTCCGGGCCAAATACGTCGTCGGCGCTGACGGCGCACGCAGCAAGGTGCGGGAGTCGATCGGCTGCACGCTCGCCGGCGACCAAGCCAACCATGCTTGGGGCGTCATGGACGTCCTTGCCGTCACGGACTTCCCGGACATCCGCTTGAAGTGTGCCATCCAGGGCGAGGCAGGCAGCATCCTGCTGATCCCGCGCGAAGGCGGGCACCTCTTCCGCATGTACGTGGACCTCGGCGAGGTCGACTCCCATGACAAGGGCGCCGTCCGCAACACCTCCATCGAGGAGATTATCGCCAAGGCCAACGAAATCATCCATCCGTACACCCTCGATGTGCGAAACGTCGCCTGGCACAGCGTGTACGAAGTGGGCCACCGCCTCACGGACAGGTTCGACGACGTCCTGCCGGACGGGCGCGGCACCCGCACGCCGCGTGTGTTCATTACCGGCGATGCCTGCCACACCCATAGCGCCAAAGCCGGGCAGGGCATGAACGTTTCCATGCAGGACGGCTTCAACCTGGCGTGGAAGCTCGGGCACGTGCTGGAGGGCCGCAGTCCGGAGAGCCTGCTGTCCACGTACTCGGCCGAACGCCAGGTAATCGCGAAGAACCTCATCGACTTCGACAAACAGTGGTCCACGCTCATGGCGAAGAAGCCCGAGGAATTCGAAAACCCCTCCGAGCTTGAGGACTTCTATGTCAGCACCGCCGAATTCCCCGCCGGTTTCATGACCCAGTACGCCCCCTCGCGACTCATCGCCGAGCCAGCACACCAAGGCCTAGCAACCGGCTTCACCATCGGGAAACGCTTCAAGTCGGCGCCCGTGATCCGGGTCTGCGACACCAACCCGCTGCAGCTCGGCCACCAGGCCAAGGCGGACGGCCGCTGGCGGATCTACGTCTTCGCTGACGCGGCATCCGCCGGAACGGCATCCGCCGGAACGGCACAACAGGAAACGGCACACGGGGCGCCCGTCGCCGACTTTGCCGAGTGGATCACGAACTCACCGGACTCACCGCTGGCCGCAACGCCGTCGGGTGCTGACCGGGACGCATGGTTCGACGTGAAGGTGATCTACCAGCAGGATCACACGGGCGTTGAAATCGGCGCCGTGCCGTCGGCGTTCAAGCCGCAAGTGGGGCCGTTCAAGCTCAGCTACCTCGAGAACGTCTACGCCACGGATCCGACGGCGGACATCTTTGAGTTGCGTGGCCTGGACCGTGGCGGCGTGGTGGTGGTGGTGCGTCCGGACCAGTACGTGGCGAACGTGCTGCCCTTGACCGCGACGGCGGAGCTCGCCGCGTTCTTCGCACCGCTCCTTCGCGTCGGAGCGTCCGAAACAGTGTGAACCGTTGGAGCGGGCCGCCTCGATTGACCTGCGAACGGGTTCATTCTGTCCGTAGCTCGTCGTAGGGTACCGGCATGGACATCATCATGGTTCCCGGATTTTGGTTGGACGCCTCGTCGTGGTCGGAGGTCACGCCGCCGCTCGTTGCTGCGGGCCACACGGTGCACCCGCTTACCCTCCCTGGACTGGAGGCCATTGACGCCCCCAGGTCCGGCATCGGCCTCAGGGACCACATCGACGCAGTAGTGGCGGCTGTGGACGCAGTCGGCAATCCCGTGGTCCTGGTTGGCCACTCCGGCGGGGGTGCCATCATCCACGGCGCCGTCGACGCCCGCCCGGACCGTGTAGTCCGGGCGGTCTACGTGGACAGTGGCCCGCTCGGCGAAGGCGGTGTCATCAACGACGAACTGCCTGCTGAGGGCGACGCCGTGCCTTTGCCCCCTTGGGAGCTTTTCGAGGATGAAGACCTTGTGGACCTCAACGAAGAGCTGCGGACCGACTTCCGCGCCCGCGCCATCCCGGAGCCAAAAAATGTCGCCACGGACAAGCAGCACTTGCATGATGTTCGCCGCTACGACGTCCCCGCAACCATCATCGCGTGCGAGTTCCCCTCAAGCCTGCTCGCCGAATGGATCGACTCGGGCCACCCCTTTGTGGCCGAGCTCGCACGCATCAACGACGTCGAATTCATGGATGTGCCTACCGGACACTGGCCCCAATTCACCAAACCGGTTGAACTCGGGAAAGCCATTCTCGCTGCGGTTGAGCGGACGGGATAGGGCGCCCGCCGCCCGGACGGCCAGGTTTGAGCAAGACTCCCCCAATACGGACGTCCAGACACGGAACGACCCCCGCCGATTTTGTTGGTGGGGGTCGTTCGTGCGCCTTGCTTAGAGGAAATACCCCGAGACGTCCGCGATGAGTTGTGCGGTACCGGAGGAACGGTTGTACAGATTGACCTTTCCATCTGGTCCTATTGGAATAGCGACGCTATTAGGGACAATCTGTCCGGTAGCGTAGTTCAGGTTCGAGGCATTCGGGAGGGCTGCTCCCGAGGGATAGGCCGTAACAAAACCGAACGATGTCGGATTGGCAACTGTGAGGTTGAAGACCGTCGCTGCCGCGGTCGCCGGGACACCTCCAACTCCACCTACTTGGAACGAGATTGTTCCGTCCCCCGGCACAGCCGTGGTGTTCCTTGTATCAAGGAACCGCGTTGGGGCGATCGGCTGGAACGTACCCGGGAGCGTTGCTACGCCTGCCAGGTAGTATCCCGAAACATCGGCTATGAGTTGCGCAGTGCCGGTGGACTGGTTGTACAGCGTGACCTTGCCATCTGCTCCAACCGGAACCGTGACGCTGTTCGGGACGATTTGTCCGGTGGCGTAGTTCACGTTGGATGCGTTAGGTCTCGCAGTGCCAGAGGCGTAGGCCGTGACGAACCCGAATGAAGTTGGGTTCGCGACCGTCAGGTTAAAGGTCACCGCCGAAACGCTTGCCGGAATTCCGCTGGCTCCGCCCACCTGGAACGATACGGTTCCGTTCGGAGCCACCGGCGTGGGGGTGCTCCTTGTATCAAGGAACCTGGTTGGCGCGATGGCTTGGAAGGCTCCGGCGGCAGCAGCTGTTCCAGCGACGTAATACCCGGAAACATCGGCGATCAGCTGGGCGGTGCCGGTGGACTGGTTGTACAGCGTGACCTTGCCATCTGCCCCAACAGGAACCGTGACGCGGTTCGGGACGATTTGTCCGGTGGCATAGTTCACGTTGGATGCGTTAGGTCTCGCAGTGCCAGAGGCGTAGGCCGTGACGAACCCGAATGATGTTGTGTTCGCGACCGTCAGGTTAAAGGTCACCGCCGACACGCTTGCCGGTATTCCGTTCACTCCACCGACCTGGAATGAGACTGTCCCGTTGGGAGCCACGGGGCCGCTGCTGATCCTGGTGTCGAGCAATCGCATCGGCGTCAAGGGCTGGAACGCGCCGGGCGGTAGCACTGCTTCCGTGAGGCTGTAGTCGTCCGTAACCAGCGTTCCCAAGCTGGTAAGGGTCAGGGCCATAGTCATGGCAGTGGCACCGGCAGGCACGGGTGGAGAGGTATAGGTGACCTGGGTGTAGGCCGCGGAGGCAGGATAGAGCGGACTCGACGTCCAGTACTGCCAGTTGCCCTGGCCCAGTCTGTAGTAGAGCTCGAATTGGGTATTCGTCGTCGAGTTGTACCAAGCCGACATCGTGTATCTCTTGCCCGGCGTTACCGTTGGGGTGCATTGGCCCGTATCAAGTGGTGGCAGTATTTTGGCGTCACCGTCCGCGTAGGTGGTCATCACCAGTTGTTCGGCAGCGGTCCCGGTGTGGGCCGCGGCCACCGTGCTGTAGGTATAGGTGTTGTTGCCGTAGCCTCCCGGAACCCAACACGAAGGCGCCCCTCCCACGACAGGGCCGGCGGTCTCAAATCCGGGATTACGGAGCAGATTTCCGGACGTAATGGGCGCAGGCGGCGGCGGGCCGGCCGGATTGGTCTTTACAGTGCCGCCAATCACTTGGTCGACGGTTTTGACAATGATCCGTCCCGCAGCCTGCTCGGCCACCAGAAAATCAATGAGGGAATTGAAGTTTGCGGTAGTCACGTTGAGCGGGTTATTCGCGACGTTGATGTGGTGGAAGGTGTATTGCATCCAGCCGCCGGCCGGCTCGGCTTTGAGCGTCAGGTCCTCCAAATTCTGCAGCGTCCATGTGCTGTCGACTTGGTCCGGCGCCTTCGTGAGATAGGGGTCCGCGGGAGGCATGGTCTCGGCGAGGGGCATACCCGCTGATGCAGGAATCTGGCTAGCGATATCACCCAGTCCACGAGCGCTGTTGTATCCGCAACCTTGAACAATGGTCTCTATAGCCGGGGTTGACGAGGCGTATGGGTATGCAAAGTTCGTTACGCGCAACCCCATGTTTGTCAGGTTTGTGCGGTCATCGCAAACCTGCCGGGTAACCTCACCCGCGTCAGCTTGGGCGAGGTCGGGGTGGGTGATGATGTGTCCCCCAATCTCATTTCCCGCTGCCTGAAGCGCGAGAGCCTGCGCAGTTGTCATGTGCAGGCTGTCGGAGTTTAGAAAGCCTGACGGCGTATAGAACGTTCCGTGAAGGCCTTTGGAGTTCATGTAGGCCGCGGCAGCCATCTGATCGACGTGGGCATCATCGAACGTAAGGGTCACGGTGACGAGGCTGGCCGCCTGGGCCGCCGGTGCCAGCAGGACCACGTTGAAGAATGTCGCCAGAACAAATAACGCCGTGCCCATGGCAGCGGCGGCGGTCCAGTGGGTTCTGTGAATTTTCCATGGCCAGCCCCGTTCCGGGACCGAAGCAACCGTCCACCGGTCCGCCCCCGCAGAGGTTTGTTGGAATAGCGTATCGCTCTGCCTGGATCGTTGCATGGGACCGAACTCGATTCACAACTTCGGCTCGTCCCCACGTCCTGCCAGGATATGGCCCGAACGAACCTGAACGGGCATTCTCTCCGCCACCTGAACGCTCCGGTGGCCGACGCTCCCAAGCTACTTTCGTTTCCAAGCATCGGATTGAGTGGCCGCTACCTGTCTTTCGGGGCCACCACTCTAGTTTCACGGGTATCCCCCCGGCATCAAGTAAGGAGAGACGCTCAGCGTCGAAAGCCGCAGTGCAGACGGGCTAGTCGCCCACGCAACCGGCGTGTACAGTCGTTTTTCGCAGCCCCTTTCGGTCAGGCTCGCCCGACCGGGTCCGAGGAGTAAGGAGTGCTTGTGACGCTGCCTGCAGTCGACAAACGCGAACAGCCTGCACACGAGCACAAGAACCCGGCCCGCGGCTTTGCGTCGAAATCTGTTGTCCGGCTGGTCGTCGGCCTCGCCATCGTTGCGCTCTTCGCGGTCGTGCGGGTGCTCGCCCCGCGGGCGTCAGAATCCTTTGTACTTCCCGACGCCGCCCGCGACTTTGCCACGCTGTCAATCAGTGTGGTCATCGAGTCCCTTCCCTTCGTTTTCCTCGGGATTGTCCTCTCGATCGCCGTCCAGGTCTGGTTGCCGGACGGCGTCCTGCTGCGTCGCCTACCACGGAGCCCGCTCTTGCGGAGGCTGGTCCTTTCGCTTCTGGGCATGCTGCTACCGGTCTGTGAGTGCGGGAATGTTCCCTTGGCTCGGGGCTTGGTGGTCAAGGGCCTCACGGTTGCGGAGTCGATGACTTTCCTGTTCGCAGCCCCCATCCTGAACCCCGTGACCATCGTCACCACAGCGCAGGCGTTTGGCTGGGACAACGGCATCCTGGTCTCCCGGGTCCTTGGTGGTTTCTTTATTGCAAACCTTGTCGGCTGGATCTACAGCAGGCATCCGCGCCCCCAGGAGCTGCTGACCACTCGCTTCCAGGAGACATGTACCGTGGCGGACCACCAGCGCGGCTCGGCCGGTAAGGTGCGGCGCAGCGTGCAGATGTTCTCTCAGGAGACGCGCGCGATGATGCCTGCCTTGTTCATTGGTGCAGGGATGGCGGGGCTGATCCAGGTTGCCGTCTCCCGCGAAGTGTTGGTCACTCTGGGCAGCAATCCGGTCTGGTCTGTCCTGGCGTTGATGCTGTTGGCGTTCGTCGTCGCGATCTGCTCAAACGTGGATGCTTTCTTTATCCTTTCGTTCGGAGCAACGTTCATGCCGGGAGGCATCGTGGCCTTCCTCGTCTTCGGTCCGATGATCGACGTGAAAATGCTCGCCCTGATGCGGACAACCTTCACCGCGAAAACCCTCCTTCAGCTCAGCCTTCTGGTTGCGCTATGCGCGGCCGTCCTCGGATTGGCGGTCAATTATGGTCATTAGGCGCCTCGTAGCCCGCTGGCAAGGTGTGGTTCTCAGCCTGATCGGCCTCATCGCCACAATCTGGCTGGGTCTGACGGGGCAGCTTGCCTTGTATATCCATCCACGATATTTCGTGTTCACGATCATCATGGCAGTGATCGCCGCCGTCCTTGCCCTGGCGGCCTTCGCATTTGCTCCCACGGTCCAGGACCGGCACGACCACGAACACGACGAGGAGAGCGATTCCCGGTGGGGCTGGCTGTGGCCCGTCGGAAGCGTGCTGACCATCATCGCCGCGATCGTCGCCTTGCTGATCCTGCCGCCGTCGACCCTAACCACGGCAACTGTCGCCCAGCGCGACCTCAACGGCTCAGCGTCCGCCCTCACGCTGAAAGCACCCGCGCTGCCGAGCAAGGGAGACTACTCCGCTTTCACGGTGAGGGACTGGGCGTCGTTGCTTCGTTCCGGTGCCGGGCAGGACTTTTTCGCCGACAAGACCGCCACCGTCACCGGTTTTATCACCCCCGATAAGAGTGATTCCAATGTTTTCTTCGTGGCCCGATTTGTGGTGACCTGCTGTGCAGTTGATGCCCAACCGATTGGCGTTCCCGTCTATCACCCCGGGTGGCAGGACCAGTACAAAACCGACAGCTGGGTCACAATCACCAGCAGCTTCCGGGCCAATCCCAACCCCACCAGCCGCGAGGCAATCGTTTTGATGCCGGATTCCATCACCCCCACGACACAGCCGGCGCAGCCCTATGTCTACTAAGCGCCGTCCCGTCTCGGCCAAACGGGCTGCAGCCATCGCGGCCGCGGCCGAGCTCCTGGCCGGACGCCGCTTCGCCCGTCGCCTCTACGGCACCATCGTGATCCTCGCCCTCCTTGCCGGCGGCCTGACCGCCGCGGACCTTTCGAAGCTGCCGCACCCTAACTCCACCTCGGCCCTCGCCCACTCCGCCACCCCCGCGGCGTTCGCCCTGTACAGCCTGCAAAGGGAAACCGCGAAAGACAACACGGGGCTGAAGAAGCCGGACACCATCCTTGGCACAAGCCTCTCCGGGAGCGACCAAGGCACTGTCGTCGTCAGCGCCCACCGCATCCAGGAGTATGCCGCCCTCCCCTCCGCCCTCGCCGTCGTCACACTCAATGACGACAACACGAGTTCGCTCGAGATCGTCCCCCTCACGGGCGGGCCGCCCACGCTTGTTCCGTTGCCGAGCCTGGGGACCGTGGGCAATCTTCACGCAGCGGGATCCAATCACCTCATAGGTTTCACTTTCACCGCTTCGTCCACCACCGGGCAGTACTGGAATACACTCTTCGTCTACGACATCAATGATCCGTCTGCGGGTCCGCAGGCGGTCCAGGGAATCCACGGTCCTGTCTCAGCCGCGGACTGGCGATTTGTCCCGGGAGCGGCCACATTGGTTGCGCGGACAGATGACGGGTCCACGTTTCTCATTGACCCGCTGGACAGCGGCAAAGTATCGCCCCTGGGGACGCACGCGGGGATCCTCGGGTTCCCCGGAACGAACGAGCTCGCCGTGAGCGACCCGGGGTTGAAGGTGGGCATTGACCCGCCGCGGTACTCGATCATCAATCTCTCCAACGGCGCCCTCGCGCCGCTGCCCCTCGCGGGAGGCGCTCCGCCCGACAACACCAAAAGCGGCACCACCGCCGACGGCCAGCCCTTGGTCCTCGATAGTTCCGGCCAGTACGCGCAGGTGGTGAGAAAGTACGACGCCGGGAAGGAGACCTCTGACATTACTCTCACCGACAAGAACGGCACTCGCGTGCTCTACCAGCCAGCAGCCGAATGGTCCCGCCTCCTGGATGTATGCGTTTCTCCGGCGCGTGACTACCTCGCCGTCGAAACGGCCGCCCCGCAATATGTCGGCGACCAATATCCCGTCCGCCCCGAACCGTCCCCCATGCGGACAGACCTCGTGGACCTGAAATCTGGCACCATCCTGAAAAGCGTTCCCGGGTTTCTCCCGAGCTGGTGCGGCTGAACGAACTGGGCAAACGGACGGCTCGGCGGCCGTGAACGTGTCTGCCGAACTCGACGTGAAATTCCAAGACTTCCAAGCCGCAGTGGAACTCCTGCGAACCGTCGACTACCCGGTGGAGGTGAGCGCGGAACAAGCGTGGCCCCATTTCAGGGGCTGGCGCGTCAACTACGAAGAAGTCGCCTACGCAATCGACGCCCCGCCCTCAATGTGGAGCGGCCCAGGACGCTTCGCGTCCGAGCCCATCATGCCGCACCGGCCAAAGAACCGCACCGCCAAGGAGGTCAAGCCGGAAGACCCCTAAATGATTGCCCAGAGGAAAAACGGGTGATTCGGGGCGCGTCCCGGGTCCCGGCAGGCGCCTGGCGACGCGGAAATGGCCAGCCGACACGGAAAAGGTCTGACGACCCCCGAATACGGGCGGCGCCACGGAATATCCGCGGCGCCAGGCAATTACAGTGTCGCTGGGGCCTCAACGGCCACGCCAACACTAATGAGGAGCTCATCGCAGCCGCCCGTGCGCAGATTGCCTTCCTCCAAGGGCAACCCCCGAGAGCCTGACTTCCGGCCATGGCGGACATCGCCTTCGGCCGGCCCGCGTAGAACGTCAGGTGCGTAATCGCCTCGCTCAATTCGGCCTCGCTCAGTCCGTTGGCCTTGGCAAGACGCAGGTGCCCAAAAAGCTGTTCGGAGCTGCCGCTCGTCACAAGACAAGGAACGGTATTGAGGCTCCGGTCTCGATTGGCCAACTCGGGCCGTTCCCAGACGAATGCACCTCGAACCCTCCGACTAGTCATGGGCTCGACTCTACCTACTGCGCGTCAACTTAGGAGTTCAGGTGCGGCAAGTCCGCCCGACCGGCGAGCTGCAGGACACGCGCCGCCAGACGGGCTCAATCGCCCAACTGCTCCAGGATCCGGGCCAGTTCGGCACGATCCCCTGCACTGAGCCGGGCAAAGTACTCGGAAGACTTGCCACGCCGTTCGGCACTGATTTTCGCAAAGAGTTCCTGCCCTGTTGCCGTGGCGGCGAGCAGGGTGGCGCGACGGTCCGTGGGATCGGCGGTTCGGCACACGAGACCCTTGAGCTCGAGCTGGTCCACTACCTCAGTGGCGGAACGTGGTGCAATACGCAGCCATTCCGCGAGGTCCTTCAGTCGCATGGGGTTCCCAGCCGGTGCGTCGATTCCCGCCGTGGCATCCCGCCTTCGCATCAGGGTCATGAGCGCCCGCCATTGGTGCGGCGTCAGCTCCCAAGGCGACAGTTGCTCGGCCCAGGTCCGGCGCAGCCCTCGGAAGGCGGCATGAAAGAGGTCGCCGAGGTCGGCAGGGTCGGAGGGCTGTGAGTGCATGCAGCTAGTCTAACAATTTGACCCGTAACCACATAGTGAGGTAACCTCTGTATTAGAAGCACGAATCCCGTGCCCGTTCACCACTGGAGGTGGTGCTTATGACGGAGAACACCCCCAATCCCCATGGATCAGGCTCCGGCTCCCGAAATCCCGGTCGTGGTCCTGCGCGCCTCAATCCCGCCGATCGCGGCCAACTGAAACAGCATCCCGTGAGCCTCAACCGGATTGCCGGACTGTTCGCGCCGCACAAGGCGACCATAGCCGTCGTCGTGCTTCTCATTAGCGCTTCCAGCATCATCGGCCTGGCGCAGCCGTTCCTGGTCCGCCACATCATCGACGTCGCACTGCCCGGCAAGGATCTGCCGCTTCTCGCGTGGCTTGCCGCCGGATTGATCGCTGTGGCAGCCGCAACCGCGCTCATTGGCGTGCTGCAGACCTGGATGACCACCGGCATGGGGCAGAAGATCATGCACTCGCTGCGCACGCGCTTGTTCACCCACCTGCAGCAGCAATCACTGGGATTCTTTACCCGGACCCGCAGCGGCGAGGTGCAGTCGCGGTTGAACAACGACATTTCCGGCCTGCAGCAGGTCATCACGTCCACCGCGACCGGTGTTGCCTCCAACCTGACCACGGCTATTGCCACCGCCATCGCAATGGTGGCCATTTCACCCGGGCTCTCGCTCCTCTCGCTGATAGTGATCCCGCCGGCTGTCTGGTTCACCCGCCGGGTGGCCCTGCTCCGGCGCAACATCACGTCCACGCTGCAGAGCGAACTGGCCACCATGAACACGCAGGTGGAGGAAGGGCTGTCGGTCTCCGGCGTCCGGCTTTCCAAAACCCTCGGAACCACCAAGCGCGACGCCCACCACTACACGGAAAGCTCCAAACGGCTGATCGGCCTGGAGATGCGTTCCCAACTGGCCGGCCGCTGGCGGATGTCCACCATGGGCATCATCTTCTCGGCCATTCCGGCGCTCATCTACCTGGCCGCTGGACTACCCGTCACCAGCGGAGGCATGACCATCGGCACGCTCGTGGCGTTCACCGCGCTGCAATCCGCCATCTTCCGCCCCGTGATGAGCCTGCTGGACCTCGGCGTCCAATGGGTCACCGCGATGGCCCTGTTCAGCCGCATCTTTGAATACCTGGACCTGACTCCCGAGATCACGGCCCCGGCGCAGCCCGTGCCGCTGGATCCGGCCGCTGTGCGCGGCGAAGTCCGCTTTGAGGGCGTCCGTTTCGCGTACGACGGCGGCACTGACGTTCTGCGCGGCATCAACCTTACGCTCCCGGCCGGGACCAGCACCGCAATCGTGGGGCCCACAGGTTCCGGGAAATCGACGCTGGGCTCGCTGGTCCCCCGCCTGCATGACGTCACTACCGGACGGATCACCATCGACGGCGTGGATGTCCGCGACATCGCCCCGGAGACCCTGACGAAAATCGTGGGCGTCGTGTCCCAGGAGACGTACCTTATCCATGACACCATCCGGGAGAACCTGCTGCTGGCCGCACCCGAGGCGGACGACGCACTCTTGTGGAGCGCACTGGCCTCCGCGCAGATCGCGGACCTGATCGGGGGACTGGCCGACGGCCTGGAGACGATGGTCGGCGCCCGGGGCCACCGGTTTTCCGGCGGAGAGCAGCAGCGTTTGGCCATTGCCCGCACCATCCTGCGCAACCCCAAAGTGCTGGTCCTCGACGAGGCTACCTCCGCCCTGGATAACGCCACCGAGGCCCAGGTCCAAGCGGCGCTCGATCGGCTGGCCGTTGGCCGGACGACGCTCACCATCGCCCACAGGCTCTCCACCGTGGAGAAGGCAGATCAGCTGGCGGTCCTGGCCGGTGGTGCGATCGTCGAGCTCGGAGTTCCGAGCCAGCTTCGCGATGCCGGCGGCGCCTACGCACGGCTTGCCGAGACCCGGCTTGCCGAGGGCAGTGAAACTGAAGAAGCCCTGGCCGGACTCACGGCATGAACCGGTACCCGATCCCCACCTCGGTGATCAGGTGGCGCGGGTTCCCCGGCTCCGATTCAAGCTTCCGGCGGAGCTGGGCCATGTACACGCGCACGTAGTTGGCTTCCTTGGCGTAGGCCGGACCCCAGACCTCGCTGAGGAGCTGCTGCTGGGTGATGAGTTTCTCCGGATTCCGCACGAAGAGGTCCAGGATCCGCCACTCCGTCGGCGTGAGCCGGACATCCTCGCCGTCTCGCGTCACCCGCCGCATGGCCAAGTCCACGGTGAACGACTCGGTGACCAGTACGGGCTGTTCTTCGCCCGGGTCCGCGGTACGCCGCAGGACCGCCCGGAGGCGCGCCAGCAACTCATCGAGGCCGAACGGTTTGGTGATGTAGTCATCCGCGCCGGCATCGAGGGCTTCGACCTTGTCTTCGGAGCCGTGGCGGGCGGAGAGGACCAGAATGGGCACGCTGCTCCACGCACGCAGACGCGTGATGACCGTGGTTCCGTCGATGTCCGGCAAGCCCAGGTCCAGGATCAGGACGCCCACCGGATGCTTCGCTGCCGAGCGCAAGGCCGATTCGCCGTCGGACGCCGTAGCCACCTTGTAACCGTGGGCCTGGAGCGTTATCCGCAGCGCCTTGACGATATGCGGATCGTCGTCCACCACGAGGACGTTGCTCATCTCGCCTCCCGGGAAACGTCATCCGGACTGCCCGACGGCGGCATGTGGCGGCGCTCCAAGAGCACCGATTGCGCTTCCAAGGGAGCCTGCGCTGAGTCGTGCGGGAACGTCGCCCCGGTGGAGAGGGGAAGCCGGATCACCATGGTCAAGCCGCCACCCGGTGTCTCCTCAGCGGTGAGGGTTCCGCCCATGGCCTCCGTGAATCCCTTGGCCACGGCGAGCCCCAAGCCAACCCCGGTGGTGGAAGGGACGTCGTTAAGCCGTTGGAATGGCTGGAACATCCTGACAACGCTTTCAGCCGGGACGCCCTGCCCGTGATCGATGATGCGCAGTTCTCCCGCCGGTTTCCCGTTCAATGTCGAAGAGCTGAAGCCGCCCGCGGCTCCCACCAGCACTACGTCGGAATCCCGAGCGTATTTGATGGCGTTCTCCACGATGTTGGCGATGACGCGTTCCAGCATCCCGGCGTCGGCATCGATCTCCGGCATGTTCCCGGGCAGGTCAACGCGGACCCTTCCCTGCGGTACGCCATGCAGGGCGGCCGGAATCACTTCGTACCAGCGCACCGGGCGGATGAGGGCGTTCACCGAGTCCGAGGTAATGCGGGACATGTCCAGGAGGTTCCCCACCAGGACGTCGAGCCGGTCCGAGCATTCCTCGATGGTCGCCAGCAGTTCCTGCTCTTCCTCGGGCGTGTAGTGGACGTCTCTTTGCCGCAGGCCGCCCACGGCCAATTTGATCCCGGCCAGTGGAGTCCGCAGGTCATGGGAGACCGCGCGCAGGATGGAGGTGCGCATGGTGTTGCTCTCCGCCAAGCGCATGACTTCACGGCGGCTAACGGCCAATTGCCGCCGTTCAAGCTGGGCCGAAAGGTGCGCGCCGAATGCGCTGAGCAGCCGGCGGTCGCTCGCAGGCAGGATCCGGCCGGACAGGACCAGCCGGGTTCCGGCGTCGATCTGTTCGGTGTTGTCGCCGCCGTCGGGCGAGAAGGGTGCCGCCTCCCCCGCTCTTGCGACGAGCCTCCAGCCGCCGGCCGTCCCACCAGTGGAACCCGCGCCGGCGGTCCTGAACAGCGCCGCCCCGCGCATCTGGAAGACGTCCAGTGCCTGTTTCAAGAGTCCTTCCACGGTGTCTTCGGCGCTCGATGCACCCCGGGTGAGGTCGCCCAGGGTGGTGGCTTCGGCCCTGGCCCGGGCGGCTTCCTTGGAACGCCGGGCCGAGACGTCCACCACTGCGGCTACAGCGACGGAAACGCCCACGAACACGAGCAATGCCAGGATGTTCTCCGGATCGCTGATGGTCAGGGTGCCCTCGGGCGGTATGGAATAGAAATTCACCAACAGGCTGCTCCACAGGGCGCCCAGCAGTGCCGGCCACAGTCCGCCGAGCAACGCCACGGCAACAGAGCCCGTGAGCTGGACAAGGACGGCCGTCGCAATGTTGTGCGAAGGGCTCGCAGCCAGCAGAAGCTGCAGAACAATGGGAAGGACAACGGCCAGCGCAAAACCCAAGGTGACTCGAGTGCGGCCGAGGTCACGCTGCTTCGTCCGGTCGACTCCCCTGCCGCCCAAAGGATGCGACACCATGTGCACGTCGATATCACCGGAGTCCCGCACCACCCGGTTGCCGATTCCCCGGCCGGTCAGCCGCCCCACCAGGGTCCGTCGCCGGGAAATCCCGACGACGATCTGGGTCGCGTTAACGCTGCGGGCGAAATCGAGCAACGCCTTGGCTGGATCCTCCCCTGCCACCGTGTGGTAGCTCCCGCCCAGATCCCGGACCAACAAGCGCTGGGCTTCCAAAGCCTGCGGCGATTCCGACGCCACGCCATCGGCCGCGCGGACGTGCACTGCGAGCAAGTCGCCACCGTTCACCCGTTTGAGGATCCGGGCGGCGCGCCGGATGAGGACTTCCCCCTCGGGACCGCCGGTGAGGCCGATGACGATCCGTTCCCGGGCGGGCCAGCTCGCCTCGATCCCTTGCTCCGAACGGTACTTGGCCAGTCCTTCGTCCACGCGGTCGGCGAGCCAGAGGAGGGCCAGTTCCCGCAATGCGGTCAGGTTGCCGAGCCGGAAATAGTTGGACAGCGCGGCGTCGATCTTGTCCGCCGAATAGATCTTCCCGTCGCCCAGCCGCTGCCGCAGCAGCTCCGGCGAGATGTCCACAAGGTGGATCTGGTCCGCGCGCCGCACCACGTCGTCGGGCACTGTCTCCGCCTGCCGGACATCCGTGATGGCGGTGACGACGTCGCCGAGCGACGCCAAATGCTGGACGTTGACGGTGGAGAGGACGTTGATACCGGCGTCGAGCAGTTCCTCGACGTCCTGCCAGCGCTTCGGATTGCGGCTTCCGGGAATATTCGAGTGGGCGTATTCGTCGACGACGGCGGTGCGCGGCTTGCGTGCCAAGACCGCGTCAACGTCCATCTCTTGGAAGCTCGTGTCCCGGTACGTGATGGTGTGCGGCGGAATGACTTCCAAGCCGTCCATCAAGGCGCGGGTGTCGCCGCGCCCATGGTCCATGGCGAAAGCCACCACCACGTCTTCACCACGTCCACTCAGCCGGTGGGCCTCTTCAAGCATGGCGTAGGTCTTACCGACCCCCGGGGCAGCCCCCAGGAAAATACGCAGCGTTGCCCGTGCCATGTGGTCATTCTTTCACTTGGCCGGTGCTGCCGCGGCGACATCCAGGTTCAATTCCGTGACGTTGACCGAAGGCTGTCCCAGGAAGGCCTCGAGTCCCGTGACCGTGCGCCGGTCCACCATGGCCTGCACCGTTTCAGGACTGAGTCCGTGTGCCTTGGCCACCCTGGGCACTTGGAGCCGGGCATAGGCCACCGAGATCTGCGGATCCAGCCCGGAACCACTCGCTGTCACGGCGTCGGCAGGGACCTCGGACTCCTTGACCCCCTCTGCCGCAGCGACGGCAGCACGGTTGGCTTTGACGGCGTCGAGCAGTTTCGGATCGTTGGGTCCGAGGTTGCTGGCGGAGGACGCCCCCGGGTCCCACTTGGCGGCCGAGGGGCGGGCATGGAACCACAGGGGACTCTGGGTGCCGGCGTCGTTCGCGGAGACTTGTGCAATCAAAGCCGATGCTGCGGGCTTTCCGGACGCGTCTTTCACGATGGAGCCATTGGCTTGGAAGGGTGCAATCGCTTGGCCGATGCCGAAAATCGCCAGCGGGTAGAGCAATCCAAGGACCACGGTGGCCAGGAGCAGGAACCGCAGGGCCGTTCCTGCTTGCCGAAGATAGCCGGGAAGGGTGTTCATGATGCTCCTAGCCAATGCCGGGGATGAGGGAAATGAGCAGGTCGATGAGCTTGATCCCGACGAAAGGCGCCACGAGTCCACCGAGGCCGTAGATGGCCAGGTTCCTCGCCAAGGCCTGGTTTGCCGAGACGGCACGGTACTTGACGCCCCGCAGGGCGAGCGGAACCAGGGCGATGATGATCAGGGCGTTGAAGATCACCGCGGACAGGATGGCGGAGGACGGCGACGCGAGGCCCATGATGTTCAAGAGCCCGAGCCCGGGAAAAGTGCCCGTGAAGAGCGCCGGAACGATCGCAAAGTACTTCGCGACGTCGTTGGCGACCGAGAAGGTGGTGAGGGCTCCGCGGGTGATGAGCAGCTGCTTGCCTATGCCCACGATGTTGATGAGCTTGGTGGGATCCGAATCCAGGTCCACCATGTTGGCAGCTTCCTTGGCTGCCGGCGTACCGGAGTTCATGGCGACGCCCACATCCGCCGCGGCGAGCGCGGGGGCATCGTTGGTGCCGTCACCGGTCATAGCCACGAGCCGGCCCTGGGCCTGCTCGTCCTTGATGACGGCCAGCTTGTCTTCGGGAGTGGCCTCGGCGACGAAATCGTCAACCCCGGATTCGGCGGCGATGGCCTTGGCCGTGATGGGGTTGTCACCGGTGATCATCACCGTCCGGATGCCCATCCGCCGCAGTTCGGCGAAGCGGGCGTGCATGCCCGGCTTGACCACATCGGCCAGGTGGATGGCGCCCAGGACCCGGGCTCCGCCGTCGTTCGCGACTCCGGCGACCAAGAGCGGCGTGCCGCCCTGGGCGGAGATTTCCTGCACCTTGCGGTCCACTTCGGCAGGCGTCTGCCCGCCGAAGTCGGCGACGAACTTGGCGACGGCGGTGGCGGCGCCCTTGCGGATCTTCCGCCCGTCGAGGTCCAGGCCGCTCATGCGCGTGCTGGCGCTGAATTCGACCACCTCGAAATCTACCGAGCCCTTCAGAAGGGCAAGCAGGTCCGGGCCGCTGACGCCCTTTTCCGCCGCGAGCTCCACGATCGAGCGTCCCTCCGGTGTCTCGTCCGCCAAGCTGGAAAGCCGGGCCGCTTCGATGAGTTCCGTCCGTTCGACGTCGTGGGCAGGGAAGAAGTTGACCGCGCGGCGGTTGCCGTACGTAATGGTGCCGGTCTTGTCGAGCAGAAGCGTGGTGATGTCTCCAGCAGTCTCCACGGCGCGACCGGACGTGGCCAAGACGTTGTGCTGCACCAATCGGTCCATGCCCGCGATGCCAATGGCCGGCACCAGCGCTCCGATGGTGGTGGGGATCAGGCAGACCAGCAACGCCACCAGGACAATGGGCGACGGCGTTGCGCCCGCCAAAGAGGCGAACGGGGCCAGGCTCATGGTGACGGCCAAAAACACGATGGTCAGGGAAACAAGGAGGACATGGAGGGCAATCTCGTTGGGCGTCTTTTGCCGGACGGCGCCTTCCACGAGCTTGATCATCCGGTCGATGAACGTTTCGCCTGCCTCCGCTGTAATGCGGACGGCGATGCGGTCCGAAAGGACCTTGGTGCCGCCGGTCACCGAGGAACGGTCGCCGCCGGATTCGCGGATGACGGGCGCGGACTCACCGGTGATGGTGGATTCGTCTACGCTCGCCAGGCCCTCGATGATTTCGCCGTCGGAGGGGATGACGTCTCCCGCTTCGCAAATCACGACGTCGTTCTTCCGCAGTTCCGTTCCCGGCACCTCCTTGGTGGTACCGTCCTCAAGCCGGAGCCGGGCTACAACGCCTTTCCTGCTGGCCCGGAGGCTATCGGCTTGGGCCTTGCCACGGCCCTCCGCAATGGCTTCCGACAAGGTACCGAAGAGCACCGTCAGCCAAAGCCAGATTGTGACCGAGATGCCGAACACGGCCGGTTTGAAGATACAGATGGCCGTGCAGAGAGCCGCCCCTACCAGCACGGTGAACATCACCGGAGAGTGGATCATCTGCCGCGGCCCCAGCTTCCGCACAGCAACTGGCAGGGCAGCCCGGATGCTGGCGAAGTCTAGCTTGGCTGGCGCCTTGGTGTGGTGCTTGTGCTCCCCCGGGGTGCCGAGGGGATTGCCGTCCGCGTAGGTCTGGGCGGCGGTGTCCTTGGCGAAGGCCGTGCCGGACTTGGTCATTTGAGGAGTCCTTCTGCGAGGGGGCCCAAGGCAAGGGCCGGGAAGTAGCTCAAGGCGGTCATGATCACCGTGACGCCGAGCAAGAGGGAACCGAAGAGCCAGCCGTGGGTCGGGACAGTGCCGGACGACGCCGGGACACGGGGTTGTTTTGCCAGGGAACCGGCGAGCGCCAGCACGAGGACCATGGGCAGGAAACGGCCGAGCAACATGGCCAGTCCCATCATGGTGGACAGATAGGGTCCCGAGCTGCTGATCCCGCCAAACGCCGAGCCGTTGTTGTTGGCCCCGGAAGTGAAGCCATAGAGCACTTCGCTGAATTGGTGCGGCCCGGAAGCTGGCGCGTTGGCCATGGCGTCCGGAAGCAGCACGGTGACACCGGCGAGCGCCAGCACCACGACGGGTGTTACGAGGATGTACATTGCCGTGAGCTTCATTTCCCGGGGCCCGATCTTCTTGCCCAGGAATTCCGGAGTGCGGCCCACCATCAGCCCGGCAATGAACACCGACACAATCGCGAGGACCAGCAGGCCGTAAAGCCCTGATCCCGTGCCGCCCGGGGCGACCTCACCGAGCATCATGTTCACCATGGCCACCCCACCAGCCAGGGGCGGCAGGGAATCGTGGGCCACATTGACGGCTCCCGTGGAGGTCAAGGTGGTGGCCGTGGCAAAGATCGAGCTTTGGGCGGCACCGAGTCGCTGCTCGAAGCCCTCGCCCAAACCTCCGGCAGCCGCCGTCGCGGTGCCTTCCGCGGAGGCGACGGCCCAGCCCATCAGGGCCGTGGAGCTCAGCCAGAGCGTGCCCATGACCCCGGCTACCGTGTAGCCCTGCCGCTGGTCCCCCACCATGCGGCCGTAGGCATACGGCAACGCAGAAGGGATGAGGAGGATCAGGAAGACCTCGAACATGCTGATGAAGACGTTCGGGTTCTCGAACGGGTGCGCGGAATTGGCGTTGAAATAGCCGCCGCCGTTGGTGCCCAGGATCTTAATGGCTTCCTGGGACGCTACTGGTCCGCCGGGGATCGTCTGGGTGACGCCCGTCGCCTGGTTGATGACGTCGGTGGACCAGAAATTCTGCACCACGCCGCCGATGACCATCACAACAGCCGCGAGCGCAGCCATCGGAAGCAGTACACGGAACGAGGTGCGGGCCAGGTCTACCCAGAAATTCCCCAGCCTGTCCGTCCGGGTTCTTGCGATGCCGCGGATCAGGGCGACCACCACCACGATCCCGACGGCGGCAGAGAGGAAGTTCTGCACGGCAAGGAGGCACATCTGCACGAAGATGCCCATGGTGGATTCAGGGACGTACGTCTGCCAGTTGGTGTTGGTGGCAAAGGAGATAGCCGTGTTCATGGCCGTCCAGGGATCGACGCCAGGCAAGGAATTGTTTCCGGGCAGGACACCTTGGAGCCGCTGGAGCAGGAACACCACCAAGATGGACACTGCAGAGAAGACCAAGACACTGCGCAAGTAGACCGACCAGACCTGCTCGGTGTCTGGGTCCACCCCGGCCAGCCGATAGAACAGCTTTTCTGCGCGGCTAGATTTCTTGCCCTCAAAGACACGGGCGAGGTACACGCCCAGCGGCTTGTGCATCAAGACAAGCAGCATGAGCAGGACTGCCACCTGGGTGATGAAGGAGGCAACGCTGAAAACCATCCGCGATCACCACTTTTCCGGATGGATCAAAACGGCCAGCAGGTAGCCGAACAAGCAGAGGCCTGCAACGAACAGGACCAACCACATCACGGCGTCGGCGCTCACTGTCCACTCACCGGCCCGTCGCGATCCACGATCTTCCCCAAAAGGTGGGCTATCCACATCACGATCCCCATGGACACCACGAAGATCCCCACAACAGCCACGTCGGCCATTGGAACGTCCTTTCATCCGCGCCCCGTTTGTGGGGCTGATGCCAGTCAACTCCGTGGCGAGCGACGAAAAGGCGTTCCTAACGGTTCCTTAATGCGGTCCCGGCTTATCTTGACGCGGTCTTAATGCCGCCCCAGCTACCCGGCAGCAGAACACGATCCTCCATCAGATATGCGGCCTCAATCCCAAACGCTCGCTCACAAAGAGGTGATCGAGCGTCGTACCAACCCCGACGGCAACAACGCCCGCACCCTTGACAGAGCCCCCGCGAGACATGAATGATACGAGCCTCACCAGCTTTGTCCCTTCCCCTGGACAATCGCCAAGTTGGTGTCCGGCCTTGTCGAAAGAGCGTAGTGACAGTCATCGTGTGGGCGTGTTTTTCGGTCGGGATGGCGGGATTGCTCCTGACCTGGATGAGCGTGATCGGAACGCTCATAGTGCCGCGCTCGCTGCGCAGCACGCTTTCACGGGTGACCGCCTTGGCCACAATGAGGGTATTTCTTGCCATCACAAAACCCGTCGCCTCTTACGAAGTACGTGATCGGATCCTTGCCTGGCAGTCTCCGATGTCGCTCTTCGTCCGCCTGCTGGTTTGGGTCATCCTGTTCGATTTGTCGTTCAGCCTCCTCCTGCTCCCCTTCGTCGACGGTGACATGTGGCAAGCCGCAAGCGAAGCCGGCTCCGCGATGTTCACGCTCGGCTACGCTGCCCCCTCGAATGTCGGCAACACAGTATTGGTCTACGTGGCCGCATACACCGGACTGATAGTCATCGCATTGCAGATCGGTTACCTGCCAACGCTTTACGCAGCTTTCAACAGGCGTGAAGCGGAGGTAACACTCCTGGTATCGAGGGCAGGCTCACCCTCATGGGGACCGGAACTTCTAGTGCGCACGCGGTTCGGCATGGCCGCTCAAACCAGCACCAGCGAGCTCAGCGAGCTTTACCGCACGTGGGAGCGATGGGCCGCTGACGTGGCCGAGTCACACAGCACCTACCTCACCTTGGTATGGTTCCGTTCACCCTCGCCGCAATCGAACTGGCTCAACTCCCTCCTCAGCGTCATGGACGCGGCCGCGTTGCAGCTTTCCCTGAGCCCGGAGTCTGCCCCGAGCACTCGGGCACGGCTGGTCCTTCGAATGGGGTTCACATGCCTGAACCAAGTGGCACGTGCCATCCGTATCCCGGTCGACGACGATCCTGATCCCGATTCCGAACTCGACGTGAAATTCGAAGACTTTCAAGCCGCCGTGGAACTCCTGCGAACCGTCGACTACCCGGTGGAGGTGAGCGCGGAACAAGCGTGGCCCCATTTCAGGGGCTGGCGCGTCAACTACGAAAAAGTCGCCTACGCACTCGCCTACGCGATTGACGCCCCGCCCTCAATGTGGAGCGGCGCACGACGTTTCGCGTCCGAGCCGATCATGCCGCACCGGCCGAAGAACCGTACCGCCAAGGAGGTCAAGCCGGACGATCCGCAAATGATTGCTCGCCGGAAGAACGGATGATTCGCGGCGCTTCCCGGGTCCCGGCAGGAACGTGGCGACGCGGAAATGGCGAGCCGACACGGAAAAGGTCTGACGACCCCCGAATACGGGCGGCGCCAGGCAATTACCGCGGCGCCAGGCACTTACCGTGTCGCCCGAACCAACCCCGAACCAACGGAGAGCCGCGTTCTAGATCTGCCGCTTCGACGAGATGACCCCGGTGTTGAAGCCAGCCAAGTGAAGGCCGCCATGGAAGCGCGCGTGCTCGATCTTCACGCAGCGGTCCATCACCACGTTCAGTCCTGCTTCCTGGGCACTCCTGGCAACCTCCTCGTGCCAGGAACCGAGCTGGAGCCACAGGGTCTTGGCGTCTGCCGCCACGGCTTCTTCGAGTACCCCCGGAAGATCGTCGTGCTTACGGAAAACGTCCACAATGTCCGGGGACTCGGGCAGATCGGCCAAGGAAGCGTACGTGGGCTGGCCCAGGATTTCCTTGACCACCGGGTTCACGAAAAACAGGCGGTACTTGGTGGACGATTTCAGGTAGCTTGCCACAAAGTAGCTGGCACGGGAAGGCTTGTCCGAAGCGCCGACGATCGCGATCGTCTTGGCTTGGCGGAGCAAGTTAAGCCGTTCCGGCGCGGATGGACCTTCCCAGGTGCGGATTCCGTTGTTGCTCATGCGCCCGCTCCAATGCTCTTGCTGTCCAGGCTGCAGGAATCCGCAGCCTCCCCAAGGACGACGGCGGGTTCCGCCAGGGCGTCCTGTGCTTCCGTGAGTGCCTGGTCCAGATCCCAGAGAATGTCCTCGAGGTCTTCGAGGCCCACCGAAATGCGGACGAGGTCTTCGGGAACACCCGCGGATTCCAGCTGTTCGGGGCTGAGCTGCTGGTGGGTGGTAGATCCGGGGTGGATCACGAGGGTCCGAGAATCGCCGACATTGGCCAGATGCGAGGCCAGTTGGAGGGCCTCGATGAACTTCTGGCCTGCGGCACGGCCGCCCTTGACGCCGAACGAAAAGACCGAGCCTGGTCCCAGCGGCAGGTATTTCTTGGCCCGCTCGAAGTGCGCATGCGAAGGAAGCCCGGAAAAATTCACATAGGCCACGCGGGGGTCCGCTTCAAGCCATTCAGCCACTGCCTGGGCATTGCGGAGGTGCTCGTCGAGGCGCTGGGGGAGCGTCTCCACGCCTTGCAGAAGCTGGAACGCCGATTGCGGGGACAGGGCCGGTCCGATGTCGCGCAACTGCTCGCAGCGCAGCTTGGTGAGGAATCCGTATTCACCGAAGTTCCCCCACCAAGACACGTTGCCGTAGGAAGCAACGGGTTCGGTCATGGTGGGGAATTTGCCGTTGCCCCAATTGAACTTTCCGCTTTCCACGATGACGCCGCCGAGCGTGGTGCCGTGTCCGCCGAGGAATTTGGTGGCCGAGTGGATCACAATGTCCGCACCGTGTTCGAAGGGCCGCACGAGGTAGGGCGTGCTCAAGGTGGCGTCCACCACGAGGGGGATCCCGGCGTCGTGCGCCACCTTGGCCAGCCCCTCAAGGTCCTGGACCTCGGAGGAGGGATTGGCCACCACCTCGACGAAGATCGCTTTGGTGTTCTCGCGCACCGCGGCGGCGTAGTCCGCCGGGTCCGTCCCGGGAACGAACGTGGTGTCCACGCCGAAGCGGCGCAGCGTGACGTCGAGCTGGGTCACCGTACCGCCGTAGAGCTGGGAGGCGGCCACGATATGGTCCCCCGCCTGGGTCAGCGCCGCGAAGGTGATGAACTCCGCCGCCATGCCCGAGGACGTAGCCACGGCGCCGATTCCGCCCTCCAGGGACGCGATGCGCTCTTCGAACGCAGCCACGGTGGGGTTGCCGATCCGGGAATAGATGTTGCCGTACTTCTGCAGCGCGAAGAGGTTGGCGGCATCCTGGGTGTCCTTGAAGACGAAGGACGTGGTCTGGTAGATCGGCACCGCGCGGGCGCCGTGTTCGGCGTCAGGAGTCCCGCCGGCGTGCAGGGCGCGGGTGCGGAAGCCGAAACTGCGCTCCGTCATTACGCGTTCACCAGCTTGGTGGTTGAGTCGGCCTGTGCCACGGGTGTCCCGGAGAGGTCCAGCTCGACGCCGTTCTTGCGGGCCAGATCAGCCTCAAGTTCCCGGACGATCGGCAGAATATCCCGGCCGAAGGCGGCCACCTCCTCCTGGAAATGCAGGTAGCCGGTGAGGAAAAGGTTCACGCCGATCTTTTTGTACTCGACGATCCGTTCCGCGATCTGCTCCGGGGTGCCGATCAGCTGGGTCTTGAAGCCGTCGTTGTACTGGACCAGATCCTCAAAGCTCGAGTCGGCCCACATGCCCTTGCCGTCCTTCGTGGAAGCTCCCGCTTCCTGGACCGCGGCGCGGAATCCTTCGACGGCGGGCTTGTGCGCCTTCTCGACGATCTCCCGGAGCGTGTCGCGCGCTTCCTTCTCGGAATCGCGGGCGATGACGAAGCCGTTCAGGCCGAACTTGGGAGAAGGCAGCGCCGGGAGAGCGCCCTCGGTGCCGCGCCCGCTCTCGCCGGATGCCGCGACCACGCCGGCGATGTTCTCCTTGAATCCTTCAAGGTCCTTCCCGTTGGAGAAGTACCAGTCCGCAACGCGGCCGGCTGTGGCCTGCGCGGCTGTCGAGTTGCCGCCGAAGAAGATCTCCGGGTGGGCGCGCCCGGGCACCTGCACCGGCGCCGGGTTGAGGGTGAAATCGGTGATGTTGTAGTACTTCCCGGACTGGCTGTATTCCTGCTCGGTCCACAGCCCGCGGAGGACCTTGATGAATTCTTCAGTGCGGACATAGCGTTCGTCATGTTCCAGCCATTCCAGGCCGAAATTCGTGAACTCGTTCTTCAGCCAGCCTGAGACGATGTTGACGGCGGCGCGTCCCTGGGAAATGTGGTCCGCCGTAATGATGTACTTCGCCAGTACCCCGGGATGCCACATGCCCGGGTGGACGGCGGCAATGACCTTGAGTCGTTCGGTGGCGGCCAGCAAGGCGAGGCTGAACGACGTCGCCTCATGCTGCTTGTCAGCACCGTACGAGGCTGCATAGCGCGTTTGGGTCAGTGCGTATTCGAATCCGGAATTCTCCGCGATGCGGGCCAGTTTCTTGTTGTAGTCAAAGTCCCATCCGGTGCGCTGCTCGATGGTGGAAACCACCAGGCCCCCGGAGACGTTCGGCACCCAGTAGGCGAACTTGAGCGGTTCGGAGAGCCGCGCGACGTTGCTGATCTCGGTCATGAATTTTCCTTTACTAGGGCCCGCTCGCGCAGGACGTCCTGGATGCCGGCGATCGCCGGTTCGTTCTGGAGTGAGGTTGTATCGCCCAAGGCGGTTCCCTCGAAGAGTTGGGTGAGCAGCCGGCGCATAATCTTGCCGCTGCGGGTCTTGGGTACGTCAGCCACGACGACGACGTCGCGCGGCTTTGCGATCGGGCCGATCTCCTGGGCCACGTGGTGACGCAGTTTCGCGGCAACCTCACGTGAAGCTCCGCCCTTGAGGACTACGAACGCGACGACGGCGTGCCCCGTCTTAGGATCGGGCACGGGACAGACCCCGGCCTCCACGACGTCCGGATGGGACACGAGGGCCGACTCGATCTCGATCGTGGACAACAGGTGACCGGAGACATTGAGGGTGTCGTCCACCCGTCCGAGGATCCAGATGTCGCCGTCGGAGTCGTATTTCGCTCCGTCGCCGGCAAGGAACCACCCTTGTGCCGCGTACTTGCTCCAGTACGAATCGAAGTAGCGCCGCGGGTTGCCCCATACGGTCCTCGCGATCGCCGGGCCGGGACGGTCCACCACGATGAACCCGTGGACGCCCGCCGGTACCAAGGCGCCGGCGTCGTCAACTACCTTGGCACTGACTCCAGGCAGCGGCCGGGCAGCGCAACCTGGTTTGAAGTCCGTGTCCGTCGGGGCTGGCGAAAGGATGGTGGCGCCGGTTTCCGACTGCCACCAGGTGTCGACGACGGGAGCGCTGCCGCCGCCAAGGTTCTTGCGGAGCCATCGCCATGCTTCAGGATTGACTGCCTCGCCTACCGTGCCAAGGAGGCGGATGGACGAGAAATCGTAGGTGTCCGGCACGCCGTCCGGGAACCAGCCCATCAGGGAACGGACCAGCGTGGGCGCCGTGTAGTACTGAGTGACCTTGTAGCGTTCGATGATTTCGAAGTGGCGGCCCGGATGTGGCGTATTGGGCGTGCCTTCGAAAATCACCTGGGTGACGCCATTGGAGAGGGGCCCGTAAATCTCGTAGGTGTGCGCTGTCACCCATGCGAGATCGGCGGTGCACCAATGGACGTCGCTGTCCCGCAGTGCCGGATCCGGGTTGCTGAAGAGGTGCTCGAAGCTCCATGAGGCTTGCGTGAGGTAACCGCCCGAAGTGTGCACGAGGCCCTTTGGCTTACCGGTTGTCCCCGAGGTGTACATGATGAAGAGTGGAGTCTCGGCGTCGAAGGCTTCAGGCTCGTGCACTTCCGAGGCCGGTTCGACGACGTCGTGCCACCACACATCGCGGCCGGCCACCATGGGGATCGTGTCGAGTTCGTCGCGGGCAGTGGTGCGGTTGACGACCAGTACCCGCTCGATAGCGTTGTCCCCCGCGACGGCGGCATCCGCGTTTTCCTTGACCTGAACCGCGACGCCCCGCCGGAACTGACCGTCCGTAGTGACAAGGAGCTTCGCCTGGGTGTCCTCGACGCGGAAGCGCAGGGCCTCGGCGGAGAAACCTCCGAACACGAGCGAATGGATCGCTCCGATGCGCGCCACTGCGAGGGTAATGATGATTGTTTCGGGAATCACGGGGAGGTAGATCACAACGCGATCGCCTTTGCCGATGCCGAGTGCCAGAAGGGCGTTTGCAGCCTTGGAAACCTCGCGCAGGAGCTCCGCATAAGTGATGGCGCGGCGGTCGCCCGGTTCGCCTTCGAAGTAGAGGGCAACCTTGTCTCCCCGTCCCGCGGCGACGTGGCGGTCCACACAGTTGTACGCGACGTTGAGCTTTCCTCCGTCAAACCACGTGATGTCGGGTCCACGGCCTGCGGAAACGTCGCTTGGCACCCAACTGTGGGCCGTTTCCCAGGGCCTGCCATTCGATCGTTCAGCCCAGTCCAAGCGGAGGGCCTGCGCCTCCCAGAACGCCACAAAATCGTCCGTGACTTCATCACGTTGCTGGGACATAGCAATACTCCATCGTTTCCTGGCTTGGCACCTTCGGCGCACGCGGACTGGGTAGCTCGCCCGGCTGGCGAAACGCTGGTTACGGTCTCATCGATCCGGCCCCTTTTGGCCGCGTTCGATGGTTTATTCAACTAAAACGGATCTCGGCGCCGACTCAAAATATGCCATTCTTGCAGCGTAATATTCCGCAAGGCGCCCGACGCAAGCTGTTCCTCAGTTGAAAATTCGGACACGTTCAGGAGCGGGCAGATCTTCGCTCAGGTACTGGCACCATCCGGCGAGCAGCCAGCTAGGTGGTGGTGCTGCCCGGAGACGGCTCAGTATGAGCCAGTTGGGCGGTCATTTGATCGGTCCAGGCGTCGATGGCGGCCCAATCCCGGAGGTCGCCGAAGCGTCCGCCGCTCAGATGGAACAAGGCGCGGAGCGGCGCCGACATCTGGCTGGGCCGGTAGACACCGGAGAAGACTCTGTGGGCTCGAAGCGGTACTTCTTTGGACAGGACCCGCGCAATCCGTTCCTGTTGGAAGGCGGCCGCGCGCTTGCGGAACGGCTTTGGCAGGGCGTCAGCCATTCCAACGCTGAAAGCCCAGACGGCTCGCTTGGCCAACCCCGGCGCATGACGTCTCAAGAACAGTGATGCCTCGGGCAGCCATGCCTGATTGTGGATGGCACTGCCGATCACTACGGCCTCGTATCCAGTGACGGACTCAATCTCCGCCACGGCTCGGCACTCGACGTCGCCCAGCACCCCCGCCATCCGGGAGGCTACATGTTGAGCCATCTCCTTGGTGGAGCCCAGCGCACTCGCATATGCAACAAGAACCGTCATTTGAAGCCCTCCCTTTTCGTCCTTAGTCTGACGGAAAGTGGTCCGCTGGCACCGTGCCATAGGTCCCGGTGCCAGCGAGAGCTTCAGGATGCGGTTACTTTGCGCCCGGCCACCCGGTGTACGACTCGGCCAGGTACGCCCGGGCATGTCGGGAAGACACGACGGAGTGGAGTTCGCCAAGCTGGCGGGCACGTCCGAAGTCGTCCGAACCGGGAACAGTGTGCAGCATGGAAGTCATCCAGTAGGAGAAGTGCTGAGCCTTCCAAACGCGTTCGAGTGCACGGTCGCTATAGGATTCCAGCAGAGCGGTGGAACCGTTCGAGTAGAAGGACTCCAGGCCTTCGAAGAGCACCTTGACGTCGTGCAGGGCCAAATTGAGACCCTTGGCGCCCGTCGGCGGGACGGTGTGGGCGGCGTCTCCGGCCAGGAACATGTTCCCGTAGCGCATCGGGGTGTGGACGAAGCTGCGGAACGGCAGGACCATCTTTTCGAGGACCGGTCCTTCCTTGAGCTCAAAGCCGTTTCCGTTGACGCGCTTACGGAATTCGGACCAGATGCGCTCATCGTCCCAATCGGCCACGTTTTCCTTGGGATCGCACTGGAAGTACATGCGCTGCACGCTCTCCGTGCGCTGGCTGATCAGCGCGAAGCCGTGCTCCGAATTGGCGTAGATCAGTTCGTCCGAGCTGCGGGGAGCCTGGGCCAGGATGCCGAACCAGGCGAAGGGGTATTCGTGGAAGTACCATTTGCGGTTGGCTTCCGGGATTTGAAAGCGGCAGTGGCTGCGGGAACCGTCGGCGCCCACCAGGAAGTCCGCCTGGATCTCGAATTCCTGGCCCTCGGCGTCGGTGAACCAGACTTTGGGTTTGCCTTCGAGGTCGTGAATGGTGGTGTTCGTGACGCTGTAGCGGACGTCGCCGCCGTCGTCCTTGCGCCGTGCAGCGAGGTCGAGGAAGACATCCGTCTGCGGGTACAGCCAGACCGATTCCCCCACAAGCCCCTTGAAGTCGATCCGGTGGCTTTCGCCGTTGAAGCGCAGTTCGATGCCATCGTGCCTGTCGCCGTCGCGCAGCACGCGGTCGGATACTCCGCTGTCCACGAGCAGGTTCACCGAACCGTGTTCCAGGATGCCTGCGCGAACTGTTTCGGCGATTTCCTGATGGCTGCGGACTTCAATGACGGTGGATTCGATCCCCGACTTCGCCAGCAGGTGGGAAAGCATGAGGCCGGCCGGGCCCGCACCCATGATGGCCACTTGGGTGGTGATGATTTTGCGTGCCATTAGTGTGTTCCTCGCTTCATTGCGGAACCGCGGCTGAAGGGCTGCGGTTGGGATGTCCTGAAGATCAGTGTGACCCGCACCGCAGGGTCGGCGTTAGGCGAATTCCGTTCAACGGAAGCTAGTTTAGAGTTTCCGCTGCTCGTTGAGCTGCTCCTTGAGTTGCCGTCCGATGCCGCGTGCCGCAGTCTGCAGCGCCGGCACCAGCGCCTGCAGTCGCATCTCAGCGAGGGGAACCACGACGCCGAGTGCCGCCACCGTACGCCTCTTGCCATCTACCACCGGCACCGCAATGCCCCAGGTATCCGGGTCCACCACACCGGCGAGCTGGGCGTACCCCTGCTGGGCGGTTTCGGCAAGCAGGTGACGGACGACGTCGGTCGTCACCTTTCCGGCAGGGTCGCCGAATTGCGCGAGGTACTGGGCCTGCAGTTCTCGGGGCTGGTTCGCCATCAGCGCCAGCCCGGCGGAAGAGATGTGGACAGGCATGCGGCCGGCCACCCGGGCCCGGTTGGCCACGGATCCCCGGCGGGACAGCCGCTCCACGAACAGCGCCTCCCACCCGTCGAGCACTGCGAGGTTCACATTCTGGTTCAGGACCTGCTGGATGTCCTCCATGAACGGCAAGGCCGCTTGACGAAGGGCCAGGGTGGGCGAATTCCGGTTGACGAGCTCCCACAAACGCAGTCCCAGGCGGACATGTCCACCTGGGGACAGATCCAGGAGCCCGTGCTCGGCGAGCTGCCGGACCAAACGGTGGGCGCTTGTGAGCGGCAAGCCCGCGGCCCCTGCGAGTTCAGAAAGCTGCAAGGAGGTAGTGCCTTCGGGGAAGGCTTCGATGATCCGGACGATGCGGTCCACCACCGAATCTCCGGATGCCGAGTTCGCCACTGCGCTTCACCACTTCCCACGGATTCCATTGAATGGTGGGCTCCAGTTTACAGCGGTTCTGAGGGATCCACCGTGGCATCTTTGATTTCCCGTCGCGAGATTTCCGTGCCAATGGTGTCGTATTGCGCCCGTAGTTCCGGGGTGCCAAAGGTTGTGGGCTGGTCCAAGAGGCCAAAGACGAAGTCGCTGGCCGCGAAGAGTTCATCATCGGAGTACTTGTCCAGCGGCCCGAATCCTCCGGCATCGATCGAGGCGGAGAAGTCGCCGGTGAGCGCCATGGACTTCGACCCCGCCGCGGCCTCGTTGGAGAGGACGGAAGGCCGCGCCATGAATTCCAGCGAAACCCCGGACCCCGTGGAGTGGCCCCCTTCGGTAGCGCCGCCGTCGATCGCGTTGAGGTCGTTGCGAAGTCCCGCCAAGGCCTGCGATTCAACAAGCGTGGCGTGGGAGAAACCCACCCTGACGTGGGAAGTGATGCCCATTCGCCGGATACGGCGGACGATGTACACGAGTGCGGGGCGGGAATCCTGGTTCAGGCTCCCCCGCACGTCGATCTCGACGGCATCCGTTGAAACATCGAATTTTACGAGGGCGTGCAATTTTCGGTCCATAGGTACTCCAAATAAGGGTGTCTATGGCCGACGGCTCAACCTCAAGAAGGCTATCTCCTGACGCGCGCTTGCACAACCCGCGGCGTTGCCCCGGTCCCGCGCAGCCAAGGCTCATCCGGCCGAGGCACCGAAGACCATTCGGACCTGGTCCAGTCGGCTCCAGGCTCGGCTGATCATGAGCGGCAGCTCAGCGTCCACATCGCTGACGATGCTTTCCACGAGCCACGTCTGGTGGTTGCGCGGCAGCCCGAGCCGGGTGCACACATGGGCCGGAGCAATGTCGACGGTTCCGAACCATTCCGTGCGTTCGGGGGTGAATCCGCTGGCCTCGAAAGCCTCGGCCACCGATTCGAAGACCCTCAGGGCCACGTCCAGGTTCGCAACGGCGCGGGGATTGAACCACTCCTCGAAGAAGCATGCCTCGAATCCATCGATGTACCCGAGCCGCTCCAATCGCAGCGCATCGGTTCCCGGAGGGATCCCGAACCGCGAGCCCACGTCCTCGGGCGCGGGCGAGATCCCCTTGCCGGCGAGGACGGTGCGCGGCTGTGCCCCCGCGGCCCGGACAATGCCATGGAAGGACGGGGCCCGCGACTGCGAGATCGGATAGTCGATCCGCCTGTTGACAAAAGTTCCCGTGCCCTGAACGCGGCGCACCAAGTAGAGGTCCTCGAGCGTCTCAACGGCAGCGCGGGCCGTGGCCCGCGACACCTGGCACTTGACCATGATCTGGTGCTCGCTGGGAATCCGTTGGCCAGCCTGCATCCCCCTCACCGCGATTGCAAGCAGGTCGATTAGCTCGGCGACGGCGGGCTGGGCCATGCCTCTCATCCTAGGTCGGACTCGACCATGGTCAAACCCGGTGCGACGGAGCGGCGCAAGATCGACGGATCGCTCTCGTGACCCGTCAGCAGCCCCGGGAGGGCGTCCAGCGGCAGCGGTCTGGCCACGACAGAGCCCCAGTCAAAGGTCCCGGCCGTCGAGCCGAGGAAATCGATCGCGGCCTGCAGGTGCTCGGGCTCGTAGTTGTGGACGCCGACCACGGTGTGGCGGCCGCGGACCACGGCCTCGGGGTCGAGGGCGATCACGTCGCCCGGCGAGACGCTGCCGGCGAGCACGAGGCAGCCGCCGACGTCGAGCGCTGTCAAGCAGCTGCGGACCCCTTCGGGAGCCCCGGAGAGCTCGACCACGATGTCGAATCCGGCGGTCCCCCCGGCCCGCGTTCCGCCCGGGGCAATGGCCGCGAGGCGCGTTGCCCCGAACCGCGTGGCCAGCTCGCTGCGCTCGGGCGAGGGGTCGCGGACCTCCACAACGGCGGCGCCGCGGGCGTTGGCCACAGCTGCCGCGAACAGCCCGAGCATGCCGGCGCCGTTGACGAGGACCCTCAGCCCGGCCAAGCCACGGGTGCCGCTCCCGGCGTCGGCCGCGTCGAGGCAGGCTACGACCGTCGCCCCGGCACAGGCCGCCACTGCGGCTGCCGCATCGCTGACGGTGTCCGGGACCCGCACGAGGGCCAGTCCCCGGCGCAGGTGGATGTGTGTGGCGTACCCACCTGAGATCGGCCAGCTGCTGTGGAGGGCTTCGTGCCCGGTCTTGAGCAGCTGGCGGCACTTGGCAGTGAGCCCTCGGAGGCACCGGTCGCAGGTTCCGCAGGAGGCGGTGACGCCCCAGACGACGCGGTCTCCGGGCTCCAGCGCCTCGCCTCGGACGTCGACGAGCCCGCCTCCGTGGATCTCGGCCAGTCGCCCGACCGCCTCGTGGCCCAGGATCGAGGGGTGCGCGCCGGCACGCCTGCCGCCCACGGTGTGCCGGTCCGAACCGCAGACGGTGGCGAGGTCGATCGATGCGATGGCCTCGCCGGGCCCCAGCTCCGGGAAGGGGAACGTGCGCAGGCTGAAGTCTCCGCCGCCGTTCCATACCTGCGCCCGCAGCGCCCCAGGCTGGGCACTCATCGGGTGACGCCTGTGCCGGCGAACCGCGCATCGGAGAGCAGGTCGACCACCGAGTCCACTATCGCGTCGTGTGGGTGAGGCGCGAAGTCTTCCCGCGTCATGTGGCCCGTGAGCACGCCGATGCTGAGCACCCCGGCACGGCGCGCGGCGAGCACGTCGGCGGCCGTGTCGCCCGCGGCCGCCACCTGGGCTACATCCTGGATGCCCGTTGCCTCCATGGCCCGGTGGATCATGTACGGCGCGGGACGGCCGGCGGCCACCATGTCCGCGCAAACTACCGCGTCGAGCGTGGCCGAGGGGTCGCCGTCGTGCGCCGTCCACCCTAGGCCGGCGAGCAGCGGGGCGGCTATCTCGGTGGAGAACCCGGTGGTCAGCGCCACCTTGATGCCGCGGGCACGGAGGACCGCCATCGCCTCCGGGACACCCGGCAGCGGCTGCGGCGGGTTGGTGCGGTAGGAATCGCGGAGCGAGTCCAAGAACCAGGCATAAGCGGAGTCGACGACGGCGTCCGTCGGCTCGAGCCCGCCGGCCTGCATGAGGTTCCGGATCGCCCAACGCTTCTCCGTGCCCATCCACTTCTGCAGCTCCGCGGGTGACACCGTGGCGCCCTCGCGCTCGACGGCGGCCCGCAGGGTGCGGTAAACCTCGTCTCGCTCGTCGACTGTGGTCCCCGCGATATCGAAGACGGCAAGGGTGATCATGTGGGGCTCCAAGGGTGTGGGAGTTGGCGCCGAATCCGTCGCCGCCGGTAAATGCAACTGGTCAAAAACCCTAGGGGTGTGCGAACGATGTCCGGCCTCTCAGGGCGAACGGGAGGGTGAACTGCCGGTTAACATAGGCGCCGGTTGTGGGACGTGCGCCCTTGCTCACCGGTTATCGGAAAAGATTCTTAAGTGAAGAACTTGGACCAGAATCACCACACTGACCTCGTCGTCGTCGGCGCCGGCATCCTCGGGTGCGCGCATGCGGTGGAGGCACTCTCGCGCGGCCTGACCGTGCGGATCATCGAGCGGGATTCCGCCGCGGTCGGCGCCTCCGTGCGTAACTTCGGCCACGCCTGCATCACCGCGCAGGCGGCGAGCGAGCTGCCGATGGCGCAGGAGTCGCGCCGGGGCTGGTTGGAGGCCGCGCGCACCATCGGGTTCTGGGCCCCGGAGGCGGGTGCCGTCGTCGTCGCCCGAAGCCGCGAAGAGATGGCGGTCCTCGAGCAGTTCCGCGACGCACGGGGGACCGACGCCGCACAGCTGCTGACGGGCGGGGAGGTACGACGGCGCCTGCACGCCGACGACGCGCGACCGAGCGGCGCGATCCTGGGCGGAGCGTTCCTCCCAGCCGATCTGCGAGTGGACCCCCGCGCGACGGTGGGCGCGATAGCCGCCTGGCTCGAGGCGCAGGACGGCGCCACCATCGCGTGGCGCACGTCGGTGCGCGAGGTGGCCGACGGGATCGTGGAGACCTCACGCGGGACCTTCACGGGTGACCACGTGGTGGTGTGCGCGGGCCACGACGTCGACCACCTGTTCCCGGATGTTGCCGAGCGCTGGGAGATCGTGCGCTGTGCGCTGCAGATGGCCCGCTCGACGGCCCTGCCCGGATACACGCTCGATTCCGCGGTCCTCACCGGCACCTCGATGCTGCGATACGGGGGGTTTTCCGCGATGCCTGCCGCAGAAGCCCTGCGTGAGGAGGTACACCGGGAGACTCCCGAGCTGCTGGACATGGTGGCCAACGTCATGTTCACCCGCCTGTCCGATGGCTCGTTGCTCCTCGGAGACTCGCACGACTACGCCCCGACGAGCCGCCCGTTCATGGATGAGGGTGTCACCGACCGGCTGCTGCAGGAGATCGGCTCGGTCCTCGGGACCACGCCGCGAATCCGGGAACGCTGGCAGGGCGTGTATGCCTCGAGCGCACTGACGAACCTCGTCGCGGAGCGCACCGATCCTCGCACGACGGTCGCGACCGTGACCTCGGGTATCGGGATGACCCTCTCCTTCGGGCTCGCCCGGCACACGCTGGACGGCCTGTAGAGCGCGGTGGAACGGACACCTTTGCAGAGATGTCTAGATGTATGGACCTCATTAAGGTGCTGGTAACCCGCCGGTGGTCCAGTCTTAGGCGCGGCTTCCTACGTTTAGACCCGATGCGCACTAGGACTTGAAGCTCCTCCCAACACACGTGCGCCTGAATCGAAGGGCCAATCCCATGTTCGTCTCCCGCACAAAGCGCTTCGGCGCCGTCGCGACCGTCGTCGCCGCGCTCTCGGCAGTGACAGTCCTCGCAGCTTGCTCCTCCCCCAGCTCCACCCCGGCCAACGCGGCCGCAGGAGCCAGCCAGAGCTCTTGGGCGAAGGCCGAGGGCACCATCGTCATCGGCGCCGTGCCCGACCAAGCCGGCTCTGACTCGAACATCAAGCCGATCGAGGATTACGTCGCCAAGATGACCGGCTACAAGGTCGAGTACTACCCCACCGCCGACTACACCGCCCTGATCGCTGCTGCCGCGGCGGGCAAGGTCGACGTCATGTCCTCCGGCGCCCTGCAATACGTCATGGCCATCAACAAGGGCGCGAACCTCACCCCGGTCGCTGCCCAGATCAACTCGTCGAAGATCAAGGAACCGGGCTACTACTCCGAGGCGATCGTCCCGAAGGACTCTGCTATCACGAGCCTCGCTGACGCCAAGGGCAAGACGGTGTGCTTCGTCGACCCCAACTCGACCTCTGGCTTCTTGTTCGGTCTGTACCAGCTCCACAAGGCAGGCCTTGACGTCACTTCGAACGGCAAGGACGCCTCGGGCAATCCGACGTTCGCCGACTTCAAGGTCCACTTCGCGGGCGCCCACGACAAGTCCGAGCAGACGGTCGCCTCGGGGCAGTGCGATGTTGGCTTCGCAGAGGACAGCATCGCCGAGGCCGGCGCGCAGAAGGGCGAGGTCAAAGTGATCGGCAAGGAGTACGTGCCTGGCGGTCCGTTCTCGATCTCGACCGGGCTGCCGGCCGACGCTCAGAAGAAGCTCACCGACGCGCTGCAGGGAGCCACACCTGACGCCATCAAGACCGCGGGCATCGCCACAACCCCCGGCTTCAACTCCGGCTACTTCGGGGTGCAGGCGAAGACCGCCGACTACTACCAGACAATCAAGGACCTCTGCTCGCAGATCCTCGTCGCGAAGTGCTCGAAGTAGTAGGCACCGATCAAGGAACGCCATCATGAACAGTACGACAGCCTCTCCGGTCATCCGCCTCTCGGGCGTTGCCAAGGACTTCGGCTCGACGCGTGCCCTGAACGGGGTCGAGCTTGTAGTCGAACGTGGGGAGGTCGTCGTACTGCTCGGCCTCTCGGGGTCCGGCAAGTCGACACTGCTCCGTCACCTCGACGGCCTCGAGCTGCCGACGGCCGGGACCGTCGAGGTCCTTGGCCAGGACATCCCCGGGCTTGCGCCCCGGGAACTGCGCCGGTTCCGCGGGCGTGTGGCCATGATCTTCCAGCAGTTCGAGCTCGTGCCGTCCCTGACGGTGCTCGAGAACGTGCTGACGGGCGCGTTGTCCCGGCTCAGGGGACCGCGCCTCGGACTTTGGGCCTACCCGAAGGCCCTCAAAATCGCCGCACTCACTCATCTTGACCGCGTCGGCCTGCTCGAGAAGGCGTACCAGCGCGCCGACCAGCTCTCCGGTGGCCAGCAGCAGCGCGTCGCGATCGCACGGGCCCTCATGCAGCGTCCGGAGATCCTTCTCGCCGACGAGCCGGTAGCAAGCCTGGATCCCGAGTCAAGCGAACAGGTGATGCGCCTCATCCGTGAGATCGCGGCCGACCACGGCCTCACGGTCGTCTGCAGCTTGCACCAAGTGGACCTCGCCCTTGGCTGGGGCGACCGGATCGTCGGCCTGCGCCACGGCCAAGTCGTACTCGACACGCCGACCGCGGGTCTCTCGAAGGAACGGGCCATGGAAATCTACGGCCGGGTGTCCACCTCGACCGCCGAGCTTGACGCGATCGAGAGTGAGCTCAAGGAATCGAGGCTCACCATGGAGGCAGAGGCCTCCGTTGGAGCCTCGCGGCTCACCGTGGGCGGCACCCGATGACGGCCCTCGACCTCGCCTCGACCCCTGTCGAGTCCTCACTGGACATCGCCGACCGTGCCCCTCGTCGCCCCGCCTCGGTGGAGCGGAAGATCGCCACCCTCGTCCTCCTGGCCATGCTGCTCTTCGCGATCTGGTCGCTCGGACAGCTGGACTTCTCGTGGGCCCACGTCGCCACGAGCTGGACCAACGCCGAGAAGGTCTTCTCGCGCATGGACCCGATCAGCCTGCCCGGGCCGACAGACCTGTTTTCGTTGATCGGGATTACGGTCGGCATCGTGGTGCTCGGCACGCTCGTCGCGGCCCTCATTTCCGTCCCGGTGGCTCTGATGGCCGCGCAGAATACGGCGCCGTCGCGCTGGCTCCGCTGGCTCGGACGCGCGATCGGCGTCGTGACCCGCGCCGTGCCCGACGTCGTCCTCGCCTTGGCCTTCGCCCTCACCTTCGCGCTCGGCAGCCCACTGCCTGGCGTGCTCGCCCTCGGCATCCACTCGATCGGCATGATCTCGAAGCTCTTCGCCGACGCGATCGAGCAGTCCGACGACGGACCTCGCCTCGCGATCCGCGCAGCCGGCGGCTCGCGCGCCCAGGAATTCTGGTCCGGAGCCTTCCCCCAGGTGCTGCCCTCGTGGATCGCAACGGCCCTGCACCGCTTCGACATCAACCTGCGCGGCTCGGCGATCCTTGGCTATGCCGGGGTGGGCGGTCTCGGCTACGCCATGAAGGTCGCGTTCGCGGATTTCCCCACAGGCTACGGCCGTGGCCTCGGGATCGCGTGCGTCATCTTCGTGATGTGCGTCGTCCTCGAGATCGTCTCCTCCACCATCCGCCGCAACCTCCTCGGGGTGCAGCCCTCCGGCAGGGGCCTCGGTGACCGGATCGTCCGGACGACCACAAGGAACCGGCCCGCACCTGCCCCCAGGATGTCCGGGGCGTCAGCCACGGTCGATGTGCATCAGATGCTGCATCGCCCGTGGACCCGTGAACGCACCCGCGACACCGGGTGGGCCGTTGTCGCTGTGGTCGTGGTCATCGCCGCGTGGTTCATGTCGGGCATCGACTTCTCCCAGGTGCAGTGGCAGTTCGTCCCGCGCACCATCGAGAGCTTTTGGCCGCCGTCGCTGGGCTCGTACGCGTTCGGCGACTTCGCCGAGGCATTGCTCATCACCATCCAGGTGGCCTTCGCCGCAGCACTTCTCTCCCTTGTGTTCTCGCTCATCTTCGGCTCGCTCGCCGCCCGCAATGTTGCTCCGAGCGGACCCGTGCGGAACACCTTTCGGGTCATCCTCGTCGTGTTCCGGGGGGTCCCCGAGCTCGTGCTGGCGATCTTCCTCATCATGGTGACGGGCCTCGGAAACCAGGCCGGCGCCGTCGCCCTCGCCTTCGGTGGGATCGGTCTGCTCGGGAAGCTCATCGCGGACTCGTTCGAAGAGGTCCCCAACGGTCCGGAGCGCGCGCTCACCGCTGCGGGGGCAACGCGGTCGCAGCGCTATCTCGCCGCGACGTGGCCGCAGGGGCTGCCGTCGCTGATCGGCAACTCGCTGTACCTCGTCGACACCAACATCCGCGCGGCCACGATCCTGGGGATCGTCGGCGGAAGCGGGATCGGGTTCTACCTCACAAACGCCTCGACTGTCCTCACGCTGCACGGCCAAGTGACCACGCTGGTGTTCATGGTGGTCGTTGCGGTACTCGCTGTCGAGGGCGTCGCGGCCTGGATGCGCCGCGTGTTCGCCTGAACACCGCTCGCCCGCAAGCCCATCGGCTGCCGGGCAGCTCAGTTGAAACGCGGACCGAAAGCTATCGCATCCGAATCATGGGTAGTTACGGTGGCTCCATGAGGGACAGGATGCTTCCGATCATATGCGGGACGACAGAGTTCCATGACGCCCTCGCCCACTACGAGACGGAAGGCTGGCGCCGTGCGGAAACTGATCTACGGCATGAATCTGACCCTGGACGGCTACATCGCCGCGGCTGGCGACGACATCGGCTGGAGCGGGCCGAGCGAGGAACTGTTCCAGTGGTGGCTCGATCAGGAGCGGGCTAGCAGCCTGTCGCTGTACGGCCGGAAGCTCTGGGAGACCATGAGCTCCTACTGGCCCACCGGCGACCAGCAGCCCAACGCCACCCCGGCGGAGGTCGAGTTCGCGCGGAACTGGCGGGACACGCCAAAGGTGGTGTTCTCCTCGACGATCAAGAAGGTCGGTTGGAACACCCGACTGGTCACGGGCGACGCGGTCGCCGAGATCACCCGGCTCAAGGCCGGGGACGGCGGCCCGGTGAGCGTCGGCGGGGCAACGCTCGCCGGGGCGGCCATGCGGGCCGGGCTGATCGACGAGTATGCGATCGTTACCCATCCGGTCCTGGTGGGCGGCGGCACTCCGTTCTTCACCTCGCTGGACAGCTGGGTGAACCTGAACCTGGTGGAGACGCGGACGTTTCCCGGCGGCGTGGTCCTGACCAGGTACGAGACGAGGCGCTGAGCGCGATTCCACCAGCAGGCAGCTCTGCCTGTAAGTCGAACCCTCAGCGGGAGGGAGAAGTTTTCACTCGCCAGTCGGCTCCTCGTCGTTGGCGACAGCCTCGATCCAATCCACAGCCGCGTCGGAAAGCTGGGGACCGTCTGCTGATTCGGCAGCCCACCACTCAGAATCGGTGGTGCCGCCCGTAACCGCCATGATGTCGGCGATTACATTCGGCCGCAGCGGCTCGCCGTTGTGCTCAATGAGCCAGTCGCGCGTTTCCGCACCGACCAGAGGCCACCACTCGAGGATCTTCATCAACGCAGTATTGCACGAGCATGGAGAGGCCCGACACCGGGCGGGCCTCTGCATGCGCTCCGGGGCTGTCAGACGCCGTAGACCATTGAGCGATGCCCCATCGCCACGGCGACGATGCATTATCGGCGTTTTCGCACTTCTCGCGATTATGTACATTTCGGCGCGCATGGCCTAATATTGAGCAATGAGCGAGATGACAGTGACTGACGCGCGGAGCCGGCTTTCCGAGGCGGTCGATACCGCGCGCGTGAGCCACGAACCGGTGTATTTGCTGCGCCGGGGCCGCCGCGTAGCCGCGTTGATCGACGCCGAGGATCTCGCCACGCTGATCGAGGCGGCCGAGGATTTGGAGGATCTCCGGGCAGCGAACGCGGCCCGGACGGAAATGGCGGAGACCGGCGACAGCCCGGTGCCGTGGGAGGAAGTCAAAGCGGAGCTGGGCCTGGCGTGAGCTATTCCGTGCAGGTCGCGCCGGCCGCCGTCCGGCAGTTGCGCAAGCTCCCGCCGGACGCTCGCAGGCGCATTCAGGCTGCGATCGAGCTCCTGGCCGAAACGCCGCGTCCGCCGGGAGCAAAGAAGCTCTCCGGCAGCAGCGGTGACTGGCGTGTCCGCACCGGCGATTACCGGATCATCTATGAGATCCGGGACGCACAACTGATCGTCTTGGTGCTCGCCATGGGACACCGGCGGGACATCTACCAGCACTAGATGCGGGGGATCCCCCACCGCCCGGCATGTCAGGATTCGGACTGCCCAGGACCTGTCGGCGAGGGCACGGTTCACCGCTTCGATATCCAGCCCGCCGGGATCGTAAGGTTCGTCGGTGCCCATAACCCCGGCGACCCATTCCGACACTTCGACGTGATCCGAGCCGGCAGAGTCGGGGAGGACATCCAGAATCTCCCTGTACCCCGGCAAGCCTCCCGAATCTTCGAGCCGGCCGCGGCGATCAGCCGCGCGGGAGGATCGGTTTCGTTCCGGGGCCGACGGGTGACAACTTCAAGCCGGTGAAGCCAGCTGTCACCGAAGTCTTCGTAGAACGCGCCCCCTGATCCCGCAGCAAAAGACCCGTTCAGCGAACAATCCCCCTCGGCCAGCGGCATTCGGGTCCAAGGTCGTCGTCTTGGACGAGCCGACGGCGGCCCTGGGCGTGCGCGAATCGAACCAGGTCCTCCAACTGGTCCGCGACCTGCGCGACCGCGGCCTGCCCGTCATCCTGATCAGCCACAGCATGCCGCACGTGTTCGACGTCGCCGACCGGATCCACATCCAGCGCCTGGGCAAGTGCGTGGCCACCATCAACCCGCAGTCCCACAGCATGACCGACGCCGTCGCCATCATGACAGGAGCCGCAAAGGCCTGATAGGCACCCGGCACCGCGCTCCACCGGAGCTCCCTCCTCCGTCCCGTTCTCCTTGGCAGCCACACCGAGGCAACGACGATCTTCGAGGACCTGCTCCCGCTCACGGACGTCGTCAAACTCAGCGACGAAGATGCACACTGGCTCTACCCCGGATGGTCCCCGGACGACGTGGCCTCCCACTAGCTGCACCATGGCGCGCGCCTGGCCATCATCACCAAGGGCGCCGACGGTGCCCTGCTCGCTACACCAGCCGCCCGGACCAGACGGGCCCACCGCACGGTCACGCGGCTCCGGAGACACCGGACCCAGGTCAAGGCGGGTGTTCATGTCGAGGGGGAATCGTCCGTAGGGGTTGATATGAGTCCAGAACAAGGGCGTCAGACCCCTGCGGTCTTCTGGCTCGAGCAATTCATTGAACTCCGGGACCTCGAGCACGGTTTGCAGCATGAACGTGTTGACCACGCCCGCCCGCGCCTTCCGGGATTTCTGCCTGCAGCGGACATTCCGTGCAGACGGCTTCGGAAGCTGACTGCTGGATACACCGAACCCGGCGGAAAACCCGGCGGGGTTCAGACGAGCTGTTGCGCCTTCATGATGGCCCGCAGCAAGCGGTCGCCGCCTTCGGCGACGGTTCCGTCGTTGCGGATCTCGACGTCTACGGGATGATCGGGCGCTGGGTCAGTGCGTGAAAGGCGCTGGACGACGTCGTGCACCGCCTCGCGGCCGCGGCCAAGCAGGCGTTCTGCACGAACGTCGTCGGAGACAGTCACGCGGACCACGACGAGCCCCGGATAGCGCGCGGCGAGAACGCCGAGCACGCCACGCGAGACGTTGGCGACGACTGTGCGGCCGGATCGAATCTCGTCGTCAACGGCTGCCGGAATGCCATAACCGAGCCCGTGGGCCCGCCACGAGACGGCGAAGTCGCCGCAAGCGCACCCAGCCGCGAACCCTGCCTCGTCGATCGGCTCATGGTCCTCGCCCGCTCCCTCCGGTCGGGTGATGACGCGCCGGGGGAAGTGCACCGCGGCCTCGTCGAGCCGCTCGCGGGCGTAGGAGATGAGCGCGTCCTTTCCGACGCCGCTCGCGCCGACGATGGCGAGGAAGGCTCCCGGGCCGGTGGTCGTCGACGCCGCCGGCTGAGCATGGTCCATTGCACCCATCGCGTCAGGAGACCCGGACTCCGCTGCGCCACACGGCTCGCACCACGGGGACGCGGTGGCCGCGCGGACGATTCGGACTGGCCGGCAAGTCATGAGCGTGGACGCGCACCAGGTCAGCGCGGCGGCCGGCCTCGATGACGCCGCGGTCCTCGAGGCCCGCGACGCGCGCCGGGTTGCTCGCGACGAGCTTGGCACCCTCGTGCAGCGGAAGCACCCCCTCGGATTCAAGGAGGAAGACGGCCTGGAGCGGGCTCGCGGGCACGTAATCGGAGGAGAGGATGTCAAGCAGGCCTGCCTCAAGCAGCTCGCTGGCCGCAACGTTGCCGGACTGCGAGCCGCCGCGCATGATGTTCGGCGCGCCCATGACGATCAGCTGACCGTGCTCGCGAGCCGCCTGGGCAGCGAGGCGCGTCGTGGGGAACTCGGAGATGAGCACGCCGAAGCCCGCGGATTCCTCGACGTGCTCAAGGGTTGCGTCATCGTGCGCGGCGAGGGCAATGCCGCGCTCGAGGGCGAGCCGGGCGATCTTGGCCCGGTTCGGCACGGAGTGGACTTCTGCGACCTTCTTGAGCTCGTCGACGAATGGCAGGAATGCGTCGTTCGATACCCTGCCTTTGCCGACCATGTAGGTTCGGAATGCCTCGACGTCGGCGTACTGGCGCTGCCCCGGGGTGTGGTCCATGAGGGACACGAGGCGGATGTCGGAGATCTTGTCGAGCGCCTCGAACTCGCTGACCGTGCCGGGAGCGGCGACCTCGCAGCGGACGTGGATGAAATGCTCGGCCCGGGTCAGCTCCGCGGCCGCGGCGTAGGTGATCGCCGCGGCGATCTCAGCCGCGAGGGCCGTGCCGTCGTTCTCCCGCCCGGTCATCGAACCGATCCGGACGGCGTCGAAGACGGTGGTCACCCCGGCCCCGCTGACCTGTGCGTCATGTGCGAGCACTGCGGGGACCGGGTCCCAGCGTGTGCCGGGTCGCGGCTGGACATGCGCCTCAAGGTGATCTGTGTGGAGCTCCACGAGCCCCGGGAGGAGGTAGTCGCCGTCGAGATCCTCGCCCGAGGGCGTGGTTCTCGAACTGAGGTCGGCGATTGCACCGTCGCGGATGAGTACGGAGCCATGCACCACCTCTCCGGCAAGCACGAGGCGGGCGTTGCTGAGGACGGTTTCGTGGCTCATGCGTTTCCTTCTGCCATGACGTCGGGGCGGTGCAGGTCGGGGAGGAGCGGGTCGATGGCCCCGCGCAGCGGATGCACCGAATGGAGCATGAACGGCTCGCCGGGCGCGAGCTCGGTAAAAAGAGCCAGGGTGTCGAGCTGGATCGTCCGGCCCAGGCTGTCTGCGAACCAACGTCGCAGGACCGCGTCGACCTCACCCTGGCGTCGGAGCTCGATGCGGTCGGTGAGCGTGAGGTGGAAGCGGAAGTCGTCGAGCACGTATGGGTAGCCCCAGCGCTCAAGCGCCTCGCGCTGCCGGCCACTGAGGGCGCCCGGTTTTCGGCGGGCGGTCTCCGCCGCGTCCGGCGGGGCACGGAATCCGTCGAACTCCTGCACGAGCTCGGCCGCAAGCGCGTTGAGTGGCTCGGCCGGGGCGCCGGGGACGAGGGCGAAGAAGCTCCCGATCCGGCTCAGGGCCAGCTCGGGGAGGACCACGGGAGGATGCCCGGTGGCGAACCGGGCGAGGGCGGCGTCGATTTCTCCAAGCGTGCGCCCTTCCGCCAGGCGGAAGGGCGCCTTGAACGTGCCGTGGAAACCGTAGCGGCGTGCATCGGCCGTGATCTCATCCACGGCGCCCCGCGTCCACCCCTCGGGCGAGGACGCGGTGACCGGGAAGCCTGCTACGCTACGGCCGAGCCACAACTCCGCCCGGCGGCGCAATTGCCCACCGTCGACGTCGGTCGGGGACGTTCCGGGAGCCGCATAGATGGCGACCCGCCCGCTCATGCCATCGCCGCCGGGACCGGTGCGAACGCCTGGACGTCGATCACGCGGTCCGCGACCCGTTCGCGCACCGCGGTGTCATGGAAGATCCCGAGCATCGCTACTCCGCGGGCGCGCTTCTCGGCGATCAGCTCCACCACGACATCGCTGTTGTGCGCGTCGAGCGAGGCGGTCGGCTCGTCGAGCAGCAGCAGCGGCAGCTCGGGGATGAAGCCGCGGGCGATGTTGACGCGCTGCTGCTCGCCGCCTGAGAACGTCGCGGGTGGGAGGGACCATAGCCGCTCGGGGATCGCGAGACGCGTGAGGAGTGCGGCAGCGCGGTCGAGCGCCTCCTCGGAGCCCACGCCGCGCTCCGTGAGCGGCTCGGCCACGATCTGGATGGCCGGGACGCGTGGCACGCAGCGGAGGAATTGGCTCACGTAGCCCATGGCGTCACGGCGCGCGGCGAGAACCCGACGCGGGTCCGCGGCTGCGATGTCGACCGGGCCGCCGTACGCCGGGTGGCCGGTGGTGATGACCACGCTCCCGGTGTCGACGGCGTAGTTCCCGTAGACCATCTTCAGGATCGAGCTCTTCCCGGCGCCGGAGGTTCCGCCGAGCACGACGCACTCCCCGGGGTCCACCGTGAAGCTCAGGCCGCGCAGCACGGCGATCTGCTTTCCGCCTTGGAGGTGCATAGTGAAGGTTTTGCCTACGCCCGCGACGGCGAGGGTCGGCTCTGGGGGGCTGATGCGTGTCACGGTCATCCTTGCAGGATCGAGGAAACGAGGAGCTGGGTGTAGGCGGCCTGCGGGTCGTCGAGCACGCGGTCGGTGAGGCCGGATTCGATCACGTACCCGTCCTTCATTACGAGCGTCCGGTGCGAGATCAGGCGGGCGACGGCCAGATCGTGGGTGACGATGACGACGGCCAGGCCCAGATCGGCGACGAGCGTGCGGATCAGGTCGAGGAGGCGGGCCTGGACTGACACGTCCAGGCTGCTGGTCGGCTCGTCCATGAAGACCAGCCGCGGCGAAACCACGAGGTTCCGGGCGATCTGGAGGCGCTGGCGCATGCCCCCCGAGAAGGAGGCGGGCGTGTCGTCAATGCGGTCCGCCGGGATCTCCACCCGCTTCAGCCATTCAGCGGCGGCGGACCGGATCTGTCCGTAGTGCCGCCAGCCGGTCGCCATCAGCGGCTCGCCCACGTTGCCCCCGGCGCTCACATGCATGCGGAGGCCGTCCGCAGCGTTCTGGTGGACGAATCCCCACTCGGTGCGCCATAGCCGGCGGACGTGGCTCTCGCTGAGCTCGGAGAGCTCGACGACGGTGCCGTCGCCGTGGCGGTAGCGGATGCTCCCCTCGGTGAGGCTGATGTGCTGCGAGAGCGTGCGGAGAAGCGTCGACTTGCCGGAGCCGGATTCACCGACGACGGCGAGCACCTCGCCGGGCCAAAGATCGAAGCTCACGTCCCGGCATCCGTGGCCGTCCTCGTAGCGGTGGCCGGCTCCCCGCACTTCGAGCAAGGGCCGTTGTTCGTCGTCGAAGCTGAGTCTGTCGAGCGTCATTTCTGCGGCTCCTCCGTAACGTCGTTCTCGGTATAGGCGTCACCCGAGGCGGCAGCCGCAGTTTGCTCGCAGTGGTCAGTATCGGAGCAGGCGAACATGATGCCGCCGGCGTCATCGGTGATGATCTCGTCGAGGTACACCCCGGTCGAGCCGCAGACGGCGCAAGGCTGGTCGAAGCGCTGCGGCTCGAACGGGTGGTCCTCGAACCCGAGGCTGACCACGTCCGTGTAGGGCGGCACCGCGTAGATGCGCTTCTCACGGCCCGCGCCGTACAGGTGGAGGGCAGGACTCTGGTTCAGCTTGGGGTTGTCGAAGCTCGGCGTCGGCGAGGGGTCCATGAGGTAGCGGCCGTTGACCAGCACCGGGTATGCGTACGTCGTGGCGATGTGCCCGTACTTCGCGATGTCCTCGTACAGCTTGACGTAGATCAGCCCGTACTCCTCGAGCGCATGCATGCGCCGGGTCTCGGTTTCACGCGGTTCAAAGAACCGCAAGGGCTCGGGGATCGGCACTTGGTAGACCATGGTCTGCCCTTCCCTCAGCTCCGTCTCGGGGATGCGGTGGCGGGTCTGGATAATCGATGCCTCGGCGGTATGCGTGGTGGTCCGTGCACCCGTCACTTTGGCGAAGAAGGCCCGGATCGAGACGGCGTTCGTCGTGTCGTCGGCACCCTGGTCGATGACCTTGAGCACGTCGTCCGCGCCGATGATCGACGCCGTGACCTGGACGCCGCCCGTCCCCCAGCCTCGCGGCATGGGGACTTCGCGGGAAGCGAACGGGACCTGGAACCCGGGGATGGCGACCGCCTTGAGTAGTGCGCGGCGGATCATCCGCTTGGTCTGCTCGTCGAGGTAGCCGGGGTTGTAGCTGGGCTTCCGGGCGGTGCTCATGCGTTTTCCTCACGTTCTGCGTTCAGTTTGCGCACGAGGCCGAGTTCCGCCTGAAAGTCAACGTAGTGCGGCAGCTTGAGGTGCTCAACGAATCCGGTGGCCTGCACGTTGTCCGCGTGGTGGATCACGAACTCCTCGTCCTGTGCGGGCGCGACGACGCGCTCCCCGAACTCGTCGGCACGCAGCGCCCGGTCCACGATCGACATCGACATCGCCTTGCGTTCGGCCCGCCCGAAAACGAGTCCATACCCGCGGGTGAACTGCGCCGGAGTGTCCGCGTTGCCCGTGAACTGGTTGACCATATGGCATTCCGTCACCGCGATGCGCCCGAGCGGCACCGGGAAGCCCAGCCCGGGGGCGACGAACTCCACCTCCACCTCGCCGACGCGGATCTCGCCGGCGAACGGGTGCGTGCGGCCGAAGCCGCGCTGGGTCGAGTACGCGAGGCTGAGCAGGAACCCCTCGTCCCCGCGGGCCAGCGACTGGAGCCGCTCGGCCCGGCTCATGGGGAAGACGGTGGGCTCCCGGGTCAGGTCTGCGGGCTCAGGGTCGCCGGAGCCCGATGGTTCAGGCACGGGTTCCATGAGCGACTCGGCGCCGAGCAGGTCGGCGACGCGTGGCATCTCCTCCGCGTGGTCCACGTCAGCCTCTGCATCAGCCTCCGCATCGATGAGCGGTCCGTCGACGCCGGAATCGGCAAAGAGCCGGTGCGTGTAGTCGAATGTCGCCCCAAGCTGCTGGCCGCCCGGCAGGTCCTTGAACGTGGCCGAGACACGGCGCTGCGGCGGAAGCTGCGCGGTGTCGACCGGTTCGGTGTAACCGAAACGGGGCAGGGTCGTGCGGTACGAGCGCACCAGGGTGACCGCCTCGAGCACGTCTCCCTGGGCCTGCAGGATGGCCTGCGCCGCGAGTTCGGGATCGTATAGCGAGCCCTCGTTCATGACGCGGGCCACAAGCACCGCGAGCTGGCCTCCCACCGCACCGGATTCGAGCGGCGGGAACTGCTCGGCTCCGCGCCCCTCTTTCGCTAGCAGGGCGTGGGCGTTGGCGATTGCCTTTTCGCCGCCTTTGACTGCAACGTACACCGCTCAGCCCTCCTGTCCGTTGGCGGCCGCTGCCGCGATTCGTGTGGTGCGCGGCAGTGCCGAGACCTGCTCGGCATCGATGAGCAGAAGGTCGACGCCGCGCGGGAACGCAGCCGTGTTGGCGTACCACTGCCCGGCGAAGCCGGGGTCGGCCCACGGCGCCTCGAGCTCCACGGTTCCCTTGATGCCGGGCCCGCGGACCGCGAAGCGGCGGGAGCCGGCACACCCGCGCACATCCAGGACGATCGTCGCCGACAGGTGCGGCTCCTCGTCGCTGCCCAGGCGCAGTGACCCCAGTGCGGGCATGGAGGACGGAGTCGCGAAGACGAAGTTCGCTGCGGCGGCTTCGACCTGCCGCGCCCCGGTGTGGAACTCAAGCCACGCCGCGACCTCCGCGTCGTCGAGCGCCCCGCCGAGCCAGATAGCCGATTCCTCATCTAGGACAGCCAGCGCGACGGCAGCGAGTCCCGGCCCGAGCGCCGCCGGCGGTTGTGCCGGTCCGCTCAGCGGATAGCTGCGAGTGGGGTGGGAGAGCGCGTCGAGGATCGCCCGAAACGCCCGTTGGGCGTCCCTTGAAGGATCGGCGAAGCCCGGTGCCGGGATCGCGGGGGCCCGGCCGACGGGGGCACTCACTCGTGCTCCCGAGCGACCGTGAAGAAGTCGACAAGAGTGCTTCGGGCGTCAATGCGGCTCGCCGCGTCACGCTCGTCTTGTGCCGATTGAAGGGGCTCGATGACTTCGGCCATGACGCGAGGACGCTGGTCCTTGTCGGTCAGCAGGCCATCGAAGATGGCCGCGAGACGCGCATGCTCGCGATCGCTACCGAGCACGTACGCGCTGCCCACCACGTCAGTGGTCAGCGGGCCGCCGTGGAGCCGCATGGTGGCCCGCGTCACAGTGGCCTCGCCCAGATTGAAGCGCGCACCAGCCGCGTCGATCCTGCTCCGGACCATCACGAGGCCCTCCTCGGGCCCGCGGACCGCCTCGACCGTCGGGCGGGGAGTCCAGGCCTTCCAGGCGGCCTCAAGCTCTTGTCCGCTGGCCATCGCGAGGGTGCGCATCCAGCCCTGCCTCTCCCGGATGGCATCCCCGGCCGGTCCGGCCTCTTTCATCACTTGCTCCACGCGTCCTCCGCACTTACCGCAACCTAGAGTTGTCTAGATGCCTAGATAACTTGACGTGGCTTGCCGGAACGGGCCCCCAAAGTGAACGTTCCGGAACAGGCGGGAGAACCTTGGGAACAGATGGCCGCCCGGAGGGCACAGGTCCGATAGGGTGAACCACTATGTCATCACAGACCCGGTCCCCCAGTGGGTATTCGACATGGCGGCTTATCGCCGAGGGTCTGCGGCGCGACATCCTCGACGGGGCAGCCCCCTCCGGATCGAGACTGCCATCGGAGAACGAGCTCGCGGCCCGGTTCGGGGTGCACCGCAACACGGTCAGACAGGCAGTCTCGGCCCTCACGGCTGAGGGACTGGTGGACTCCCGGCGCGGAAGCGGCACCTTCGTCGCCGCACACGGGACGCTCGTGCACCGCATCGGAACCCGCACCCGGCTGAGCGACAGCCTCCGGGAGGGCTCCGTGGCTTCCGGTCAGCTGCTCGAATGCGCCGTTGAGCCCGCGCCGCCCGCGGGGATCGCCGCGCGCCTGCGGCTCGACGGCCGGCCAGCGCTCCGGCTGGAGCTGGTCCGTTCGGTCAACGGCGTCCCGGTCTCACGGGCCACGCAGTGGTACGCCGCGGACTCCGTGCCCGGCCTTCCCAAGCAATTCGCGGCCCTCGGGACGATCACAGGGGCGCTGCACGCGCTGGGGATCACTGACTACGTGCGCGCGTCGACCTCCGTCGGCGGCAGGCATGCGACTCCTGAGGAATCCGAGGACCTCGGGCTTCCCGTGGGGTCCGTGGTCCTCGAAGTGCGGGCACTCGACGCCCTGCCCGACGGGACCCCGCTCCAGTTTGGCGTCACACGGTTCGCCGCCTCTCGCGTCGAGCTCGACGTCGAGCACCCGGCCTCCGGCTGAGGCGGGTGCCATGTGGAATCAAACTACCCCGCTTGGCTTTGGTCCTGACGGTATACCGGCTCCTGGAAGTGGGTCAGGGTGCCCGCTCCGCCAACAGAATCCACCAAGGATTTGGCAATATCCCGCAATTTAATGTTGCGATTGCTCGAGGCTTCCGTCAGGATCCGGACGGCGTCCTCCTGGCTGCAGCGGCTCTGCGCCATGACAACTCCCACGGCAATGTCAATGATCGTGCGCGACTCCATCGCAGCCCGGAGATTGTTGGCACTGTCCTTATGGACGGCGAACCTGACGGCAAGCCGCAGGGCCTGTGATACTTCGCGGGTGTAGCCCCGGGCCCGGTCGGTGGCCCTTTCGTTGAACTTGTACGGCGCCTCGGAGTAAAGGTTAAGGGCTGCCTTGGCCTCGCCCTCAAGGTTGAACGGCAGGGAGAGAACGGACCTCAGGCCGTATGACGCAACCGCACTCGCGTAGTCCGGGCCCCAGCGGTTCTCCTCAAGAAGATCCGGAACGAGGACTTCCCGTTCCTCCTTTGCGGCCGTCAAGCACGGCCCTTGGGCCAAGGAATACTGGATCTCGTCCACTTCGCGCGCCACATCGCTGCTCCACCCGATGGTGACTGCCTTCCGCTCGCGCAGCAGGGTTATTCCACAGAGCGCATCATCGCCGTCGCCCGCCATCTGGTGGGCAGAGAACCGTGCCAGTTCATTGAGGAAGTCCTCGAAGTCAGCACTTTCCAGGATCAGGTTCTGGACTTGGTCGACGGTGGTTGGAGTCGATTCTTCAGGGAGCATGGCGCGTTCTCCAAGCGAATATGCGGGTGGGGGTGTGTGAAAATGATAAGCCCCTCCGTCCACAGTCACACACCATATCCTTGTGGGATAAGTCTGGTAAAAGTTCTTTTCGGCATCGCCTGAACCGCGGCCGCTCGCCGTCGTTCGCTAGACCCGAAGGCGCCGCGCCCTGAGCCGGGACCATGCCGCGGGCGCCACGACGACAGCCACGCCGACGGCGGCCCCGATGACGGTCTCCACGACGCGGTCCCGCAGGAGGAGCCCCGGCGGGACGTTGGCAACCAGCAGAGTGGAAATGAGCGCCAGCGGCGTGACGAATATCTGTGCCACAAGATATTGGCGGGCAATGAAGAGCTCAGCACCGAACTGGCATGCGGCAATCACCAACACCATCTGCCATGGCGCTGGGCCGAGCCAGAGGATTCCGGCCAACACCAGTAAACCGAGCAGGGTCCCAACGATCCTCTGGATTCCCCGTTGCATCCGATGCCGGGTACTGCGCCCTACCAGGGGAACCACTGCCGCCACCATGGCCCAATAGCCGTGTCCGAACCCGAGCCACTGCCCAACCAAGGTGGCAAGCGTCCCGGCCAGCCCGGCAGCCACGAAGTAGCCCAAGCCTTCCAGCCACGCTGCCCGGATTTCCTGCGGCAACAACCGATCCGCCGGCGGTCGCTTCCACGGCGTCCGGTGGCTTGGGACCACCCGCGCAGACATTCCGATCAGCAACGCCAACACCGCAGTCAAAACGGCAGCCAGCATCCCTTCCCAGAGGGGCGGCTGCTGGGGCACGGAGGCGATCGCAGCAAAAGCGAAAATGTGGAAGAGGGAACCTGCCGGTCGAAGCCGCCACAGCGCAGTCGTCACGGAGCAAAGCGCAGCAACCAACGTGGTGCCGATCGTGAGGATCCACACGTACGCGTCGGAGCCCTGCGCAGCCCTGGCCGTCAAAGTAGCGAGCAGGATGATGCCCAGCAGCAACGAACCTGCCCGGAGTTGGCTTCGAAAACGGTGGCTGTGGGGCTCGTTGCGGCCATAAATATTGGTGAACGCAGCAAAACTGGCGAAAACCACAAGGTCCAGCCGTCCGAACAACACGAGGATGATCAACGGCAGGAAGACGCCCACGGCACAGCGCACAGCCGGGTAATGGTCCTTGTTGCCGGGACCGATCCTGAACATCTCTGCCAAGGCGTTCACGTCGCGGCTTGCCTCTCATCGCAGGGTCAAGAAGTACGACGGCGGCGCTGGCGTCCGTTTCGAATCTTACGCTCCGGGCGCCGGGCTTCTCCATCAGCTAAGGTTCGCGACGCCCGGGTAGAGCGGGTGCGCGGCGGCGAGGGCCTCCACGCGGTGACGCAGGCCGGAAAAGGTCGGCGTCGGCGTCGGCGATCAGTGCCTGGGCAATGATGTCCGCAACCTCGCGGAACGCCGCTTCGCCGAAGCCGCGCGTGGCCAGTGCCGGGGTGCCGATCCGCAGACCGGACGTGACCATGGGCGGGCGCGGGTCGAACGGAACCGCGTCGCGGTCCTTCGCAGTCACGTCGGCCAGGATCCGGGCACCGGCCAGAACACGCTCCTGGCGTTCCTTGAACTCGGCCCGGCGTCGTCCTTGGAAACGCCCACCAGGCGGCCCGGCATCGAGCGTTCAAGGCCCTTCTGGACGGCGATGTAGGCCGCGTGCGGGCCGCCGAAGAACAGCGGAACGCCGAAGCGCTGCGTGGAGCCGACGGCGATGTCGGCGCCCTGCTCGCCTGGAGGCATGATCAAGGTCGGCGCCAAAATCAAGGTCGGCGCCAAAAGATCAGCGGCAACCGTGACCAAAGCGCCGCGTTCATTCGCGGCGGCGATCACGGCAGAGTGATCGAACACCCGGCCCGAAGCAGTCGGCGTCAAGGACGGTCTTACCATCATGAGCGGACTTGTTCTTGTTCGCCCTGCGCATCATCAACACCGCTTCGGCCACGGCGGTCGCTTCGTCCAGCAAGGAGGCGTTGGCCAAAAGCGGTGAGGGTTGATTGAACAGTCACGAGGAACTCCAAGATAGGACCGGCCACAGTGGCACGGCTTGGATTGGGTTCCTCCCCGCACTGTCTTGGACCTGAGAGATTCCGCAGAACACATTGTCACCTTGTGTTGCGCTTGCACCGTCGGTGAGCCAGGCCGGAGCCTTGCTGCTTTCCAGAGGGTGATTCGGCTCACACCATACACACAAGGTCAGAGTCGGGGCAACATCTGGTTCGAAAACGGCACTCAGCGGGCACCTAGGTGACGAAACAAAGGCGGAATTGACATTTCTTGGTGAGCTATCCCACACTGAATCGGTGGCCACCCGGAAGGGCCGATCCTCCACATCCGCGATTCTCTTCACCCAACTGAATACTGCTTATGATCTGCGGCGGGAGAGCCCTGCCGGTACATTCAGTAGGCGCCGTAGGAGCAAATCCTCCCCAGGAAACTCTCAGGCCCATGTACCGCCGCGGCGAGGCAACTCTGGAAAGCAGCCCGGCAACCGGGCTCACCGACGGGGCAAGCGGAACCATGCGAAAGCACGGCGCTGCGGAATCTCTCAGGTCCAAGACAGTGCGGGGAGGAACCCCGAATCATCGTGGCGCCTTTGGTGTCACTTGAACGATGGAGTTCCTCTTGACGATTCATCACCCGCCCGCCAAAGCCGTCGAAACACCACATCTTGACCGCCAGCTCAGCAACCGGCACATCCAGCTGATTGCTATCGGCGGGGCGATCGGCACTGGTCTGTTCATGGGTTCGGGCAAGACCATTTCCGCGGCCGGCCCCTCGGTCATCTTCGTCTACATGATCATCGGCTTCATGCTGTTCTTCGTCATGCGCGCCATGGGCGAACTGCTGCTGTCCAACTTGCACTACAAGTCCTTCAGCGATTTTGCCGCGGACCTCCTGGGTCCGTGGGCAGGTTTCTTCACTGGCTGGACCTACTGGTTTTGCTGGGTGATCACCGGCATCGCGGATGTCATTGCCATCGCCGGTTACTCAAAGGAACTCTGGCCGGGCCTCCCGCTATGGGTTCCTGGCCTGGCGACCATCGCCATCCTGTTGCTCCTGAACCTGACCACGGTAAAGGCGTTCGGCGAGACCGAATTCTGGTTCGCACTCATCAAGATCATCGCGATCGCCGCCCTGATCGTGGTTGGCCTGTTCATGATCTTCAGCGGGTTCCGGTCCGGCGCCGGACCGGCAAGCTTCAGCAACTTATGGAGCCACGGGGGCTTCTTCCCGAACGAGTTCATGGGTTTCGTGGCCGGCTTCCAGATCGCAGTCTTCGCGTTCGTCGGCATTGAGCTGGTAGGCACCACCGCCGCAGAAGCGAAGGACCCGGAGAAGAACCTGCCCAGAGCGATCAACTCCATCCCGGTGCGCGTGCTCCTCTTCTACGTGGGCGCCCTCATCATCCTGATGTCCGTCACTCCTTGGACCCAGTTCGCCGCCGGCCACAGCCCGTTCATCGCTATGTTCTCCCTTGCTGGACTGGGTGCCGCCGCCACCGTGGTGAACCTCGTGGTGCTCAGCTCGGCCATGTCATCGGCCAACTCCGGCATCTACTCCACGTCCCGCATGGTCTACGGCCTGGCCCAGGAGGGTGACGCGCCCGCCGTGTTCAGCGGCCTTTCCCGCCGAAAGGTCCCCCGCAACGCCTTGTTCCTGTCCTGCGTTCTGCTGCTGTCCGGCGTCGTTCTGATGTACGCCGGACAGGACATCGGCAAGGCGTTCGACATGGTGACCACCGTGTCGGCCGTCTGCTTCGTCTTCGTGTGGTCGATCATCATGGCCAGCTACCTCGCCTACCGCCGTCGTCGCCCGCATTTGCACGATACCTCGAAGTTCAAGATGCCCGGTGGCATCGTGATGGTCTGGGTAGTGTTCGCGTTCTTCGGCTTTGTCCTGTGGACCCTGACAACGCAGCCCGATACCCTCGTGGCGCTCTTGGCGACCCCGGCATGGTTCATCATGCTCGGCGTCGCATGGTTCTTCCTACGGCGCCGTAGCACCCATTTGGCCCGGTACGCAAGATTCCAGGAAGAACTCGAGTCCGAGCAGGATGCCGCGAACCAGGCCGCCGCTCTTCCCTGACCCAAGCCGCACGCCCCGGCAGGAGAGCCTACTGATGCATGGCCTCGTGAATCTGGAGAGCAAACCAAAGCTGCGCCAACGTGGACGTTTCGCCCATGTCCAGCCCCGTCAATTCGCCGATTTTCCGGATACGGTAGATGACGGTTTGCCGGTGGGCGAAGAGGGCCGCAGCGGTCTTTTGCCACGACCTCTGGGTGTCCAGGTAGGTCCTCAAAGTCACGATGAGGTCCCCTTCCTGGCCCTGTTCATATGCGAAGATCGGGCCGAGCAGCCGCTGGACCAACGCCGTGCCTTCCTCGAAACTCGTGAGGCCCAGCCAGGACGGTCCGTCGGCGTAGTGGGCCAGGTTGACGGCGTTGCCTTTGGCTGAACCGAGCGCCCACAGCGATTCCTGCAGTGCACGCTGGATGCCGGCGGCGGACGTCGGTGAACTGATGCCAATCCGGACATCGGGCCCCGCGCAATGGATCAAGACGTCGTCGGTAACCGCTGTAGAGACCGCCACATGAAGTGTATTGAAACGCCGGAGGCAGGCGGCTGGAAATCCGTGGCGCCACAGTTCCACGTGGACGTTCGCCAGCCGCTCGCCGTCGTCGGCCGCTATCGCGACCATCACGAAATCTTGGGCCGGGACATCAAAAGCACTCAGGCGACTCTCCAGTTCCGCGACTCCCAGGCGTCCATCAACGGCCGGCCGGAGGAACTCGCCCGCCAGGCGGCGTTGGCTTTCCAAGGACAGGACCGTTCGTGAAAGTTCCAGCCCTAGCACTGTTGCTGCGTGGAGGAGTACGACGGCGTCAGGGTGCGGATCGCTTTTGGGCAGCACCACCAGCAGTGCATTGGCGTGGGTGGGGATGTCCATCATCAACACGTGCCGATCCCCTAGCCGATGCCACTGGAACTTCTTCCCGGCCAAGGGTATGTGGCCCGTCAGCGGAGCCAATTCCGTCTGCAAAATATCCGGCAGCGGCTTGCCATCCGGATGCCACGGATGCAGGCAGCTCCGGTCCACCACGAACAGCTCCGCATCGAGCTCAGCCGCGAGGCCTTGGAGGAGGCCGTGCCAGTGGTCCTCAATTGTTCCCGCGGTGCGCAGCAAGTCATAGACCCTGGCGGTCTGGCGCAGGCGCCGTGATTCCTCCAGTAGGGAAGACTCGGCCACGGTGCGGGCGATGGCGATGAAGGGCAGCGGGTACGGAATGCTCAGCAGCGGCAGCGGCAACCGCTCGCATACGGCCAGGAACTCCGGCGTCAACTCCGGCGCGTGCATCTTCTCTCCGATGGCGAGCGCGCTGGCGCCTGCATCGACGAGCGCCTCGGCGAGTGCAACTTGGCCTGGGGCGTCGGCCGGGATGGACAGTCCGTTGGTCATCATCAGTTCGCCGCCGGTGACCCATTCCCACAGCCGCGGCAGGTCAGAGGTGTGGGCCCACGTGATCCGGTTGCCGCTGCCTGCATATCCGGCCAGAAGCGTCAATCCCAACTGGGGTTCCTCCGCGAGCTCGGCCACTGTAATCGCCATTGAAAGATGCACTCCCAGATCATTGGTTTCCGGCCGTTTTCGCGGCGCTTAGACATTTGTCTAAGCGCCTCGACCATTTGTAGTCAATCTACCGCTATACGCAGTGATGTGCGTCACCAAGAATTGGATTACTTACTTCCCCAACATTTCGACTCCGCATTCCCGCTCAAAGGCGAGCACCCTCCTCCCAACACCGAAAGCTGCCGGCAAGCCGCTCGGCAGCACTGCACGAAGGATCCCGGCATGACAACGCACAAGCCCATCGGCCCAGTCGACGCAACAAAAGTCCCCCGGTATGCGGGCCTCGGCACTTTCGCCAGGCTTCCCCAAATCGACCACGTGCCGGACTACGACATTGCGATCGTCGGAGTACCGTTCGACGGCGGAACGTCCTTCCGACCCGGCGCCCGTTTCGGTCCTGCCGCGGTCCGCGAAGCCTCCCGGCTGCTTCGTCCCGGCTACCACCCCGAACTTGATGTCGAGCCCGTGTACGAAGTCCAGGTTGTGGACGCCGGCGACATTGCATGCACCCCGTACGACATCACGCGGGCCGTCCGCGAAATCGAAGAGCAGGCACTGCCCCTGATCAGCGCAGACAAGAAGCTCATCTCGATCGGTGGCGACCACACCATCGCCCTCCCGATGCTGCGGGCTTTGAACACGGTCCACGGACCGGTCGCATTGCTGCATTTCGACGCCCATCTGGACACCTGGGACACCTACTTCGACCAGCCGGTCACGCACGGAACCATCTTCCGGAGGGCATTCGAAGAAGGCCTCCTGGTAGAAGACAAGTCGATGCACGTCGGCATCCGGGGGCCGGTCTACGACCGCAACGACTTCCTCCGCGACCATGAATTCGGTTTCCAGATCATCCGTTGCTCGGACCTGGACGTCATCGGCGTTCCCGCAGCGATCGAGCGGGTCAAGGAACGGCTCGGAGATACCCCCGTCTACGTCTCCATCGACATCGACGTCCTGGACCCCTCCTACGCACCGGGCACCGGCACACCCGAAATGGGCGGACTCCACTCCCGCGAGCTGCTGGCGCTGCTCCGCGGGCTGAACGGCATCAACATTGTGGGCGCCGACGTCGTCGAGGTCGCTCCCGCCTACGACCACGCAGACATCACCACGGTGGCCGCGGCCACCCTTGTCTTCGACCTCCTCGCGCTGATGGTAAACCGCAGCAAGGCCGAGACGAACGCCGTCTCCCTCGACGATGCCCGTGAGCTGCAAGCAGCCTCCTGGACCGCATCATGAACACCCGAAGCAATCCTGCCCCAGCCACCGAAGTGCCCCGGCTCGAAGACAAGACCATCCAGCCCATCCCGCTCGACGAACGGCATGGAAAGGCCCGGGACCTCTTCACCATCTGGTTCGGTTCCAACATCATGATCATGACCATCGTGACCGGCGGACTCGCCACTACGGTGTTCGGGCTCAGCTTTGTGCCCGCCATCGTGGGAATCATCCTTGGAAACGTCATCGGTGGCGTCTTCATGGCGCTCCACTCCGCCCAGGGACCCCAACTGGGTGTGGCACAGATGATCCAGACGCGCGGCCAATTCGGCTCCTTCGGGGCGCTGCTGATCGTGATCATCGTGGTAATCATGTACGTCGGATTCTTCGCGGCCAACCTCGTCTTTGGCGGCGAAGCAATGGCCGCCGTCAGCCCGGACATCAGTGTTGACGCAGGAATCATCCTCATCGGCGTCGTGAGTGTTGTTGCCACGATTTTCGGCTACCGACTCATCCACGCCTACGCTCGTTTCCTCAGCGTCGTGGCTGGTTTGGCGTTGCTGCTGGCCTTCGTCTGGATCATGTTCGTCCACGGGCTGCCCGCCACGTTCCTGTACCAGGGAAACTTCAACTGGGTCGGCTTCATGGCCACCGTCTCCGTATCCGCCCTCTGGCAACTCGCGTACGCTCCCTACGTTTCGGACTACTCCCGCTACATGCCACAAGGGACCGGCTCGGCCCCGGCCTTCTGGGCGTCCTACTCGGGCTGCGTCCTCGGAACACTCTTCCCGATGATCCTGGGTGCCTTGGTGGGAACCCTCGCGGTCACCATCGGTGCAGACGCCGGCAATGTCGAGATCGTGGGCAGCATGGGAGCGTTGCTCCAGCCGTGGACCCTGGCCGTCGTCGGAATCTTCTGCCTCGGCGTCGCGGCGTCGAACGCCATGAACCTCTACTGCGGAGTCTTGTGCAGCCTCACGATTGGGCAGACGTTCAAGCCGAGCTGGTTGCCTCGCGCCAAGACCCGGAGCGTTGCGGCAATCATCCTCTTCACGTTCGCACTCCTGATCTCGTTGTTCGCACGCGACAATTTCATCCTGTTTTACACGAACTTCCTCTCCTTCCTGATGTATGTGCTGGTTCCCTGGACGGCCATCAACCTGGTGGACTACTACCTCCTCCGGCACGGCGATTACAGGGTTGAAGACTTCTTCAAGCGCGACGGCGGAGTTTACGGGAGGTTCAACTGGGTCGCCATCGGTTCCTACGTGGCAGGTGCCTTGGTCCAGCTTCCATTCTCGGCAACAGCGATCTACACCGGACCCGTCGCGGCAGCCATGGGCGGCGTGGACCTCTCTTGGATTGTCGGACTCGTCGTGGTTGCTCCGCTCTACTACGTCGCGGCACGCACGTTCCGGAAGAAGACCGCGGCCGCACCGCTTCAGGCCCCCGCACTCGCAACCGACTTGGTCTAACGCATCGCGGGGCTGGGCCCCCACTTCCCATAAACTCCCGACGCCGCGACCGGCGCCAGAAAACAAAGGCAAAAATCATGACACCCCTTGACACCGAACAGTTCACAGTCCGCCGCGTCAGCGAAGACAATAGCTCCACTGCGGCCCACAACGTCCCGGGCATCTTGCCGCTGCCTCCCGGCGGTCATTTCATCGGCGGATCGTTTGTTCCAGGCTATTCCGCGGAGCTGATCGACGTCGTCAATCCCGCCACCGAGCAGGTCATCGCCTCCGTTCAGGCCGGCACCGCCGCAGATGTTGACGTTGCCGTTGAAGCAGCCGTGGCTGCGCAGAAGTCCTGGGGAGCCACCACCCCGAAGGAGCGGTCCGAGGTCTTGAACCTGATCGCCAACATCATCGAAGCGAACCGGGACGCGTTCGAAACCATCGAGTCCGCCAACACGGGTAAACCGCGGGCCGTCGCGGAAGACGACGTCTCCAGCACCATTGACACCTTCCGTTTCATGGCCGGAGCGTCCCGCACGCTGACCTCCATGGCCGGCGGCGACTACGCCACGGGACACACCTCGGTCATCCTCAGGGAGCCCGTGGGCGTGGTGGGCGTCATCACCCCGTGGAACTACCCGCTCCTGATGGCAGCCTGGAAGATCGCGCCCATCTTGGCCGCCGGAAACAGCATCGTCCTCAAGCCTTCCGAGCAGACGCCACTGTCAACGCTGAAGCTGGCGGAACTCGTGGCCGGGCGCATTCCGGATGGCATCCTCAACGTCGTCACAGGCCAAGGCCGGACCGTTGGACAGCGGCTTTCCGAACACCCCGGCGTTGCCCTCGTCGCCTTGACTGGGAGCGTCGTCAGCGGACAGGCCGTGGCGCAGACCGCCGCGAAGTCGGTCAAACGCGTCCACCTGGAACTCGGCGGCAAGGCTCCCGTCGTTGTGTTTCCCGACGCCGACCTCCGCGCGGCCGCTGCCGGCGTGCGGAACGCCGGCTACTGGAACGCGGGCCAAGACTGCGGCGCTGCCTGCCGCGTCCTCGTCCACGAGTCAGTGGCTGCCGAGTTCACCGAACACCTCGTGCGCGAAGTCAGCACGTTGGTGGTCGGGGCACCAGGGGCGGGGGACGACGTCGAAATCGGTCCCATGATTTCGCGCCCGCACTTCGAACGCGTCAAGGAATCGCTCGCCGAGGCGAAGGCCGCTGGACTGCACGTCGCCATTGGCGGTTCGGCCCTCGATGGCCCCGGCTACTTCATCGAGCCAACAGTAATCAGCGACGTTCCGGCCGGGGCACAAATCGCCACCCACGAAATCTTCGGTCCCGTGGTCACGGTGGAGACGTTCAGTTCCACCGTGGAGGCCATTACCCGCGCAAACGAGAGCCCTTACGGATTGTCCGCTTCAGTGTGGACCCGGGATTCAAGCCTCTCGCTGAGCGTTCCTAAGCAACTCGACTTCGGTACCGTTTGGGTCAATTCTCACTTGGTGTTGGCTTGCGAGGTACCGTGGGGCGGATTCAAGGGATCCGGCTTCGGCCGCGACCTCTCGCTCTACGCTTTGGACGACTACTCCCGCACGAAGCACGTCATGATCAACCACGGCGCATGAGCGTTCAGACTAGCAACGGAGCTTATCAATGACCACCGCGAACCTTCCCCGCAGGGCATCCCCGGCACGCGCCGCCACCCCGTCCGCACCCTTCGGCACGGACGTCACGTGGACCAACTGGGGCGGTAACCAGAGCGCCACGCCGGCCTTCACCGTCCGGCCGCGCAATGAACAAGAAGCCCTCGACGCCGTCCGTTTCGCCATCCGCGAAGGCCTGCCTGTGCGGGCAGTCGGCTCGGGGCATTCGTCCTCGCCGCTGGTCCAGACAGGTGGCGTCCTGATGGACATGTCCGCTCTTTCGGCGATCACCGGAACCGATCGCGAGCGGCGTCGTGCAAGGGCCCTGGCCGGTACCACCATCAACGCCTTCGGCGATCCCCTCTGGGAGCAGGGGCTGGCTTTGGGTAACCAAGGCGACATCGACAAACAGCAGATCGCCGGGGCGCTGGCTACCAGTACCCACGGTTCGGGGAAGAACCTGGGCAGCTTCTCGTCCAACCTTCGCTGGGTAAGGCTGATCAACGGCTACGGCGAAATCGTGGAGATTGGCGAGGGGCAACTGCGCGAACTCAGAGCCGCCCAGGTCGCGTTGGGTACCCTCGGGGTTTTTCTGGAGGTAGAACTGGCTGTTGAGGACCGCTACTACCTGCAAGAGCAGATCACCTACCCCACGTGGGCTGAGACCGCTTCGACCTGGGATACGGATATCGATTCCAACAGGCACTACTCATTCCTCTGGTGTCCCGAGAACGATTCGTGCGAGCTTCTGGACCTCCCCGGCGCGCCCGGCCTGAGCATGGCAAACCGCAGCTACACGAAGCGATATAACGTGGCCCACATCCAGGACGAGCGAGATATCTCAACCGTTGAGGGCGCCCGCCTTGATCGCTCCTATCGGATCTATCCGGGCGGCTTCACCACGCAGTTCCACGAACTCGAGTACTTCGTCCGCAGCGACGACGGCTTGGCCGCCGTCGAAGCCATCCAGGACCTGATCCGCACCAAGTATCCCGAGCAGAGGTACCCCGTGGAGGTCCGCTGGGTGAAGGCCGACGAGGGCTACATGTCCCAGTTCCAAGGCCGCGACAGCACCGTCATTACTCTCACCACCGAACCCGGTACCGACTATTGGCAGTTCTTCCGGGATGCCGATGCGCTGCTCCAGGAATTCGAACCACGTGCGCACTGGGGAAAGATCCACTTCATGACCCGGAACCGCTTGGAACGCCTCTACCCGGAGCTGGACACCTTCATCCATGTACGCCGCGAGTTCGATCCGCACGGAATGTTCCTCAACGACCACACTCGCGCCCTCCTAGGCTAGGTGAGTGTATTGGGCCCGGCGAAACCGGGCCCAATACACTCGTTGAAACCTTGGAATGGTAGTTTGATCTCTGCTTGAGCCAGACACGCGCACCGCCCGGAGGATTTTCCATGCTCAAAGGTTTCAAAGACTTCGTTCTTCGCGGCAACATCATCGAGTTGTCCATCGCCGTGGTCATCGGCACCGCGTTCACGGCCCTGGTCACGGCATTCACCAACAACATCATCAACCCTGTCATCGCCGCTGCTGGCGGCGTCAACGCCGAGGGCCTGGGCTTCTCCATTTGGCCGGACAATGCGAAGACCTTCGTTAACTTCGGCGCGGTCATCACCGCGTTCGTGACCTTCCTGATCACGGCCGCCGTGGTGTACTTCATCTTCGTAGCTCCCATGAACAAGCTCAACGAGCTGACCAAGCGCCGCGCCTCCATCGAAGAGCCCGAGGACGAGCCCATGCCAGCCGACACCGCCCTGCTGGTTGAAATCCGCGACCTCCTGACCGAACTCGCCGCCGCCAACAAAGAAGCCTCCCGGTAGCCCATCCAACGGTCGCCGTCGGACACTCCGAAAGCCTGGCGACACGGATAGTCCATGGCGCGGCTCATATTCGCGCGTCCCGGGGCTTTCTCCGCGTCCCGTAGCCATTTGCGCGTCGTCATGCAGGGTCAGATCCGGGGCGCAATGCTGCCCCTCACGTCCAAGGCCTGCGTGGGTCACGGACGTGAAAATGCTGTCCGGGTCCTTGGCACTTTCAGCCTCGAACCCGGACGCGCTCATTTACTTGTGCACGAACCTTTACGGCGCCACCATCCCTGCGGGAATGGATGGCCTAACCTCACAGGGGTTGGATGTTCTCCGCCTGAGGGCCTTTCGGGCCTTGTACGACGTCGAACTGGACCCGCTGATTCTCGTCCAGTGATCTGTACCCACTCGAGGCGATCGCCGAGTAGTGGGCAAAGACGTCCGCCGAACCGTCGTCGGGGGCTATGAAGCCGAAACCCTTTTCGGCGTTGAACCATTTGACAATACCTGTTGCCACAGCCGTGTCCTTCTCTGAATCTGACTGACCATCGGCTTCGACCCCGATGCCCCCGAACGCATACGTCCGCTTCCTCAAAGCTACGGTGCAGGGTTCAGCCGCGCAAGGATATTCGTTGACGCTTAGTTCCGCGCATACGGCGAACGACCTTCCGGACGCCTGCGACCAGCAGAAAGCCGATCAGAGCTCCGGTGGTGTTGGCTAACACGTCGTTAATGTCTGCCGTCCGGCCAGAGGCGGTCACGTACTGGGTAATTTCGATGGCCATCGACATTCCACATCCGAGGACGAGCACTCGAGTCCAGCGCATCCCCCAGATCCCAAGAAAGACGCCTCCAGGGAGGAACAACAGGATATTAAGGGCAAAGTCCTTAAGGTCGAGCGGGTTTGTCAGATCGAGGGGAACCAGATTCAGCACCGAACCTCCCCGGAAGGACTGGCAAGGGTGGCATAGAAAACCACGGATGCCCAAAACCATCCGAGAGCCAACGCAACGCGGCGACCAACCCGGGCCGGGCGCCGGAAAAACATGGATGCTGCTCCGATGCCAACAGCTCCGAGCAGGCCGATGACGATAAGAGGGGACATAACAACCTCAATCCGGGAGAAGGGTATCAGTTGCGAGCCTAGCAGCCTTGGTTACAGAAGCCCGACCTCGGTCATCAGCTCGGTGACCTTCTCGCTATTGAGCTTGGCGGGGTCCATCGAAGGAGCCTGGAGATCCTTGAGGGGTACCAGCTTCGAGTTGGCCGGCACGTCTGAGCCCACGGTGTATTCGAAGGAGTTGCCGGTTTGAAGGACCTGTTGACCCTCCTTGCCGGTGATGAACTTCAGGAACTGCTGGGCTTGGGCCTGCTTCTTGCTGGAGGCCAGGACGGCCCCGCCGGAGACGCTGACGAACGCGCCGGGGTCTTGGTTCTTGAAGTAGTGGAGATCGACGTTCTTGCTGTTCTCTCCGGTCTGGGCCTGGTCCACGAAGGAGTAGTAGTGGTACAGCACGCCGGCGTCAACCTCTCCCGAGTTGACCGCCGCGAGCACCGGAGTGTCGTCCTTGTAGGACTTGAAGTTGCTCTTCGCGGCTTCCAGCCACTTCTTGGTTGCGTCTTCTCCCTTAAGCTCAAGCATGGCGCTGACGATGGCCTGGAAATCCGCGCCGCCAGTGGACGCGCCGATGCGTCCCTTCCATGACGGGTCCGCGAGGTCCATGAGGGACTTGGGCAGCTGCTCGGGCGTGAGCTTGTTCTTGTTATAGGCAAGCACAGTCGATCGGGCCGCAATGCCCGTCCAGTCGCCGGTCGAGGGCCGGTACTGGGCCGGTACCTGATTGAGGGTTGCCTGATCGACGGGGGCGAGCAAGCCTGCTCCCGCTATGCGGACCATGGCCGGGGAATTTTCCGTCAGGAAGACATCCGCGGGGGTGTTCTTGCCTTCCTCACTGAGTTGGTTGCTCATTTCAAGGTCGTCTCCATTGCGGAGCGTGACCTTGATTCCCGTTTCCTTGGTAAAGGCGTCCACCCACGCGCCGGTGAGGTTTTCGTGCTGCGCGTTGTATACGACGATGCTGTCGCCGCCGGCCGCGGAACTACCACTCGCAGTCCCTGTGGATGCGCCACTGCAGGCCGAAAGAGCCAGCAGCGTGGCCGTGGCTGCGGCGAAGGCCGTTGCGGTTTTGATGCCGAATCTCATGGGAGGCCTTTCGAAGGTTCCGGTGGGAGCGGAACCCTTGAGTGTTGGGGTGGTGTTTGCTTGTTGAATTGAAGCGTTCGTCCAGCTCCTGAACGGTTGAGCTAGGCAAGGCAAACCTAACTATAATAACAACATGCCATTGTTGCGTAATTCTGGGCGCGCGGTAATCCAGTATTACAAACGAACGGCCACCGGCCTCGTGGCTCAGCCCCCTACCGTCCCCGTCGGTTCCACCCGTTAAGAGTGCGCAAAATCCCTGCCCGTCGGTGTAAGGAATCCATCAAGATCGGAAGCGGCCGCCCCTAAGGGTGATGTGATGATAGGAGGGAAGAAACGGCCCTCCTATCATCGGGCCGACTCGCCATTGGAGCTGAATTCACCATGAAACGCATGATCCCCACCAACGGTGCCGCAGACGATCCGGAGCTCCCCGGCTCGCTTCGGAAAGACTTCGTCGTGGTCGATGATCTCGGTGATTTCACCTACTACCCGTCCGAGACGGCGATGCTCGAAGACATGGAGTCCGTAAACGAAGCGGCCAGTATTTTCGACCGCGCCGGCAACGACTTCCGCCTGACGTTGGAGGGAGGACGGACGCTCCGGCTTAGCCACTCGTTCGGCCGAGTGGAATTCACTTGGCTCCGTCAGACATGGATGAACGACCGGCGTCGGGACCCGGAAGCGCATCGTTTACTTCGCTTCTACCCCACAAACCTGGATGCCCTTCTGGCCGGAATATTTGAAACCCTGACCCTCGAAATCGCGAGCGAGGCCACCGACTCCCCTTGGCTCCTGGACCTAGGGGGCAAAGAAACGCACCCCGCGACGCTCAGGGAAGTCGATGGCCTCCTCGCTCGGCTGGATCATCTTGAACGAGTGACAGTGCGCGACCCCTTCGGACACAACTACCGGCCAACCCGTCACGCACCACACCCCTTCCGTGCCCTCGGTGCCGGGACGATCTACTATGTGGAGACCGAACCGGGTCCCGGCGCTGTCCGCAGTCCCGCGGTTTCGGGACTGTCCGATAAACGGGGTGTGGGTCAGGCTGGTTTTCATTAGTAAGTGGCTCTTTCGAACCGGCCGGCGAAGGCGGCTGTCGGAGAAAGCCGCGGCAGCGATCGTCGAATTCGTCACCGGCGCGCTTGCCGACAATCCCTATGGGCTGGGCAAGCCCCTCACGAACGAACGGCTCGGACTCCGCACCGCGAGGCGCGGCGACTACAGGGTGCTGTTCACCCTCGACATCGAAGAGCACATTTTGTACGTCCACCGCTCGAACACCGCTCCGACGTCTACAAACCGCGTTAGCCGATCCCCCAGCTCAGGCTGACGACGCGTCCATTATCGGCGTCAAAAGCACGGGGTTGGAAGTAGCTGCGAGAACTCCCGTTCCTGAAGAAATCGGCGTTTCCGCCGGTCAGCAGCACGGCCCCGGTGAGAGGAGCGGTCCTCGGGCCTCCCTGACGGTTCTCCGCACTCTTCCGAGGGAGGCCACTGCGTGAGATCTGGCGTACCTGATTTGGCGCGCCACGGAACCCGGATTCGAGCTGACACCAGATGCCTGACCCGGCGTCCACGAGCTTATTAGTGGTCATACTGTCAGCTGATTCAGAAGACCCAGCCCGCCTCTCCTTTCTGTAGTGGACGTGGACTGGGCCAGCTAGGAGCACTTATTCGATCAGCATGAGATGAGTACCTTCAAGTCCCAGCGAGCAAATTTCAAAGACCTAAGCCGCCGTGATCCGCACCGGCAGGGACTCGAACCCGCGGAGCACGTTGTGCAGAATCGGCACCGGAGCGCCGTCTGGTTCGATGGTGGCTACCCGCTGGAGCAGTTGCTGCAGCACGATTTCCATTTCGAGCCGGGCGATCGGCTGCCCCACACACTGGTGCAGGCCCATGCCGAACGCGACGTGGCCGGACGCATTGCGGTTGAGATCGAAGTCATCGGCGTTCTCACCCCACTTGCGCGGGTCACGGTTCGCGGCCCCTAGGAACACCATGACCTTGGCGCCGGCAGGCAGGTGCACGCCGCCGAGGACGGTGTCCACGGCAACGGTCCGGTGGAACTTTTGGAACGGCGATTCCAGGCGCAGCGCCTCATCCACGGCAAATTTCGCCATCTTGGGGTTCTCCCGCAGCTGGGCCCAGGCTTCCGGGTAGCGCGCCAGCACCGAGAGCGTATTGCCGATCCCGAAGATGGTGGTGTCCACTCCGGCGGACAGCAGGGCACGGACCAGCAGCGTGGCCTGCTGCTCGGTGATCAGCCCGTCCTCCACGCGCTTCCAGATCTGGGCGCCAAAGCCGACGTCGTCCAGGTTTTCGCGCTGGCAGTTCCGCATTACCGCGGCAGCGTGCTCATCGCCCTCGGCGAAAGCCTGCTTGAAGATGTAGTTCTCCGGGCCGAACGCGTTGAACACCATGTTGCCGTACGGCAGCAGGTGTTCACGGCCAACGTCGGGAATCCCCACTGCGTCCGGGAAGACACGCAGGGGGTACTTTTCGGCGAGGTCCGTGATGGCGTCGAACCGCTCGCGTCGGGCCAGCTGCTCCGTCAACTCCACGGCGGGCGGCGTGAACGGCTCCCGCAAGGCACGGACCGTGCCGGGGTTAATGACGCCGGTCAAAGCGCGGCGCATCACGGTGTGGATGGGAGGATCCGATTCCAGGATGCTGGGCGGACGCCAGCCCGAATCCTTCCGGATATCCCGCGGGCCCAGGCCACCGGAGGAGATGTAGGTTTCGAAGTCCGTCAAGACCTCATAGACCTCCTGATACCCCGCCACGGCATAGCTGCCGGTGCTCTCCAGATAGGAGACGGCGCCGGCATCGCGGAGCCGCCCCAGGAACGGGTACGGGTCCAGAAGGTTGACGGTGTCGAACGGATCCTCGCCTAACACGTTGGCGTCATGGGTGATAACGGTCATGGGAAACACTCCTGGGGACGAAACTTGGCGGGGTAAGTGAAGTGGCTAGAGGTCCAGGACGAGGCGCGGACAGCCGGCGGCTGCACGCGAGACGCAGACCAGCATGATTTCGCCGGCGTCACGGTCCTCCTGGGTGAGGACGGCATCCCGGTGCTCCGGCTCACCCGAAATGATCTGGGTTTCGCAGGTGCCGCACAATCCGCCGCGGCAGGAGGACAGGACGCGGACGCCCACCTCTTCCACGGCTTCAAGGATGGTCTTGTCATTCGGCACGGTCACGGTGGCCCCGGTCCGGGCCAGCTCCACCTCAAACGGCGCGTTGGCCGCCGCTGCGCCCAGTGTGGAGGCAACGAAACGCTCGGTGTGCAGGGTGCCCGGAGGCCAACCCATGCAGCGTTCCTCCACCGCGCCAAGCAGCCCGCCGGGGCCGCACGCGTACACCAGCATGTGTGCCCGGGGCATGCCGAGGATCTGGTCCAGATCCAGCCGGCCTACCTCGTCTTCGGCTATGATCCGGATCCGGTCGGGGCCGTACTGGTCCTCCAGCTGCTGCGCGAATGCCATTGTGTTCCGGCTCCGGCCGCCATAGATAAGGGTCCATTCCTTGCCGGCAGCCTGGGCCGCCTCCAGCATCGGAATGAGCGGGGTGATGCCGATTCCGCCCCCGATGAAGAGGTAACGCCGCGACTCGCGCAGCGGGAAGTTGTTGCGCGGTTCGGAGATGGTCAGCGGTGTGCCGGCCAGCAGCGCGTGCACCGCCTTTGATCCACCGCGGGAATCCGGCACGTGCAGCACGCCAATCCGCAGGTGGTCCAGCTCATCCGGCGAGGAACACAGGGAGTACTGGCGAACCAGGCCGTCGCCCACATGGACATCTATGTGTGCGCCGGGCTGCCAGGGCTGGAACGGCTGGCCGTCCACGCGCCGCAGTACCAGGGAGACCACTTGGTCCGCCACAACGTCCACCTGGTCGACGACGGCGTCGATGGTGGCTCCTGCAGGTGCAGTCATGAGGGTATTCACTTCCTTTGGAACGGCTCGCCTGCAAAGCAGGCTTCGGCCGGAGATCCGGCCGCTTTAACGGCTCACTTGAGGTTAGGTGTTCCACGACACAGGCAAGGCACAGCTTTCCACCCAACGGAAAGACTGGCCTGTCGCAGGCGGAAAGAACGAACTACTGCGGCAGGTGCTCCACACCCAGCCGCCGGGCGATTCCCCGCGAGGCGATGTTGAGCACCGGAACCACGCTGCCCACCGGTGCGGGACGGCCGCGGGTGACGATGCCCAGGGCGGCAACCACCTGCTTGTTCGGCAAAAACACCGGGACGGCCAGGCCGTAGTTGTCAGGCCCCGCCTCCTCCTCTGTGGTGGCGTAACTATTGGTCCGGACCCGTTCAATCTCGGCGGCCAGCACCGAGGGACTGGTGATGGTGCGGGACGTATGCGGCTCCAACCGCTGCGCAGCCGCGGAAAACAGCTCCTTGGCCCCATAGGCCAGCATGATCTTGCCCGCAGCGCTGGCGTGCAACGGCAGCCGCGCGCCCACCCGCCGGAACGGCTGACCCGCTCCAGTGCCGGACATCCGTTCCACCAGCAGGACCTCCTCCCCATCCAGGATGAACAGATTCACCACGTTATGGGTGACGAAAAGGACATCCTGCATAAACGGAGCCGCCACTTCGGCGATGTTCTGCTGCGCGGGAGCCAGCAGGCCAAGGCGCCAGATCCGCTGACCCACACGGTACTCGCCGTTCACCTTCTCCAGGCCACCCCACGACACCAGCTCACCGGCAAGGCGGTGAGCTGTGGCCACTGGCAGCCCTGCACGCCGGGCCATTGAGCTGAGGCTTTGGACCGAGTGCTCGGTATCGAAGGTGCCCAGCAACGCCAGGGCGCGTGACGTGACACTGGTCGCCTGGTGGTCGGCAGCACCGCCGTCGCCGGACGGACGCTTCGGCGCGGCCGCCGTAACCGTCCGGGTGGTACGGCCCGTCGGGGCGGCGTTTGCCATGAGTCACCCTTCTGAGTGCTGGGGAGCGTTGCATGTGGCGGAGCGCTCTCCAGCCATTTTAAGGCCCGACGCCGGTGCCCCCTGGCGCGAAAGGCGAGGCGCCGGCGTCGTACATTAGTGCATCCGCCGTGGGACGAAGGCGTTCAGCCGGCCACAGCGGCGAGGCCGGAGCCGCGGTGCGCACCCAGGCCGCCATCCACGCGAATATCCGAACCGTTTACCCAGCCCGATTCGGGGCGGAGCAGGAAGTCGATGACGGGCGCGATGTCGTCCGGCTCGCCGAAGCGGCCCAGCAGGGCACCGGCGCCCTCCACCTTGTCCCGGCCGTGGTCTTTTTTGAAGTCCTCGAGGATGGGGGTGGCCACGGGTCCCGGGCTGACACTGTTGACGCGGATCTGCCGCGGCAAGAGTTCGGCGGCCAGGTGCTCGGTGAGGAGCCGGACGCACTGCTTCGAGAAGAGGTAGGACTCAGCCGTGACCTCGTCATCGCCCGCAACTGCCTCCAGGGCGGCAGCCTGATCGCCGGCAAGCGCGAAAGCGGAGCACTTTGCCTTGACCTCCCGCCAGTTCACGGCGACGCTGGAGGCGAGGTTCACCACGGCAGACCCCTCGCCAAGCAAGGGTGCCAGCGCCCGGACCAGCCCGCGGACGCCGAAGACGTTGACGGACAGCACCGTCCGCCACGGTGCGGTGCCGGGGACCCCGGCAATGTTCGCCAGTCCCGCGATGCCGTTCGGCGCTGCAGCCTTGACTGCAGCCGCGGCGGTGTCAATGCCGGCCTGGCTCGAAAGGTCCGCCTGGACAAACGTGCCGCTGAACCCGGTGGGCGCGTTGCGGTCAATGCCGATCAGCGGGACGCCGCGGCCGGCGAGGATCCGGGCCGTCCGGGCCCCGATGCCCGAGGAGACCCCGGTAAGTACGATGGGCAGTTGCTCTTGGGACATGCAGGCTCCTCGTTAGTGCGTGACGTGCTTCACTCCATAGTGGCAAGCTAGCGCGTGCTCTGGCAGCGCACTTTCCGTTGGATGGAAAGAGTGCCCACGGATGTGACCGGTGCTATGACACTGGGATAGGAATTCCCTCCCGGCCGAAAGGACAAACCATGACGGCAGCCCAGTACGAGGTCCTCGACCCGGCCACCTTTGAGCTCATCGGACACGCTCCGGAAAACACAGCAGAGGACGTTGCGGCCGCGGTTGCGGCAGCCCAAGCAGCATCGGCCGACTGGGCCGCGGACCGGGAAACGCGCCGCAACGCCATGCGTGCAGGCGCGGCACTGATCCGTCGCGACCTGGACGCGCTGGCCACCCTGCTCTCCCGGGAACAGGGCAAGCCCAAGGCCGACGCCGCCGGTGAGTTCACGGTGGCCGCAGGACTCTTTGAGTACTACGCGGACCTGGTCTGGGACGAAACCGAACAGCTGAAACCCCGCGCCGACCGTACCCTTGAAGTCCAGTACCGGCCGGTGGGCATTGTTGGCACCATCACGCCGTGGAACTTTCCCATCTCCCTGCTCTGCGTGAAACTCGCCCCTGCCCTGCTGGCCGGCTGCACCGTGATCGCCAAGCCCTCCCCCTCCACGCCGTTGTCCACCCTCGCGCTGGTCAACCTGCTCAACGAGGTCCTCCCCGCCGGCGTGCTGCAGGCCCGGACCAGTTCGCGGCGGACAGTGAACGTCGCGCTGAGCATCTCCCCGGGCATCCGCAAGATCTCCTTCACCGGCTCAACGGAGGTGGGTATCTCCATCGCACAGCAGGCCGCGTCCACGGTCAAGCGCGTCACCATGGAGCTTGGCGGCAACGATCCTGCCATCGTGCTGGACGACGCGGACATCGCCGTCACCGCCCGCGGGATCGTGGGGAGCGCCTTCCGCAACGCCGGCCAGGTGTGCATGGCGGTCAAGCGCGTGTATGTCCCGCGTTGCCGCAGCACGGAGCTGGCCGAGGCCATCGCCGCCGAAGCATCCCGCCATGTGCTGGGCCACGGCATCGCGCACGGCACCACCATGGGCCCCATGCACAACGAATCCCAGCTCAAGCTGGTCCACAGCCTGGTTGACTCCGCTGTAGGTGCCGGAGCCCGCATTATCACCGGCGGCACCCCGGGCTGCGACCTGCCAGGCTACTTCCTCTCCCCCACTGTGGTGATCGACGCCGAACCGGGCATGGACCTAGTGGAACAGGAACAGTTCGGCGCGGCGCTGCCCATTGTTGCCTACGACCACCTCGATGAGACCATCGCCGGGCTGAACGCCGGGGAATTCGGCTTGGGTGCATCCGTGTGGAGCCCCGACCTGGAGCGCGCCCACGCAACCGCCTCTCGCCTTGAGGCCGGAACAGTCTGGGTAAACCAGCACACCCTGGTGGAACCGGACGCCCCGTTCGGCGGATGGAAGGCATCGGGCGTCGGCCGCGAGCGCGGCCGCTGGGGACTGGAGGAATACCTGGAAACCCGCGTCATCAACGCCCGCCCCCACTCCTGACCCCGCCAACTCTGCAGAAGGACTTTCCTGTGAGCGTCGAACTGATCACTCTTGGCACCGCCGCCGGGCCGGCTATCCGCGGACCGGAAAACGGCATCTCCAGCGCACTGGTGGTGGGCGATGTCTTCTACATGGTGGACTTCGGCCTCGGCTGCTCCCGCGCCGCCCATGAGGCAGGCCTTCGGGGCAAGGACTTCGTGGCCGGCTTCGTCACCCACTTGCACTCGGACCATGTGGTGGAGCTGCCCGGCTTCCTGCTGTGGAATTGGGGCAACCCGGTGGAGGGCTTCACCGGCCCGGTCTCCGTGGTGGGACCGGGCAAGGACGCTACCCGCTCCGGTGGCGCGGGGCTCTCCGGCACCAGCGAGCTGGTCTCCCACTCGCTGGAGGCCTTCTCCTACGACATCGACATCCGCGTCCACGATGAAGCACGACCACCTCTGGCCTCCCTCGTGCACACCGTGGACCTCACCACGCCCCCGGTGGGGACACCGGAGGCAGGACGCCCCTTCTACGTCTACGAGGATGACCGCGTCAAGGTCACCGGCATCCTCGTGGAGCACCCGCCCGTCCGCCCCGCGCTGGCGTTCCGCTTCGATACCGACGCCGGATCGGTGGTGTTTTCCGGCGACACCGCCGAATGCGATGCCATGGCAGTTCTCGCCCGGGGCGCCGACGTCCTGGTCCATGAAGCGGTGAACCTCGATTTCTATGCGGGTAAAGGTTTCGCGCCGGAGTTCCTGAACCACCAACGGATCGCGCACACCACCCCGGAGGGTGCCGGCCGCGTGGCCGCGGCCGCCGGGGTGGGGCGCCTGGTGCTTTCCCACCTGGCGGGCCGGGCCGAGCCACAGTGGTGGCGCAGCCGTGCCGCCTCAACTTTTGACGGGCTTGTGGATGTAGCCGTCAGTGGCCAGCGCTTCCGTATGGGCAGTCCCGCCCTCGCTCCCGCCTAAGGAATTCCGCTCACGCTCCAGCAAGGAGAGCTCTTGGCATTCCCGTCGCCAATCACAGCACCTGATGACCAAAGAACGGCCGGGGACGGGGCCTGGCTCGCCGTCCTCGCCGCGGGAATCGCGGCAGCGATGCATATCTGGAAGCTGCCAGCCGCGCTGGCCAGCATTCAAACGGATCTGGGCATCACGCTGGTCCAGGCAGGACTGCTGCTGGGCATGATCCAACTGGCCAGCGTGGTGGGCGGCGTGGTCACGGCCGTGGGCGGGGAGATCGTAGGTCTCCGCCGCCTCCTTCTCGCAGGACTGGTCCTGCTCAGCATCGCCTCAGTGCTCGGCGCGGCAGCCCCCAGCACCACACTGCTGATGGCGGCACGCACCCTGGAGGGCGTTGGTTTCCTGCTGGTCGTCGTTCCCGCTCCTGCCCTGATCCGCAAAGTGTCGGCCCCCCGACGGCTGCACGTCGCGCTGGCATCGTGGGCCACGTTTCAGGGTGTGGCCACGATGATTGGCCTGTCAGCGGGTGCGCTGTTCCTCCAGGCCGCCGGGTGGCGCCAGTGGTGGCTGGTGATGGCCATGGTCACGCTGCTCCCCGTGCCGCTGCTGCTACGCCGGATACCCAGGGACGTGCTAGCGGCCGACGCCAGGTTCCGGTCCGCGCTCCGCCGGGTGGGCCGCACGGTCGCCACCCGCGGCCCTTGGATCATCGGAGTGGTCTTCGCCTGCTACACGGCGCAGTGGATGGCCGTACTCGGATTCCTGCCGTCCATCTACCGGTCAGCCGGGCTCGGCGGGCCGTGGCCCGGCATCCTCAGCGCCATCGTGGGCGGTATCAACGCGATAGGAGCGCTCAGCGCAGGACCCCTCATCCAACGAGGAGTCTCCGAGAGGAGGATTATCTTCTGGACCTTCCTGACGATGTCCGCTGCCTCCGTGGGCACCTTCGCCGTCAGCTGGGAAAGCACGGCAAACGGCGTCCTTGTCCAGTGGGCCCTCATAGCCGTGTTTTCCGCCGTCGGTGGCCTCATTCCTGCCGCCGTGACCAGCTACTCGGTGCACATGGCACCCGCGGACGGGTCAGTCACGGCCGTTCTGGGGCTCACACAGCAAATCTTCAACGTGGGAAATTTCTTGGGTCCCATGCTGTTTGCCCTCCTCGCCACCAGAACCGGGGGTTGGGGCACCACCTGGTGGCTGACCTGCGGGCTCAGTGCTCTAGGGATGGTTCTGCTGGCCTTCCTTGGCAAACCCGACCAGCGGCAACGCCAGGAGACTGCAGTCGGATAAACGGTTTCCATCCAACGGAATACTCAAATGTAAGACCGATCACACGAGCCTAGAGTCAAGGAAACGCCGCTGCAATCCAGCAAAGGCTCCCACTTCAACGATTGGGCATACTGTGTCTGCAACTCCCCTTCCGGACGTGGCCACCGGCTCCGCGAACTCCCGCAATCCCCGAAACTGGCCCCATGCCAAACGCAACCGCTACGGCTGGATCATCACCTTCACCCTGCTCTTCCTGATGATGCTCAGCTGGGCGGACAAGGCAGTGCTGGGCATCGCCGCCGTGCCGCTGATGAAAGAGCTAGGCATCACGCCGGAGCAGTTCGGCTTGGTCGGCAGTGCCATGTTCCTGACCTTCGGCGTGGCCCAGATCGTGGCCGCACCCATCGCCAACAAGATCTCCAGCAAGTGGATCCTCTTGGTCCTGTGCCTGCTGTGGTCCCTGGCGCAGGCACCCATCCTGCTGTTCGCGTCGCTGCCCGCCCTCTGGGCCAGCCGCCTCCTACTGGGCGCCGGCGAAGGCCCGCTGGCGCCGGTGCTGATGCACGGCATTTACAAGTGGTTCCCGGAGAAGAAGGGCGCCACCCCGGCGGCACTGGCGTCCTCCGGCGTGACGCTGGGCATCGTGGCGTTCGCCCCGGTCCTGGCCTGGGTGATCGGGCAGTTCGGTTGGCAGACCGCCTTCGCCGTGCTCGCCGTCGTGGGGCTGGTCTGGACCGTCTTCTGGTTCATCGTGGGCAAGGAAGGCCCCTACACCAGCCGGAAGGCAGAGCAGGACATCGACGGCATCGCGCCGGAAGAAGCTCCTGTGGTGGCGGAGACCAAGGTCCGCTACTGGCGCACCATCCTCTCCCCCAGCTGGATCTTCGCAGTGCTGGCCTCCTTCTTCGGCTACTGGACCTTCACCCTGGCCATGTCCTGGGGGCCGGCGTACTTCCAGAACGTCCTGGGCTTCAGCGGGCAGCAGTCCGGCACCATGATCGCCCTGCCCGCCGCCTGGGGCACCATCGCCACCGTCGGCCTGAGCGCACTGACCCAGCGCCTGCACCTGAAAGGCGTTCCCACGCGGAAGGCCCGCGGCTGGGTACTCGGCGCCTCCGGAACCTTCGCCGGCGCCTGCTTGGTGGGGGCAACCATGACCACCTCCCCAGTCCTGTCCATCGCCCTCATGGTCTTCGGCTTCGGCACCGCCCCTGCGCTCTTCGCCATCACATACCTGGTGGTGGCAGAACTGACCACCATTGGCCAGCGCGGCGCCAACCTCTCGATCGCCAACGCGGTCCTCACCACCGGCGGCGTGTTCGCACCGGCAGTCTCGGGTTTCCTGATCGGCGGCGCTGCCACCCCTGGTGACGGATACCGTGCGGCCTTCGCCCTCGCGGGGGGCCTCATGCTGACCTTCGGCATCCTGGCCCTGATGTTCGTCAACCAGCAGCGCGACCGCCGCAGGTTGGGCCTCGACACAGCCGTAAGCTACTCGCCGGCGGCACCAGCCCCGGGCGCCTCTGCCTCATCAGCCGGAGCGGAGCCTGTTTCCAAAGTGGCAGTCACCAAGGCCTAAGCCACTACGGCGCAAAAGCATCCAGCGAAGGCGCCCAATCGCGGCTCGCCTGCCATCGCATGAGCTGAAAAAACAACGACACACCCAGGAAGGAACCACCCATGGAGGATCTCAAGTCCCGGAGCGGCGGAGGACGGACCGGCCTCTCCGAGCGGATCCTGGGCGGCGGCACGGAACCGGACCCGCGGTTCACTCTGGCCAACGAACGCACATTCCTGGCCTGGATCCGCACCTCGCTGGCGCTGCTCGCCGGCGGTGTTGCCGTGGAAGCATTCATGGCGGACCTCTTTGGTCCAGAACTGCGCAAAGCCATCTCCGTTCTGCTGCTCATGCTGGCACTGCTGATTGGCGGGGGCGCGTTCTTCCGGTGGCTGAATGTTGAACGGTCGATTCGCCGCCAAACTCCGCTTCCTTTGCCTTGGATTGCCCCGGTCCTGGCGATCGGGGGGGCACTCGTCGCAGCCGTACTGGTGGTCTTCGTTCTCGCTCGTCCCCTCTGACCCGTGCCTTCGCGACGTTACACGCCAACCCATGGCGACGCCGGCCTGCAGCCGGAACGCACAGAGCTGGCCTGGGGCCGGACCACAATGTCCATGACGATCGCGGCCGTCGTGTTCCTGCGGTGGATGCCCCACCATGGCTGGTTCGTCGGCACCCTCGTCGCGACCTCAATCGTCACAGCCATGGCCATCGGTAGCACCCGCAAGCGACGATTCCACCGCGCGATACACGGCATCAACCAGGAAGCAATTACACCCGCTACGACTTCAATAGCCGCCCTCTCTGCCAGCGTTGTCGTCCTAGCAGGGCTGGGAATCTTCACCGTCTTGCTCTTACCCCTACACCCCTAGCTGAACCGAAGGTCAAATAATGAACGATTTCCTCGGCCCGAATTCGTCATCGGCGCAACTGCAGACAATCCCCGCGGACTGCCGTTTACCCTGGACATCGAAGAGCACATCCCATGCGCCCCGCGGTTTCTGACAGTTTGCCGTGAGTTCCTCCCCCGCGGGTTAGGGAGCGACGGCGCGACGACGACATCCCAGTGGTACCGCTGGTTCACGGCCATGTCCCGCATGGCGCTCAAGGCGACAAGGATGAGGACGACGGCGATGGCCGCGCGGACGGGTGCCTGAGCGGCACCACCGGGATGGAATCGCCCGGGGCGGCCAGCGCGTCGTGAGGGCCAGCGGGGAGCTGCTCGGCTCGACCTCGCCGAAACCCCAGCACCCTAGGGGAAATCAGAGCGCCTTAACAGCACTCAATACCTTCGCCAGGGATTCCTTGGCGTCGCCAAATAACAGCGTGGTCTGCGGTTCGTACATGAGTTCGTTCTCGATCCCCGCGAATCCCGGCCGCATGGACCGCTTCAGGAAGACCACCTGACGCGCGTCGGCAACTTCGAGGATAGGCATGCCGTAGATCGGCGAACCCGCAGTGGTCTTGGCCGCGGGATTGACGACGTCATTCGCGCCGACCACCAAGGCGACGTCGGCCGTGCGGAACTCCGAGTTGATCTCGCCCATTTCCTTGAGCGACTCGTAGGGCACGTTGGCTTCGGCAAGCAGGACGTTCATGTGGCCCGGCATCCGACCGGCCACCGGGTGGATCGCGAAATCCACCTCGATCCCCCGAGCCTCAAGCGTGAGCGCAAGCTCGGCGGCCGTGTGCTGCCCTTGGGCTACCGCGAGCCCATAGCCGGGAACGATGATCACCCGCTGCGCATAGCCGAGAAGCACTGCCACGTCCTCCGGGCTGGAGGATCGGACGGGACGCTCGCTCACCGCCGTCGAGCCCGCCGTCGAGCCTCCCTTGAACGCGCCGAAGAGGATACCCGCAACACTGCGGCCCATGGCCGCGGCCATGGCCCGGGTGAGGATAGTGCCCGAGGCGCCCACCAACGTGCCGGCCACCACCAAAAGCACATTGCCCAGCACCAATCCCGACGCCGCCACGGCCAGTCCGGTGAAGGCATTCAACAGCGAAATCACGATCGGCACGTCCGCGCCGCCTACCGGCAACACGAGAAGCACGCCCGCCGCGAGCCCCAGCAGCAACAGCGCCAGTGCGAGCGCGAGGGAGCCACTGAAAACGACCGCGACGGCGGCACCCACCGCCGCGAGCAGCACCGCTCCCATGAGCGTCGGCAGACCCGGGAACACCACCGGTCGGGTGGTCATGAGCTCCTGCAGCTTGGAGAACGTGATGGCTGAACCCGCAAACGACACCGCCCCCACCAACAGGGTGAAGACAATGGCCACACGCACCCAGGAGTCCTCCGTGTGCGCGAGTTCCAGCAGCGCCACGAGCGCCGCTGCACCACCGCCCACTCCGTTGAAGAGCGCCACTAGTTGCGGCATCTGGGTCATTTTCACTTGCCGCGCGACCGGCGCGGCCACCCCCGAACCGGCTACCATCGCACCCAGGATCCAGGGCACGTTGTCCATTCTGACCGAGAAGAAGACCGTCGCGACGGCGAGCGCCGCACCGAAAGCGCCCACCAGGTTGCCGCGCCTGGCCGTGCGCGGAGAGTTCAGTCCTTTCAAGGCGAGGATGAAACACACGGCAGCCGCGAGGTAGAGGAGCGAGGTCGCCATGGGATTGATGGCGGTCACCGGAAGTCCTCCTTGACCTCGGGGGATTTGACCTCGGGGGATTTGACCTCGGGGGTCTTAGACACGGGTTCCTTGTCCGCCGATAAATCCCGCTTCCGTCCGCGGAACATCTCCAGCATCCGGTCCGTCACCACGAAACCGCCCACCAAATTGGCGGTAGCGAGGACGACGGCGAGCAAGGCTACCGCGAGAACCCACGGGTCCGAGGCCTGCCCGGCGACGATGATGGCGCCCACCAGGATGATCCCGTGAATGGCGTTGGCCCCGGACATCAAGGGCGTGTGCAGCGTGCTCGAGACCTTGGAGACCACTTCGAAGCCCACGAACACCGCCAACACGGTGATGGTGAGCAGTGCGATGCCGTCCATCAGGAAACCCCCTCGTTCGCCGAGCTGACGGAACCTGCGGAGCCCACGGATTCGGCAGCCTCGGCTGATAGCGCCGCAAGTGCCGCAGCCGTCGGGCCATGCCGCACCTCGCCGTCGTGCGTCAGGCACGCACCTGCCACCACCTCATCGCCGAAGTCCGGCACCACCTGGCCCTCCGCGGCCATGAGGGCGATGAAGTTCGCGACATTCTTCGCGTAGAGGCGCGAAGCGTCCGCCGGCATCGCGGAGGCGACATCCTTCATCCCCACCAGGGTGACCATGCCCTGGCCATCCGCCGTCGGGATCTCAAGATCCAAGCCAGGCACCGAGCCTTCCACATTGCCGCCGGACTCCGCGGCGAGGTCGACGACGACCGATCCGGGGCGCATGTGCTGCACCATCTCGCGGCTTACCAGAAGCGGTGCCCGCCGCCCGGGGACGGACGCCGTCGTGATGAGAACGTCCGCCTGGGCCACGTGCGGGGCGAGCAGCTCGCGCTGCAAGGCGCCGCGGTCTGCGCTGAGCTCTCGGGCGTAGCCTCCCGAGGCCTCCGCCGTCTCGACGTCGAGCTTGATGAACGTGCCGCCCATGGATGCGACCTCGTCCGCTGACGCCGGCCGGATGTCGTTGGCGGAGACGCGCGCGCCCAGCCGTTTGGCGGTGCCGATGGCCTGCAGGCCTGCCACGCCGGCACCCAGCACCAGCACGCGGGCCGGGGGGATGGTTCCGGCCGCGGTCATGTAAAGCGGGAAGAAACGCGGGAGGCGCATCGCGGCCTCGAGCACGCAGCGGTACCCGGCCACGAGCGCCTGGGAAGTGAGCGCGTCCATGGACTGTGCCCGCGAAATACGTGGTACCAACTCAAGGGCAAACGAGGTCACGCCTGCTTCGGCGAGCGCGCGGACGGTGGGAAGCTCCGACGACGGCGAGGCCAGGCCCACGGTGACGGCCCCCCGGCGCAGCGCGGCCGCCGTCGTGGGCTCAAGGGGGCGGACATGCGCGTAAACGTTCAGAGCTGCGAGATCCAGCGCGGGGACGATGAGTGCGCCAGCCTGCCGGTAGTCCTCATCGCTGTGGCCCGCGGCGGTTCCTGCTCCGCTTTCGACCAAGACCTCCAGCCCGAGTCCCGCCAACTGCTTGACGGTTTCCGGCGTCGCAGCCACCCGCCGTTCGCCGTCCAGGCGTTCCCGCGCTATGCCAAGTTTCACCCGCGCTCCCTTCCCGAAACCTCAATGCCTTTCCGGACATCATTGCCCCGAGCCGTCGTTGGCTTGAGTCTAGGACGCGGAAGGCGCGGGCGGGAGTAGGTGCCCGGGGCTGCCAGGCCATTTCCATCTTCAGACTGCTCTACTAAGCTCGCTGCCATGGCCACGTACAAGATCGGATACTTCGTCGGCAGCCTCTCAAGCCGATCCATCAACCGGGTTCTGTCCAAGGCGCTCATCAGCGTAGCGCCGGAGGAACTCGAATTCACCGAGATTCTCCTCAAGGACCTGCCCCTGTACAGCCCGGACTACGACGCCGACTACCCTCCCGCGGCACGCGCCCTCAAGGAGGCGATCGCAGCGTCGGACGGCATCCTGTTCATCTCCCCCGAGTACAACCGCTCCATCCCCGGCGCCCTGAAGAATGCCATCGACTGGGGATCCCGGCCCTGGGGAACCAACTCCTTCGCGCGCAAGCCCACGGGCATCATCGGCACGTCCCCCGGCAGCATCGGTACGGCCGTGATGCAGGCCTCCATGCGCAGCGTGTTGAGCTTCCTCGACGCACCGCAACTGAACTCTCCGGAGGCCTACATCAAATTCAATCCCGCCGCCTACAACGAGGACGGAACGGTCCAAGACGAAGGCACCGCGTCCGTCCTACGCCACTACATGGAGGAATACGGCGCCTTCGTCCAGCGGGTCCTGGCCGCCAACGCACCAGGGCACATCGGCGACGAGCACCCTGACGATGCCAAACTGACGCGGTAACCCAGGCGCCCCCGGCCTAGTGCTTTGCCGAGACGTCCCGCGATATCGCCCTGGCAGTTTCCACGATCTGCTCCCTGACCGATTCGAGGTAGGCCTCCGGGTTCGGCTGCGCGGCGACATTTTGGGCCTGAAGCGAGACATTGACCGCGGCAGCCACATGGCCCGCATTGTGGTTCCAGACGGGCGCGGCGATCGACATGAGTCCGATTTCCAGCTCCTGGTCCAGCAGGCACCAGCCCTGCTTGCGCACGCGGTTCAGCTCGGCCACGAGTTCTTCACGGGCCGTGATGGTGCGTGGCGTCAGGGCTTTGAACTCCACCGCAGACAGGTATTCGTCCAGTTTCTGCGGCGGAAGATTCGCCAGAAGCACGCGCCCCATGGACGTCGCGTAGGCCGGGAAGCGGGTGCCCACCGAGATGCCGACCGTCATGATGCGGCGCGTTGTCACCCGGGCTACGTAGAAGATGTCCATGCCATCGAGCACCGCGGCCGACGTGGACTCCCCCAGGTTCAGTGAGAGGTCTTCAAGGTGCGGCTGCGCGAGCTGGGGCAGGGACAATGCCGACAAGTAGGAGTAGCCGAGCTGCAGCACCATCGCCGTCAGGGCGAAGGTTTTACCGTCCGTGCGGACATAACCCAGCTCCACGAGGGTGTGCAGGAACCGGCGGGCGGTGGCGCGGGTCAGGTTGGTACGCGCCGCCACCTCACTGAGCGTCATGACGGGGTGGGCTGCGTCGAACGCGCGGATCACGGACAAGCCACGGGCCAGTGATTGCACGTACTGGTCACTCGCCTGAGGAGCGCGTGTCCGCGGCGCCCCGGCTACTGCTGCATCGGTCATGGTTACCAATCTTATTGGCGCGAACTGGCAGCAGATGCCCTTTAAAGTCTTTCCAGAGGGCATCTGCCGCCAGTTCGCGCTGGCGGTTGTCAGTGCAGCAGCGGGACCGGGACCAAGGCTTGGAGTTCTTCGAACGTGCAGCCGAACGTCTCACGCACCCTCACGCCGTCGGGCCCTGTCAGGAACACGGCCTTTTCCGTGTACACCCGCGTCACGCAGCCCACACCGGTGAGCGGGTAGCTGCAGGTATCGACGAGTTTGGACACGCCGTCGCGGGTCAGGAGCGTCATCATGACGAACACGTCCTTCGCGCCGGTGGCCAGGTCCATCGCCCCGCCGACGGCCGGGATCGCGTCCGGCGCGCCGGTGTGCCAATTCGCGAGGTCTCCCGTGGCGGAGACTTGGAAAGCGCCCAGCACGCAGATATCCAGGTGGCCGCCGCGCATGATCGCGAAGGAATCGGCGTGGTGGAAGTAGCTCGCCCCCGGGAGCTCAGTGACGGGAATCTTGCCGGCGTTGATAAGGTCGCCGTCGATCTCGTCGCCCTTGGCTTCAGGACCCATGCCGAGCATCCCGTTCTCCGTGTGGAGCGTGATGTTCTGCTCTTCCGTGAGGTAGTTGGAAACGAGCGTGGGCTGTCCGATGCCAAGGTTCACGAACGAACCAGGGGCGATGTCCCGGGCCACGAGCCGCGCGAGGTCGTCGCGACCCAGTGGCGTGGCCGAAGTCTGGATGTTGGTTTGGATGCTCATGTCATGCCACCTTCACGATGCTGTTGACGTAGATTCCGGGGGTCACCACGTTCTCCGGGTCCATGGCGCCGGTGGGAACGATGTCGGAGACCTGGACGATGGTGTGCTTGGCCGCGGCAGCCATGATGGGGCCGAAGTTCCGGGCCGTCTTGCGGTAGACGAGGTTTCCCTTGCCGTCCGCTTTGAGCGCTTTGATGAGCGCGACGTCGGCGTGGATAGGGGTCTCGAACACTTGCCACTTGCCGTCCAGCAGCCGGGTTTCCTTGCCCTCTGCCAGCATGGTTCCGTAGCCGGTGGGGGTAAAGAAGCCGCCGATTCCGGCGCCGGCGGCCCGGATGCGCTCGGCCAGGTTGCCTTGCGGAACGAGCTCGAGTTCGATTTCCCCGGCCCTGTACTTGGCATCGAAGTGCCAGGAATCGGACTGGCGCGGAAAGGAACAGATCATCTTGCGGACCCGTCCTTCCTTGATGAGCAGCGCCAGGCCCTGATCGGCCTGGCCGGCGTTGTTGTTCACCACAGTGAGCTCGGTGGCGCCGCAGTCCAGCAGCGCGTCGATCAGTTCGAACGGCTGCCCGGCATTGCCGAAGCCGCCGATCATCACGGTGGAGCCGTCCTTGATGCCGGAGACTGCCTCGCCGACAGTGTCAATAAAATTCAGCATTTCCTAACCCTTAACCGCTTGTGCCGACGTGCCGGCAGTGACGTTTTCGAGTACCACGGCCAGGCCTTGCCCGACGCCGATGCAGATCGCCGCGACGCCCCAACGCTGACCGGAAGCCTGCAGGCTGCGGGCCAGCGTCCCCAGGATCCGGGTCCCGGAAGCACCCAAAGGGTGGCCCATGGCGATCGCGCCGCCGTGCCGGTTCACGATGGACGGGTCGATCCCCCACGCATCAATACACGCCAGGGATTGCGCGGCGAATGCTTCGTTAAGTTCGACGGCGCCCACTTGGTCCCAGCCGATGCCTGCCTTCGCGAGTGCCTTGTTCGCGGCCTCCACCGGCGCGTAGCCGAAGAACTGCGGATCGTTGCCGTGGGCCCCGCGGCCCGCGATCCGTGCCAGCGGTTCCAGTCCCAGCAGCCCGGCGGCGCTTTCGCTGCCGATCCACGCCGCGGAGGCGCCGTCGGACAACGGCGAGGCATTGCCGGCGGTGACGGTTCCGCCCTCAACACCGGACGATTCGGGCCGGAACACCGTCTTGAGCCCGGCGAGCTTCTCCGCCGTCGAGCCTGCCCGGATGCTTTCATCGCGGACCAGATCCGTGCCAGGAACCTGGGTCACCAACTGGTCATAGAAGCCCTCATCCCAGGCAGCTGCAGCCAGGTTGTGCGAGGCAGCCGAGAACTCGTCCTGCCGTTCCCGGGTAATCCCGTACTTCTCCCGCAACCGCTCCGTGGCCTCACCGAGGGAAACGGTCCAGTCCTTCGGCATCGCCGGGTTGACCAACCGCCAGCCCAGGGTGGTCGAAGCCAGGGTCATGTCACCGGCCGGGTACGGCTTGGAAGTCTTGGGCAGTACCCACGGGGCACGGGACATCGACTCGGCCCCGCCCACCAACATGAGCTCGGCGTCGCCGGCGTTGATCTGGCGCGAAGCAATGATGGCAGCATCCAGCGACGAGCCGCACAGGCGGTTGACCGTGGTGCCCGGGATCGAGACCGGCAGCCCCGCCAACAGGGTGGCCATACGGGCGATGTTGCGGTTCTCTTCCCCCGCACCGTTGGCGTTCCCGAAGACCACCTCATCGATCCGCTCAACATCCAAGGCCGGGGCGCGCTTGACGGCTTCGCGCACCACATGGGCCGCGAGATCATCCGGACGGACCCCGGCAAGACCGGAGCCGAACTTTCCAAAAGGGGTGCGCACGGCATCGTACACAAAAGCCTGCTTCATAAGTTCCTCTACATTCGGTAGTCCCAACTAGCTCGCAGTTGTTGTCGTTATGAGGGCTCAAACCGACAACAACTGCGAGCTAGTTGGGGGAAGGGATGGGGGTGTTGTCGAGCTCGGCGAAGACGGCCTGCGCAGTCTTGAAAGCTGTGTTGGCGGAGGGGACTCCGCAGTAGATGGCGGTCTGCAGCAGGATTTCCTTTATTTCGTCCCTGCTCAGCCCGTTCGTGATGGCCGCGCGGATGTGCATGGCCAGCTCCTCCCAGTGCCCGTGCGCCACCATGGCGGTGATCGTGACGGCAGAGCGCATTTGCCGCGTCAGGCCCGGTCGGGTCCATATGCCGCCCCAGGCGATTCGCGTGATCATGTCCTGGAAGTCCTCGGTGAAAGGATCCTTCTTGGCGTTGGCGCGGTCCACGTGGGCATCGCCAAGCACTTCACGGCGGACCACCATACCGGCGTCGTAGATTTCCTGCGAGGTGGCACCGCGCTGGACAGCGCCTTGGGACGGATTGGCGCTCATTTGCCGGCCTCCGTCATGAACGTTCGCATGAGCTCCGCGACGACGCCGGGTGCCTCCGCGGGCGCAAGGTGCCCGACGCCGTCGAGCCCCACGGAAACAGCGCCGCCTGCGCGGGTCCCCCTGTTGATGCCATCGGCGATTTCTTCAGCGAACGACGGCGGCGCAACAGTGTCCTCGACGCCGGCCAGCGCCTGCGTGGGGACGGTGATGCCGCCGAGCTCGGCGCGGACATCGAAACCAGCGAGGGCTTCGCAACAGAAGGCATAGCTGAAGCGGTCGGCATCCCGCAGGACGTGCAGGAGTCGGCTGCTGACCACCGGTTGACGATCCATGAAACCCGGGGCGAACCAGCGCTGCGCGGAACCTTGAATCATTACGGCAGTACCCTGCGCCCGGACCGTCTCGGCACGTTCCAGCCACCCTTCCGGCGTGCCGATCTTCGCCCCGGTGCACTGCACGGACAGGCTCTTGAGGCGTTCGCCGTGCTTGATACCCAATTGCAGGCCCGTTGCCCCACCCAGGGAAACTCCCGCGTAGTGGAACACCGCGCCGGGCGCGATCGAATCCACCAGGTCCACCACCGCATCGGCCAGTTCGGCCACGCTGAAAGTTTCGGCGGCCGCCGGCGAAACTCCATGGCCCGGAAGGTCCCAGCCGATGATGTCGAACTCCTCACCCAGCAGGGTTGCTGTCTCGGTCCACAGCACCGTAGACGTTCCGAGCGAGTTCCCCACGACGAGGAGGGGCTTCTCCCCCAGGATGCGCTGCGGGGATAGCAACACGGCCTTGACGTTGGGCTTAGCCACGATCGGCTCCCTTCGGGTTGGGGTGTGAAAATTCCGGGTAAGCGGCCAGGATGCGGCGGCTGATTTCGACGGCCTCGCCGAGATAGTTGGCCGGGTCCAGCAGCGCCGTCAGTTCCTCGTCTGACAGCTTGCTGGGCGGGACGGCCTCGCGAAGAAGCTTGGTGTAGATCCGGGGCTGCTCCGCTGCGGTCGCCTGGAGGGTCTCGTCGACGACGGCTTGCAGCCTTGCTTTCGCCTCACCTCGGTCCGCGCCAAGGAGCGGAGCAAGCGAGGACACCACGGCTTCACTGAGCAGCAATGGCCCGGAGATGTCCAGGTTGCGCCGCATCGCCTCGGGGAAGACGCGAAGTCCTTCGGCAAGCTGACGGAGCTGGATTGCGGCACCGAGAGCCAGCCGCAGCAATCCCCGCATAGCCTGCCATTCGCTGTGCCAGGCCCCATCCGGGCGTTCATCGTTGAAATTGGCCGCAGCCAGGTGCAGTTGCGCTGCCAAGCCTGGTGCCTGGAGCGCCGCACTGCGGATGAGCACAGACAGCACCGGGTTCTGCTTTTGCGGCATCGCCGAGGAAACGCCACGGCCCGCGGCAAGGGGCTCCCCCAACTCGGCGACTTCGGGGCGGCTAAGGAACAGGAGATCCGCAGCGATTTTGCCAAAGGAGTCCGTCAAGGACGCCAGAGCATCGCCGAGAGAGGTGACGGCCAGCCGGCTGGTATGCCACGGAGCGGGAACGTCAGCCAGACCCAGCTTCGCGGCCAGGTCATCTGCCAGCGCAAACGGGTTCGACGACGAACCTTCCGTCAGTACGGTGCCTGAAGCCAGGGTGCCGCCGGCCCCGCCGAACTGAACGGGCAACTGCAGCGATTCCAGGCGTCGCCCCGCTGCGGCCACCCCGTGGAACCACTGCGCCGCTTTGAGCCCGAAGGTATACGGCAGCGCGTGCTGGGTGAGGCTCCTGCCCACGCACAGCGTCTCGGCATGCTCCTCCGCCAAGGCGGCGAGCGCCGTCGTCGTACTTCTAACTTCGACGAGAAGCGCCGAGACGACGCGGCGCGCCAGCAGCATCAGGGCAGAATCCAGAACGTCTTGGCTGGTCAGCGAGGTGTGTACGGCGGCCATCGCGCTGGCGTCCAGTTCTTTGACCCGGAGCCGGAGGTCGGCCAGCAACGGGATGACCGGGTTGGCGCCGCCTTGTGCGCGTTCAGCGATGGAAGCGACGTCGAAGGCGCCGTCGTCGGCAGCTTGCGCGACGACGGCGGCGGAACCGGCGGGCACGAGGCCCGCCTCGTCGAGCACCGACGCCCAGGCGACCTCGACGTCGAGAATGGCCGCGACGACCGCACGGTCACTCGTCAGTGCCGCCACGGCGGGCGACGCCGAAACCGGGCTGAGTAGCCCGAAATCGCCGTCGCCACTCAATGGGAGGCGCCTTCGACGCGCTCGAAGTCGAGAAATACCGTCTCGTTCTCGCCCTGCAGGCGCAGGTCCCACGTGAGGCCGCCATCCGGATCGCGGCGGGCTATCAGGGTGCTTCGGCGCTCGGGGTCGAGGGAGCTGAGTAACGGATCGGCCGCGAGCGCTTCCTCGTTTTCCGGCAGGTAGATGCGGGTGAAGAGGCGGTTCATGAGGCCACGGGCAAAGACGGCCACTGAAATGAACGGAGCAGCTCCTGCTTCAGTGGGCCCGGGATTGACCGTGGTGAAGGTGAATACACCCGAGTTGCCTACCGCGGCGCGGCCCCACCCCGTGAAGGTGTAGCCGTCGCGGACCAGGGAGCCGGTGCGCTGGACCACGTTGCCTTCGGAGTCGGGCTGCCAAATCTCCAGGATCGCGTCCGGGATGGTTTCCCCGTTGCCGTCGTACACGGTGCCTTGCAGGCGGATGCTTCCGACGCTGCCCGGGGCAAGAAGCTCGTTGTCCTTATTGAAGGGGAGTGCGTAGCCGTAGAACGGGCCAACGGTCTGGCCGGGGGTGGGGATCAACTTGCTCATGTGCTTACTCCTCGTCTCCGGCGTCGCCAAAGGCTTCATTTTCGGTCCAGGTCCGCTTCGAGCCGCTCAGGACGATGTCCCAGGTGTAGCCGAGCGCCCATTCGGGGCTTGTCAGATCGTGGTCGTACGTGGCCACGAGTCTGTCCCGGGCTTCTTGGTCCACAATCGACTGGTAGATGGGGTCCAGCGGGAACAGCTGGTCGCCCGGGAAGTACATTTGCGTGACGATGCGCTGCGTGAAGTCCGTGCCGAACAGGGAGAAGTGGATGTGCGCCGGACGCCAGGCGTTGAGGTGGTTTTTCCACGGGTAGGCGCCGGGCTTGATGGAGGTGAAGCGGTAAGAGCCGTCAGCTCCGGTGATGCAGCGTCCGACTCCCGTGAAGTTGGGGTCCAGTGGTGCCGGGTGCTGGTCACGCTTGTGGATGTAGCGGCCGGCAGCGTTGGCCTGCCAGATTTCCACGAGTTGGCCCACAACGGGGCGGCCGTCGCCGTCTAGCACTTTGCCTTGCACGATGATCCGCTCGCCCAGGGGTTCGCCATTGTGCTGGATGGTGAGGTCCGATTCCAAGGCATGCACGTCCTGGTGCCCGAAAGCCGGCGAGTACAGTTCGATGGTCTCCGGGTCAGCGTGGTGCAGGCTCTTGGTGGGGTGGCGCAGGATGCTGCTGCGGTACGGAGCGAAGTCCAGGCGGGGCTGGGTTTCCGGTGCGGCACCGTCCTTGAGCGCCCGGGCGTATGACTCGCCAATGGCCTTGATCTCGGCGCTGAGATCCGCTTGGGTCTCGGCAGCGGCGTCCGACGACGCGTGCCCGGCATGCGGTTCGGCCGCCGGTACGAGCTCGTCGTCTTGGTGGTTCCCGGCATTTGCGTCTAGCAGCACGGCCGGCTCCTTTCGGGTGGTTGCTTTCGTGGTTTCTGCTTGGGTTTCTAGTTGGGTTTCTGCTTGGGTTTCTGCTTAGCGGTGCAGGTTCTGGGCGTGAAGCGAGTCGTATTGGACGGCGTGCCGCACAGGGGCGTTGGGGGCGCCGTAGCCGTCGTAGTTGCCGCGGCGTTCCACCATTTCGAAGAACACGCTGCCCACGGTGGCGGTGTAGAAGTGGAGGAATTCACCGTTGGCATCCCTGTCGTAGAGAAGGTTCAGTTCCTTGAGGGTGGAAAGGAAGACCGGGTCCAGGGCGAAACGTGCGTCCAGGTCCTCGTAATAGTTCGCTGGAATCTGGAGGAACTCCAGCCCGCGTCCCTTCGCTGCCCGTGCCGTAGCCACGAGGTCGTCCACCGCGAAGGCGATGTGTTCCTGGTAACTCTTCCTCTGCCCAACGCCCTGCCGGCCGGGTTCTTGCTGGATGACGGGTGCAAGGTTCAGCACCAGGCGCACCGCGCGGTCGGCCGTCTGCATGACCTGCGATCGCACCAATCCGCTGGGGCTCGGCACTTCAGCAAACGGCTGGGGTTCGAGGGCGAGGGCACTCGTATAGAAGAGGACGGCTTCGTCGAAGTGCTGCCATGGCTGGGCGAGATTCACGTGGTCGATCACCGCTTGGGTTTCCGACGACGGGTGCTCAAGACCCTCGCCAAACTCTCGGCTCTGCCCGAATTCGCTAGTCCAGGCCGCCGTGCCGTCCGGACTGCCTTGGCACAGGAAGATCTCGGTGGAATCCGGTGCGGCGATGCCTTGGAACACTTCCTCGTCCGCCTGGACTTTGCGCGGCACCACGGGGGCCTTCAGTTGTTGGGCGCGGGCCGAGGCAATCACAGGAGAGTCGACGTCGAACCCCAGCGCCGCGATGGCAGGCTCACTGTGCGACGGCGCTTGTTCGTTGATGATGACGCGCGCCTGTCCCATGGACCACAACTGCACGTCCTTGGTCCGGTGCCGGCCGTCGAATTCGAAGCCGAGGCGGCCCAGCAGCGTTTCGAGCTGTGCGGGTTCATCGGTTTTGACTTCGGCGAAGTTGAATCCTGCCGGTTCGGCCACCTTAGGCAGTGTGGCCAATTCCATGGGATAACGACGGCGATTGGCGGCGTTATCCGGAACGTCACCGTTCGCATCGAGCCACTTGGCGCTCTGTTCCTCGAGCCAGATCAGCGAACGCATGGCGTCGACGGCGGTGCGCTCCACATCCGATTGGCGGAAGACGTCGTTGAAGATCTCCAGGGAGACGGGACCGGAGTAGCCTGCGCGGGCAACGTGGCCCATGAACTTGGCCAGCTCGAATTGTCCTTCGCCAGGGAAGACCCGGTAGTGGCGGCTCCAGGACAGCACATCCATGGCGAGCTTCGGAGCGTCGGCCACCTGGACGAAGAAGATCTTTTCAGGCTTGATGGCCTCGATGGGCGCCGTGTCCCAATCGCGGGAGAGGATATGGAAGGAATCCAGGCACGTGCCCAGGTTGGGGTGGTCCACGGCGTCCACGAGGCGGTGCGCATGCTCGTAGTCGCTGACGTATTTGCCCCAAGCGAGGGCCTCGTACGCTACTTTGACGCCGTGGTTCTCCGCCAGTTCCGCGAGGCGGCCGAGCTGCTCGGCCCGGAGCTCGTCGTCGTCGATCGTGGCGGTTCCCACATTGGTGCACACGAGGATGGTATCCATGCCCAGGCGGGACATGAGTTTGAACTTGGTGTCGGCCCGTCGCAGGTTCTCCCGCAGGATGTTCTCGGGGACGCTGTCGAAGTCGCGGAACGGTTGGTATAGGTCAAGACCGAGTCCCAGGTCCGCGGCCATTTTCCGCACGTCCTCGGGGCTCAGGGAGGAGGTGACGAGGTCCTGTTCGAAGATCTCGATGCCGTCGAAGCCCGCGATGGCGCAGGCCTGCATCTTTTCCTTGAGCGTGCCGGAGAGGCAGACGGTAGCGATTCCCGTGCGCATCAGTGCCCCGCTCCAGCGAGCGCCTTGTCAGCCTTCGATTCTTCAGCCATGGATTCTTCGGCGTTTACCAGCTCCAGGAAATGTGACCGCATCCGTTCCGGATCGGCGTCGCGGCCGGTGAAGATGCGGAAAGCGTCGGCGGCCTGCCCCACGGCCATGCGTCCGCCGTCGAGCACGCGGCAGCCCTTGGCCCGGGCCTGGAGAACCAGCTGGGTTTCGATGGGACGGTAGACGATGTCGGCTACCCAGTGGCGGGGTTCCACGAGGGACGTGTCCAGTGGGAGGCCGGGATGTGCGGCCATGCCTACTGGAGTGCAGTGCACCAGACCGTCGGCCAGCAGCATGAGCGGCGGGAGCTCCGCCGTCGTGCGCGCCGCGACGGTGCTGTCAGGGAACAGGGCAGCGAGTTCCGCCGCCCGTTCGGCGCCGCGCGCGGGGTCCACGTCCACAAGGTCCAGTGTCTTGACTCCCGCAGAAAGGAGGGCATATGCGACGGCGGAGCCGGCACCCCCGGCGCCTAGCTGAACGACGCGTTCCAGGGCTGCGTCGGGGAGTCCGTTGGCCAAAGCTGAACCGAAACCCGAAAAGTCCGTGTTGTGGCCGATGAAGCGGCCGTTCTGGATCAGCACGGTGTTCACCGCGCCGAGCCGCCTTGCGTCCTCGGAAACCTCGTCCAGGAAGGGCAGGACGAGTTGCTTGCACGGATGCGTGATGTTGAGGCCGTTGTAACCAAGCCGGAAAGCGGCGGTCAGCAAATCGCCGACGGCGGAGCCGGGCAGGGAGAGCTCCAGGAGGTCGATGGGCCGGTACAGGTAGCGGAGCCCCTGGACGTCGGCCTCCCTCTCATGCATGGGCGGCGTCAGCGAAGGCGATACGCCTTCACCGATCAGGCCCACCAAGAAGGATTCGGCTCGGTTGCTCATGCTCATTGCTCCTTTGACAACTGCACCCGCGGGTTGGCTCTCTCTGGATCGCATTGAGTCATCCAAAGTGGGCTGCTCCCCCGGGCGGTATGAATCAGACTACACAAAATGTTCACATATTGCACTAGTGTTCTTATCGCGAACAAAAGTGAGTGCCGCTGACGCTTCAGCGTTGCGGTAAACGGTCGGCAAGCTCGGACGCCGCACTCTTCAGCAAGGGAACTACCGCCACCAACTGCTCCACGCTCATCCGGAAAACAGGGACCGCGGTGGCAAGCGCCGCGAAGGCGACACCCTGGGAATTGAGGACAGGAACGGCGACGGCCCGCATGCCCACCTCGTTCTCCTCGTCCATGATGGCGTAGCCCTGGCGCCGGACCTTCTCGATTTCCAGGCGGAAGACGTCGCGATCGGTAATGGAGGACTCCGTGAGGGGCTCCAGCTCAAGCTCTTCCACCAGCCGCCGCCGCTCGTCGTCGTCCGCGAAGGCAAGCAGCGCCTTGCCGACGGCGGTGGTGTGCAGCATTCCAAGATGCCCCGGATCGCTGGTGACCCGGAACATCTGGGGACCGTCCACCTTGTTGACAGTGAGGTGGTGGTGGCCATCCCGGACCGAGAGGATGGTGGCCTCGCCGGTCGCCTCCGTCACGCGCTGCAGAATGGGCCGGGCCGTTCCCGCAAAGCCATGGTGATTGGACACCCGCTGCCCAAGCTGGAAGACGCGGAGGCCCAAGTGATACCGGCGGCCATCGGGCTCGTAGTCCACGAATCCGTCCCGAGTCAGGGATCCGAGCAGGCGGTAAGTGGTACTGAACGGCAGCTCCGCTTGGCGGGCAAGGTCGGAGGCGCTGGCGCCCTTCGGCTCATTGCCCAGCAAAACGAGGAGGCCCAGGGCCTTGCCGATCATGTCGGTCTTTGTGTCTTCCTTCACATCCATAGCTAAAGATTGCCACATCGTGAGAGTTATATCTAGATGGTGAGTAAATATCTTGACAAGTGACTACGCTCACAGCCATCATTGCTGTATCGCACAAGTAGCTCTCACAATGTGGCTACAGTGTGAGGCCGCTGCCGGACCCACCCCAGTGTTCAGGTACGCAATATTCAGCCAGATGCGACATCGCCGTCACACTAAGGAACACCATGAGTCACACGATCCCGTCTACGACGCCGGGCACTGCCACGGCAGGAACGCCGAAGAAGGCCGCCCTCGCCAGCTTCCTCGGCAGCGCCGTCGAGTACTACGACTTCTTCATCTTCGGTTCGGCCGCGGCCCTGATCTTCCCGCACGTCTTCTTCCCCAGCGCCGACGCCAACGCCGCCATCATGTCCTTCGCGACCTTCGGCTTCGCCTACGTGGCTCGGCCGGTCGGCGCCATCATCCTGGGACATTTCGGCGATCGTATCGGCCGCCAGCGCGTGCTGATGTTCACACTGGTGCTCATGGGCGGTGCGACGTTCATCATTGGCTGCCTCCCCGACTTCAAGGCCATCGGTTGGTGGGCTCCTGCGCTGCTGGTCTTCGCCCGCCTTTGCCAGGGCCTCTCCGCTGCGGGCGAGCAAGCCGGCGCGTCCTCCATGACGCTGGAACATGCCCCGGACAACCGCCGCTCCTTCTTTACCTCCTGGACCCTCACGGGAACCCAGGGCGGCCAGATCCTCGCGGCATTGGTCTTCATCCCCGTCGTCGCCCTGCCGGACGAGGTCAAGTACGGCATCGGCTGGCGTATCCCGTTCTGGCTCAGCGCCGTGGTGGTCCTGGTAGCGTTCTTCATCCGCCGCACCCTGCACGAACCGCCGGCATTCGCCGAGGCCAAGAAGAACAACCAGATCGCCAAGCTCCCGGTGGCCGACCTCCTCCGGCAGCACTGGGCAGACGTCCTGCGCGTTGTCTGCTGCGCCTTCATCTCCGCCGTGAGCACCGTCTTCGGCACCTTGGCCATCGCTTACGCCAAAGACGTGGCCCACGTCAACAGCACCATCACCCTGTGGCTCGTCGTGGCAGCCAACATCGTGGCTCTCGGCACCCAGCCGGTCTTCGGCAAGGTCGCTGACCGGATCGGCCGCAAGCCCGTCTTCATCTACGGCGCCATAGCCAGCGCCATCATGACGCCGGTGTTCTTCCTGACCCTCGAGTCCGGAAACGTGCCCCTCATGTTCTTGGTCTCCGTGGTGTACTTCGCTCTCGGATACGCCGCCGCGAACGCTGTGTGGCCCTCCTTCTACGGCGAGATGTTCAGCACCAGAGTCCGCTTCTCCGGTTTGGCCATCGGCACCCAGATCGGCTTCCTCATGGCCGGCTTCGCCCCGACAATCGTCACCGCGATGGGCGGCACCAAAGCCGGCGGCTGGGTCCAGACCAGCATCTTCACCGGCGTCATCTGCGTGATCGCAGCGGTCGCCGCGATGACTGCCCGGGAATCCTTCAAGACCCCGACGGCGGAACTCGGCCTCAAGTAAGTCCCTCGCCTCACCCCCCAATCCATTGCCCCGCTCCCCGGCCGTTTCGCCGGTAGGCGGGGCAATGGATTATTTTGGCTACCGAAGTCTTACCCACGGCTAACCCTGCCGAAATCACCCTGCAACATTGGCCCGCCACACTGGAATGGCCGGCAAACGCTGGCAGCTCCAGCCAGGGAGGCCAACCATGTTGAAGGACCTATCAACCCAGCCCACAAGAGTCCGCGCACTTGACCAGTTGCACCGCGGCGACCAAATCGAAGCCCGCCTTTCCGTCGGACCCTCCTACGATGACGTGGTCATCCGCAGGGGCAGCGTCCAGGAAACGGCTCCGGGCATCGGCGTCGTCTGGATCATGGATCAGCTGAGCGGACTGCGCAAGGCCATCAATACCGACGAATGCACCGTCTGGCGAGTGGCCTGACCTGGCCCCGAACCGCTCAGCCGCCAGCCACGGACTGGATGATCAAGACCTCCTGGCCGGCCGCAACCTCAGTATCCAGACCCTTCAGACGCCGGACCTCCTCGCCATTCACGTAAATATTCACGTAGCGGCGGAGGGAACCGGTTTCATCCCGGAGCCTCCGGGCCAGCACCGGGTAGTCCCCGGTCACCGCGTCGAGCAAGCTTTCCACGGTTACAGCTCCGTCGGCGGGCGCAGTCAGGCAGGACTGCCCGCCGGCGAGTGGCTGGAGGATGCTGGGCAAAACCACGGTGATATCGGGCAAGGTCCGTCCTAGGCTGGCAGGGCAGATGCCGCAGAGGCAGCGGCCACTTCGGCGGCCCCATCTGTGGAGACAACGCCTGAGACAACGGCAGCCCGGACGCACAAAACATCAGGCAAGTGCGAGGCAACTTCAATGAAAGTCTCGCCTTCGTCGGCACTGGCGTAGACCGAGCCACCGCGTGTTCCGAAGTACACCCCGACGGGTTCGGCCGAATCCACCGCGGCCGCGTCACGGAGCACGGCGTTGTATTCATGGTCCGGGAGGCCCACATCCAGGCGTTTCCAGGTCTTCCCGGCGTCGTCGGTGCGGTGCACTGCAAGCCGGCCATCTGGCGGAATCCGCTCACTGTCCGCTTTGATCGGGACCACCCAGGCCGTTCCTTCGCGGCGCGGATGGGTGAGCATCACGAAGCCGAAATCGGCTGGCAACCCGTCCGCGATCGAGATCCAGTTCTCGCCGTTGTCGTCCGTGCGGTACACGCCGTGGTGGTTCTGCGCATACAGTCGGCCTTCGACGGCGGCATCCGCGGCGATCTTGTGCACACACTGGCCGAACTCCGGGTAGGGATCCGGCATGAAGCGAGCCGTAATCCCCTTGTTGCGGGCCTCCCAGGAGGCCCCGCCGTCGAGCGATCTGTAAACCCCGCCGGTGCTCATGGCGACGTGGACGTTCTCCCCGGAAGGGTTGACCACGATCGAGTGGGCGGCAGCGCCGCCGTACCCTGCCCCCCATTCGCTGCGATGGGGGTGATCCCACAGTCCCCGGTTCAGCTCGAAGTGCTCGCCCCCGTCCGTCGATTTCCAGACCGAGATCGGTTCGCAACCGGCCCAGACGACGCCGGGCCGGGACGCCGAATCGGGGTAGATCTGCCAGATCCGCTCCAGCGCGGCCCCAGTGTCCTCGGGGAATTTGATGGCGCCTTGTTCGGGCTCGCTCCAGGTGGCGCCTAGGTCATCGGAGTGGGCCACGGTAGGCCCCCAGTGTTCGGATCGCACGCCCACCATGATCCGGGGAGTGTCCCCACGGGTGTCGATCCCGATGCTGGGGATCTCGCTCATGAGGAAGTGCGGACCGGAGAGGGACCAGTCTTTGCGGTCTGTGCTGCGCGCCAGCCACAGTCCCTTTTTGGTCCCGATCGCCAAGACATAACTCTCTGCGGTAGCCATGAACCCCATGCAACCATTCCCGCGCGGGAGCCGCAACGGTTTTGCGGACCGGTCGAGGAAACCGGTTCAGTCCACGAACTCGGACTGCGTCTCGATGAAGTCCCAGTCTGCATCACTCAGGCCGCCGGCCAAGTCATCAAGGTGCGGGCCGCCGGCATCGGCGATACATTGCAGAACTTCCTGCGGAAGTTCCGTGGAACGGAGGTTTTCGCGCAACCATTCCTTGCTCTTGAGGTCTATGTCCAGCCACCACATGAAGATCTCCACGTGGACCACCCCTTCCTGTGCAAGTTAACGCTAGGCCCGCGCAGGGTGCTCTACAAGGGGGCGTCGTTCAAACACCGGATCCGGCCGCAGATTCAGGCCCGTAAAAAGTAAAGTGAAAGTAGTTATTCGGATTGGTAGCGGAGGGCAGTCAGGGCACGTAAGCTAATTGTCAGCAGGAAGCAAAGAACCTGCTCCAAAGTCCGCTCCGGAGTGCGTATCCCCCAATAACGCACTCCGGAGCTCTTTGTTTAAGCCCCCCAATCCCCGAGCTTGGTGGCACTATTGGGTGATGCCCTTCATGCGCGTTCCAAGGCTCAAGAAGATGCCCTACCGAAGAGAACGCCAAGCGACCCGGCTGGCGTCGGCTTCGACTGGATGGTGGCTGCTGATCGTCATATTTGTCGAGGCCGCGGTCGCCCTGTCTATTCGCCTGCCCATGGCTCTTGGATACCCGCCGTGGGGAGGCATCGACGATTCCACGGCCTTCCCTGGTCTTCTTTCGCTGCTGGTAGTGCCCCTGGTGGTCCTGGCAGCATGGCGCCTCGTGCGGCAGCAACAGCAGGAACGAAGCCAAGCATTCCGCACCTCCCATTTGATGGACACTGCCCTGCGCGTAAGCCTCGACTGGCTATGGGCCATCGGCCCCGACGGCCGGTTCACCTTCTGCAGTGCGGGCTGCAAGGACATCACCGGATACGAACCGGCGGAGCTGCTGGGAAGGCACATCACCGCGGTGATCGACCGCGCCGATTTGACGGAAGCCCGGGAAGACTGGAAAGCCAGGGAAGACGGGGACTCCTCATGGTCCCGGGTGGTCACGGTATGCCGCCACCGGAATGGCAGCCGGGTCTTGGTGGACGTGTCCGGGAGGCCAGTGCGTGATCGGGAAGGCAAGGCTCGCGGCTTTGAGGGTAACTCTCGCATCCTGGACGCACAGTCCGCGTTGTCCCGCGCGGCAGCCACTGCCCGCACCAGGGAATTGCTCACGGGGGACTCGCTCACGACGGCTTTCCAACCGATCACATCGTTGGAAACGGGCAACGTCGTCGGAGTGGAAGCCTTGACACGATTCGGCGGACGGGCGGGAGCATCCACTGAAGTTCGTTTTATTGAGGCGGCTTCCATCGGACTGGATATCGAACTTGAAATCCTTGCGTTCCGGACCGCGTTGGCCTCCGCAGGCGGACTTCCGCCGGGACTGTACGTGGGTGCGAATCTCTCGCCACGCTCGTGTCTTGACCCTCGGTTTGCGGCCGCACTGAGAGAATCCGCCCTCCCCCTGCACCGTATCGTGCTCGAACTCACCGAGCGCCACGAAGTCTGCAACTATGAACCGCTCGCTGAAGCACTGGCACCGCTGCGTCGCGCGGGCCTGCGAATCGCCGTCGACGACGCCGGAGCGGGTTTTGCTTCCATGCGCCACATCCTGCAGCTCAAGCCGGAGCTGATCAAGCTTGATCGCGGGATCATCGCGGGAATCGACGCAGATCCGGGACAGCGGGCCCTGGGAGCCGCAATGGTTGGTTTTTCCTCGGAAATAGGAGCAACCCTAGTGGCCGAAGGGATCGAGACCGAAGCCGAGTTGGCTGCGGTCGCCAAGCTCGGGATGACCGCGGCGCAAGGCTACCTGCTCGGCCGCCCCTCGCTCCGACCCGAAGACTGGGCAGAGTGGGGCAATGAGTCGGCGGGTTCGAGATGGCAAAGAGTAGGATCGACAACCACCGAACAACCATGACCGCCACCAGTGCCCGGAACGATCAGGAGATTCCCATGCAGCCCCGCATCCATGTAACCAGCGTCTTTGTCGACGATCAGGACAAGGCGCTGGCCTTCTATACCGGGAAACTGGGATTCGTTCCCAAGGCGGACGTGCCCGCCGGGGACTACCGGTGGCTGACGGTTGTTGGCGCCGGAGAACCCGAAGGCGTTGAACTACTCCTTGAACCGGACCAGCACCCTGCTGCGAAGACCTACAAACAGGCACTCGTCGCCGATGGAATTCCCGCGGCCTCGTTCGCGGTGGATGACGTCGCTTCAGCCCACCAGGAACTCCAAGCCTTGGGCGTGACCTTCATGCAACCGCCAACGCCCATGGGTCCCGTGGTTACGGCAGTCCTGGATGACACTTGCGGTAACCTCATCCAGCTAGTGAGCCGGCCAGGAAGCTGACGCTGGACACCCTGTCACTAGATTGATATACCCCCAGGGGGTACTTGTATTGATACCCCCTGGGGGTATATCGTAATGACATGAGCAAGGCAGACCTGCAAATCAACCCCCCGGTCATCGAGCTTGAGCCTGCAGCCGTGCACGGATACTCAGCCAATAAGGACGCCTACCTGCGCCGCCTGAAACGCATCGAGGGTCAGGTCCGCGGCATTGCCCGCATGGTGGAGGAGGACAAATACTGCATCGACATCCTCACCCAGGTTGCTGCCGCCACCAAGGCCTTGCACGCCGTCAGCCTAGGACTCGTCGAAGAACATATCGGACACTGCGTAGCGGGCGCCGCCTCCGAGGCAGACCCGGAAATCCGTGCGGAGAAAATCGACATCAAAGTCAAGGAGGCTGCTGATGCCATCGGGCGCCTGCTGCGGTAATCCCGCCAGCACCCACCACACCATCCAACTCACCACCAAGGAGTACGCCATGGGCCACACTGCAACCATCCAAACGAACGTCAGTGTTTCCGGCATGACCTGCGGGCACTGCGTTTCAGCCGTCAGCGAGGAAATCGAGTCCCTGGCCGGCGTGGAAAGTGTCGAGATCGATCTGAATGACGGCGGAATCTCCACAGTCACCATCACCTCCACTCAGGAGTTGTCGCCGTCGGAGATCGGCGAAGCCGTCGCCGAAGCCGGCTACTTGGTAGTCGCCAACGAGGCCTAGGGGCCAATGTGAACAATCAGGACATCCTCCATCAGTCGGGTACGCGCATCATCGAACTCGACATCGAGGGGATGACATGCGCATCGTGCGTTGCCCGTGTGGAACGGAAACTAGGCAAGCTCGACGGCGTGGAGGCCTCCGTCAACCTCCCGCTCGAATCAGCCCAGGTAAAAGTCCCGGCCGACGTCACGGACCAACAAATCGTGGACACGGTCAACGCAACGGGCTACAAAGCCCGGATCCACGAATCGAGGCCAAACCCTCCGCTCATCGAGCACCATGTCATGGCGGTCGACCATGCGGGACACATGGCTGGCGACCACATGCATCACGGGCCTGCTGCGCGCCAGCTGAAACCACGGCTGATTACGGCCGCAGTGCTGACCGTCCCGGTCTTCGCCATCTCGATGATCCCGGCGTTGCAGTTCCCGCAGTGGGGCTGGGTGGCGGCCGTCCTGGCACTTCCGGTGGTGAGTTGGGCTGCTTGGCCCTTCCATCGCGCCGCCGCAATCAACGCCCGCCACTTCGCCTCCACTATGGACACGCTCGTCTCCATTGGAGTCCTGGCCGCGTACCTCTATTCGGCGTGGCAGCTTTTCGCCGACCCCATGATCAATGAACACCCTGGCATGGAGTCCATGGGCGGCGGGCTGTACTTCGAAGTGGCCGCAGTGGTTACTACGTTCCTGCTTCTCGGCCGCTATCTCGAGGCCAACGCCAAGGCCAAAGCCGGGGATGCCCTCAAGGCCCTCCTCGATCTGGGGGCCAAGGACGCAACGGTGCTCCGCGACGGCGTCGAGCACAAGATCCCGGCCGAACAACTCCTGGCCGGCGATATCTTCGTGGTTCGACCCGGAGAGAAGATCGCCACCGACGGCGTCGTGACGAGCGGTGCATCTGCCATAGACGCTTCGTTGGTCACCGGCGAATCCGTTCCCGTCGAGGCCGGACCCGGCAGCCAGGTCACAGGCGCCACCATCAACACCTCGGGCCGGCTGTTGGTCAGAGCCACTAGGGTCGGTTCCGACACCACACTCGCGCAAATGGGACGCTTGGTGAGTCAGGCACAGACGGGCAAAGCCCCGATCGCGCGGCTCGCCGATCGCATCAGTGCCGTCTTCGTTCCGGTGGTTCTGCTCATCGCCGTTGTCACCTTCGTTTTCTGGCTCGCCCTGAGCGGGGACCTCAACGCCTCGTTCACGGCGGCCGTGGCTGTGCTCGTGATTGCCTGCCCGTGTGCGCTTGGACTCGCCACACCTGTCGGCCTCCTCACCGGAACCGGCCGTGGGGCCCAGCTCGGCATCCTCATCAAGGGTCCACAGGTACTTGAAGATACGCGCACGGTGGACGCCATCCTGCTGGATAAGACGGGCACCGTCACCCTCGGCAAGCTGGCAGTCGGGCACACGCTGGACTTGGACGGCCACTCCCCTGCCGACGTCCTGTCTCTCGCAGGCGCTGTTGAGGCAGCATCCGAGCACCCCATCGCCCATGCCATTGCCGTTGCCGCACAGTCCGCAATGCGCGACGCCGGCCCGCTCCCTGCCGTGAAGGACTTCAGTTCAGCCCCGGGCGGCGGAGTCCGTGGGAAAGTTGCGCTGAATGGAACCGGCGCTGACCGCACTGTCGTGGTGGGCAGGACGGGCTGGTTGGAACACAACGGAATCTTCCCGGGCGACGCTCAACGCCAAGCACTGGCCACCGAGGAAACCGGTGGTGCTACGGCCATTTGGGTTGCTGTGGACGGGAAGCCCGCAGGAATCATCACGCTACGGGACTCCATCAAAGCAAGCTCGGCCGCTGCAATCGAGAGGCTCAAGGAGCTTGGAATCCGCCCCCTGCTGCTGACCGGAGACAACGCCGCTGTGGCCGCGCAAGTGGCTACCGCCGTCGGGATTGCCCCGGAAGATGTGTTCGCCGGTGTGCTGCCGGAAGGAAAAGTGGACGCGGTCAAGAAACTCCAAGCCCAGGGCTTCACGGTGGCAATGGCCGGGGACGGGGTCAACGATGCCGCAGCTTTGGCGCAAGCAGACCTGGGGATCGCCATGGGATCGGGGACGGACGTGGCCATTGAGGCCTCGGACCTGACCGTGATGGGCAGCGATCTCGGCCAGCTGGTGCAAGCCATCGAGCTGTCCCGGAAGACGCTCAGCACCATCAAGACAAACCTGTTCTGGGCCTTTTTCTACAACGCCATCGGCATCCCGGTGGCGGCGTTGGGATTGCTCAACCCCATGATCGCCGGCGCGGCCATGGCTGCAAGCTCGGTCCTGGTGGTCGCGAACTCGCTTCGGCTGCGGTCCTTCGCAAAGTAGCCTCTGCCTCCCCAACTAGCTCGCATTTGTTGTCGCTTTCGAGCCTCAAAACGACACCAAATGCGAGCTAGTTGGGCGCCTAGGCCGTTCCGAAACGAACAGCGGACCGCGCCTTGGCCTTGGCCGCCTCCTCGTCGCGATTCCGAGCAGGCGCGTGGGTCACCAGGGAATCAAGCAGATGCTGGGTGATGTGCGCGATCTCGTGGACGGCTTCGGCGAAAGCCTCCTCGTTGGCTTTGGACGGCTTTGTACTTCCACTGATCTTGCGCACGTATTGCAGGGCTGCAGCTTCCACCTCCGCCGAGGTGGCTCGTGGCTCGAAATTGTGAAGGGTGTGGATGTTGCGGCACATACCAACATGCTAGGCCAGCCTGGCCTAGGCAGGGGAGGTCTAGAGGACCCTCTCGGAAGGGACGGGCTCGACGTCGTTCGCGTGGTCAAGCTCCCGCGCCGCCCTGAAGTTTGCGGACTCAGCGGCATCACGCTTGCCGGCCCGCAGTTCATCGAGGCGCACCAGGATCACTCCGCACACGATGAGCATGCCGCCCACGAGCTGGATGGCTCCCGGCAATTCGGCCAGCAAGAGCCAAGCCCACACCACGGCGAACAGCACTTCCGTGAGCGAGACAAATGACGCAACCTTGGACCCGAGGCTGCGGGCGGCCATGATCCCCGTGACGTAGGACAGGACCGTAGAGAGGACGACGAGACCGGCAATGGAAACCCACCACGGTGTGGTCCACGGGCCGAGTTGAACGTCTGCGTTGGCGAAAGTCATGGACAGCAGCCCGGTCCCCCCGGCGGTCCAGATCAGGATTGAACCTGCCATGAGGCCCCCGGAGGCCAGCACGATGGGAGGCAAGGTGTCGTTCTGCTTGGCTGTGATGAAGAAGTAGATCACCAGGCAGACGGCTGCGGCCATGCCCCACAAGACTCCGACGAAGTCCACTGTCACGGCACCGGTGAGATCCAGCACCAGGACAAGTCCGCCAAGGGAAAGCAGCGTACCGATGGCGGTGAGCTTCCGGGGACGGCGTCGGCTCGCAGCCCACAACCACAGGACGATCATGGTGGGCGCGAGGTATTCCAGCAGGAGAGCGACCCCCACGGACAGCCTGGACACCGCGTTGAAGTAGAAGAGCTGGCAGCCTGCAACACCAATCACGCCGAACAGGAGGATAGTGAGCCAGTTGTCCTTAAGCTGGTGCCAACGGCCACGGAGAGCGACGACAGCGGGGATCACCAAGATCAGGGCAGCACCACTGAGCCGGATGGCAACTGCCGCGCCCGGGGTCCACCCTGTTTCCAGGAGGGACTTTGCAAATGAGCCGGACAAGCCGAAGACCGCCGAGGAAAAAAGCGCGAGCCCCAGGCCCGATGCCATGAAGCCCGCGGCGCCAGCCCGGTTGGTTGCAGCTGACACAGCAGCCTCCTGTCAGGAGTAAAATGGGTTACGCTACTGACAATACTCTCGCGAGATGTAAGGAGTCAAAGTGCTTTTTGCACCTGACACTGAAGTGGCGCTGCGCAGCGTGGTCGCTTTGATCAATACGGCCGCCAACGGCACCGAATCCCTCCCCGGCGTCGCCGAGCTCCAAGCATTCCTGGACGCGGAACAATTCACGGGAGCCAGGGAGGGAACCGAATCAGAATTGCTCAGTGTGAAGGGCCTGCGTAGCCAGCTGGCTTCTCTATGGACAGCCGATGAGGACGCGGCCGCGAAGACCGTCAACCAACTCCTCGCCGACGCGCATGCACTCCCCCAACTCGTCAAGCACGATCACTGGGATTGGCACCTGCACGCCACAACGCCTGAGGCACCCCTTGCGGAACGACTGGGCACGGAAGCCGCCATGGCACTTGTGGACGCCATCCGCAGTAAGGAAATGGACCGCTTACGGGTGTGCGCCGCGGATGATTGCGACGCCGTCGTGCTGGACTTGAGCCGCAACCGCTCCAAGCTCTACTGCGATACCGGCAACTGCGCCAATCGAACTCACGTGGCCGCGTACCGCGCCCGGAAAGCCTCAGGCAAGGAATGAACCAACGGCCCGCGTCACTTGCGGCAAGTTTTCAGCGCGTACGACGGCGGCCTGCCGCATGTTTGAGGAGTTGGCGGGGTCACTAGTCGGCTAAAAGTTGCGTGGCGTGACGCGACCCTGACAGTGAGCTAGCGGGAGTCGCCGTCGGGCGCTTCGGTCTCGCTGCCCGCGACGGGGGACGGCGCCGAACCGTGGCTGTGACCCGGCTTCTTGGAACTCAGGTTGATGCCAGATCCCTTGCCAAGGTGCTCGGCGTTTTCCTTGTGGCTCATGGAAAGCATGGCGGCGAGGACGAGGCTCACAATGAATGCGATGCCTGCACCGGTAAAGGCGAGGTCAAAGCGCGGGGTGCGGGCGCTACCCCCGGAGGCGAAAATCAGCACGGCGAAAAAGATCAGGACGCCCCAAAACGCGGAGAACATCAGCGGTCCCTTCACCGAGGTCCGCATCTTGCGCGGCTCTCTTGGTTTCTGGTCAGCCAAGGTCATTCCTCCAATGTGGCGTGGGGTGCAGGCGCCGTGCGCGCCGCGAGATTTCTACGATGAGTAGAACGTGCCATTACTAGTTTACGGCCTCGGCGGAGGGGGTTCGCCCATCGTGCCGCAGGCTCAGTCCGGAAAGCACCCACAAGACTCCGGAGATGATGGCGCCACCACCGGCAACACCCAGTAATGCGTGTGCTCCAAGACTGATAAAGAACGGCAGTGCGACGGCGGTGCCGATGCCCACCACGCCGGAAATGATCCAGTCGCGGCCAAGCACATGCCGTCCCCGCTTCCGGTACCCCTGGACCAATTCAAAGACTCCGAGCAGCAGCAGTCCTACGAGCGCGGAAACGCCAACCCCCGTGTCAGACTGCGTCATCAAGGCACCCACCCCTGCCAAGCCAACGACGACCGCTGCGGCTGCCGGAACACTCTCAGCCAGGAACGCGGCGCCCGCGGTTGCGAGCAGGTAGACGCCGGTAGCCCAGGCCAGAACGTGGACGGATGGCGAGCCCCAGAAGACTGTCACGGCCCCGAATACCAGGGCAACACCGGCTCGGACAAGTACGGGCTTCCAGAGGCCGGCTGCTGTAGGCGTGGATGGAGTCGCTGAAGAGGTGGGGAGAGTCACCAGTCCAGTTTAGTGCGAACCCAGGACCATCCACTTGTCCGTACGCGCCCGCAGCCCCAGAGTGACTCCGCGGGCCAGCATGTAGCCCAGCGCAAACGCCGCCCATAGCCACACAAGCCCCGCCGCGCCGTCGGGCCGGGCAAGGTGGACTGCCGCCAAAAGCGGCAGATAAACGGCAAGGTTCACGACGCCGGCAATCGCCAGGTAGCGGGCATCGCCCGCGCCGATCAGGACGCCATCCAGGACGAAAACATAGCCGGCGAGAGGCTGTCCGACGGCGAGTACCCACAGTGCCACGGTGAGCGCGGACTGGACGCCGGCGTCGGACGTGAAGATGAAGCCTGCCCACGGTGCCGCCACCGCGAGGAACACCCCTGTCACCACGCCGAAGGCGACGCCCCAGCGGATCATCGTACGGGTCAGTTCGCGTGCCCGTGCCGGATGCGAAGCTCCCAGTTCCTTGCCGATAAGGGCCTGCGCAGCAATGGCCAAGGCATCAAGCGCGAAGGCAAGAAAGGAAAAGATGGTCATCGCAAGCTGGTGCGCGGCCAGGTTCATCTGCCCTTGGGCGGTGACCACCAGGATCGTGCCCAGGATCGCCAGGCGCAAACTGAGGGTGCGGAGCATGAGCCACGAACCCACAGTGGTCATGGTGCGGATTCCTCGCCAATCCGGCCGGAGTGGAACGCCGTGTCGCCGGGCATTGCGTCCCACCATCACCAGATACACGGCGGCCATGGCCCATTGCGCGATGCTGGTGCCGATCGCCGAACCCGCCACGGACAGGTGCATGCCATAGACGAGGATCCAGTTCAGGCCAATGTTGACAGCGAAGCCCGCCGTTGCGACAACCAAGGGGGTACGGGTGTCCTGCAGACCGCGTAACACGCCGGTTCCAGCGAAGATCAGCAGCATGGCCACGAGCCCCGGCATGGACCAGCGCAAATACTCGATGGCGTATGCCCGCACGTCGCCGCCGGCCCCGAACAGCCCGAGCAACGGCTCGGCCGCGAGGAATCCGGCCACCGCCAGCACGGTACCCAGCAGCAAGGCCAGCCAGACGCCGTCGCGCCCTGCTGCCAGCGCTTTGGCGAGCTTTCCGTCCCCGATGGCGCGCGCAACGGCCGGGGTCGTCGAATACGCCAGAAAGACCATAAGTCCGACGGCGGTGTACAGCAGGGTGGAGGCAAGCCCCACGCCAGCCAACTGAGGGACTCCGAGATGGCCCACGATCGCGGAGTCTGCCAAGAGGAAGAGGGGTTCGGCGATGAGCGCACCGAAAGCGGGGACGGCCAGGCGCAGGATCTCGCGGGCGTTGGAGGGTGCGGTGCGGCGGGTCACTGTTTGGGGCACTTTCCCAGCCTAGCGGGCGGCACCGACGGGTAGATTGTCGAAGGTGCCCGATCCGCTAGCCGCCAGGAGTCCGTCCCATCAGCTCGCCCGCCGGTCGGAACCGAGCGGAGGCGGGCGATCCGTCCTGGATCGCTCGCCTCCGCTTCTATATGTCGAGTAGGTTCCGGGGTCTAGAGACCGACTTTTATCCCTGCCCTCTCTTTCTGCGTGGTGCGGCCGGGCTCGATCGAACTGGCTTCAGCCAGGGAACGGCCCCGCGTTTCGGGGGCGAGGATGACCGAGACGATGAGGCCGACGGCGGTAAGCCCGGCTGCCATGTACATGACTCCTCCTACCCCGAACTTTTCCAGTCCGATGGGAAGCAGGAAGGTGCCCACCGCGGCGCCGATGCGGCTGATCGCGGTGACGACGCCCATCGCCGTTGCGCGTATTTCGGTGGGGAAGATTTCGTTGGGGTAGGACCATTCCAGGATGTTGGGTCCCCCGGAGAAGAGGGCATAGGCGCTGAATGCGACGATGATCAGCCATGCCGGCCCCTGCGGGAGAGCACCGAGAACTGTCAACGGAATGAGCATGAGGACGAAGGACCAGATCAGCAAGGGCCGTCGGCCGACAGATTCAGTGAGCGGCAAAGCGATGATGCATCCGACGAGGAAGAGGACGCTGATAATGGTTTCGCCCAGGTAGCTGCTGTTGCCGCTGGAGAGTCCGAATGCAGCGAGCATGGTCGGGCCAAAGGTGTACATCGCGAAAAGCGGGGTGACTGCTGCCAGGTAGAAGCCTCCACAGAAGACGACCCTACGGAGGTATGCCCCCTTGAGCAGGGCGGCAAAACCGGCTTTCTTGACTTCTTCGCTTTCCGTGGCAACCAGATTGTGAACATCCACGTCCTGGCCATAGACCCGTCGTGCGACGGCGTGGGCTTCCTCGAAACGGCCCTTGGAGATAAGCCAGCGAGGGGACTCCGGCGTGCCGATGCGCAGCAGCAAGATGATGACACCGGGAACGATCCCGCTGGCGAGCATCCACCGCCAGGACCCGTCACCGAATACTGCAGCGAAGCCGAATCCAACCATGGTCGCCACGGCGGCACCCACGAACCAGAAGACAACCAGCGAGCCCACCATGGCGGCACGCTTCTTGATGGGGAGCCATTCAGTCAGCAATGCTGTGGCGATGGGGTAATCGGCGCCGATGGCCACGCCGATAATGAAACGCAGTGCGATGATCTGCCAGGCCTCGGTCACGAATGCGCAGAGCAGCGAAGCTACAACCAAGGCGATCAGGTCAATCGTGTACATCAGTTGTCGACCAATGCGGTCCGTCAGACGTCCGAAGATGAGTCCTCCGGCAAAAATCCCGATGAGCGCTGCTGCGCCCGCAAAGCTGAGTTCCGCAGTGCCGAGACCAAGCTCGGGGACCATCCCCACGAGGGCGATGCCGACGATGCTCAGCAGCCATCCGTCCAGGAACGGGCCTCCGGCGGACTGGATGAGCAGCTTCTTGTGAAAAGGCAGCAAAGGGCTGCTATCGATTACCGAATTGTTTGACATCCAAACTCCATCGTGGGTGTGTCGGTTTCAAGCCGCGCATGAACGGATTGGGTGGGTGGTAATGAGTACCAGGTGTCCCGGCAAGGTGGGACAAACAAATGGTGGGACAAAAAGGGCCGCTCTTTCGATGCCCTGTTCGCCCGGGATAGATTCAATGTTCGATCACAGAATACAGCGTGTCAAGAGTCACATGAAAATTTCTTAGGGAAATTAGCTCCCAGACACCCCGCGCCCATAACGTGAGGTGGGCTTTTGCCGCTTTGTTGCAGGGTTTTCTCGCGTGCCCATGAAGGATGCATCGCGTTAGGCTTCGCGTCGGGTGGATTTCACCGACTCCGAAGTCTCACAAAACGTTTGATTTAAGAAAACACTTCAACTCGGCCACGGGAGCGGTTGTGGTCGGTTGAAGAAGGATCTGGCATCGCGGTGCGGAACGAGGCCACACGATCCGGGCACTTCATCATTGCCGGCTTGGGCGCGGCGCGTTCGGGCGCGCCAAATTGCCCTTCGGAGCAGGGGCGACGCAAAGGACGTGCTATCAGCACGTCAAATCAGGAATCAACCGGTTCGGAATAGGTGCACCACACCGCTCGCGCCGAGGTCTTGTCATTCTCATTCCAGAGCCTGTGGGGGACTCTGGAGTCAAAGGCTATGGAGTCGCCTGGTCCCAGCATGAAGTCCTCGAATTCAAGCTGAACATGAAGCACGCCTTCAAGGACTAAGCCGTATTCACGTCCGCTGTGGCGAATGAACTCTCCGGGCTTGGAAGATCCGCCCCCGGGGGCATAAACGATCTCCCGGAAATCGACGACTTCATGTGGCGTGGGAGTCAAGAGTTCCCAGCGGACGCCGGTGTCCAAGTCGATCTTCCGGCGTTCGGCCGAGCGGGTAATGAACCTTTCTTCGCCGGGACTCTTTTCAATTCCTTCATACTCCCCCGGGCCTGTTCTGTCCTCGCCGAAGAGAGTATCCATGGACAGTGACAACTCCGATGCGATGGAATACAGGAGGCTGATCGAAGGCGCCACCATGCCCCGCTCCACTTGAGAAATGTGTCCGGCCGAGACGCCAAGCCTTCTGGCCAGCTCGCGCAGCGAGGTCCCTCGCTCGGTACGTGCAGAACGGATTCTGGTTCCGACAGCCAGGCGGGAGGCTTCCGTGGCGCTGCGTTCCTTGGATTCCGCCGTCGTTGCCACAGTCGGTACCTCCGCTTTTGGAATGTAAGTTGTCACCATCCATTATGTGGTACTCGTTCGGTATTTGATGACAGCGGAAGGCCGTGTTCGGGCGGCACCCTACGGTGCAGCCCGAACACGGTCCGGTTCGTTGTTCAGACGGATTCTTCCGAAATCGCGGCTGCTTTGAATAGTTGAAGAGATGGTTCGTATGCTCCGCCGCCGATTCGTCCTTCGAGTCCGCAGGCTTCAATCATCCCGAGGAGAACGATGGGCGCCAATCCTGCATTCAGCACGGAATCACAAGAGACCCCCGTCCGGATCGGCAAGGCTGTATGTTGTGCCGTCATCACGGATTGCGGACGGCTGAGCGCATTGAAGGGCGCATAGTCTGACAGCGCCGTCACGGTGTCCGGCGCGTGGCCGAGCGCGCCCCCGCCCATGCCAAAGAAGTCCACGACCGCGCTGTCTCCGATGGCCCCGAGGACTTTGAGTCCATCGTAGTTTCGTTCGCGGGGTCCGCGAGGAGGCTCTGCTGCGCAACTAAACCAGACTCCTGGTTTGGCGCCTATTTGGATTCCGAACGAAACTCCATTCCCGCCCGCCCGGGTAATCGACGATGTCTTCGGGATTCCCTCGGCAGCTCTGAGGCACAGCGCTGCGGCCGCCATCCACAGGTTTAATGCAAAGGCCGGACAGGAATCAAGGAAGTCCCTGATTCCCGGCGGAGTCTCACCCGTAGCGCTGGAGAGCAGCCTCTCGGTAACAAGCCGGCTGCCTGCAATCGTGCGGTTATGCCCATCGTCACCGAGCTCCAAGGAGTTCCTCATCAGTGGCAGGAGGTCCACCGGTCCTGTTTCGCGTAGTACCGCGGTGAGCCACAGAGCAAGTGTGCTGTTGAGCCAGGTGTGGTGTGCGGTGAGGTGGGGGTCCCTAATGCCCAGTCTGAGGCAGTGCTGCATTCCTTCATTGACGGCGGCATAGCTGCGGGAGCCTGCGTTGGTCCCGTCTTCGACAACATGCAGCGCCATCCCAGGCGAGATGACTCCCGCCAAGGGAACCACGCAGTCGTGGTTCTGAGCGGGTTCGAGTGTGATGTCTCCGTCCGAGAGCAGTCTGAGGGACTCGTCCTCCGAGTCCGCCCAGCCTTCAAGCTGACATGCCTGCATCGCCGAATTTCTTAGCGGTTCCGGGACCTCGGCCCAAGAGCTAAATGGCGGGCCGGCATGGAGTAGCCACTTCCGCCGTTTTGCCTCCGGAAGGACGGTCTCCAGCGTGGTCATTCCTGTCCAGCGTGGTTCTACGGCCATGATGGCGGTTGCTGCCCTCAGGTCGTTGACGTTCACGGTTGTTCAACCCAGGTCTCGGAGATGGCCATTCCTGCGGACTGGCCGGGCCCGTTGAGGAAGTCACGCTCGACGGTCGACCCCGGTAGCCGGCGACCATCCACAATGACTTCCCCTGCATCAGCGATCCTGAAGACCGCAAACATTTCATGGGACCCGGTCCCCGATTCGGGTGCGGGAACGTCGACCGCGAAGGGCTCCGAGAGTCCTCGCCACGTCATTTCGATACTTCGCGGGCCGACCGTTGCGCGTTCCGTCCAGTCGTGGCCATCGAGGGACTGGGTAAACGCCGCTCCTTCGAGGTACTCGAGGTCATCCATGACCTCGGAAGGCCGGAAGAGGACGAATTTCGACACGAAATCTTTGATGAGGAACCTGGCAAGGTCTAGATTGTCGGTCAGAACCAGACGGGTAGCCGGTTCCCGGGCTTCGTAGGGGTTTTCGACAACAACGCTCACCTTTCCGGGGCCAAATCTCGATGCCGCGATGCGGAAATAGACTGACAGGGACGACCATGTACCGTCCGGGTCGGTCTTCAGGTATATGAAGGGATTGTCGCCGGTCCAGGCGACGGCACCGGGGCGGACTACATCGGGCATGGTTTCTCTTTCATTCATCTCTCGCAGGGCGCCTAACTCTTTGAATCCACGGACAGAGGAACGGAGAACCCGCCTCTTTCGCGAAGCTCGAGGAAATTGGTGGTGGGCTTCCAACGAAGTCGTTCTTTTGCCGCTTTCGAGGAAAATATCGAGGCCCGCGCATTGATGTCGAAAACCCCCCGACTGCTAGCGGTTTCCGCAGGTTCCTCGTGGAACAAGCGCCTGTACCATTCCAGGGTCGGCTCAGGATGGCAAGTGTCATCAGCGCTGATGAAGAACGTTCCGAACTTGATATCTTCAACTTCAACGGCTGCCCGGAAGGCCCGCGCCAGATCGGCGGCCTCGATGTAGTAGAAGAGCCACTTAAGATCGGGGTCGTCAATGAACTGGATGAAGTCCTCGAGTGACTCCTCCAGAACGACAGCCATCGGTCGGATGCAGATGACGGAGACATCGCTGCCCCGTGAAACGGCTTGGCCCATGTTCTCCATGATTTGTTTGCTGAGGCTATATGCCTGGACCGGCCTGATCTCATGTTCTTCGTCGACTTGAAGGTACTGGGGGGTCCAATCGGATCGCATTTCCGAAAGGCCGCAAGCTGAAATGCTGGAGCAAAGGACCACTTTCTCCAAGCCGTGCTCTTGTGCCGCCTGCAACACATTCCATGTGCCCAGCGTGTTGACGCGAATGTATTTCTCCGGAGCGGCGTTCCAGTCGTAGTCGATGGCGGCCAGGTGAATTACCGCGTCGGCGCCTTTAAGGGCGGATCTGACGGCGTCGAGGTCCATGACATCGGTGGCGACATATTCCACATCGGATACCGCTCCCCCCTTGGGGCCGCTATCCGCCGGAGAAAGATCAGCGTTGACCACTTCGAAGTTCGACGCCAATTCTGCCAGTACATAGCGCCCCACACGCCCTGATCCGCCCGTAACTACTATTCTTTTGGGTGCCATGAAGTTGTCTCATTCCTAACGATTCTTGAATGGATCCTGGTGCCCTGCCTCGGTGGCCGGGCACGGAAGGCTGACGCAATACGCCACCTGCTGCGATGTCGTGAATTCTTAGCGGGTCCGTTGCGGCCAGCGGCCATGCCGGAGTTCAGACCCCGGCACTCACCGGGGCTGGAGCCAGATCAGCGTCCTGAACAGTCTGGGCATTGCGGGCCTTCGCGTCGGCCGCACGGTACTTTTCGACAAGCCATTCATTCAAACGGACCAGAACTACCTCGCTGGGTGCGTAGCGTCCCCGCGGGGCGTTCCTGGAGAACATCCCTTTCTGGACTGATGTCCACGCGTAGACGTCCTCCTCCATGACTTCTTTGAGGTCCTCAACCTCCATCTTCCACTCCTCTTCGAAGCCTGGCTTCTGAAGCGTGGATTCGGGATACATCCACGTGGCCGAGAACACCGACGTCGTGGGTCCTGTCGGTAGCCACATGAAGTACTTCACTTTGTCCGGCATGGCGATCAAGAGCAGATTCGGGGCAACCGTGACATAGATAAGGCGCCGACGCTCGTCATCTGTCAGATCCGGGAGCACCGGCTGAAGGTTCTTGCCCGTCCTTGTAGGTGAGAGATCCTTCTCCAGACTGATCAGGTCGTAGGCAATGACGCCCTTTTCCGGTTCGTTGACCGGAGAGTCGTAGTCGATGCGTTCGGAGGCGGTGTCGTACATCGGGCACCAGCTCTTGGAGTGCAGATGTGCGCAGTGGTAGCACTCGTCTCCGAAAATCTTCCAGTTCACATCGACGGGGAAGAATTCCTGCGGCGTTGCAGACTTCAAGTGGGGGATGCCCCAGTTAGTGAGGTACTTGGCGAGGGCCGACAGCCGTTCCTTCAACGGCGGGATGTCCGGGTCAAAGGTGACAAAGATGAAGTTTTCCCAGACCTCGGAGCGGATCTCCGGGAGTTGAACCTCAGACTTGACGAAGCAGGGGTTGTCATTGAGATCCGGGGCAGATTGCAGGACCCCGTCCAGCCCGTAGACCCACGAGTGGTAGTCGCACTTGAACCGTCGGGCGTTTCCCTGCCCATCGGCCAGCTTCATGGCACGGTGGCGGCAGACATTGGATTGCGCGCGAATGGTTCCGTCACTCTGACGGACGATCAGAAGCTGTTCATCCAGAGCGTCAACGGTGAAGTAGTCACCTTTGTTCGGGATGTCCGTCGCGCGCCCAATGCACAGCCATTCGTGGCCGAACACGGCGTCCATTTCAAACTCGTGGAACTCGGGTGAGGTGAATGCCTCCGGAGGGAAGGCGACTACTTCGTTGATGTCTCCGCAACTTGCATCGAACGCCTCGACGGGTATGGGGCTGCGCATGGTGGTCTCCTTCTCGTTTAGGGTCTGTCGGGAATGACTGCTCTCATATAGTGTTCTATTACACAGAACATATGTCAACGGGCGTTCTCTGAGAGAATCCACTCGAGCAATTCCTGAACTACAGGTCTCGAGGCAATGGTGGTCTCCAGGGTCGCCGGAAGGAGCTCGCAGTGAATGTATTTGGACCGTGGCCATTGCTTGGTTTGATAGACCAGCTACAGTCGGGCCAGGTATCGGCAACGGACGCCGTGGGTAAGTCGCTGGACCGGATTCATGAAGTCGAAGACGTGGTCTCGGCATGGGTGATGGTGGACGCTGACGGCGCATTGAGGGATGCCGCCGCACTGGACCGGATTCCGCCTTCCGAAAGGAAGCCCCTCCACGGGGTCCCCATCGGAGTCAAAGACATTATCGATGTCGCCGGATTACCGACGCGGTGCGGCTCCATCCTCCGTCAACACCATGTGGCAGCTTCGGACGCCTCGTTGGTCCGGAAACTGCGGACCCTCGGGGCAATTGTCATGGGAAAGACCGTGACGACTGAATTCGCATACTTCAGTCCGGGGCCCACCTCAAACCCAAACGACGCCCGTCATACACCCGGAGGGTCCTCATCCGGGTCCGCTGCGGCCGTTGCAGCCGGCATGGTGCCCCTTGCCCTCGGCTCTCAAACTGCGGCATCAGTTGCCCGGCCGGCCGCGTACTGCGGGGTGGCGGCCCATGTGACAGCCCCTGGAGACTATCCTCACGCCGGCATTACCGGCTTGAGCAGCACTCTGGACGCCGTGGGATTTTTCACGGCCGGGATTGAGGATCTCAGGGTCGTCGACAGGGTAGGCCGGGGCCCTGCCCCGGTCCAGGCAGCACCGCTACAAGTTCGGATGTGGCAACCCGGCTCTTCGTTCGAAGTAGCGGATGACATGGCATCGACTCTAGAATCCGCGGGCGAGATGCTGGAAAGATCAGGTCTGGAAGTGCGCGGGCTGAACTTTGATGTTCAGGCCGAAGAGTTGGTGGATGCCCACATGACCGTCATGGCGTATGAGAGCGTGCGGCTTCGCTCGGAAGAGGCCCAGCATTCTGAGTCACTCAGCGAGCCGCTGCGTTTGCTCTTTAGGCGCGGCAGGACGATTGAGGAACGCGCGTACATCTCGGCTCTGAAGTCGATCCGGGAGCTGAAATCCTGGTTAAGGTCCGAGCTTCAAGGCGCGCTGGTCCTTGCACCTGCCGCACAGTCGCACGCCCCCGTTGGATTGGAATCGACGGGAAATCCACTGCTGAGCCGGCCATGGCAAGCACTGGGTCTCCCAACAGTCGTGGTGCCGGGCGCACGCGGGCAGTCGGGCATGCCGCTTGGACACCAATTCGTTGGTTTCCCGGGTCAAGAGGGGAGTCTCTTCGCTGCAGGGACGCGGCTTGAATCCTTGTGGGGGATCTGAAGACGACGATGAGCCGGGAGGCTGACAAGACATTCCTGTCAGCCTCCCGGCTCATTACTCTCTCGAATTACTCTTTCGAACGAGGACATACCGTCAGATGTTCAGGATGATACGGGCCGACTTTGAACGTGAGACACAAGGCATCATGGTTTCGTTAGCCCCGCGCTCCTGGGGAGTCAGCACTGCATCTCGATGGTCGGGCGTGCCCTCCACCACCTCTGTTTCGCATGTCCCGCAGACGCCCTCGCCGCAGGACCAGTCCACGTCGGCGCCGTTGTCGCGCAACACCTTAAGGCAGGACACCCCCACCGGAACGTGAACCGTTCTGCCGGACTTGAACATGACCACGTCGAAGGGACGCTCATCGGAACCTGGCATGCTGGCCGGGGCGGCGAACCGCTCACAGTGGAATGTCCAGGGACCAAGTGCCGAGAGGTTCTCCAAAGCATCCAACAGGGGGCCCGGGCCGCAGGCATACACGTCGGCATCTGGACCCAGCTCCCCTGTGATGGACGGAAGATCGATCAGTCCGGCCTCTTCGTCGCAGTGCAACACAACCCGGCCGTGGGGCAGCAATGCGATCTCGTCCAGGAGGGCGAGCCGGGCCCTGTTCCGGGCCAAGAAATACAGTCGCCACGGCTGACCCTTCGCCGCGACGGCACGCACCATAGGGAGAATGGGAGTGATCCCGATTCCGCCCGCGAAGAAGACATACTCCCCGGCAGGTTCCAATGGAAAATGATTGCGGGGTCCCTTGACGGTTAAACGGACGCCCTCGGCCAGAGTCTCATGAACCTTTACTGACCCGCCTCGGCTCTTGGGATCCTTCAGTATGGCAATTCGCCAGACGGATCTGTTCCCCGGATCCCCCCACAGGGAGTATTGGCGGCTGAGAGCTTCGCCGTTGCCGTCCGTCCCCAGGACCACATCGATGTGGGCACCCGGATCCCACGCGGGGAAGTCGAGACCATCGATTCGCTTCAGGGCCAGGGAAATGGTGTCCTCGGCCACGTCACGGCGTTCGATGACCCGCACCGGATAACTCTCCTGGAGGGAGTCAAGCTCTCCATCCGGGCGCTGGAGCGTTACGTCAGTCATTTTCCCGTGGTCCTTTCCAAAAGGCCGACGAATGCCTTCATCCAGGCGCCCATGTCGTCCGGCACTCGTGCTGTCACCAGGCTTCCGTCCTCCACAACGCCCTGATCGATCCAAGTCGCGCCCGCGTTTTCCAGGTCAATCCGGATGGACGGAACGCTGGTCAGGCTTCGACCGGCAACTATTCCGGCGGAAATGCCCACCCATCCCCCGTGGCAAATCATGCCGATGGGTTTGCCGGAGGCGTTCATGCTGCATAGGAACCGGAGCACGGGCTCGGACCGCCGGACAATGTCCGGCGCAAAGCCGCCCGGAATCAGTACGGCATCAAAAGAACCCGCCTCCAGTTCCTCGAAGCTCTTGTCCGCGGCCAGAGAGCGAAGACCGGATTTACCCGCCAACGGCCCACCTTGGGGACCCGCGAGCGTGACGGTGGCCCCGGCTTCTCGAAGTCTGTACAACGGATAGATCACTTCGGACTCCTCGAAAAAGTCGGCGGTGACAATTACGACGTGGATGTTCTCCAGGGACACGGTGGGTACCTTTCTTGGTGGAAGGGGAGGAATCAACTGACATCAGTGTTCTGTGTAAGTGAACACTTGTCAAGAACCTGCGATGCAGCCATGGCTCACTTCGCCGGATTTTGGGCACATTTCACAAATTTCAGAATGCACTGACCCTGCCTGCCTTGACTAATGTTGGTTGTTACCTAACACCTGCCTGAAGGAGCATGCTCACAGCCAAGACGGCTGCCGGGCGCAGGAGAGGGGTTCGGATTCCCGCGCCTCTGTGTCTCGTGCCGAGATGCACCCCGGTCGCGCTTTTTGACACTTCAAGCAAAGTTCGCGAAACTTGACTTGAAGCTTCAACAAATCGGCATTCGCCGCAGGCTTCGAGACAGCCAACCGCTACCCGGAAACGATGCAATCACATGAACAAGTCCACCCTGACCAACACAGCCCTTACCGTCCTGCGCGTCATCGTCGGCTTCATCTTCGCCGCGCATGGCTGGCAGAAATTCAACGAATTCACCATTACCGGCACCCAAGCCGCTTTCGGCAAGATGGGCGTCCCGGCCGCAGACATGGTGGCCCCGATCGTCGCTACCCTTGAGCTGGTCGGCGGCATCGCTCTCATCGCCGGTGTTCTGGCCCGCGTCTTCGCTGCACTCCTTGCGCTGGACATGCTCGGCGCCCTGTTCCTGGTCCACGCCCCCGCCGGCCTATTCGCAGACAAGGGCGGCTACGAATTGGTCCTGGCCCTCGCCGCCGCAGCGGCTGCAGTTGCACTGACCGGCGCCGGTCGGATCTCGGTAGACGCCGCGGTCTTCGGTCGGAAGGGTTCCAGGCTGGGCGTCCTCGCCTAGTATCGCGTTCGCTTCCACGCCGGCGACACCTGAACGGGCTGGCGACTCTCGTATCCGGGCGTCGCCAGTCCGTTTGCGCGTCCCAGATCGATTTGACGTCATACAGCGCATCACCAGACCCGCCGTCGATACACTCACGTCATGAGCGAGCTCCCCTCCCACTCCGTCACCTTGCGGTTCCTTGCTTCCCCCACCGACGTCGGACACAGCGGATCCGTCGACGCCGGCACAGTCCTTGAGTGGGTGGACAAGGCTGCTTATGCAGCAGCTGTTGGCTGGGCGAAGTCCTACTGCGTCACGGCGTACGTCGGCAACATCCATTTCGCCGATCCCGTGAACAGCGGCGACATGGTTGAGGTGGAAGCCACCATCGTCTACACGGGCCGCTCTTCCATGCATATCCGGACCATCGTGACCTCTGGCGACCCCAAGGGCGGGGCCGCCACGATGAGCAGCCAGTGTTTGGTGATCTTCGTTGCAGTCGGTTCCGACGGTCGCCCGGTTCCGGTCCCCCAGTTTGAGCCGTCGACGCCGGAGGAGACGGAGCAGCGCGACAACACCCTCGCGCGGATCGCCGTGCGGGAGAAGATCGTCGAAGCCATGAACGCCCAGGAATATACCGACGCCGGCACGGCCGAGCGCGTGGTCCTGCGCTTCATGGCAGCCCCCACCGACGTGAACTGGGGCGGGAAGGTCCACGGCGGCATCGTCATGAAGTGGATTGACGAGGCCGCCTATGTCTGCGCTTCCCGTTACAGCGGCAAGGACACCGTGGCCGTGTTCTCCGGCGGCGTGCGCTTCTACCGTCCCCTCTTGATCGGCGATGTAGTGGAAGTCGAAGCCCGGCTGGTTTACACCGGCAACAAGGGCATGCATATTGCCGTGCACGTGCGCTCAGGAAACCCGAAGAGCCGCGAGATGAACCTCACTACCTACTGCCTGACAGTTATGGTGGCAAGGGACGAGAGCGGAACGTCCGTTCCGATCCCGCCATGGGTCCCGAAAACCGACGAGGACCGGCGCCTGCACGCGCACGCCCGCGAGCTGCTCGAGATCCGCGGACGGGCTCCGGGAAACCGGCTGCCGGACCACTTGCTGACTGGCGGGTAGGCGCTGCGCGACCATGAGGGTCCCACCGATGCCGAAGGCTACCCATGAAAATCCCGAGTCCATTCCACAGGCCAATATCAACACTTTTGTCAGCCGTCATCGTCGCCGCAGCGCTCGGGGGGTGCGCTAGCGGCGCTCCGGCTCCAGTCAGCCCGTCCGGACCTGCGGCGTCAAGGCTTGACCCGAGCACGGAGGATCTCTCTTGGGACAACGGAAACAGGATTCTGGGGGACGAAAACGGTGGACACACTCCCGACATCGGCACCTCCCTCGGGGATCCGACGTCCGGATGGCAGACCGACAACAGCACTGTCGCGCCAGATGGGGTAACGACATTCACCTCGCAGAACACTCAATGCAAAGTCAGGACGACCCAGATGCGCAATCAGCCCTCCGAGCTGGTCGCCGGGGACGATAGGGAATCGACCCTGAAGGTTCTCTCCATCCTCGCCCCGGGAGAGAAGGACCTCGTCGCAAGCGCCAAGGACACCACCCTAAGCTACGGTGCTTCCGGAATCCGCGATGTGGCCATGCTGTCTGTCAGCTTTCAGTCAGGGAACACCTACGACTTCACGGCTATCCGGACGTTCAGCAAGCCGGCGGTGACCATCGAGGTCGAAGCAATTTGCCCGACCCTCGACACACTCAAATCAACCTGGTCAGCGATCCACAAGAGCATCACGATCAATGCACTGTAGTGCACGGACCGGACAAGCCCGAGCCGGGCGAAGGGTCCTCACCTTCGAGCCGAGAGCTATTTAGAACCCGCCGCCGGTCTCGCCCGCCATGTTCGCGAACCGGGAGTAGTGGCCCTGAAAGGCAACCACGATGTCCTTAGTGGGGCCGTTACGGTGCTTGGCGATGAGGATGTCGGCTTCGCCGGCACGGGGAGATTCCTTGTCGTAGACGTCTTCGCGGTGAAGCAGGATGACCATGTCGGCATCCTGCTCGATGGATCCTGATTCTCGAAGGTCCGAGACCATGGGCCGCTTGTCCTGCCGCTGTTCCGAACCACGGTTCAGCTGGGAGAGAGCGATGACAGGGACTTGGAGTTCCTTGGCGAGAAGTTTGAGGGCACGCGAAAATTCGGAGACTTCCTGCTGGCGGGACTCCACCTTCTTGCCGGAGCTCATGAGCTGGAGGTAGTCGAGGATCACCAGTTTGAGGTCGTGCTGCTGCTTGAGGCGACGGCACTTTGCCCTGATCTCCATCAGGGACATGTTGGGGCTGTCGTCGATGAACAGCGGGGCATCGTTCATTCGGCCCATTGTGGTCGCAATCTTGGACCACTGCTCATCCTTGATCGTGCCCTTGCGGAGGTCCTGAAGGCCGATGGTGGCCTCCGCGGACAATAGACGCATCGCGATTTCGTTCCGGCCCATTTCCAGGGAGAACATCACGGTGGCAAGGTTGTGCTTGATCGCAGCAGAGCGAGCGAAGTCGAGCGCGAACGTGGATTTACCGACGGCGGGGCGTGCGGCGATGACGATCATCTGGCCCGGGTGCAGGCCGTGGGTGAGCTCGTCGAGTTCGTAGAACCCGGTGGGGACACCTGTCATGCCTTCCCCCCGGTGGCCGGATGCCTCGATCTCGTCAACGGTGGATTCCATGACGTCTTTGAGCGCCACGTAGTCTTCCGCGGTTCGGCGTTCGGCCACGGCGTAGATCTCGGCCTGGGCCTGGTTGACCAGGTCTTCTACCTCTCCATCCTGGCCGTAGCCCATCTGGACGATCTTGGTGCCAGCGTTGACGAGGCGGCGCAGGACGGCGCGTTCAGCGACGATCTCGGCGTAGTAGCCAGCGTTCGCCGCTGTGGGCACGGTCTGGATGAGCTCATGCAGATACGCGGGGCCGCCGATCCTGTTGATCTCGCCGCGCTTTGTCAGCTCATCGGACACCGTGACGGCATCGGCGGGTTCACCACGGCCGTAGAGGTCGATGATGGACTCGTAGATGGTCTCGTGGGCTGGACGGTAGAAGTCGTGGCCGCGGACGATTTCAACGACATCGGCGATGGCGTCCTTGGAGAGCATCATGCCGCCAAGAACCGACTGCTCGGCGGGGATGTCCTGAGGAGGTTTGCGGCTGGCGTCCGATGTCCGGCCGCCCTCGATCGAATCCAAGTGCGTAACTGACAAGCCGTCCTCCATTGTGTACCGCGGCAGATAACTGTTCCCGGCGGTGCGGTAGGCCAACGCCCCGGTATGGATTGGTCTGGCCGCCCGGTGTAAGCCGGCTGGTCCAAACTGTTCCGTAGGGCACCGACAATTTGGGATTTCCCCGAGATTTCCACAACTTATCCACAGACGGGTCCGCGAGCATGCTGCTAACGGGCGGCACCAAGGCACCGCACACGAGAAACAGGGGTTTTCCAAGTACCTAAAGCAGGTACTCAGCCACGTTAGCCCTGCTTTTGCGAGGCACCAAGCCGAGCTTGTGGATAAAGTGTGGAATACGTATCCCTACTTGTGCACAGCCTGTGCATGACCCTGTGGAAAGAGAAATTCTTTTCCTGGAAATAAGCTTCTGAGCTGGGCAAACGTTCTTTACGCCATGTGGATCAAAACTATTTTCGTTCACCACTCATCCACAGGCGAATTCAAGCAATCCCCACCCTCGGGCCCGCACAAAGACCCGGAGTGGCATAAATATGCCAACAATGTGATGCTCCACACAATCGTCTTCAAAATTTGACAGTCGACTCTCAGAAGCTATGCCGAAACAGGAATGTACTGTGGATAACTGCGTTCTGACATAAGCTCTAAGTATGGGTTTCACTGTGGGGGATGCGCTGCTGGTTGCAATGCCGGTTGTCATCCTCGTGGCCTTGATTTGGGGCCTGACGGCGGCGTTCAAGCCGCGCAACACAGGGTTGTCCGATGCGGAACGCTACCAACGGGAGCTTGCCGCCCGCTCGGCAGCCCACCAGGCCGCCCAAGTGCAAGCGGCAACAGCGGCTCGGGCCCGCATCGATGCGTCCACGAGGCCAAGCCAGAATGCACAGCAACAGTCCCAGCAGGACAGCCAGTCCCGGGCCACTCTCCAGGCGCAGCTTGGGACCGGCTCAGGGGTCGGCCAGGCAGGCTACAACAGTTCCATCCTGCCCAACGGACAATTGAATCCACAGTTCGCGCTGCAATTGCAAGGCATGGTCCGCAGCGGGCAGAAGATCCAGGCCATCAAGCTTCTCCGCCACGAAACCCACTCGGATTTGTTGACCGCCAAGAACTATATAGATCGGCTTTAGCGCATGTCATCCCTACTCGTTCCGGTCTTGATCCTGGCGGCCGTCGTCGTCGGCGTGCTGTTGGTCAGCCGCATACTCTCCCGCCGCTCCGCGGAACTTCGCGGAACTGATGCCACGGACAAAGCGGCCGTAGACCCAGCCGAGTTGGCCCGCGAGGCTGCTGCGAAGCTCAGCGAGGATCAACACCGGCAGCTATATTCCCTCATCGCCCAGGGTCAGGCCATGGCGGCCATCAAGCTGTACCTCAGCGCCACCGGAGAGGGCCTGCGCGCCTCCCGGGACGCCGTCGGCGCCCTTGCATCGCATCCACAGCCCTTTCGTAAGCCTGAGGCCGCCCCGCAGGGCCTCATTCCCGACGACGACGAGCCGGAACGTTTCCCCTATCGATACCGAGCCATTGCCAGCAAGGGCGACGTCACGCGCGAGGTGAGCAGCAACATGCTCAACGACGAGATCTACGGGAGGATCCGCACCTTGGCCAAGAGCGGCGACGTCGAAGCCGCGGCCTTGGCCCTGACAAAGCATTCCGACATCAGCATGAAGCAGGCCCGCGAGTTCATCGAGCTGCTGGACGACTGATCCCTGTTGCGGTGAGCCCCGGCCCGCCTAGCGTCCCGCCGTGATCCCGGCGAGGAGCTGCTCAAAAGGCAAGGACTCCATCGGCTCCGCCTTGCGGTGCGGCTGCTCCCCGCTCAAAAGCCGGGCGAGCTCGCCGGCGGCCCGGTCCACTCGGACCGAAAGCGGCGACTCGCCGTCGTCGGTGTTTCCCCAATCCTGCGGTCCGGCGAAGACGGACGTCTGGGTCATCCGCGTCCGCAGGTAGGTGAAGAGCGGACGCATGGCGTAGTCGAGCACCATTTGGTGCCGGTCAGTGCCTCCCGTAGCGCCAAGGAGAACTGCCTTGCCGTCCAGGGACTTCGGGTCCAGGACGTCAATGAAGGACTTGAACAGCCCGCTGTAGGAAGCACTGAAGACCGGCGTCACGGCAATGATTCCATCGGAATCTTCGATGCCGGCGATCACCTCGGCGAGGCGCGGCGCAGCATAGCCGGTGACGAAGTTGTTGGCGATATCCACGGCCAAGTCCCGGAGTTCGATGATGTCCACCCGCACCTCGAATCCGGCGTCGCCCAGCTGGCGCTTGGCCGCGGCGGCGAGTTGGTCTGCAAGCAGACGGCTCGACGACGGGACGCCCAGTCCGGCGGAAAGAACGGTTATGCGGCGGGTCTCCATGGCAATCTCCTCTTGCTCGACGGTTCGAAGGCTTCAAACCAGAGTACATGCGTTTGCATCTATACTTCCAAACTGCGCGCCTGTGCCCTTTATTCCCCCGCTATAGCCGCACCGTTCCCTGGATGCACATCACCGAATTCCCGCCCGGCCAGCACGGTACCTGCGCCGGTGCAACGAAGGCGAGTCGTTCGACGTCGAGCTTTAGTTTCGGCGTCGACGACGACGCAAGTGGGTTGCCGAGGGAGGGCACGTCGGTGAAGACATCCACTTGCGAGAAGGGCCCGGTGCGCAGGCTCTGCGAGACTACAGGGATGTCAGAGAACAAGACCATGCCCACTGACCGTTCCGTCGAAGACTTCCTGGCTGCTGTGGAACATCCCGTGCGGCGCGCCGATGGTTTCGCCTTGTTAGACCTCATGCGCGGCATCACCGGTCAGGAGGCAGTTATGTGGGGTCCAAGCATCGTTGGTTTTGGAAGGCACCACTACAAGTACGGGAGCGGCCGCGAGGGCGATTCCCCCGCTGTGGGCTTCTCGCCGCGGAAGGCCAACCTGGCGCTGTATGGGCTGCGCTCAGGGCCCGACGCCGAATATCTGCTGCCCAAGCTCGGCAAGCACAAGACGGGCGCTGCCTGCCTCTACGTGAACAAGCTCGAAGACGTTGACGTTTCCGTCCTGGCAGACATGGTGCGCGCGGGCTACAGCCACGTCGTGGCGGAACCACAACAACCCCCGCCCCTAGCGCGAACTGGCAGCTAATGCCCCTTTTCAGGCCCGCAGAGGGCATCTACTGCCAGCTCGCGCTCCCCGGAACGCCACAAACAAAGGACCCCCGCCTCCGGAAACCGGAGACGGGGGTCCTTCGAACTCGTCAGAGCTTACTGCATTACTTGCTTGCAACGACCTCGAGGTCGATGACAGCAGAAACGTCCTCGTGCAGGCGGACGTTGGCCTGGTACGAACCAACAGACTTGATGTGGTTCGGCAATTCAACGTTGCGCTTGTCGATGGAGCCAAGGCCAGCGGCCTCAACTGCAGCAGCGACGTCGGCCGGCTTGACCGTGCCGAAGAGACGACCGGACTCGCCGGCCTTCACTACGAGCTTGACCTTCTTGGAAGAAAGCGCAGAAGCCTGGGCCTGTGCAGCTTCAACCGAAGCGTGGGCACGAGCGGCGCGGGCAGCCTTGATGGACTCAACCTGCTTCTCGCCACCCTTGGTCCAGGTCAGAGCGAAGCCGCGGGGCAGCAGGAAGTTACGTGCGTAACCATCCTTGACCTCGACAACGTCGCCAGCAGCACCGAGACCGGTTACTTCGTGGGTCAGAATGAGCTTTGCCATGTTAGTTAATCCCTTCCTTAGCCGCGGCCAGCGCCGGAGTAAGGCAGCAGAGCAACTTCGCGGGCGTTCTTGATTGCCTGGGCGATTTTGCGCTGTTCCTGCACCGTGACGCCAGTGACGCGACGAGCGCGGATCTTTCCGCGGTCGGAGATGAACTTGCGCAGCAATGCTACGTCCTTGTAGTCGATGACAGTGATGTCAGCAGCCTTCAAGGGGTTGGACTTTGGTTTGGGCTTACGGAGTTCAGCCTTAGCCATCGTGGAGCTCCTTTTCTATGGAGCCCGTGGAATGGATCCACGGGATGGTGGTGTTCGACGGCGGTTGCCAACCAGGTGCCTTGCGGCAGTTCCGGCGGGTTCCGGCGTCGAACTTTAATGTTTGGTTTAGAAGGGAGGTTCGGAATCCGGGCCGTTGCCCCATCCACCCGCATTGCTGACACCCGGGGTAGCCCAGGGGTCTTCCTGCGGTGCGGATTGGCCGCCGCCCCACGTTCCGCCGGAGTTGCCGCCCTGGTTTGCACCAGCGCCGCCACCTCCGAAGCCACCGCTGTTGTTGCCGCCGCCGAAGCCGCCCTGTCCACCCTGACCGCCTGAGCGCTGGGTGCGGTTGACCTTGGCGTTGGCGTAACGCAGGCTCGGGCCGATTTCATCGACTTCGAGCTCGATAACGGTGCGCTTCTCGCCTTCCTTGGTTTCGTAGGAACGGCTCTTCAGGCGGCCGGAAACGATCACGCGCATGCCCTTGGTGAGGGATTCGGCGACGTTCTCAGCCGCTTCGCGCCATACCGATGCGCGGAGGAACAGGGTTTCCCCGTCCTTCCACTCATTGGACTGGCGATCGAAGGTCCGGGGAGTAGAAGCGATGGTGAAGTTCGCTACCGCCGAACCTGACGGTGTGAACCGCAGTTCGGGGTCATTGGTGAGATTACCGATGACCGTAATAGTGGTTTCGCCTGCCATCTACTGCCTCCTTGTTCGTTCCTGCGGGGTAAAGAATGAAAGCCGGGAGCTGAAATTACTCAGCAACGACCTTCTGCTCTTCGGGGCGGGTGATCTTGGTGCGCATGATGGTCTCGTTGAGACTCAGCTGGCGGTCAAGTTCCTTGGCGGTTTCCGGCTTGGCGGTGAAGTTCACCACGGCGTAGATACCTTCGGACTTCTTCTTGATGTCGTAAGCGAGGCGACGGCGGCCCCAGATGTCAACCTTTTCGATGGTTCCACCATCGGTGGTGATGACATTGAGGAACTTCTGAAGCGACGGCTCTACGGTACGCTCTTCGACCTCGGGGTCGATGATTACCATCAATTCGTAAGGACGCATATGTGAACCCACCTCCTTTGGGCTAAGCGGTTACGGCATTTCCGTAACAGGAGGTTCATTTGCGATGAACAGCGCTGACCACCGCTCCCAGAAGCGGAAGCAGGGCGCAGCACAGACTTCAATATCTTAGTCCATTTCACATGTCCAAGCCTATTCGGCGTGTCGGAGGGTGGAATGGTCGACATCACGTATGTGGATAACCAGGTCAGCCGCCACCTGCATGCGCCACCCTAGTACTTCGAGAGTTCAACCGAGACCGAGTCCGAGTTCACCGTCGCGGTGCCGTAAACCCGCACGGCAACGGAGTCATTCTCCTGCTTCCAGTCAGGGGTACTCGGGTTGAACGATGTGTTCCGCTCGTAACTTACCTCAGCCGTGCCGGCGGTCGCGGTGCTGATCCGCCACGTGCCGTTGTAAGAAGGGCGGACGGAGATCTTAGGGCTCACCGGAACGGCCCATTTCACGTTTCGCGTTTCGCCGAACCCGAACGTGTAGAACGGGCAACCTTCGGGGCTCAGTTCCTTTGATGCAGCGCACTTGGATAATGCGGCTCCCACCTGGCGGTCGACTTCCGCAGCAAGTTCGTTGCTGCCGGTCACCTCCAAGCTGGTGTCTTCTGTGGTCCGGACGCTGGTGACCATCCCTACGAGGATCCGCTTCTCCTTGGCTGCAAGGTACTTTTCCTTCGCCGGAAGGCCGATCGTGTATTCCCCGGGAAATGCCGGTAGCTCGATCGCCGAACCATATCCGCCCCGTGGGGCGGCCACAGTGCCGACGCCATTGACGGAGAACGCACTGACGGCAGCGTCGGCTGAAAGACGGACGGTGTTGAAACCCCTCGACTGCAACTTCCAGTGGTCATCCAGAATGTCCGGATGCTCCATGTCAAGCACGAATGGGATTTCCGAACGGCGCCCGTCCTGCCTGACCTCAACCCAGACGGTGGCTTGCTTGCCTGTCACCTGGCTTGAAAGGATGGCGTATCCATCTATCCTCTTAGTGGCCGCGCCGTAGACAGTGTTACTCAAGAGAACACGCTGCTCGTTGGGCACACCGGGGTCAGAGATGCGCACCGCCCTTTCTGCGTCACCGTCCACAAGGGCTTGGATATAGTCTCGAACCACCTTGTCTGGACCGTTGCCTGCCTTGATCACTGTGACAGCCCCAAGGCTGCCGATCGCCAGGACAGCAACCACGCCTGAGGACACCGCGATGAGCAGTGCCTTTCTTCGCCCGGCCGGCGAGAGCCGCTTCGCGAGCGGTGGACCGTTGTACGCGGAACCACGAGCCGCGTTTGCTGGCGAGACATCGCCGACCGGAAGATCGGTAGTTTGCTGGTCCGCTGTTGGCTGTCGCTCCAAAGAGTCCGCTACCACCGACGCCGGAATCGGAGGTACGCCGGTCCGGACCAGGTTCTGGAGCCGGACCGGGACAAATGGCAACAGGTAAGGCGCCAGGTAACGGGCTGTGGCTTCAACCAGAAAACCCCAGAGCAGGAAGACAACGGGGGCCCACCAGACCAGCCCAAGACCGTAATCAGCCCGAACCAAGGTGCCCAGCTTGAAGGTTGCCGACAGGTTCAGCAACGGCAGAAGTACGAGCCCTAATGTCAAATACGCCGCCGGAACGGGTACCCAGGTGCCGATCTTTGCACTGTCCGCATATCCCCTGCGGAGCAAGACAAGCAGACCCGTTAGCAGGGTGCAGATGAGGGCAAGCAGGAAGGCACCCAACGTCAAGGCGAGATCGGCACCCCCACCCACACCGCCGTCGAACCCGTAGAAGATCCGGTCCGTGTTCCCCGAAGCCGCGCCTCCGATGTAGCTGGCGTCAGCCAGCACACGCAATCCGCCGAGGTGGGCCATGACGAAGAGCAGACCAGTCGCATTCCCGATCCATAGCGGGACTGTGAGCAATCCGGCCCACCCGTTGCTTACTCCGGCGAAAACCCAGACCACCGGAGCGGCTATGCAGGTAAACAGCAGCAAGTGGCTGGACGCCGCGATGAGGGGCAGATTGAGGGCTCTTGACAAGGGCGCAGGGACCACCGGCGGAACCTCTGCGGCTGCCGTCCGGCTCCTGGCCGCCGCCGACACGGCAAACCCTAAGAGCATCGAGAAAACGGTGGGCCAGAAGCCGGCCGCAGTGACCGGCGATGTGCTGAAGCCATTGCTTGCGGGAAAGCTGATGGCAGCTGCAGCCGCCACGACGTTTACTGCTGCGGAATAGACCGCGCCGGTCACCAGGGACTGGGCAACGAGTTGCGCCCTGGATCCAGATGGGACTCTGTGTTCAGCGACGCGACTGCCGGTGTAAACACTGAGACTGCTGATCGCAAGCAGGCCCAGAGGAACGGCGTACACTGAAGCGCCGCCCTGAATCGTGCCTAGGAAGGGCACCGCGCCTTCAAGTAAGGTCGACAATTTCCCGAGATGCGCCATAGCGAGTAGCTGTGCCGTGAGCTGACCGAGCACTGACCATACATTGCCGGTTTCCACACCGGAAAATCCTGGCGTGCCGGTGGGCACCAAGTGACCGCCGTTGGATGTCGAAGCACCGATGACGGAAATCATGACCATGGCCATGGCCACCAGGAAGCCTGCCAAATACGACCCGACAGCTACGACAGCCCCGACCCACAAACCCTTGAGTTGGACCGAATCAAGCCACCGAGGCACCTGCAGCGGCGCCTGGTTGGGCGGTTCCGGCATGCCCGATGTTTCGGGCATGCCGGACGTGGAAGTAGAAGGTACCTGAGACATTTCCCCAAATTTTCTCTCGGAGTACGACGTACTCGAGGAGCGTAATTGGCCCGGCGCATCCACAACCAGTCATACGATCGAAGCCTGTGGATAACTCGCCTTACAGCCCGTACTGCGCCAGGCTCAGGCAGACTGATCCCATGACCATCCTCAAATCCACCTCTCTCTTTGTCCTTGCGGCCATTGCCGAGATCGGCGGAGCCTGGCTCGTGTGGCAATCCGTCAAGGAGGCCAAGCCTTGGTGGTGGGCGGGTCTTGGGATCGTGGCCCTGGGCATCTACGGTTTCGTCGCGTCGTTCCAACCGGATGCGCATTTCGGGCGCGTCCTTGCGGCTTACGGCGGCGTATTCATCGCCGGATCCCTGGCCTGGGGGATGCTCCTTGACGGCTTCCGACCGGACCGTTGGGACATCATCGGAGCCATGATCTGCCTCCTGGGGGTCGCGGTGATCATGTTTGCGCCGCGGGCGGGAAATTGAAGGCCTTCCTACCGGCACGCGTGGCATGATCTGACTATGAATGCCGCCGTAAAGAACCACGGTCCGAATTCGACCCGCGCCAAGCGTTCCCGATTGCGATTCTTGCTGATGGTCGTTACCGGCATCGCCGCCGCAGTAGCAACCGGAATATGGGGCCAATGGATCTACGCGCCCGCGGCGGGCTGGGCCGTAGCTGCGGTTGTCTACAACGTCTTCGTGTGGACAGTCATCACACCCATGAAAGCCGCCCAAACGGCAAGCCATGCCACGGAAGAAGATCCACGGCGGTCCACGGCGGACCTCCTCATCCTGTGTGCCGCCGTCGGCTCCCTCGCAGCCTTCGTGCTGGTAATGCTCGGCGCCAAGGACGCGCATGGCCTCGACAAATTCATGCTCGCCCTGCTGGCCCTGGTCGGTGCGGTGTCGTCATGGCTTCTTGTGCACACCCTCTTCACCTTGCGCTACGCGGAGGTTTACTACACGTCCGATCCGCCCCGGGGCATCGAATTCAACCAAAAAGAACCGCCGCAGTATACAGATTTCGCCTACATGGCGTTCAGCCTCGGGATGACCTACCAAGTCTCCGACACCGCGATCACCACGAGGGCGATGCGATCCGCAGCTTTGCGGCACAGCCTGCTCGCCTATGTTTTCGGCGTCGGGATCCTGGCCACCACCATTAACCTCGTGGTGAGCCTCGCGTCCTGAGCCCGGACCCCTGAGGGGCTAGATCGCGGTGCGGAAGAACAACTCCGCCACCGTGGCCAGGTGACGCGGATCTTCAACGCCGCACAGCTCGCGTGCCGAGTGCATCGACAAAAGGGGCACGCCGACGTCGACCGTTCGGATCCCCAGGCGGGTCGCCGTCAGTGGGCCGATAGTGGAGCCGCATGGGACGTCGTTGTTGGAGACGAACTCCTGGTAGGGCACGCCCGCCTCGCCGCAGAGCCGGGCCCAGAATGCCGCCCCGATGGCGTCCGTGGCGTAGCGCTGGTTGGCGTTGATCTTGAGGAGCGGTCCCCCGTTGAGGATGGGCCGGTTGGCGGGATCGTGGCGGTCGGGATAGTTGGGGTGGACGGCGTGGCCGGCATCCGCGGAAACACAGAACGACGCCGACAACGCCTGCCGCCGTTCACTCACCGTGGCGCCGAGCCGGTCGGAGATCCGGGTCAGGATGTCTTCGAGGATGGGTCCGCAGGCGCCGGAGCGGGAGGCGGAGCCGATTTCTTCGTGGTCGAAGGCCGCCAGGACCGCTATGGGGCCGTCCGACGGAACACCCGCGGCTGCATGCGCGATGAGTGCGGCGAGTCCGGCATGGGTGGACGAGAGGTTGTCGAGGCGTCCCGAAGCGAAGAGCTCTCCCTCGGCTCCGAAGACCTCCGGTGCCTGGGCGTCCGCGACGACGATGTCATAGCCGCCGATCTCGGCGGGATCCACCGAAGGTCCGGCCACGGAGTCCGCCAGGATTGCCAAGACGTCCGCGGATCCGGGATCGCCGAGTCCCCATATAGGATTCATGTGTTGCTGCTTGTCGAGCGTGAGTCCATCGTTGACGGCCCGGTCCAGGTGGATGGCCAACTGCGGAAAGCGCAGGAGCCGCCCGGTTGCCGTGAGGTGCTGGGTGCCGTCAAGCATCACGAGCCGCCCCGCCAGCCTGAGTTCGCGGTCCAGCCACGAGTTCAAGAGGGGCCCACCGTAGACTTCGACGCCAGCTTGGAGCCAGCCGAACTTGCCTGTTGTCGGCTTGGGCTTGAGCTTGAAGGATGGAGAATCCGTGTGGGCGCCGAGGATATTGAACGCCGTAGTGGGAGTTGCGCCGTCCGGCGCCACCCAGGCGATGAGGGCACCATCCCGGATGACGTAGAAACTGCCGGCCCCGCCCTCCCATGGCTGAAGTTCATCAAGGGCCGTGAACCCGGCCGCATCGAGTCGGCGCGCGGCCTCGTGGACGGCGTGGAAGCTCGACGGCGATGCGCTCACATATGCGCCAAGGTCCTGGATGTGTTCTGCAGCGGAGTTCGAAGGCATGGCTCCGAGTTTAGCCTCGCCACGGACGACGCTGCCTCGGACCCGCGACACGGAAATTTCCTGGCGACGCCCGGATACGGGCGTCGCTGATCCGTTTGCGCGTCGCGAGGCAGTATCCGCGTCACGAGTCCTAGTAGTCCGGATTGCTCGGGATCACGAGCCCTGTTTCGTAGGCGTAGACAACCACTTGGACGCGGTCGCGAAGGTGCAGCTTGGTGAGGATCCGCCGGACATGGGTCTTGACCGTGGCCTCGGCCAGGAAGAACTTGTGGGCGATTTCCGCGTTGGACAGCCCTCCGGCGATAGCCTCCAGCATCTCGGTTTCGCGCGGCGTCAGTTCTTCGAGCAGCGGGTCGCGCGGCTGGGCTGTGGCCTGGCCGGGCACGCGCCCTCCTCGGACGTATGTCTCCAGGAGCCGCTGGGTGACCCTCGGCGCCACCACAGCGTCGCCACTGGCTACGAGCCGGACACCCTGGACCAGTTCGGCAGGCGCAACATCCTTGAGTAGGAAGGCGGACGCCCCCGCCTGCAGTCCCGAGAACGCATATTCATCGAGGTCAAAGGTGGTAAGGATGATGATCCTGGCGCTGGACGCCGAGGCCGTGATCCGCCGTGTGGCTTCGATTCCATCCATGGCAGGCATCCGGACGTCCATGAGCACCACGTCCGGTTCCAGTTCCTCGACCTTCCGCACAGCTTCGGCGCCGTCCGAGGCTTCGCCCACCACCTCGAGGTCTTCTTCGCCTTCCAGGATGAGCCGAAATCCCATGCGCAGCAGGGGCTGGTCGTCCACCAGAAGGACCCTGGTGGGAGCACTGTCAGTCATGTTTTCCCCTTATCGCCATTCCAATTCAGCTCCGCATGGACCCGCCATCCGCCGTGCATACCGGGTCCGGCATCCACGGAGCCAGCATAAATTCCCGCCCGTTCACGCATCCCCGCGATGCCCTGGCCCGTTCCCAACGCCGCCTCTTCGGTTTCCGGATCCCGGGAGCCCCGGCCGTCGTCGAGCACGTCTATGGTGACCATGTCACCGTCCCGGACGATCCGAACATCCACTTGGGCCAAGGAGCGTCCATACCTGAGCACATTGGTGAGCGATTCCTGCACGATCCGGTAAGCGGTGAGCTGGAGGGCCGGGTCTTCGGGCAGGGCCGGTCCGGTATGGGAGTAGTGCAGGGGCAGCCCCGCCGTCCGGAATCCGTCGAGCAGGTTGCTCAAGTTGTGGCCCGTGACCAGGGGCGCCAGTGGCGCCGGACCGCCCGAATCTTCCCGCAGCACGCCAAGGACACGGCGCATATCAGCCAACGCCGTCCGGCCGGTGCGCGAGAGTTCGCCGAGCACCTCACCTGCACGCTCCGGGTCCCTCTTGACCACGACGGCGGCGCCGTCCGAGAGGCTGATCATGACCGTCAGGGAGTGGGCCACGACGTCGTGCATCTCCCGGGCGATCCGGTTGCGTTCGGTGACCGAACCCAACCGCGCCGTGCGCGCCGCCCAGGCCCTGATTTCGCTCTCATGCTCACGCCGCTGCCGCACCGAAATACCGATGCCGGTGGCAATCAGATTGGACAACAAGATGCTGACCGCAGCGGTGATGTTGCTGATGAGATGGAAGTCCTCCGGAATCGCCTCTCCGTTGGACGGTGTGACCGGGCTGGTCCACATGAACAGATACACCAGCGTCAACGGCAGGCTAGCCGCCCCGAACACCGTCAAAGAGAATCTCCGGGTTCTCGCCACGGCCACCGCGTAGAGCGCAAACCACAGTCCCGCGGAGACGTTCGAACCCCAGGGATTCAGCACCGTCACCGCCACTTCGAGGACCGCCGCGGCCGCGGTGACGCTGAGCGGATTCCGGCGGCGCAGGAACAAGATGGCGGCAATGGCAACGAGCAGCAAAGCGGCGAACCACTTGCCGTCCGTGATCGAGGCGATGAACGAGGGCAGTGCCAGCAGCGAATAGCAAAGCACCACCACCGAGTCCATGAGCCGTGGGTGCTCAAAGAGGTAGCGGCGGACCCTGCCCCGCCGACGCAGGGTGATTTCAGCAAAGGACGCATCGGCCACGCGGGCCGATGCGTCCTGTGCTGGCAACTCTTCACTCATGGCTTGAGCCTAGTGGCCCTGCCCGGAGTGGCTGTTCCTTGGTCGAGGATCAGACGGTTACGAATCACACGTCGCGCTTCTTGAGCGCAATGAGGGCGGGAACCATGAACAAAATGACGTAACCAAGGAACACGAGCCCGCCGGCCCCCGGATCCAGGGTGCCGTCCACATGGCCGATCGACAAGAACCGGCCTCCAGCCTCACTGGGCAGGTACTGCGGGACGTACTTCCAAAAATCGCCCGGCGCGAAGGCCAGGAACTGGCCGGCGAACGGGAGGACGAACATGATGCCCACAAGCACGGTAATGCCACCGGCGGGGTTCTTCAGCAATGTCCCGAGCGAGAGCCCGATGACCGCAACCCCGGAGACGTACAGGCCGCCGGTGAAGACGCTGTAAAGGACGCCGTCAGTGCTCCAGCCGAGGTCAAGGCCGAAGTTGGCGAACATAGGTGACGCCAACAGGAAGGTTACGACGCCTGCCACGATCGAAAGTATGTAGGAGACGACAATCAAGACCACGGCCTTGGCCCCGAAGGTGGAGAGCCGGCCCGGCGCCGCGTTGATGGTTGAGCGGATCATGCCCGTGGCGAACTCAGAGGCAATGAAGAGCACGGCCAGCGATCCCATGATGAGGATGCCGATGTTCAGTCCGGCGTTCGGCAGGTTGTAGAGGTTGAATCCCGCGCCTGGCGGGAAGGACTCAACGGCTTGCTGCGCCGATTCCTTATGGCCCTGCCGGCCAACCTCGACCATCTGGTTGATGTAGTTCCAACGGACGAGGGCGGACAGCACGCCGACGCCGACAATAGCGACGAAAGTCAAGACCAACAGAAGCTTGGTGCTCATGAGGGTCCGGAACTTGATGGATTCGGAGTTCAGAACCCGGAGGAAATTGACGCCACCGGTCCCGGCTGACGGGATCGCATGTTTCTTGCTGATGGTTGTGGTGCTCATGACTGGATCCCTTCCATGGTTGCAGCGGTGCCGGCGCCAACGCCGGCGGGGTTTACGCCCAGCGGCGCGCCTGGCCCTGCCGGTCCACCGGTCATGTGCGAGTGGTATTCCACCTCGTCCTTGGTCAGCTTGAAGTAGGCTTCTTCCAGCGAGGACGTGAGCGGGGTGAGCTCGTAGACCAGCACCCGGTTGTCAAGCGCAAGCTCGGCGATTCGAAGCGGCTCAACCCCGTACACTTCCAAGGTCTCGCGCTCGTTCTGCTCGACCCGGACGCCGTCGCGGGCCAGCAACTCGGACAAGCGCGTAGTCTCCGAGGTGCGAACCAAGGTGCGCTTGCGGGACTGGCTCTCAATGAGCGCATCCACCGTAGTGTCGGCGATGATCTTGCCGCGCCCGATCACAATCAGGTTATCGGCGGTCTGGGCCATCTCGGACATGAGGTGGCTGGAAATGAAGATCGTTTTGCCCTGGCTCGCAAGGTAGCGTGCGAGGTTCCTGACCCACTGGACGCCCTCGGGATCAAGTCCGTTCACCGGTTCGTCGAGGATGAGCGTCTGAGGATCGCCCAGGAGCGCGTTGGCAATGCCTAGCCGTTGGCCCATGCCGAGGGAGAACCCGCCGGCCTTTTTCTTGGCAACTGCGGTGAGGCCCGTCATATCGATGACTTCCTCAACGCGCGAGTTCGGAATCCCGTGTGTCGCAGCCATGGCGCGCAGGTGGTTGTATGCGCTGCGGCTCGTGTGTACGGCCTTGGCATCGAGCAACGCGCCTACTTGGTGCAACGGCGCCTTGTGCTCCGAGTAGTGTCGACCGTTGACGGTCACGTCGCCCGACGTCGGACGGTCGAGCCCCATGATCATGCGCATGGTGGTGGACTTGCCGGCGCCGTTCGGTCCAAGGAAGCCCGTGACTTTCCCGGGCCTTACGGTGAAGCTGATTCCGTCCACGGCCGTCTTTGTGCCGTAGACCTTCCTCAAGCCTTTTGCTTCAATCATGGAAGCGTTCCCTCCGCTTACTGCAGCTTAGTGTCGACTGTCGGTACAACGCTAACCACCTGCATGTCGGAATTCGCCGGTCTCAGGGATGATTCAGGGGCTGGTCAGGGTAGTCCCTATGGATGATGCCGGCCGCGGGCAGGTCTTTTCGACACTAGGAAAGCGGCGAATACACCCGCAGCGCCCGGCGTTTCACCGTGAACTTTGCGGTGCGCACGCCAGGCAACGGCTCGCCGTCGACCGCTAGCACCAGAGGTTCTCCGAACGCCTCGATGCTGATCTCCCCGGCCTCGATGAGGTGGGTCACCTTGGATGTACCAACGGTTCCCGTGAGGACCGCCCACAGGAGCCGTAGCCGCGCAAAAGGCTCGTCGGCTGTGACCATGCGGATATCCAGCACACCGTCGTCGAGTACGGGCCGTGTCAAAGGGGCCAAATCCCGCGGATAGTAGCGGCCGCGGCCCACATAGAGGATCCACAGCTTGTGGCGCACCCCGTTGATCAGCAGCGTGGTGGGGGTTGCCGCGCCGAAGGTGCGCAGGCCTGCGACGAGTCCCGCGAGGGGTTTCCCCAGTGCGGGTTCCAGCCGTTCGCGTCGCCGCACCAAGTTGGGATACAGGCCAATGCTGGCCGTATTCAGCATCATGAGCTCAGAGATCTCATCCTCACCGTCAATGCCACGTCCCGCGCTCACATGACCCAGGTCCGTCCATGCTGCGGCTCCCGTTTTGGCGGCTTTGAGCGCCCCTTCGAGAGAGCGGGCATCCACGTCACGGGCGAAATGGTTGAGAGTGCCGCCCGGCAGCACCAACAAAGGCAGGGAATGCTCGACGGCGGCCGCCGCGGCAGCGCCGACGGTTCCGTCTCCGCCCCACACGCCCAAGGACTGCGTCCCAGGCCTCCCTGCTGCGGCCTGGATTTCCTCAACTATGTCGTGGCCTTCGGTAATCAAACGAATATACGCCTTGGGAAATATTTCCCGGAGTTCCGTCTCGGTGTCTGGCGAGTAGGAACCACCGAGGGCGTTAACGGCAATACTCAATCCTTCGCCTTCGCCGACTGCAGGCGCGTCGGCCGGTGAACGGTCCGTGGCCGGAGCCGGGAGCCGGGACGGCCACCATTTTCGCGTCAAAAGAGCTGCCCCGGCGCCGATCGCTGAGCCGAGCACCACGTCGGAGGGCCAGTGGGCACCTGTGTGGATGCGGGAATACGCCACACCGGCCGCTATGGGGGCAAGCGCGGCCCCAAGCGGGGGATATACCAATGCAACACCGAGGGTGAAAGCGACGGCCGACGCCGAATGCCCGGAGGGCATGGACGAACTGGCGGGCTGGGGATTGACAAAGCGGAAGACCGGAAGGTGTTCAGGCAAAGGCCTGGTCCGCGGCAGCAGCGCCTTGAAACCAAGGTTGGTGACGGCCGACGCGAGCCCCAGAGCAAGGAGTCCGTGGATCGCTGCGTTACGGGGCTTTCCGGGGAAGGCCGCCAGGACACCGGCTGCGGCAAACCAGAGTTTGCCCTTGGTCGCGGCCCCGGAGAGGTTCCTCAGAACGTCGTCGTGCTTGCCTTCCGGCCAGCGCGAAACAGCACGCACCACTGCCCTGTCGAGTTGTATCACCCGACCCTGACCCCGTCGCAGGATTCTTCGCATCCCACCAGAATATCGGCGCGCTGGCTAGGATGTGGGGATGGCAAGGATCCTTCTTCCCCGCAGGCTTGCCCCGGGCCGCACAACGGTCATCGCGGCCACTTTGCTCGCGATCGCGGTGATTCTTGGCGTGCTGCTGGCAGGAAACAGGACCCCGCCTTTCCAAGCCCTGGACGATGCATGGAACGGTTTTGCGGTGACCCTGCACACCCTCCGTTCGGTGGCGTTCTCTGCTGTGGCCGGACTGACCGTGATGCTGCTGACGCATCTGCTCAAGTGGATCATCGAGAGGCCGCGTCCCGCCAACGCGAATGTGGCCACGGATACTTATTCATACCCCTCAGGGCATGTATCTGCTACCGCAGCATTTGTGCTGGTCGTCGCCCTCCTTATCGGACGCGCCTGGGCTTGGCTTCTTGCTATCGGAAGTATGCTGGCGATGATGGTAAGCCGGACGTATCTGGCAGCCCATTGGGCCACGGATGTGGTGGGTGGCGCGTGCCTGGCGTCCGGCGTCGTACTCCTGCTTTGGCTGGGATTCCAGAACATATGCATCCAAGAGAATACTGATGCGCACCGCGCTGTTTCTTGGAAGTTGAGCGTCGCAAGTCGCAAGCGACATGCAGGGCAACGCGTATAGATAACCCCTAGACAACACCCAGTCAACACAAATCAGGGCGTCACATAGGGTAAACCATCAGCTAGCACTCGGCCTGCTCCAAGAGAGCGACCATAGTCTTCGGGCATGCTCTCAAAGCCTCAACTCATCAACAGCGGCATCGGGGTGGCCGTCGTCGGCATTGCCGCGGGTGCCTTCCTCGTGCTGAACGGCCTGCCGCAAACCGCCTCCGACACCACCGCCCGCACCGTCGCGGTCAGCGCGGCGGACCTTACCGCCGTGTCCACCGCGAGCGGCAACGTCTCCCCGGCAAGCACCACCGTCATCAACGCGCAGAACTGCACTGGTCCGATCGCCACGGTCTCCGCAGTGACGGGCCAACAAGTCACGGCAGGGCAGGTTCTGGTCACCATTGATCCAACGAACGCCCAGAACGCCCTCGCTGTTGCCCAGGCCCAATTGGATTCGGCAGCGGCCCAGGCGAACCAACAGCAGGCTTCCGCCAGCAACCAGGTAGCTTCGGCGAACCAGAATCTAGCCAACGCCCAGCAGACGGCGAACCTAGACGCCAGCCAGCAGGCAAGTGCCGTAGCCGCGGCGCAAACTGCCGTGAACAATGACAATGCCACCGTCGCGTCTGCGCAGACCGCTGCCAGCGCCCAGCCCGCCAGCCAACAGGCCCAGACTGCCCTCAACGCGGCCCAGGCCCAGCTGGCAAAGGACAACCAGGCGCTGACCCAGGCAGTCAACCAGCAGGCCAGCTCGGCCCTCAAGGACAAAGAGCAGCTCGCTTCGGCTGCGACGGCCCTCAGCTCCGCGCAAAGCGGCGGCGCCACATCCAACACCACGTCCGCCCAGATTGCCGTTGACACTGCAACCAAGAACCTGGCGTCATGCTCCCTCGCCGCCCCGGTTTCAGGCACGGTCACCGCCGTGAACGCCGTCGTTGGAGGCAACGCCGGCAGCAGCTCCGGCTCATCCGGCTCCGGGTCTTCCGCCTCCGGCTCCTCAGGTTCCGGATCTTCAGGCAGCGCCTCCACGAGCGCCGCCAGCACCTCGTCCTCCGGACTGATCACGATCAGCGACACCGCGCACCTGCAGGTCATCGCCAACTTCGCCGAATCGGACATCGCCGCCATGAAGACCGGCGACTCAGCCACCTTCAGCTTCCCGGCACTCAAGACAGACCCCTCCGCAGCCCCCGTCACCGGTACCATCACGGCGATCGCCCAGAATGCCACCACCACTAACAACGTGGTCAGCTACCCGGTGACTATCTCCATCAATAACCCCCCGGCTGCTCTCCGTCTCGGCCAGAGCGCAACCATCTCCGTGACGACGGCAACTGCCAAGAACGCCTTGACGGTGCCTTCGCTGGCCATCACCACCACCGGAACTAAGCAGACCGTCAACGTTATGAAGAACGGGACCGCCACTCCGGTGACCGTCACCACCGGGATCACGGACAATGGCCGCACCCAAGTGCTCACTGGACTCAGCGCGGGCGATCAGATCGAACTCCCGGCCATCTCCTCCACTTTGGACACCACCGGCACCACCGGACGGACCGGCACGGGAGGCCTCGGCGGGACGGGTGGATTTGGTGGCACAGGCGGAACCGGAGGCGCCGGAGTTACAGGCGGCACCGGCGGCACCCGCGGAAATGGTGGGTAAGCAGCCGTGAACGACGCTGTCATCCAACTGGAGTCCGTGAGCAAGATCTACGGCAAAGGCGAGGCCGAGGTACGGGCACTGGATTCCGTCAGTATCTCCATTGCTCGCGGCGACTTCGTGGCCATCATCGGTGCCTCGGGCTCCGGAAAGTCCACCATGATGAACATCATCGGTTGCCTCGACGGCGCCACCGAGGGCACCTACCATCTGGACGGCATCGATACCGGGACCTTGGACGAATTCCAACTCGCGCAGATCCGCAACCGGAAAATCGGCTTCGTCTTCCAGAACTTCAACCTGATTCCACGCACCCGGGCAGTGGACAACGTCTCCATGCCCCTTGCATACGCGAAAGTGCACCGCAAGGAACGGCGTGAGCGGGCCTTGGAAGTCCTCGATTCAGTGGGTTTGGCCGAACGGGCCGACCACAAGCCTTCACAGCTTTCCGGTGGCCAGCAGCAGCGAGTTGCCATCGCCCGTGCTCTGGTAACCAACCCGGTGCTGCTCCTGGCTGACGAACCAACCGGAGCCCTGGATTCCAAGTCCTCCCACGAAATCCTGGACCTCTTCGAGTCGCTGCACGCCAACGGACGCACCATCGTGATGATCACCCACGAAGCGGACGTCGCAGAGCGGGCCAACCGCGTAGTGCGGTTCCAGGACGGACACATCATTGAGGACCACAGGATCCGGGGCGTTCACGCGCATCCGGTTGCGACGGCGGTACCAGCATGATGATCGCCGAATCCGTACGCTTTGCCCTGACCGGGGTCATGGCGAACAAGATGCGCTCAATACTCACTACGCTGGGCATCCTGATCGGCATCGCATCCGTCATCATCCTCCTGGCCGTGGGTGCCGGAACCTCCAACGCCATCAAGGCCCAAATCGGGAAACTCGGAACCAACGTGCTCACCGTCAGCCGCCAGACGACGGCGGGTGGACGCGCTGCAGGTGGCGGGCAAACTGTCACCGGACCACGGTCCCGCGGCACCAACCTGACACTCCAGGACATGGCCGCACTGACTGACCCCGTTATGGCCCCCGATGTCGCCGCGACGGCGCCGGTAGTCACTGCCCAGAACGTCACGGGTACTTACCAGGACGCAACCCACGCGGTCGCAACATTCGTGGGGACCACGCCGTCGTACTTTGCCATCTCGAACGACACCTTGGCGGCGGGCTCATACTTCAGCGACGGCGACGCTACCAGCGGCACCGCGGTTGCCGTGATCGGCAATACCGTGGCGCAGGATCTTGTCGGCAGCTCAGTGACCTCGGCAGTGGGACAGACAATTGCCCTCAACGGCCAGAACTTCGTGGTTTCCGGCGTCCTGGCCCAGAAGGGCTCCTCGGGCCTCAACGATCCGGATGACATTGTTGTGATCCCCTACAGCGCCGCACAGGACAAGTTCACCGGGTACTCGCCTTCCCTCGCGTCCATCACCGTCCAGGCCAAGTCAGCGGACGTGATGAACCAGGCACAGAACGAGGTCCAAATGATCCTCGATGCCAGGCACAACGTCACCTCCGCCAACCGTGACTACCAGGTTCGGAACCAAGCACAGATCCTCACCACGGCCACCACGACGACGGCAACACTGACGATCCTCTTGGGCGCAGTGGCCGGTATTTCGCTCCTGGTGGGCGGAATCGGCGTCATGAACATCATGCTCGTCACGGTGACCGAGCGTACCCGCGAAATCGGCATCCGCAAGGCGATCGGAGCATCGCGGGGCAGCATCGTGAGCCAGTTCCTGATCGAATCGCTCATTATTTCGCTGATCGGCGGGGTGTTGGGCATCGCCGCGGGATACATCGGCAGCGCCTTCCCCTTGTTGGGAACCCAGCCCGAAGTCCAGTGGTGGACCGTGTGGCTGTCATTCCTGGTTTCGGCGGCGATCGGCCTGGTCTTCGGCATCTACCCGGCCAACAAGGCGGCGAAACTACGTCCGATCGACGCTCTGCGCTACGAATAGCCCACCCATAGTTCTACTCCCCAGCAAGTAAACGAAGAAACACCCAAACAGGAGATCCACAAATGTCCTATTCACCGCCGGAGCCCGGTCCGATGAACCAGCCGGAACCCCACCAGCCCTACGCCCAGCAGCCCTACGCCGGACAGCCAACGGCGGTTCTGCAAGCCACGGAGGTGCCAACCGCGCAGGGTTGGGGCCAACCCCAGACCCCGGAGCCGTTCGTGCCCAAGAAGCGCTTCCAGATGGGTCGCCTGACGCAGATCCTCCTTGCAGTGTTGCTGGTTGCCGTCGGGTTCTTTGCCGGCGTCGGCGTCACTAAGGCAATGGACGCGGGCCAGACCCGTCCGGGCCGCGGCCAGTTCCAGAACTTCAATGGCCAGGGTGGTCAGGGCCGGAACCGGCAGAGCGGCGCTCCCACCAACGGAGCATCGCCGAGCGCTATCCCCTCGGCACCCGCCACGTCCGCTCCGTAACCACCCAACTAACTCGCAGTTGTTGTCGTTATAACGCTTCAAAACGACAACAACTGCGAGCTAGTTGCTTTTCACCAAAGGTTTCGCCGCGCCGGCCAGCCACAGGGCAATCAGGATCGGAACCCCGATCGCAAGCAGGGCCATGTGGATTCCGGTATGGTCGCCCAGGTATCCCAAGAGCGGCGGCCCGGCGAGAAACGCCACATAGCCAATGGTCGACACCACAGAGACGCGTGCGGCTGCGTGCTTGGGATCATCGGCAGCAGCGGACATGCCCATCGGGAAGGCCAAGGCAGCGCCGATACCCCAGAGCGCCGCGCCCACCGCGGCAAGGATGAGGCTGCCCGCGAAGACGAAGAGCGCCAGGCCCGCTGCTGCGGTGGCCATGCTGACCCGCAGCACGGCTACACGCCCAAATCTGTCGATCGCCCGGCCGCCAAAGAAACGCATCAGGGTCATCGCGGCCACGAAGAGGGCAAACAAGAGGGCGCCCGTTGATTCCGTGGCATCCAGGCCATCCACCGTGGCCTTCGCGATCCAGTCGTTGCCTGCGCCTTCCGTGAGGGTCGCCCCGAGCACCACCGCGCCGATCAGCAGCGTGCGGGAGTCCCGCCACGCCGAGGGACCCTTGACGGTGGGCACACCGCCGTCGGACGTCACAAGAGCGGCTTCGTGAGGCATGAAGTAGTGCGGCGCCGTCAGCGTCAGAAGCACCACGACGCCGGCGATGACCAGCAAGTGCTCCGGCAGTCCGACGCCGATCTGGGATAGCCACGCGCCGATCAGTGCACCCACAAAAGCGCCTCCACTGAAGGCGGCATGGAACTGCGGCATGACGGTTCGCCCGAGGCGATGTTCGACGTCGGCCCCCTCGATATTCTGCGACACATCCCACAGGCCGACCCCCACCCCAAAGAAAAACAGCGCCACAGCGGTGGCGGCCACGGAGCCGGCCATCAGGGAGAAAGCGATAGCCGCACCCGCGCAGGCGGCCAGCAGCCCGGCGGCGCGGACGGCATTGGCCGTACCGATCCTGCCGATGACCCATCCCGCGGACGGCAGGGCCACAAGGGACCCGACGGCGGTGCACAGCAGCAGGGTGCCCATCTGTCCGGAAGTGAGGTGCAAAGTCTGGGTCACAGCGGGTATGCGGGCTGCCCAGCTGGCAAACACCAGCCCGTTCATGCCGAAGACCAAGAAGGTGGCGATCGCCGCGGCCTTCACGTTGGTGGCGGTGCTGGTGCTCATACGATGACAACTTCCACGGAGAGATTCTCCAGTTGGGTGCGTTCTTCGGGTGTCGGTTTCCGGTCCGTCACGATGACATCTACTGCGTCCATGGCTGCAACCAAGGCCATGGCCTGGGCATTCCACTTATTTCCTGTGCAGGCGATGATCACCCGTGCCGCCGACTCGAGGCCTGCACGCTTGATCGCGGCGTCCTCGATGTCGTGCGCCAACAGGCCGTCCTTGAGGCTGATGGCACACGGCGTCATGATGGCCGCGTCGAAGCGCAGCGAGCGGATGTTGGCCTCGGCCATCGGTCCGCGGAAGGACTGCTCGCCCGGAACCAAGCTGCCCCCGGGCAACAAAAGACCCGGACGCCGGCCAGAGGGATGATCCGTTGCCAGGAACTCCACGGCACGGAGGGACATCGGCATGATGGTCAGCTCACGTTGCGCGAGCCGGCGGGCAATCTCCGTTGCCGTGGAGCCGCTGTCCAGCCACACGTGGTCACGGTCGCGGAGGAGCCGTTCGACGCCGACGGCGATTCTTCCCTTCGCGTCCTGCTCCTCCAGTTCGCGCTGCCCATAACCGGGGTTGTCGCCGCGTTCCACGAGGCTCCGGGCACCGCCATGGATCCGACGAAGAACCCCGTGCGACGCGAGGATTTCCAGGTCCCGCCGGATAGTGGCCCCCGAGGCCCCGCATTCGGCAACGAGTTCGTCAACGGTGATTTCTTCGCGCTTGCGCAGCAACTCGCCAATGAGCCGATGGCGGTCAGAAGTCTTCATGCTCAAATGCTAACTTGAAGTGATCATTTAATCATCTTGTTTGATCGTGTGACAGAAGAGATCGATCAGACGTTCCCGCTCGTCCCCCCGGGATGAGGTCGCCCTGCCCCACCCGACGCTCGCTCACCTATGGGGCCAAAACCCCGAACGCTCCTGCACCAAATGAACTGCTCCCCGGGAAGTCGGAACTGAATTTCTCAGTCCAACTTCCGGGGACCACTTCAAAAGTGGAGGAGCGTTCCGAAAAAACGGGCCAAAGGTGAGCGAGCGTCCCGGGGAGGCGGTTGGGAGCTAGCGCGCGCGCTCCACGCGAGCCTCGTCCCAGACGGGTTCAGCCGATTCGTAGACCTTCCCGTCGGACCCGAAGACGAGGAAACGGTCGAAGGATTTCGCGAACCAGCGGTCGTGCGTCACGGCCAGGACAGTGCCTTCGAAAGCATCGATGGCGCGTTCAAGTGCTTCGCCTGAATGCAAGTCCAGGTTGTCCGTGGGCTCGTCCAGGAGCAAGAGCGTGGCGCCGGACAGCTGGAGAAGCAAGATCTGGAAGCGCGCTTGCTGCCCGCCGGAGAGGGACTCGTACTTCTGCTCGGCCGAGCCCACCAGCCCGTAAGAGTCGAGCGCCCCGGAAGCAGCTTCGCGGCCCAGCCCCGAGCGGTGCTCGTCGCCGCGGTGCAGAATGTCCAAGAGCGTCCGGCCGAGCAGGTCCGGACGGGAATGCGTCTGCGCGAAGAATCCCGGACGGATCCTGGCACCCAGCTTGACGGTGCCCTCGTGCGAGACTTCGGCAATCTCAACGTCAGAAACAGGCAAGTGCTCGCGCTCCGGGTCGGAACCGCCGGCGGCGAGCAACCGCAGGAAGTGACTCTTTCCGGAGCCATTGGAACCCAACACCCCCACGCGGTCGCCAAACCAGATCTCGGTGGAGAACGGCTTCATCAGGCCCGTAAGTTCAAGCTTTTCAGCCACCACAGCGCGTTTGGCCGTCCTGCCTCCCTTGAGGCGCATGTGCACGTTCTGCTCCAACGGCAACGCCTCAGGCGGCCCGGCCTCCAGGAACTTGGCGAGCCGCGTCTGCGCCGCCTGGTACTTGTTGGCCATGTCCGAGCGGAATGCAGCCTTGGTCTTGTACATAATGACGAGTTCCTTGAGCTTCAGGTGCTCCTCGTCCCAGCGCTTGCGCAGCTCCTCAAAGCGCGCGTTGCGGTCAATACGTGCATCCACATACGTGCCGAAACCGCCGCCGTGTACCCAGGCGCCCGCACCGTTGATGCCGGGTTCAAGCGTCACGATGCGTCCCGCCGCGTTGTTGAGTAGCTCGCGGTCGTGGCTGATGAAGAAAACCGTCTTCTTGGATTCGTTCAGTTTATTCTCGAGCCAACGCTTCCCCGGGACGTCAAGGTAGTTGTCCGGTTCGTCGAGGAGAAGCAGCTGGTCCGGTCCGGAGAACAGTGCCTCAAGCACCAAGCGCTTTTGCTCGCCCCCCGAAAGGCTCGACGCCGGGCGGTGCTGCGCGCGGTCAAAGGGGAGCCCCAGCGCCGCCATGCAGACCTCATCCCAGACGGTTTCGACGTCGTAACCGCCAGCGTCTCCCCAGTCCACGATCGCTTGGGCGTACCGCATTTGGGTGGGCTCGTCGTCGTGCTCCATCATGGCGAGTTCGGCGTCTTCGACCGCCTTGGCGGCCGCGGCAAGTGCCGGCGGCGCAGCGGAGACGAGAAGATCGCGCACGGTGGATTCATCGCGGACCTGGCCGACGAACTGGCGCATGATGCCCATGGTCCCGGAACGGCCCACCACTCCCTCGTCAGGCGTAAGGTCCCCCGCGATGATCTTGAACAGGGTGGTCTTGCCCGTTCCGTTGGGCCCGATCAGAGCAGTCTTGCTGCCGTCCGGGACCTTGAAGGTCACGCCGTTGAGCAGCTGGGTGCCATCGGAGAGGAAGTAGTCAATACCGGAAACATCAATGTGGGCCACTGCCCAATCTTCCCACGGACAGCGGGGGACTCTTCAGTCGTCCCCCATCCAGCCCGGCAGGCCACCAGCTAGCGCCCCGATGAGGTAGCGCTGGATTGTTGGCGCCAATGCTCGGACGACGACGGCGTGCGGGGCCGAGGCGATGGGCTCCAGTTTGATGAGGTAGCGGGTCAGGATCAGCCCGGAAAGCTGCGATGCAACGAGGTTTCCACGCCACGGGGCCTCTCGGGCGGGGATGCCAAGCCCGGTCAGGAGCGGGTTGATGGCCCGGTTGAGGACGAACTCGCGGACCAGGGCAGCGCTCCCCTCGTGTTGCATCGCGGTCCTGAGAACCGCGACGCCGGCCGCTCCCGCGGGCGAGTCCCAGACGGTCAAGAAGCGGTTCACCAGCCGTTCCCCCACGCCGTCCGGAGGTCCGTCAAGGACTGCGGCCACGTGGTCCGTGGGATCCACAGGCAACTCAAGCGCGGCCATGAATAGTTGCTCTTTGGTGCCGAAATGGTGATTGATCATGGACGGATCAACCCCAGCCTCGGACGCGATGGCCCGGAGCGTTGCAGCGTCGTATCCTTTGCGGCTGAATTGTTCGCGTGCCGCCCGGAGAACCGCGTCGCGGCTGCTCACTTGTCCCGGGCGGCGACCCCTGTTCACAGCGGTTTCCGGTTTGCGGGAGCCTTTCGGCGCGCAAAATCCGGGGCGTGCTCCGGCCGGGGACCGAAGGCGATCATGAGTGCCGGAAGTTTTCCGAACCAGGGAATGTGGCGGGCGACAAAGACCAACGGACTCGGCGGTCCGGTCATCTGGCCTCTCACTGCGGGGCCGAAGACCGCTTTCTGAAGAATGAGTTGCACGTTCTGGATCACCACGGTGGGAAACCAGCGGCGCTTCTGCACTGAGGCGAGATCGGCCTCGCACAAGGTGCCTCGAAGCAATGGGAGGGCGAGGCGCTGCGCCGCGGCGACGGCGTCCTGGATGGCCAGATTGATGCCGACACCGCCAGCGGGAGACATGGCGTGGGCGGCGTCTCCGATGAGGAGGAGACCTGGTTTGTGCCATGGCTTGATCCGGTTGAGCTTCACATCGAGCAAATGGAGATCGTCCATGGATCTGATTTCGTCCACGCGGTCCGCCAGATCCGGGCGGATGCGGGCCACACGTCCGCGGAAGCTCTCGACCCCTTCAGCACGCAACTGGGCGTCCTTGCCTTTTTCCGCAAGGTAGGCAATCTGGTAGAAGTCCTTGCGGGTCAGGCTGAGGAGCACATCTGTCCCGGAGAAGCGGGGCATGATGGAGGCCAACTGTCCCTGTTCGTCTGCACGCCGGGAGAGCCTGAACCACCAGGTGTCGAACGGCACCGGGAATTCGTGGGGGACTAGGCCTGCCTTCTTCCGGAGTACCGAGCTGCGGCCATCACAGGCCACCGTTAACGTTGCGCGCAGCTCGCCCGAGCCGGTTTCCTCTCCCGACGCCGCGTCCCGGGTGCGGTACGCCACCCCGGCGACCTTCGCGCCGTCGTCGTACACCAAATTCGTGGCTTCAGTGTTCATCCTGAGCGTGAAATGCGGCTCTTGCTGCGCGGCGTCCACCAGGAAGTTCAGGAGGTCCCACTGCGGAACCATGGCCACGTAATCGTAGGGTGGCTTGAGGCGGTCGAAGTCTGTGAGCGTCACCTCTCCGCGGTCCGTGGGGAGTTTGAAATTGCCGAGCTTGCTTTGGGGGAGTGCCCGGAATCCCTCGCCCAGCCCGAGCTCATCCAGGAGCCGGATGGTAGAGGCATGGACGGTGTCGCCACGGAAATCGCGCAGGAAGTCGGCGTGCTTTTCGAGGACGGTGACGTCGACGCCAGCCCGCGCCAGCAAGAGTCCGAGCATCACCCCGGCCGGCCCTCCGCCCGCGATGACGCACGTGGTGCTTTCAAGCTGGTCCATGGCCACTCCCAGAGGGTGCAACTAATTCATGCAGCTAATTCATGCAGCTAATTCAACAAGCGTTGAATTAAGTGTGCACCCGGCGTTGTGGGTGTGTCTAGGGCCGACGCTCGCTCACGTATCGAGCCGAAATGACGGATCCTCCTGCACATATGCATGCGTCTGAGATGTGTAGCTTAGCCGGCGGCGGTCAGGAACGACTTGAGCAACGGGCCGCTCGTGGTCGCCCCGAGACCGCCGTCTTCCACGAACACTGCCACTGCCAGATCGCCGTGCACTGCAACGATCCAAGCATGTGTCTTGGGCGGGTTGTCGTTTCCGAACTCGGCCGTCCCGGTCTTCGCACCCACCGGCGCGCCCGGCACCGACGCGAGGAAACCAGCATGACCGGAAGTCACCACGGCACGCATCATGTCGCCCAGCGCGGCCGCCTCCGCAGGGGTGACTGGCTTGTCGGAAGCGGCAGGCGCGGGGGCTGCCGACGCGGTCGGGGACGACGACGGCGAGCCCGACGGCGAGGGAGTGGCACCTGTGGAGGGTGAGACTGAGCCGGGGTTCAGGACGAGTTGTGGCGACACCGGCGCGCCGTGGCCCACGGAAGCTGCCATGACCGCAGCAGCAAGCGGGGAGAGCAGCACTTTGCCTTGGCCAATCATGGAGGCTGCGTGCTCCGTGCCGTCCGCGTTTCCGGGGACTGAGCCCAGGAAGGCATCGGCCCCCAGCTTCGGTGCTTGGACCGCGAGCCCCAGGGAAGTTGCCGCGGATTCGAGCTGGGCTTGGCTGACCTTGTCCCGTGCGCTGATGAATGCCGTGTTGCACGAATGCGCAAAAGCATCCCGCAGGGCGATAGAGCCCAAGGAAGTCACCGGATAGCCCTCGGCGTTCTTGAATGTCCGGCCATCCACCGAAATTGTCGGCGTGCATTCAACCGTCGAATCCGGCGTCATTCCATTGCGGATCATCGCTAGGGAATCGACGATCTTGAACGTGGATCCTGGGGCATATTGCCCGAGCATTGCCGTGTTGTAGCCGTTGCTTCCGGGGCCGGAAGCCGCAGCCAGAACCGCGCCGGTGGAGGGTCGGAGCGCCACAATAGCCGAAGCGGGACCAACGCCCGTCAAAGTATCCTCGGCAAGTTGCTGCAGGCGAGGATCCAGTGTGGTTTTGAGCGGATCGCCGGGCTTCGCATTAACGGCGAAAAGCACTCTACGGGGATCGGGCTTCGCGGCCTTGATCTGCTCATCCGTCATGCCTTGCGGCCGCGTCTTGATGGAAACCCCATCCTGGCCGCGGAGTTGGGCATCGTATTGTTCCTGCAGACCACCGGTTCCGACTGTGTCTCCCTGTTTGAGGGCACCTCCGGCCTTTTGGATCTGCTCGGCGCTTGCCTCGGCTGCGGTGCCCAATAGTGCGCGAGCGAAGGTTCGCGTCGGCGCCAAAGGCAGGAAATCTGGAATGCCGCGGGCGCCGGGGATGGACGAAATTTGCTCGTCTGTGATCGACCGGCCCTCCTGCCGCAGGGTGATGGCACTGACGAAGGCCTGCGGGCCGGCCGCCTGGACCTGCTTCACGTACACGGCTTCGTCCACGCCGACCAGTTGCGCGAGCTTCGCCGCCGAAGCCGCAGGATCCGCCGATCCGATCGTGGTCTTGTCGATGCCCACCTGAACCACCGGACGGTAGCTGACCAATTTGGCATCCCCGGCGCCCAGGACATCAGCCCTGGCCGGCGTAGTGACGGTCTTGTCGAGAACCTCCCCGTCCTTCAGATCCGGCTCCAAGAGTGCCGGAGTCCACTGGACGGCCCATTTGTCACCCGACTTCTTGAGCGTCGCCTGGGAGGTGTACTTCCACTCCGTGGTTCCGACTTTCCACGTGTAGTTGAGCGGGACCGAGGCTTTGTCGCCGTCGAGCTTTACTTCCCCGCTTTCAACGGAAGGCTTGGCGGGGTCGAGGACCGCGAACACCGCCTTGAGCTGCTCATTTGCGGACGCGGCATCTTTGCCGTCAAGAGAGAGTGATCCGACGTCGAGCGCCGCCAAGGACGAGGCGAGTTGACTGGCCGCGCCCTCCGCCCCGGAACGACCGTCGTCGCAAGCGGACAGCGAGCCAGCAATCATCAGGGCGGCAAACCCCAGGACAAGATTCTTCGTTTTCCCCATTTGCGCCATTATGCCTTCTATGCTTGGCGCTCTTGATTCATGGCGCGGTACGTTGCGCTTTTGTGATGGACCACCTGGGTGCCCCTTGCCCAACTAACTCGCAATTGTTGTCGCTTAGAGCGCCCATAACGTCAACAACTGCGAGTTAGTTGGGTCTAAACGGGCTATTGGTTCCGGATGATCCTGCGCTGCGTCGCCACCGCGATGGCCGCCGTCCGGTTGTCCACGCCCAGCTTGGCGTAGATGTGTACCAAGTGCGTCTTCACGGTGGCCTCGGAAATGAAGAGTTGCCTCGCCATCGCGCGGTTGCTCATCCCGGTGGCAAGAAGCTCTACAAGTTGGACTTCCCGCGTACTCAGCGCGGGCACCGGATTGCGGATACGGCCCATGAGCCGCGCGGCAACCTCAGGCGCGAGTGCTGTCCGGCCGGCCGCTGCACTCACCACGGCCTGCCGGATCTGCTCGGGCGGCGCATCCTTGAGCATGTATCCGCTCGCACCGGCCTCCACCGCGGCGAGTATGTCGGCGTCGTTGTCGTACGTGGTCAGGATCAGGACCGGCGGTGGGGGAGTCCCGGCAACACCTGCCTTGATCTTGCCGGTGGCAGTGACGCCGTCCATCCCCGAGCCCATTTGCAAATCCATGAGAACCACGTCCACGGGCTCGCCGAGGGCATGGAGCTTTGACAGCTCTGCCAAGGCAGCATCGCCGTCGGACGCTTCCGCCACCACTCGGACTCCCTCGAAGTCGGCAAGCATTGCCCGGAGCCCCGCGCGGACCACGGGATGATCATCAACCAACAAGACCCTGATGTTGTTGGTCATGGGGACGCCTCCAGGCCCAGGTTGCCAGTACCCAGCGGCAGCCGGACTGCCACGACGGTCCCCTCCCCGCGAGCCGACTCGACGTCGAGCGTTCCATTAAGGGCCGCAAGCCGCTCACGCAGGCTTTTGAGCCCGACGCCGGTCCCGTCACCCCGTGTTGCCGCGGCGGCCGCGGCGGTGGGATCGAAGCCTACGCCGTCGTCGAACACATCCATGGTCACCTCGGTGTCCAGGAAGGACAGGGTGACGACGGCGGTGCTCGCGTGGGCATGCGCCCACACGTTCGCAAGGGAAGACTGAGCTGCGCGCAACAAGGTGGTCTGGTAGGGGTTCGGCAGCGGCATTGGAGTGCCCTGGAGCTCGAAGCGACACCGCAGCGTGGCCCCGCGCGCGGCTGCTTCGGCCTCGGTTTTCGTGCAGAGGCGTCGCAGGGTGTCGGCCAGCCCGGCTTCCGCCAGCTCGGGGGATCCCAGTCCACGGACAAAGTTCCGGGCCTCCGCCAGGTTGCTCTCTGCGGTCTCGCGGACGGTTTTGAGGCGATCATGGGCCGTGACGCTGTCTCCTGCGTCGAGGGCTTTCTCCGCCGAACGGCCCATCAGGACGATGCTCGAGAATCCCTGCGCCAGGGTGTCGTGGATTTCGCGGGCGAGCCTTTCCCGCTCAGCCAGCACACCGGCGTCGTGCTGGCTGAGTGCCAGCTCGGCTCGGGTGCGGCGCAATTCCTCAGCGGCAAGGCGCTGATTCTCTGCCTCGATGTAGAGCGCCCGATATGCCAGGCCGGTGACAACAGCGAAGGCGGCCCCGAAAACAGGCCCGAGGACCATGGGAAGTTGCAAGGCATCCGCCCCGACACCACGGTTGTGGAACCACATGGCCGCGATCAGGAGTGCGGTGCTGGCAGCTATGGCGGCCAAGGCGAGGCGCCGCGGCAAGATATGCAGTTGCACGAAGAACAACGGGAAAGCTATCCACGCAAAGTCCGGACTGATGAGCATGAGGAGCACCCACAGGAAACTCACGGCGGCAAGCCACCAGCGCGGGTAAGGTTGCGGGTTGAAGCGCTCAGGGTTCCCCGCATGCCTCTTCTCAAGAACTGTCCCCGCGAGATAGACGGCAGCCAGAAGCACGGCAAGAACCAGTCCCGTCCCAGTGGCCATGGGAGAAAGGCCGGCGGTCGCGAGCCTTACGAGGGCCACCAGCAAAAGCACCGCAAAACCGACGTGCAGACTGACCCGCAGGACACGCAAGATCACAACAGAACCGCTCGGCTGCGCCGTGTCACCTAGCAGCTGGGGCAGCGCGGCTTGCGCGGTGGCTTGCTGCAAATCGTCTCCCTGCATGCCCTCCAGCGTATCCCCGCACCCCGACACTTCTGCCCGGATTCCGCGCCATTCGGGCTGAATCAACCAAACGGATGATCCTCGAGTCAGCCAAGGCGATCCGACAGGTCAATCCACCTCCTGATGTCCCATGCGTCTTCTGCCCGGAGAGTTGAAACAAGACCAGAAGGTCGCCTCCCAACCAAAGGAATTCCATGTTTCTCGCCGTGCGCGACATCCGCTTTGCCAAGGGCCGTTTCGCCCTGATGGGAAGCGTCGTCGCCCTGATCACGCTCCTCCTCGTTATGCTCTCGGGACTCACTGCAGGCCTGGGCAATCAGTCGACGTCGGCGATCGCAGCCCTCCCGGCGCAACAAATCGTCTTCGGCGCCCCCGCCGGGGGCGAGGCCAGGGCGTCATTTACGGAATCGGAAATCTCGGGCAAGCAGCTCGACGCTTGGCGAAACCGCCCCGGTGTTTCCGCTGCCGAGGCCGTCGGTATCACCCAGACGAGGCTTCAGTCCCTCGATTCGGCCAACAATGCTGCTGGCACTGCCAACGTCGCGGTCTTCGGGTCCGACGGCGGCATCTCGCCTGTGGCGGTCAAGGAAGGCGAGGTGGTGGTCGGGGAGTCCTTGGCAAAGGAACTCTCGTTGATTGTCGGCAGCCGGGTGACCGTGGGTGGTACCGGCATGACGGTCTCCGCGATCACCCACGATGAGTGGTATTCGCACACCGGAGTTGTTTGGACCTCACGGGCTACGTGGCAGAAGCTCGCACATATTCCTGCCGCGGAATCGATCGGGACGGTCCTCGCGGTGTCGTACGACGCCGGTGCCTCCGTGGACATCAATGCCGCCAATGCGGCGGCCGGCACGGTCAGCGCAACCCCCAGCGGCTCCTTCCAGGCTCTCGGCTCGTACAAGAGTGAAAACGGGTCCTTGATGCTCATGCAGGCCTTCCTCTATGGCATCTCGGCGCTCGTCATCGTGGCCTTCCTCACCGTCTGGACTGTCCAGCGCACACGTGACATCGCCGTGCTCAAGGCCATGGGTGCCTCGTCCGGCTACGTGGTTCGTGACGCGCTGGTCCAAGCAGGAATTGTCTTGCTGGCCGGGGCTGGACTTGGCGGTGGGCTTGGCGTGCTGGGTGGCGTCTTCGCCGCACAAGCGGCCCCGTTCCTCGTGACTCCGCTGACAACGCTCCTGCCCATTGCCGGGATTGTGCTCCTGGGGCTAGGCGGTGCGGCGGTGGCAGTACGAAGCATCACCAAGGTGGATCCGCTCATCGCACTCGGCGGCAACTAGATCCGGCTGTTTTCAGCTCAAATATTCTGCGAAAGGCATATTCATGAATCCTGTACTCAACCTAGTCAACGTCACCTTGGAATACCCGGACGGAGAGTCCACGCTCAAGGCCCTGGACTCCGTGCATCTCCGGGTGGACGCCGGTGAATTCTTCTCCCTCGTGGGCCCGTCCGGCTCGGGAAAATCTTCGCTTCTGGCGGTGGCGGCCACACTGGTCCGGCCAAGTTCCGGACTCGTCATCATCGACGGCGAAGATACAACAGGACTAAACGACACCGAACTCACCGCCCTGCGTCGGGAAAAGGTCGGCATCATCTTCCAGCAGCCCAATCTCTTGCCTTCACTGACGGCCGTCGAGCAGCTGATCATCGGCGATCATCTCCGGGGAAAGCCGTCCGCACCGGCACGCAAGCGCGCTTCGGAACTACTCGACGTCGTCGGACTTGGTGCTTCACTCAGCAAGCGACCGCACCAGCTCTCGGGAGGCCAGCGGCAGCGCGTGAACATTGCACGCGCGCTCATGGGTCGGCCCCGGGTCTTACTCGTGGACGAGCCGACAGCGGCATTGGATCACGAGCGCAGTGAGTCGATCGTGCGTCTCCTGCGTCAGGTCACGGACGAGTTCGCGACGGCAACGGTCATGGTCACGCACGACACAGATTTCCTGCCGTTCACAGATTCTGTTGCAACCATGCGCGACGGGCACCTCGGCTTGCGGACACCCGTCGGCCCGCCCAACTAGCTCGCATTAGATGTCGTTTTGAGCCGTTATAGCGACACCTATTGCTAGTCAGTTGGGTAGAGCGAGCCCGGGTCAGCCTCTTAGGACAGCCTCATCCTGGGCATCGTCGTAGACGTCGCGGGCCTCGAGAATGCTGGGCACATGGTCTTCCGCCCATTGGCGTAATTGCTTCAGGGGTCCCAACAATGATGCTCCCAGCGCAGTCAACTCATAGTCGACGCGAGGCGGCACCTGCGCATACACAGTTCGTCTGATCAGCCCGTCGCGCTCAAGGGAACGAAGGGTTTGAGTCAGCACTTTCGGCGTCACCACGTGGACCATCTTGCGGAGCTCGGAAAAGCGGACCGGGCCATCTGCGAGAACTTGGACCACCAGCGAAGCCCATTTATCGCCGATGCGTTGGAAGATCACGCGGGACGGGCAATCAGGGTCCAAAACGTTTGCCGGCAGTGCATTGGTTTCCATAGGGTAACTAAGTTCCTTTGAGGCTATCGATATCAAATAGATACTGTGTTTCTATTGCAAGGATAGCAACCCAAGGAGAGTCATGAAAATCGCAGTTTACGGCGCAACAGGCATGGTCGGAAGCCAGATCGTTAACGAATCCCTCACCCGCGGCCACGAGGTTACGGCCATCTCCCGCAGGGGCTCAGAGGTTGCTGGAGCGAAGGCCCTCGCCGCCGATCTCGGTGATGGTCAGAGCTTCGCGGAGATCGCCAATGAGCACGACGCCGTTATTCTCGCCACCGGGCCGAGCCGCACCGGGGGAGACCACGGAGAATGGCTTGCAGCGATGGATACCGCTTACAGCAACGCGGAAGGTACGCGCCTGATGATCGTCGGCGGCGCAGGCACCCTGGAGATCGACGGCGTTCGCCTCCTCGATTCACCTGATTTTCCGGAGGCCTACAAGGCCGAAGCCACCACCGCGGCCGCAGCCTTCGCCGCCGTCAAGGAAGCTCCCGAGACCCTGGACTGGACCGTCCTGGCGCCGGCACCCATCATCCAACCCGGTGAGCGCACGGGGAACTACTCTACCGCCCAGGATTCCCCCGCGGGCAACAGCATTTCCACTCAGGACTACGCCGTCGCCATGCTGGATGAAATCGAAACTCCGGCCCACCGCCGCGCCCGTTTCACCGCAGCAAACTAACCCAACGCCCGCTCACATCCGGCACCCTGTTTCGGAACGCTCCTTCACCTGATGAACTGGTCCCCGGAAGTTGGACTGGCTAAGTAAGAAAGCGTTGGTCAGCTCCAGGTTCGGAGAGGACCCGATCGAATAGGAGATGATCTGCCGGTCGAAGAGGTCCATGACCGGTGAGAGGTAGAGCTTCCGGTCCTCGAACACCCGGTTCAGAAGTCGTAGCTAGCCGTTGATGATCTGCGGCACGCCGAGGGCTTTGAGGCCTTCGACGCCGAATTCGAGGCCGTAGCCGGATTGCTTCGCGCCGCCGAACGGGATGCGGGGGTCCACTGCGCCGTGCTTGTTGATCCACACGGTTCCGGCTTGCAGGCGGGCGGCGACGTTCCGGGCCTCGTCGAGGTTGGAGGACCAGACGGAGGCGCCGAGTCCGACGTCGAGCGCGTTCGCTTTGGCGATCGCGTCATCGATTGTGTTGTAGCGGATGATGGGCAGGGCGGGGCCGAACTGTTCCTCGGCTACGAGGGGGTTGTTGTTGTCGATGTCGGCCACGAGGGTGGTGGGGTAGAAGTTGCCGGGTTGGCCGGTCTCGGGGTTTCCGCCGAGCAGGATTGTGGCGCCGGATTCGCGGGCTGCGTCCACAAGCCTTGTGACGATGTCGAACTGTTGCCGGTTCTGCAGCGGGCCGAGCACGTTGGCCTCATCCAGTCCGTTGCCCATGGGCATTGCCGCGGCAACCTTGGTGAGTTCGGTGCACACGGCTTCATAGAGCGAGTCGTGGACGTAGAGGCGCTTGAGTGCCGCGCAGGTCTGGCCGGTGTTGATGAACGCGCCCCAGAAGAGGCCTTCGGCGATCGCTTTCGGGTCGGCGTCGGGCAGGACGATGCCGGCGTCGTTGCCGCCGAGCTCGAGGGTGAGGCGTTTGACCGTGTCCGCCGAGGAGCGGATGATCGCTTTGCCGGTGGCGGTGGAGCCGGTGAACATGACCTTGCCGATGGAGGGGTGTTCGGCCAGGCGGGCGCCGACCTCGCGCCCGCCGGAGACCACCGTGAGCAGGCCTTCAGGAAGTTCCTCGTTGATGATCGCGGCCAGTGCGAGGACGGACAGCGGGGTGTATTCGGAGGGTTTGACCACCACGGCGTTGCCCATGCGCAGGGCGGGGGCGATCTGCCAGACGGTGATCATCATGGGCCAGTTCCAGGGACCGATCGCGCCCACGACGCCGATGGGCCGGTAGTGCAGTTCGGCGCGGGTTTCGCCGTCGTCCACCACGGTTTCCGCCTCCAGCGGCGTGGCGGCGGCGGCGCGCAGCCACGCGGCGCAGGCACCGACTTCGAAACGGGCGTTGGGGCCGTTCAGCGGCTTGCCCTGCTCGCGGGAGAGCAGCCGGGCGAGTTCTTCGGCGGAGCGTTCGACGGCGTCGGCGGCCCTCATGAGCGCGGCGGACCGGGCGTCGTGGCCCAGCGCAGCCCACGCGGGCTGGGCGGCAGCGGCGGCAGCGATCGCGGCCTCGAGGTCCGCAACGGTGTGGACTGGGGCCTCGCCGACGGCGGTGCCCGTGGCGGGATCGAGGATGGTCCGGGTTTCTCCGGTGGTCGGGGTGATTGAAGCCAGGAGGGCGTCGTAGCTTTCCAAGGGTTTACTCCACTCTGAGTTTCTGCCTGCAGGCCTGTTCGGCCATGCAGATGCGGCTTGGATCTATGCCTGGACTTAGGCCGTGACCATCTTGCGGACGGTCTGGCGGTGGTAGACCAGGGGACTCTCCTCGGCCGTACCCAGTCCGTGGACTTTGAAGATGACGATCGAGTGGTCCCCCGCGGGGATTTCCTGATAGACAGAACAGTCCATCCACGCCACCGCACCACCGATAAACAGCGCGCCTTGGTCGCTTGGCTCCCAATCAAGGCCGGCAAAGCGGTCGCGGTTACGGGAGGAGAGCTGGAACGCGAGTTCGCCCTGGCGTTCGGACAGCACAGAAATACCTATACGGTCTTGTCCGCTCAGCGCAGCCCAGGTCTTGCTATTGCGCTGGACGCAAATCGACACGAGGGCCGGTTCCCAGGAAACTGTGGTGAATGAGGACGCCGCGAAGCCTGCGGGCGACCCGTCAAGCATCGCACCGACGGCGACAACTCCGCTGGGAAAGTGTCCGAAGGCCTGCTTGGCGTTGGCTGCACAGACGTCCTGGATGACAGCGGTCGGACGATCAATCATGGTGGCAGTCATGGTCTGTCTCCTCTTAGCTTGCTGTAGTGAGTTCGGTTCATGCGCCTTTCCGCGGTGCATCTGTATCCAGTGTGACGAGCACTATGGTGCTGAACGATGTGTTTTGTGACAGGAAAGACCGCCCCCATTGTGCACGGGGGACAATTATGACTGAACCGCGGACTGCGACGACTTAAATGGCCTCGCCCGGCACCAGTGGTACCGGGCGGGTTCGCATGGGGCAAAGAAATTACGGGTCGGCGGGTCTACCCGGCGCGATCTAGATGGCTCGGTCGAGCTCCAATGCCTTGAATGCAGCCCCTGAAGGGTCTACAACCACAGACCAACGGCCGAAGGCGATGGGTTGGTCAGCGACGTTGACGCTGCCGCCTGAGGCTTGGGCGGACTCAGCGGCAGCGGCTTGGTCGGCAACGACGAACCAGGCCAGCCAGTGTGGGGGCAGGACGGGGTGGAGTTCCTCCTGGATGACGTTGATTCCTCGGAGCGGCCTGCCGTCCGCGTCCCTGTAAATACTCAGTCCTTCCTCTACGTGGACAAGAGTGTTTTCCGGGAACAAGGCCGCTTGGAACGCCGTGGCGGCGGTCAGATCGTGGGTCATGACATCCACCAGGGCCAAATGGCCGTTCATCAGCGAAGGCAGTGATGCCCGTGCGGCCTCCACGGAGACGATACCGAAGATGGTGCCCTCGGGATCGCGCAGAAGGACGGCCGCTTCATCGGATACCGGGAGTTGGTGCGCCTCTTTGATAACGGTCGCTCCCGCGGCCTCGGCCCGGAGGAGTGCAGCCGGGACATCGTCCGCACCGAGATAGACCTGCCACCCGGTCCCGGCGGGCCCCGCCAGGGGGTCGACGCTGAGACTGGCGACAGGTTCGCCGGCCTGAGTAAACACGCCAGTGCTTCCGTCGAGCGAAAGTTCCCAACCGAGCACATTCCGGTAGAACGTGGCCAGGCCTTTGCTGCTGGTGGCAGTAAGTTCCTGCCATACAGAGGAGCCGGGGACATAGGTTTTCTGCAGCGCTGCTGGAGTCATGGTGGTGCCTTTCATCGGTAAGTCAGATCCGGAAGACGGCCGGCTGGCGTGAACCTGGCGTCTTGACGATCGCGGGGAAGGGTGAGGTTCTCAGGCCTTCAGATGGGCTGTGGCTGTGTTGACGGAGAACATCTCAAACTGGTCGGTCCGCGTTCGCGTGGTGAGAATGTCCCGGAAGTAGCGTTGCAGCGGCGCCCCGTCGGCGGTGTTCTGGGAGCCCGCATTCCGCAACATCAATTCGACAGCTTTGTAGACGAGTTCCTCGACGACGAAGTAGACGCCGTTGAGCCGCAGGGAACGGGACTCGTCGAACGGCTCGATGCCTTCGACGGATCGGGCGGCGTACTCTTCAAACAGGCGCGAACTGTTCACCAGAATGGACTGGGCGCCGTCGACGTAGGAGATTGCCATGCCGAGCACGCGCTGCCATTCCTCGTAGTCTCCCCGGATGGAACCGTCTTTGATCCACGGGTGGCGGGTCTTCATGATGATTTTTTCAAACTCGTCAATCGCCGCGTAGCCCAGGCCTACGGATGTGCTGGCAACCTCGCCTTCGGCGAAGCCGAAGAACGTCCCGGCGTAGACGGGGTTGTCGTGCAACCGGGAGCCGGGGGTCGGACCCGACATCGAGGCGGTCCATTTCTCCTCGGAGACACAGTAGTCGGGGACGAATGCCTTCGTCGCTGTGATGCTGTTGGAGCCGGATCCCCGCATGCCGATGACGCGGCCCCAGTCGTCAAGGACTTCGTAGTCGCTTCGCCGGAGGATCATCCAGACGCGGCGCTCCGGATCCCCGGCACGCTCGCCCGGGATGTAGGTCGTTGCCATGAAGTGCGTGGAGTAGGGCGCTCCGGAGCAGTACCGCCAGAAACCGCTGACGTGCCAGCCGCCGTCTACGCGTTCAACGGACATGTCCCGACCGTTGCCGCTGGCCGGGCAGATCATGTAGCCGTTCTCGCCGAAGATCTCGCGCTGGGCGCGCTCGTCGAAGTACGATCCCAGCGTGAGGGAGTGACCCACGGACAATGACAAGCACCAAGCTGTCGAAGGGCAGCCCCGGCCAACTTCGGCAATCACCTGATAGAAGGCCGAAACCCCGAGCTCCAGTCCCCCGAACAGTTGCGGCTGAAGCATGCGGTAGAAGCCGTGCTCCAGGAAGAATTCATGGATGTCGGTGCCGTATTTGCCGTCGGTCTCGGTCTGCGCCTGCGCCGCGCGCAGGCGCGGGCGGATTTCCCGGGCGCGGCTAAGGAGCCGTTCAAGCTCGAACCTTACACGCGGGTCCTTCTCCGTTGGCACCTGGATACTGAACGGTCCGGCCAGGCCGGGCTCGGCTGAGCCCGGTGTTGCAATTGAAGGCGTGGCTTCGGTTTCCGACTGTTTCGTCTGCACGAATGCTCGTGACATATTGAGTCTCCCTAGATACAAGACGGTGTAGTGCGTGTCTTCATTCTGGGCTCCAGGCCGAGGCGCAGCCATGTCCCGGCGAGCCAACAATTGACGCCGTGTTAGTGCATCGGTCACAATCAACTAACATGGCAAGGTCTGTCTGTAGTGCCTGTTGAACAGGATCTTGCCACCAGAGGCTCGCGAATGCCCGCATTGCCCCACTCCACCTCATTAGCTTCGGGAGAGACCGAACCATGGACAGTTCCACCGGTAGGGCGACCGTTCCAGCCTTGAGCGGCGACCCCGGGGAGAGCCTGCGGTCCCTCATCCGGGCAGCGCGAAGCGGCGGCCTCCAGGGGGTCATCGCCGGGCTTCACCGCGCGTTGGGTGCCGACACCGCGTTGTTTGACCTCAACGGCAATACCCTCGCCGCGGCACCAGCCAGGACCCTATGGGACTATGCCCAAGTCCTGGAGGCCAGCAAGCCCTCTTCCCTGCCGGTGGGTGTTGCCGCCAGCCGCGTCTATGTCGACAACGAACCGGTCGCCATCCTGGCCGCCAACACCGGCAACGACCCGCAGCGGCTTGTTGATGCGGGTGTTGATCTGGTGACGCTGGAGATCGGCCGGCTCCGGGCACGCCAGGAAGGAAAACGCGAACTCACCCAGCACTTCATCGATGACCTGATCCATGGCCGGGTCTCCGAAGGCGAGGGCAACAGCCGGCTGCGCGGCATCGGCTTTGACCCGCGGCAGCAGTACCGGGTCCTGCTGGGGCAGTCGCAAACCCGGCGCGAACGCCTGTTATCCGTCCCCTGGAACATTCATACGCTGTTGAGCAATCAGAGCGAGCCTTTTGTCCGGGTCGTGGTCGAGGGGCGCATCTTCATGCTTGTGCCAAGCGACCCCATGGTCGATCACATCGCCAAGTCCCTGCTGCACCATATGTCCGAGATAGGCTCCATGGCATCAGTTGGCGTCAGCTCGACCCATGTGGGGGCGGCAGGCATACGCGCGGGGTACTTCGAGGCACTCGCGGCCGCCGAAGCGGGGCCGGGCCTGCAGCATCCCGGCGCTGTCGATCTTGGCCATCTGCTGATCCTGACAAACACGCAGGTGCCGGTGCGTGATATCGCAGCCTCGACCCTCAAGCCGCTTCTGGACTACGACACGAGCCACGGCTCGGAGCTGGTGCGCACTCTTCGGATCTTCCTGACGGCAGACCGGTCGTTTGCCAGCACGGCAGAGGAGCTCTTCATCCACCGGAATACGCTGCGCTACCGACTGCGCCAGATCAAAGAGTTGTTGGGCCATGAGATCACCGCCACTAGACAGATCAGCAATCTATGGCTGGTGCTGAAGGCCTTGGAGGAGGTTCCCGGAGACTGACGGGAGCGGCCTAGACACCAATGTCGACCAGATCGGTCAGCATCACAGTTCCAGTTGCTGTCCTGGCCCGGACGTTGTCCACGCCGCCGACGGAGTATCGGCTGAGGCCGAAGACCTGTCCATAGGGGTCACGCAGCACCGCGTAGCGGTTCATGTTGCTGTTATTGGCCGGCACCACAATGCGCGCACCTGCTTCGACGGCCCGAGCGAGGGTCTGGTCCACGTCGTCGACGTCGAAGTAGACGAGCCAGGCCGGCCGGCTGGCTTCCGCGAACGTACCGCCAAATTTCACGATGCCGGCGACGATGTGCCGGTCGTCGTGGATGATTCTGAAGTCATAAGGGTCATCGACAATTTCGAATTGTTCCAGATGCAGCACATTGGAGTAGAAATCCGCGGCAGAAGCTGTGTCCATCGACCCGTAGTCGACGTTGGTCTGGCCGACCAAAGACAGTTCTTCTTCGGAAAGCTCGGTGTCGGTTATCGCCGTCCACACACCAGCAGCGTCGATGAAGTAGTTCCTCGCGCCGCCGGCGATGGAGGAATGGTCACGGGCGCCTCCCCCGGCAGCCTCAGCCCTGAACTGCGCCTCCGCGGCGTTTTCCACATGGAAAACGGGAACCCATCCTGCACCCGGGCCTTCGGTTTCGGGGCGCCGCACCGAGGCGATCCCCTTCTCAGTCAGGCGCTGGCCGGCGTCCCAGGCCTCCGGGCCGCCCTCCGCGGGAGCCCCCAACAGCCAGGCATAAAAGTCCGAGCTCGACTTGACGTCTTCGGAGATGAGCTCGACGGCAGCCAGGCGGCATCCGGACTTCGTTAGTTTCACACTCTGAGTATGCCCCATACCTGCCTCCCCGGCCTTCGCGAAACCGGGCAGTGGATTCCCGTCCGCACAGCTGTGGCGGGACCTCCGCCAAGGGCTGGTCCCGCCGCACAGATTAGTCCCCGAGCAGTGCCGGCTCCTTCTCCCAGATCGACTGAAGGCTTTCCCGCTCAGCCTTGATGGATTCTGCATCAAACCGGAAATACGAACGCGGCGGAAGCATGCCCCACACATTGGAGGAATGCCGGTCATCGGGGTACTCGCGGGGTTCATGGGTTGCATCCAGCTGCTCCATATCGGAGTACAGCTCGATGAAGCAGTCTGCCTCCGGCAGCCGCACGTAGCCTGCGAGGTTGCCCCCGATGCCGTGACGGACGGGACCCCAGGGCATGACCCGGCCGTACTGCGCGAGGTGGTCGAATGACTGGCGGATCTGGCCCCAGTCCTCCATGTCGAAGGCGATGTGGTGGAAATGCGCCTGGCCGGTGTTGACGAAGGCCATGACATGGTGGTCCGCACCGACGTGCAGGAATGCGCCGGCGTCTGCGCCGAGCTTATCTGCCAGTTTCATTCCCACCACGTTGAGGTAGAAGTCCACTTGTCGGTTGATGTCCGCGGTCAGGTAGTTCACATGACCTAGTTTGCGCGGCGCCCCGATGCGGTGGCTTTGCGTGGCCTGGCGCCACTCGCGGGGGAACTTGTCCTGGCCTTCCTTGGGCCGGTAGTTCACGAACTGGATGCCGTTGCCCTCGAGGTCCTCGAAGGAGACCGCGGTCTCGGACCGGGTGAACTGGACCCGCTTCTCCTTCAGGTGCTTTTCCGCATCATCCAGCGTCAGCTCCGGCGCCAATTGGTAGGCGGCGTGGAGGATGCCGGCCTCGGGAGTTTTCTGCAGGATCAGCGAGGGCTTTTCGTAGTTACATACGAGGAAGGACTGGCTGCCTTCACGGCTGACCTCGGTCAGGCCGAACTCGTTCTGCCAGGATTCGACAGACTCGTCGAGGTCCTTGACGCCCATGACGACATGGTCAATGTCATAAAGCTTGATCATCTTTTTGCTCCTTATTAGCTCAGAGGCGGCAGGGCCGCATCCGCGGGATTCTTCCATACCGGTGTTTCTTTTGCTGAACAGCTATACTACTATAATCACCATATCGTTCTTCAGGCAATACCCGACAACCAGCAAAGGAGGGCACGATGACAAGCCCTGCTATCGACCAAGAAGCCCTGCGCCCCGCTTTCGACGCCGACTTCCTCAACCAGCTTTTGGCCCGCGGAATCCAAGTCATCCGCGTCATTCATTCCGACCTGTTCGGACGTCAGCGCGGAAAGCAGTACCCGGTGAAATCCCTCCTACACCTGGAGGGCGGGGTGGCCTACTCAAAGATGGCGAACGCCGAGGACCTGATGGGCGTCCCGGTGGACGACAAGGAATTCCCGTCCCTGGCCACCCATCCGGATCTGCACGCACATCTGGATCTGCAGACGGCCTTCGTGCCGCCATGGGAGCCAGACTCCCTTTGGGTGCTGTCCCGACTGAGCGAGCACGGCCGTCCTTCCGAACTGTGTCCGCGCAGCCAGCTGACCCGTGCCAACGAGATTCTTGGGACCACCCTGGGCCTGGATGCGGTGGCGGCAGGGGAGCCTGAGTTCTATCTGTTCAGGAACGATGCGAACGGCAGTAGCGTCCCCTACGCCACGAACGGCGTCTCATACACCATGGACCGAATCACGGATCCGGACGGTGCCGTGGGCCGGATCCATCGGCAGCTCATCGGCATGGACATCGGCGTCACCGTAGTGAACAGGGAGTTCTCACCCGGCCAGTTCGAAATCAACCTCATGCATGACGAGGTTCTAGGCGCAGCGGATTCGGCCTTCCTGCTGAAATCGGGCATCAAGGAACTGGCCATCCTCGAGGGCATGGAGGCAAACTTCATGGCCAAGCCGGTGACAGAAGAAGAGGGCAGCAGCCTTCACGTGCATCTGTCCCTATGGAAGGGAGGCGAGAACGTCTTCGCCACTCCTGAGGGAGGCTTGAGCCCCGAGGCGCTGTGGGCCATAGCGGGCATCCAGGCGCATGCTGCAGCCATCATGGCGTTTGCCGCCCCAACAGTGAACTCCTACAAGCGCCTGTCCGGCGCGGGCCTTAGCCCGCGGACCAGCAACTGGGACGAAGACAACCGGTTCACCTTCATCCGGATTCCTGCCGAACGTGGCAGGGCAACCCGGCTGGAACTTCGGGCCGGGGATGCCAGCGCCTCCCCCCACCTGCTGATGGCAGCCATGTTGCACGCGGCCGGGGACGGCATCCGCAGAGGCCTCACCCCCGACGCCGCAGGAGTTCCACTACCGCGTTCACTGGAGGAATCCGTGGCCGCACTGGAGAAAAATGAAGTGTTCAGGGACGGCTTCGGCGAGGAATTCGTGGGCATTTACGCCGCACTCAAGCGCCGGGAAGTCCAAGGATTCGCGGCTGCCGTGACCGACTGGGAGTGGAATCTGTATCGCCGCCACTCCTGACGCCGGCCCGCGCGGCGGTCACGCGTCGTTGAACGCCGCCGCCCGCGGGAAGGTATGGACTATCCAGACGCACGCGTCCGCGTCAACGGCCTGCCACCGGTGCGTCCGGTCGGCCGGATAAGTGGCGTAATCCCCTTCGGAGATCTCGACTTCCTCTCCGACTGGACCAACGCGGATGGTACCGGATTTGACGAACACATGCTCCCTGGCCCCCGCTCCGTGGGAGGCCGACGTCTCGGACTTGTTCTTCTGGAAGACCTGCACGTGGATTTCCATGGTACCGGCGCCGATGACCTGGCTGCGCAGGACGAATCCGGTGGAGGCATCGTCGGAAATATCCTCACCCTCGCCGGCCCGTACAACATCAACCAGCGCACGGGCCGGTACTGCGATGAGATCCGGGACGGTCACATCAAAGGTGTCCGCAATGGCAATAAGAGTATCCAGGGTCGGATTCGTCCGGCCGCGTTCAACCTTGAACAAGGTGGCCTTGGCGATTCCCGACCGCTCCCCCAACTGCGAAAGCGAGAGCCCGTGCGTCTCCCGCAACCGGCGGACGTTGGCAGCCAAGGCGTCAATATGATCACTCATGGGTTCCATCCTTCCACGGCGGGAACCGTCCGTAAGTCTTAAGAGAACAGCGATTCCGGCCCTTCCAATGGTCCGCACACGGCCACAGCAGGCTGTTGTACTTTATACAATTACTTGTATACTCGCATAATAACCAGAATTCATTCCCACCGATCCCTCTTGGAGGTCACCGTGACACAGGCAATCCGTTTCGAAACACCCGCCGGCGAAGTTCGCCTCGGCCGCCTCGAAGACGACACGATCATCGACGCCGGGGCTGCCCCCGCAGTCGGATTTGATGGCTCCGACGCCGCATGGCAGAACATCCGGACCGCTGCAGGCACCGCATATGCGAAGTCCGACGTGAAGATCCTTGCGCCGGTCAATCCGGGAAAGGTCCTCGCCGTCGGCCTGAACTATCGGTCCCATGTCGAGGAGACCAACCTCGCCCACCCGGACGTCCCGATGGTGTTTGCGAAATGGTCCTCGTCGATCACCGGCCCGAACGACGACATCGTCATCCCTCGCGAAGAGACACGTCCCGATTACGAGGGCGAAGTCGGCATTGTGATTTCCCGCCGGGGCTACCGTGTGACCAAGGAGGATGCCTGGTCTTATGTCGGCGGTTTCACGGTCCTCAACGACGTCTCCGGGCGCCGCGCGCAACTGGAGACCCCGATGAGACAGTTCACCCTGGGCAAGAGCTTTGACACCTTCACCCCTCTCGGGCCCGTCGTCGCCAGTGTGGACTCCGTGGACAAGGATGCACTCGACGTGCAGACAGTCATTAGCGGCGAAACAATGCAGAAGGGCAACACTCGTGACCTGATCTTCGACGTGCCCACCCTGATCGAATACCTGACCAAGGGCGTGACCCTGGAGCCGGGCGATGTGATCGCCACGGGCACCCCCGGCGGTGTCGGTGACGAGCGCAAACCGCCGCGCTACCTGCGCGAGGGTGACGTCGTAGAGATCACGGTCAGTGGCGTCGGCACCATCAGCAACCGCGTCCGCGACGAGGTCTGACCCGTGAAACTTATCGCAAGCGGCAACAAGGACTATGTCTACGGCGGCAAGTTCACCGGCCCAGTCCAGCTCGAGATGATGCTCGAAGCAGCCCAGGGCTCAGAACCGGACATTGCCCGCGTCCATTTCAACGACGGCGCAGTCACAAACTGGCATTCCCACCCCGGGGGCCAACTGCTGTATCTGGTGAGCGGCACCGGTCGCGTGGGGAGCAGCGCGGGCGAACACGTGAACCTGCAGCCCGGTACGCTGGTGCAGACCCCGGAGAACGAGGACCATTGGCACGGCGCCGACGCCGGCAGCAATGCTGTGTGGCTGGCGACCACCTGGGGCGTCACGTGCTGGCACGACCACTCTCCGCTGGAGCCGGCATGAGCACGGAGTCTCCCATCATCCTGGTCGTGACAGACCGTAAATCCGTCACCTCGGGAGCGTGGAGCGACATCGAGAACGATGCACTTCCCCACACTTACATTGACGCCATCGAACGGGCCGGCGGCCTGCCGATCATGCTCCCGCCCGTCCAGTCACTGCTGGACAGCACAGACCGGCTCCTGGACTTGGCAGACGGTATCTTCCTGGCCGGAGGCCGGGACCTTGATCCCGATCTGTACGGACACGCAAGCCACCCGCTCAACGACACCCCGCTTCGGGTACGCGACGAACTCGAAATCGCACTGGCCCGCGGCGCACATGCCCGCGGCATGCCGATGCTCGGGGCCTGCCGCGGCATGCAGATCATGAACGTAGCTTTCGGCGGCACCCTCGAACAGCACCTGGGAGACAGGCTGGACATGACCCCGCACCGGGACGTCGTCGGCGAATTCACCTCGCACGCCGTCTCCCTAGTGCCCGGCGGCAGGCTGGCCGGAATCCTGGAGTCGCACAGTTTCGACATTGCATCCCACCACCACCAGTCGATCGACAATCTCGGGGCAGGACTAGTGGTCAGTGCGTACGCATCCGATGGCGTCGTGGAAGCCGTCGAAGCGCCAGGGGAGCAGTACGCCGTCGGGGTGCAGTGGCACCCCGAAGAGAGGCTTGATCCAGAGGGCCTGAGGATCGTCGCATCCCTGGTCACGGAATCGGCAAAATACCGGACGTCGCGCACTCCCGCACGGCTGGCCGCGAACTGAACCCATGCGGGCGTTCGAGCTGCATCTTCGCCGGGACCGGCAGTACCTGGCAGTCCACTTCGGACGTCCAGGTACTGCGTTGAGCCCAAGCCATTAGGAGAAATCAGATGAAACCCATCACCGCCGTTGTCTTCGGAGTTGGCGTAATGGGGCAGGACATGACGCGCCTGCTGCTGGAGCGGGGGGTCAGCATCGTCGGCGCCGTAGCCCGTAGTCCTGAAAAGGTGGGCCGTGACCTCGGCCGCGTTGCCGGCGTCGGCCGGGACCTCGGCGTCCTTATATCGTCCGACGCGGACAAGCTGCTGGCCGGACTCGGCGCCGACGTTGCAGTCATTGCCGTGGACAGCTATCTGGACTCCCACGCCGAACACATAGCCACGTGCGTCCGGCACGGGCTCAATGTCGTGACCATCGCCGAAGAGGCATTCCACCCCTGGGGCACAGCCCCTGAAACAGCCGCCCGGCTGGATGCGCTGGCCCGGCAGCACGGGGTGACAATCTATGGCGGAGGTCACCAGGACATCTTCTGGGCAGGAATCGGCGGCCTGCTCATGGGAGCCTCGCACCGTGTCGACGAAGTCCGCTGGAGGACGGACTTCAACCCCGAAGGACTCTCCCGGGAACTGCTCCTTGAGATGGGCATAGGCTGCGACCCGTCGGAGCTGCCCGTCGACGACGGGCAGGCACGTCCGCCGAGCTTTGGCATAGCCGCGGTCGACGCCGTGGCCGCCCACCTTGGGCTCCCCCGCGGTACGGTCAGCGTCCACTCCGAGCCCGTGATAGGGACCGAGCCCATCTACTCGGCTGCGCTCCGACGGGAAGTCCCGCCTGGCCAGATCGTAGGCGTCCGGGACACGGTCAGACGCGACGAGGGCCCCGGAGAGCCGCTGCTGGAGTTCACCATGATCGGCAGCATCAGCGCCCTGGAACCGGGCGACTCCTGGCAGGTAATCGGAAAACCAGGATTCAAACTGTCTTCCCGATACACCCCGGGACACGATCAGGTCACCGGCCAGGCCGTCAACCGGATCCCCGACGTACTAGCGGCCGCACCTGGATGGGCCGCCTTCGACTCCCTGCCGCCTCTGCGCTACAGGCGGACCTTCAGCCGCCCCTGATTCTGCCGCGATCTCAGATCCCGAAACGGCCGATCAAGCCCAGATGATCGCGCCGCTGACCCGGCATGGATCACGCATGCGCAGGACCTTCGGCGCGCCCAAAAAGTGGCACGATTTGCCTATTTTCGTCACGATGAATGCATGCTTTCGCCGGGCGAACGGCAGAAAAAGAATCTATTGACATCGGATACTTTACGAGTCTTAATGTTTATTAGAGTAACCGCTAGTGGTGGATCTCACACCGACGTGCGTTCCCCTGCCCCGTTCGATTCCCCGAGTTTTAGGAGGACCAGATGTCTTCTGTTCCCAGCACCCCGGGCGTAGCCGCCCAGCCGCCGGCGTACCCCCGGACCCTGACGACGCCCAAGATCATCGTCCTGATTATCGCGGCACTCACGCCCCTGTCCGTCATCGTCGGCACGATGCCGCTCGGTCTGGCCTTCGGCGGACCGTCCACCACGTTGATGTTCGTTGCCGCCGGCGCATTGATCGGGCTGTTCAGCGTCGGCTACGTGCAGATGGTCCGCCGGATCAGCCGTCCCGGCGCCTTCTACAGCTACATTGCCCGCGGTCTCGGCCGTCCCGCCGGCGTCGGCGCGGCGATGGTGGCGGTGGTCGCATACGCCTTCAGCATGATCGCCCTGTACTCTGTTCAGGCCTTCGTCACACAGCAGATCATCCAGGCCACGTTCGGCGTGGACGTCCCGTGGCAGCTGTGCTTCATGGTCCAGCTGATCCTAGTGACCGTCCTTGCCTACAGGCGCATCGATCTCAGCGCCATGGTCACCTTCGTCGTCGTCACCCTTGAACTGCTGGTCCTGCTTGCCCTCGTGGTCGCGATCGCGGCAGACAAGGGGCTCGGCGCCTTTCCGATCGAGGCCGTATCCCCCTCGGTCTTCAACATCGGCCAGTGGACCGTCGCCTTCGTCTTCGCCATCCTGTGCTATGCGGGATTCGAGGCCGGTGCAATGTACGCACCCGAAGCCAAGAACCCCGAGCGGACGGTCCCCCGCGCCCTCTACGGTGCCCTGGTTGTCCTCACCGCGTCGTTCGCACTGGTCGCCTGGGCACTGACGTCCGTGACCGGCGTAGAGGGCCAGCAGGCGGCCGTCAGCGCGGACATGGCAGGGTTTATCTTCACCACCACGGGTCACTACCTCGGCGCTGCCGGTGTGTGGATCCTCTCCGTTCTGGCCATCTTCGCCCAGGTCGCCTGCGCCCTGGCCGTCACCAACTTCACCTCCCGGTATTTCAACAGCCTGGCCAAGGAAGACCTGCTTCCGCCGTTCCTGGGCCGGAAGAACCGCCATGGTTCCCCCGGCACAGCCATTCTCGCCCTGACGGGCCTTACTGTGGCTGTGGTGCTGGGGCTGGCCACCGTAGGGGTTGACCCGTACACGCAGATTGCCCCCGTCGGCTTCGGCCTCGCCGCCATCGGAGCTACTGCGCTGCAGGCAATGGCATCGGGTGCCGTCATCGCCTACTTCCTCCGCCAGCCGCGCTCGGAGCGACACTGGTGGAAGACCTCGCTCGCACCCATCATCGCCACCGTTCTTCTCGCGGCAGCGCTCTACATCGAACTGATTTCCTTCAGCTACATCACCGGCACGGATAGCCCCGAGATGCTCGCACTCCCCTGGATCGTCCCCGTGGTTGCTGCGTTCGGTGTGGCCTTCGGCTTCTGGCTCAAGAAAAACCGCTCGCACACCTACGAGCACCTTGCCGCAGGTGACACGGCCGAGGAGGCTGACGCCCTGCACGCCCAGCGCGTCGCCCGCCGCGCCGGGACGGCCAGCCAGTCCTGCACCCTGCCCCCGGCGGATGCAGTGTCCCCACAAAAATAGTCCGTACTGATACACCACCCACCGGGCCCCGTTCCGCGCATCCGCCGCGAGACGGGGCCCACTAATCATTGAGCGCGAAAGACAGGAAACGATCGTCGTGACCGAAACCATCAGCATTCAACACACGCGCACCGCATTGTACCGGGTCCAGAACCCGGCGACCGGAATCGTCGTTGAGGAGTTCCCCACGGCCTCAGACGCCGACGTCACAGCTGCGCTGGCTTCGGCCCACGGCGCCTATCTGGCATGGCGGGAGGTTCCGATCCTGGAGCGTGCACGTCTCGTCTCCCGTGTGGGAGAGCTGTTCGCCGAACGTGCCGAGGAGCTGGCAGCCATCATCACGGAAGAAATGGGCAAGCTTCCCCAGGAGGCGAGGGGGGAACTCGGACTGGTCACGGAAATCTTCGACTACTACGCCACGGAAGGTCCAGCACTGGCCGCCGACCAACCAATCAAGGCCATCGGCGGCGGCCGAGCAGTCATCCAGAAGCGCCCGGTCGGCGCACTGCTGGGCATCATGCCGTGGAACTACCCCTACTACCAGGTGGCCCGCTTCGCCGCGCCCAACCTGGTCCTCGGCAACACCATCATCCTCAAGCACGCCCCGAACTGCCCTCGCTCCGCCCTGGCGATGCAGCGGATCTTCGACGACGCCGGCCTGCCGCCCGGAGCCTACGTCAACGTCTTTGCAACGAACGGGCAGGTCGCGGACATCATCGCCGACCCCCGGGTCCAAGGAGTATCCCTGACCGGCTCGGAACGTGCCGGCGCCGCGGTGGCGGAGATCGCCGGCCGGAATCTCAAGAAGGTGGTCCTTGAACTTGGCGGTTCGGACCCCCTGATCGTCCTGGACTCGGCCGATATTGCTGCCACGGCCAGGATCGCGTTCCGAGCCCGGATGTCCAACTCTGGCCAGGCCTGCAATTCCCCGAAGCGCATGATCGTCACCGGGGATATCTACGACGGCTTCGTTGCGGAGCTCACCGCACAGGCCGCCGCGCTGTGCCCGGGCAACCCTGCGGATGCCGGCACGAACTTCGCACCTCTGGCGTCGCCGGCAGCGGCGGCGCAACTGCTCGCACAGATTCAAGATGCCGTGGACAAGGGTGCAACCCTTCACACCGGCGGCAGCTACCTCGACGAGGCCGGCTCCCTGGTGGCCCCAACAATCCTCACCGGCGTCACCCCGGGGATGAGAGCCTACAGCGAAGAGCTCTTCGGCCCCGTCGCGGTCGTCTACCGGGTCGACGGCGACGAGGAAGCGGGCGCCCTTGCCAATGACTCCGAGTACGGCCTCGGCGCGGCTGTGTTCAGCGCCGATATCGACCGCGCGCAGAGAATTGCCGATCGGCTCGACGCGGGCATGGTCTCCATCAACCAGCCGGGCGGATCATCCGCCGAACTGCCGTTCGGCGGTGTCAAGCGTTCCGGCGTCGGCCGCGAACTCGGGCCGCTGGGCATGGACGAGTTCGTGAACAAGAAACTCCTCTACATCGCAGGGTAGGCGCTCAAGGCCACCCGTCAAGCGCCCGGATTCCTTGGAAAGCCAAGGAATCCGGGCGCTTGCGTCGTCAGCTGGTTCGGTGAGCCTGGCGGGCGGGACGGAGGAGGTGGAGGGTCTGCGCTCAGTGCATCTCCTGCTGCGGAGCACACCGGCGTCCGCTGGTCCACCCTGCGATCGCGGCGATGAGGGTCATCGTGAGCATCCCCGCCCCGAGCGCCGGCTGGAGGTTTTCACCACCCAGCCCCACGAGCGGAGCGGCCGCCGCGCCGATCAGAAACTCTGCGGCGCCGATGACGGCAACGGCAGTACCGGCAGCTTCGCGTGCCTGGGCCACGGCGAGTGCCGTGGCGTTGCCCAGCACCAGGCCCAGGCTCCCCACGATCACGAAGAACAGCACCAAGGTGCTCCATAGGTTGGCGGATTCCGTCAGGGTGAGGATGAAGTATCCGGTGGTTCCGGCCGCCATCAGGCTCAGGCCCAAGCGCATGACGGCCACGGGAGAGAACCGCCGGACTAGCCCGGCGCTGAGTGCACTGAACAACGCGATGCCGGCCGCGTTTGCGGCGAACACCACGGAAAACCAGCCGGCATCCATGCCGTACGTTTCCTGCAGAATGAAAGGCGAAGCGGCGATGTAGCAGAACATCGATCCGAGTCCGAAACCCACGGCCAGGCAGTAGTGCAGATAGCTCCGGTTGCGCAGGACGGCAGCTGTCATTCTGCGCAATTCGGACAGTCCGCCGGCGCGTCGTCGTCCCACCGGCAGGCTCTCTGCGATGAAGAAGGTTGCCAGCAGCCACAGTGCCACGCTGATGACGGCAAGGGCCCAGAACACCCCACGCCAGCCGAGGAACTGCACCACGACTCCGCCCGCCAGCGGCGCCACAACCGGGGCCGCTCCCTGGATTGCAATCATGAGCGAGAACAGGCTGGCCGCGCGGCTGCCGCTTGCCCGGTCGGCGATGACGGCACGTGCCAGCACTACACCGGCCGCCCCGGTGAGCCCTTGCAGTAGGCGGAAGAGGATCAGGGCTTCGATGGTAGGCGCAATGGCGCACAGAACAGTAGCCACGGCGCAGAGTGCCGAACCCCACAACAACAACCTTCGGCGGCCAAACTGGTCCGAAACGGGACCGATGACGAGCTGTCCCGCGGCAAGGCCCGCCATGAAAGCCGTCAAGGTCAGTTGCACGGCGAACGGATCCGCCTGCAGGTCCCGCGACAGGTCAGGAAAGCCGGGAAGGTACATGTCGATGGCCAGCTGCGGCACGGCCGAGACCGCGGCCAGCACCACCACCAGGGACGACGACGGCGGTATAGGAAGGCTTGGGCCGGACGGGTTGTTGCGGATCTCCTCCAGGTCCTCCTGGCTGGTGGGGTCAGTCGCCATGGCTGCGGTACCTTTCTAGCGCGGCGATCCGGCCAGCGGCCACCGCGGGAAAAATGACGGCGGCGCCCGCCTGATGCGGGCACCGCCGTCGCTAATATGTGGAGCGTCAGAGAGACAGACTCAGCTCAGCCTGCTGCCGGTTCAACGCCTGCGGATGAAATTCACATCGTCCGGGTTGATGAGCTTGTTCTTGGTCCAACCGTTCAGGTCATATTGATCCATGCAGTTCTCAACCAGGGAGCGGGCGTGGTCCATGGTGTCATCAACCTTGGAGCCCTCAAGCATGGCCAGGTGGCAGAGCTCCGGTTGGCCGAAGTAGTTGTGCTCGTAGAGCTCGTGCCGGGCGCCGAACTCCGAACCGATGGAGTCCCACAGCAGCTTCATCGTCTTGGACCTGTCCAGTGCCGTCTTGCCGTTGGATCCGCGCAGGAATCGGTCCAGGTAGGGGCGCATTTCCGGCGTCTGGAAGTCCACGGCATTCGAGTTGATATAGATCAGCCCGGAGGCCACCACGGTTTCGATGATCTCTCGGATCCGTCGGTTCATGCTCGAAGCCATGGAGGCGTACGCCCACCCGTAGCCCATGTTGGGATCCAAGGATCCGCCCCAGCCGGGTGTGGCGTTCTCGATCATGCCGTCCCGCATGGCATTCACTGCGTGGCGGTAGCCGATGACTTCGCCAAGCGCGGCCTGAACTCCGCGGAACTGCCCGGCGCCCGTGATTTCCAGCGCCTTGCTCAAGGCACCCACAAAGAAGTCCAACTTGACGCTGAAGCGGGTGGATGCTTGGAAGACGGCACGGTTGGGCCAGCCAGCGGTTGCGTCGAACTCGGTCAGCTTTTTCGTGTCGTAGATGAGGATGTTTTCCCACGGGATGAGGGCCTGGTCAAAGATCAGGACCGCATCGTTCTCGTCCAGCCGCGAGGACAGCGGGTAGTCAAACGGGCTGGACGCCCGGGCTGCGGTCTCTTCGTAAGAGGCACGGGAGAACATCTTGATTCCCTTGCCGCTGGTCGGAGCCAGGAACGTAATCGCAAATGCCTTATCGGTCAACGGGGCGCCGTTGTGGGAGACGTAGATGTATTGGGACGTCGGTGAACCAGTTGCGACGACTTTGGCGCCGCTGATGATGACGCCATTGTCCGTTTCACGTTCCACGTGAACGTAGACGTCCTTGACGTCCTCGGCGGCACGGCTGCGGTCCACCGGGGGGTGGACGATGGCGTGACCGATGTGCAGCACACGCTCCTGGTTCTCCTTGTACCAGTGGCGGGCATTAGCGGCGTACTCGCCAAAGAAGTCAGGGTTCGCGCCGAGACCCGTGATCAGAGAGGCCTTGTAGTCCGGTGTCCGGCCCATCCAGCCGAACACCAGTTCCTGCCACGTCTTGATGGCCTCGCGGCTGGCGCGCAGGTCATCTCGGCTGTGCGCCACCTTGAAGAACGGGTGGGTCAGGCCGCCACTGCCGGTGTCGGTGGGGGCGGTGGTCCGGGCCTGGGTTACGGGGTCGTGCAGCGAGTCGTAAAGCTCGGCGAGGGAGCGTGCCGAATTACGGAAGGCAGGATGGGCTGTCACGTCTTGGACGCGTTCGCCGTAGATCCAGACCTCGCGGTCATCGCGCAGGCTTTCCAGGAACTCGTCCCCGGTCTGCATGCGTCCCACCACCGGCGCGGCCTCAACCTCCGGGGTGGCGGCCTCGGCTGCCGTGGTTTGGATTTCAGTCTCGCTGGCCGTGGTCATGAGTTGTTTCCTTTCTCGAGGACGCCGAACTTGCCGGCATGGAAGGTAAGGGGGTGGCCCCCGGCGTGGCTGAGCTGGTCCACGCGGCCGATGAAGAGCGTGTGGTCTCCGGCTAGATGGCGGTCAACGACCGTGCAGGAGAGATGACCAACGGCGTGACCGATCAGGGCCAGCCCGTCCTTCCACACGAAGCTCGGGACGGTTTCGGAGGGCTTGCCGGCAAAGTGCTGCGCGATATCGAGCTGGTCTTCAGCGAGGATGCTGACGCCGTAGCGCGACTGGTTCATCAGGTGCCCATGCATCTTTGCCCGCTCCCCGATAGAGACCAGCACAAGAGGCGGATCCAGCGAAACCGAAACAAAGCCGTTGGCAGTCATGCCGCGGACCTCACCGTCCTCGGAGACTGCCGTGACGATGACTACACCACTGGCGAAGCTGCCCAGGGTGTGGCGGAATTCCATCGGGTCGACGGAAGTGTCTTCTTCAAGAGTTTGCGTACCGTTGTACATAAACTAGATGGTAGGCGGATCACAGAGATTCGCGCAAGAGGTTTCCCGAAGAAACCGCTTGAATGCCCTAGTTTTGGCCGTTATTCTGCGATGTTTGTGGCAAATCCGCGCCTGGATGATGGATTCAATGCCATCGAAAAAAGTATGTACATACGTACGTCGATGATGATGATGGCTCTTGATCGTGAGGTGGGTGATGTCCCTATGTACAGTTGGCTTGTGAGCAATACTCAAATCAATGGCCGCAGGCGGCCCAACGATCCAGCCCGTAAGCAGCGCATCATTGAAGCTGCGGCGCGGGTTGTTGCCGAACATGGCGTCGACGCTCTCACATTCCGGGCCGTGGCCGACACGGCGAAGGTTCCTCTGGGGTCGACCACGTACTACTTCACAGATAAGGACGATCTGCTCGTATCTACCGTCCGGGCCATCCGCGAACGCAATGAGAAGTCTTTCCGGGACCTGCTCGAACCCCTGGTAGCCCAGCGCGGGTTGGCAGGCGGGGTCGCGGCCCTCGTGGAGGAGGTCACCGTCCGCCAGCACCCCCAACTAGTACTCGAATACGGTCTCTACCTAAGCACGTTGCATCGTCCTGCCCTGCGACCTGAAATAGCCCAGTGGCGAATGGACGCCGTCATTCGCCCATACACCGATGAGGAGACGGCCAGACTGCTGGGCTTCACCCTTGAAGGAATACTGCTCCAGTCCGTCATGGAAGACGAGATGTTCTTTGCCAGCGATGTGGAAAAAATGCTCATGCGCGTCGTCGGCAAGAACTAGTCAAGGGACGCAGGCCCCGGTGCGGTCTCCCGGGTTTGGGGACCATTCTTACGAGCGATTTGTCACGCCGACAGAAGGAAAAAAATCTTGCGGACCGGCTTCAGCGCCTCAAAAGTGCCTGACCAGCCAGCCGGAAGACTGTAGCCCTGTCCGGCCGAGACCACGGTCACCGTTCCGTTACCCTCCGTCAATTGTGCTGCGCCCTCAAGCAGGAAAGCGGACTCACCCGAGGGAAGGTTCTCGTAAGTGAATCCGTCTTTGTCGCAGGACCAGGCAGCCATAGTGCCAGCGCTCTCACCGTCTCCGGCAAGAACGGCAATACGAATATTCGGCGTTCCCATCGCCTTAGCCCAGGACGGCAGATCGCTACCATCTTCCAATGGGAAATGGACAAAGGTCTCGGCTGTGAAAAGCTGTGCAGTCATGCGCGCTCCCTGACTCGCCGGCACGAGAACCGGAATCGTGATCGTTGAAGTCCAGTCAATCCGAGGCCGAGAGTGGACGGAATGGCCCCGGAGCACAACGCCCGGCCCGTATCCTGTGCATCAAAGACAGTCACGGGGGCGTCCGCCTGCCTAAGGTCAAAGGATCCACGGATTTCACCCCAGCAGAAAAGCATGCCTGCGCGATGTGCGTGCCAGCCTTAGAATCGGTGATCCTTCCTTCAGCGCCTCCCCGACTGGTTCATATGGAAAAGAGCGTGTCCTGCCCGAGCGCAGCGAGGTCCGAGAACCCGCCCCGGCGCTGCCGGGGCGGGACTAGAAAACGAGACCCTCCGTCACCGGCTGAGCTCGTCCCCGGAAGTCGGAACTGAATTTCTCAGTCCAACTTCCAGTGCCCTGTTTCCGGACGCTCCTTCAGGTGTCCCATTCTCCAGCGGAACGCTCCTTCAGATCATCTAACTGCAGGAGGGTTCCGTCCCTTGGGCACATAGCTGAGCGTGCGTCCGCGGGAACGACCGCATACATGAGCGAGCGTCCGGGGGTGGGTGACTATGCGCCCAAGCCCAGCCCGGGTACCGGCAGGCCAAATATGTCCTTCAAGGCATATTTGGCCGCATGGTAGCCGGGCATTCCCGTCACGCCAGGTCCAGGCGGCGTGGACGAGGAGCAGAGGTACACGCCAGGCAACGGAGTCCGCCAAGGCACACGAGAAAGCACGGGACGCCGGACCAGACCGCGCAGGTCAAGCAGTCCTGCGCCAAAGTCGCCGCCCACATAGTTCTCGTCGTAATTGGCAAGGTCGGCCGCCGTCGTTGTCTTCCAGCCGAGCACCACATCCCGGAAACCCGGGGCAAACTCCTCGATCCTGGACATGATCGCCTCAGCCATGTCAATGGTTGATCCCTTGGGCACATGGCAATAGGACCAGAGAATGTGCCGCCCGGCAGGCGCCCGCCCGGGATCCACTATGGAAGGCTGGGCCAGGAGGACGTATGGCTTCACGGGATGCCGTCCCGCGGCTACAAGGTTCTCGGCCTCAGCCATGGCAGCACGTGTGCCACCCACATGCACCGTGCCGGCCACCGCCAACCCTGGGGCCGTCCAAGGCACGGGCCCCGAGAGGATGAAGTCCACCTTGCACGCTGCATTCCCGAATCGGAATGTTTCCAGCGACCGCCTGTAGCGCGTCGGGAGCGCTGGTCCAGCCATACCCAGCAGTGCAGGGGGAGCGATGTCGAGCAGAATGGCCTTCGCTGGATGCAGCTCTTCCAAGGAATCGATGCGCACGCCAGTCTCGATGACCCCGCCATGGGTCTCGATATCCCGGGCCATGGCATCCGCTATCACCGCAGAGCCACCAACCGGAATGGGCCACCCGCCCACATGGGCCAGCGCGCCCAGCAAGAGTCCCGCTCCTGCCGCCGCGAGCGAAGGCAGGGGAGCCACCGCATGCGCCGCGACGCCGCTCAGGAGTGCCGGAGCGGCATCCCCCGTGAAGCGCCGGTTCCACCACGGCGAGCCCTGCTCCAGCGTTGCCAAGCCCAGCCGTAGCGCAGCCAATGGTTGGCCGGGTATCCGCAGTAGCTGGTTTTGCGTTACGTCCAACACCCCGGCGAGGTGCTCCACTAGGGGTCCCATCAGGCTGGCAAACGCAGCTCCGTCGGTCCCGAGCTCCGCGGCGGTCCGCTCCAGCGAGCGGTACGCGAGGGCTGCCTTGCCGCCGTCAAGCGGAGTTCCGTACTGGACCTCCGGCAAACGCAGCTCCACGCGCCGCTCGAGTTCAAATTCCCGGAAGAACCGCGAAGCCAGAGCCATCGGGTGGACGGCGGAACAGACGTCGTAGACATGCCCCGGTTCCAACAGTTCGGACGTACGGGTACCGCCCCCTATAGTCTCTGCAGCTTCGTACACTCGGACATCCAGGCCCGCGCGCGCCATGACTACCGCTGCGGCCAGGCCGTTCGGTCCGGAGCCGACGACGGCGACCTCAGCCATCGCGTCCTGCCTCGCCGTGCGCAGATGGTACAGAGCGGTTCGCGGGCGGCGCTGAGTCCTGCATGGGCGGCACTGCATCTTCGGCAGGTTCGGAAGCAACAGGCGACGGAGCAACGCGTCGCCAGGGCAGCACGGATGCCGACGGGCTCATCAAGTCCACCCGGAACCAATCCTTGGCACCGTTGAACACGCCACCGTGCGGATCATCTACACCCTGCACCCGGAGGGGATCCAGTTGCGGTTCCCAGATGTCCCAAGCGACCCGCAACATCAAATATGCTGTTGCGGCTATATGCAGCATGACGGCCATGACGTAGTAGGGCATGTCAATGTTGTTCTGTGCCGGACCACCGCTACTCAACTGGCCCAGGTACATCCAGGTGGCCGTCCAATGCAACGCCTCGGCAGCCTGCCAGAGGAGGAAATCGCGCCAACGGGGCCTGGCCAAAGCGAGCAGCGGTACCAACCACAGCACGTACTGCGGCGAATAGACCTTGTTGCTAAGGATGAACGCGGCCACGATCAGGAACGTCAATTGGGCTAGGCGGGGCCGCCGGGGGGCGGCCAACGACAGGGCGGCAATCAGGATGCACGCCAGCAGGAACATATTCAGTGCCAAGGCATTGATGGTTTCCGGACCAAGTTGTGACAGGTGTAGGCGGTCGGCAACGAGGTTATAGGCGAACCACAACGAACCATATCCAGCGGGACGATCCCGGGTGAAGTCGAAAAAGTACCGCCAACCGGCTGGGTTCACGGCGGCGACAGGGACATTCACGATCAGCCAAGCTACGGCTGCCGAAGAGCTTGTCACGAAGAAGACCCGCATGCGGCCGGTGCGCACCGCTAGTAGAAGCACTGCGCCCAGGACGAGCACCGGGTAGAGCTTGGTTGCCGTCCCCAGTCCGATGAAAAGACCGGCAAGGATGGGACGTTCCTTCGCGAAGAAGTACATCCCTACCGCGAGCATGGCCACGGCCCAGATGTCCCAATTGATGACCCCTGCTAGCAGGATCCCTGGCGCCAAGGCCACCATGGCTGCGTCCCAGGGTCGGCGTTGGTTGATGCGCGCGGTAGCCACAACTGTCACGACCCACATAGCCGCTATCAAGGTGGCATTCACATCGAAGTAGCCCAGGATCCGCTCCTGATTGGCGCCGTGGCCTGGAACCAGCCATGCCGTTGCACCGGCTATGAGGCCAGTGATCACGGGATATTCGAAGAGGCTCTTCTGGTCAAAGAACGGAAACACGCCATCGGCAAGACCTCGGGTGCTGAAAAGTTCGGGAAGATCCGAATAGCAGGTGGCGTAGAACTGCTGGGGGGAGTGCCAACCATTGACGCGGCAATAGCCCTTGATCAGGATCGACAGGAGCGCGGCGACGATCGTGAGGATGATCAGGACGCGTTCAACGGTGAAGAATCCGGGGGAGATGGTGCCCGGGGAAGAACGCCGCCCCAGGGGCCCTCCGATCAGTTCGGTAAAGTTTCCCAGTAAGGAATCACTACGGCTGGGAACCACAAAGCGCGCACGCTTTTGTTGGCTGTGCGGCTTCGTCTCCTGCATGGGATCGAGCTTACCTTCAGGGCCACCGGATGCGTCCCGGTCTTAACCCGATGGTTTAAGGGCGGGAGCCCACGCATAGCCGCGTGGGCTCCCGCGGCCAACGATCCGAGGCGTGTCATCAGTCCTTCCTGAAGTGAAGTCAGCGGATGATGCCCATTTGGTGCAGGACGACGTAGACGTCTTCCCTGCGCTGGTCTAGCAGCTGTCCGTTGAAGAGAGTCCTGTCTTTGACGTCGGGTTTGCCGTTGAAGACCATCAGGTCCTTGAGGCGCTTGGCCAATGGTTCACCTCCTCCAGTTGTTTGAAAGAATTGCCGGAATTCGGGCACAACAATTAGATCCCCTGAATTCAAAGAAAACCCGGATGGAAATAGGCGCGCGAATAGCGGGCAATGGTGGGTGGAATAAGCGGAATGACCGCATCGAAATGCGAAGGTCCTGCAGATGTTCTCCAAGGTGCAGGCGTCCCCAACAAGAAGCTGGTTCCGAACTGTGAGGAAACTGCACACCACGTCAATGGCGTGTCACCTTTCAATGAAAGGCCAGTTCGCGTTTGACTAAACCGTGAACGGCCCCAGCATTCAGGCGCGGAAGTGCATCAGGGGAGCTTAGGCCGCAAAACGGCGTCGAGCAGCGAAGGCCGGGGTGCCAGCAACGGTCATCTTCCATCCGCTAGTCAAAGTAATCATTTTCCCAACCTCCTTTTTCGCTTCGGCGCCACCACAGCTGATTGACTGGGTAGCGCACGCCCTAATCCCGGTTAATCCCGGCGATTCGCTATGGGATAAAAATAAAGTTACACCATGAATCGCAGTGTTGACCAGCCAATTACAAACAATTTACAAACTAATTCTTCTTACAGTCCCCAGCGAAGAATGACAGGTGTCCGCTTATCCCATCCCAAGGTGCAGACCTTGGCTGTTCCCAGGAGAAAGTGGCGTCCTTCCACGGCGTCCAATTCAAGCCAGCGGGCGGTGAGGATCCGGGAGAAATGGCCGTGGGCCACAATCAGGACGTTGTCCATTCCGGACTCCAGGACACGGGCAATGATCTTGTCCGCACGTGCTGCCACGGAGTCGAGCGTCTCGCCGTTGGGGACGCCGTCGGTCCAGATGAGGTAGTCGGGGTTGTCCTTGCGGATGAGGTCCGAGCTGATGCCTTCGTAGTCTCCATAATTCCATTCCACAGCCAGCGGCTCATGAATGGCGTCGGGGAAACCCGCCAACTCCGCGGTACGCCGGGCTCGGCGCAGGGGCGATGTCAGCACCATGTCGAAGTCGATGCCTTCCAAGATCTTGCGAGCTTCCACGGACTGCTGTTCGCCCTCGACCGTCAGAGGAAGATCCGTCAAACCGGTGTATTGGCCGCTCTTAGACCATTCGGTCTCACCGTGACGCATGATCCAGAGCTGTGGCCGGGAGGGTCTGGCTACAAGGTTCACTTAGGACTCCTCTGGTTCGGCGGTGCCAGCGTGGGCATCGACGGCTGGTTCCGATGAAAGTTCGACGGCGGACTCGGGTTGCGCTGCCCACCACGCCAGAAGCCTGGATTCGGCGTCCGCTTGAGACATGGGGCCGTTTTCCATGCGTTCTTCCAGTAAGTATTTGTAGGCGCGGCCAACCACGGGTCCGGGTTTGAGTCCCAGCAAAGCCATGATCTGCGCTCCATCCAAGTCAGGCCGGATGGCATTGAGCGATTCTTGCTCGGCCAGGACCTCAATCCTTTGCTCAAGGTCATCGTAGGCAAAGGAGAGCCGTTCTGCCTTGCGCTGGTTGCGGGTTGTGACGTCGGACCGCGTGAGACGGTGCAGACGTTCCAGCAAGGGACCGGCGTCTGCCACGTAGCGACGCACGGCGGAATCGGTCCAGCCCGCGTCTCCGTATCCGTAGAAGCGCATGTGTAGCTCCACAAGCCGCGCCACTGCCTTGATGGTGTCGTTGTCGAAGCGCAAGGCCTTCATGCGTCTTGCCGTCAGCTTGGAACCAACCATGTCGTGGTGGCGGAAGCTCACCGCGCCGCCCGGCTCGAAGCGGCGCGTCGCCGGCTTCCCGACGTCGTGCATCAGGGCGGCGAAACGCAACACAAAGTCCGGACCCGGCACCGGACCGTCTGGACCGGTCTCGAGCGAGGCAGCCTGCTCCAGGACCTGAAGGGAGTGTTGGTAGACGTCCTTGTGGCGGTGGTGTTCATCGGATTCCAAGCGCAGAGCAGAAACCTCGGGCAGGACGAATTCGGCCAACCCGGTGTCCACGAGGAGGTCGATACCCGCCCGCGGATGAGCACCGTTGATGAGCTTGACGAGCTCTTCGCGCACGCGTTCGGCGGAAATGATCTTGATCCGTTCGGCCATCCCGGACATGGCAACGCGGACGTCGTCGTGCACGGAAACACCAAGCTGCGCCGCGAAGCGGGCGGCGCGCATCATCCTCAGGGGGTCATCGGAGAATGACGCTTCGGGAGCCCCCGGGGTAGCCAGCACCGAGGCGTGGAGATCCCGTACGCCGCCGAACGGATCCACGAGCTCCAGGGAGGGCAGCCGCAGTGCCATGGCGTTGATGGTGAAGTCGCGGCGGAGCAGGTCATCCAGCAACGACGAACCGAAGGCAACCACCGGCTTGCGGGATTCGGCGTCGTAGGCTTCGGCGCGGTAGGTGGTGATTTCAATCTGGAAGCCGGACTTCTTCATCCCGATCGTTCCAAAGGCCCTGCCAATCTCCCAGAAATTGTCTGCCCACCTCTTGATGATGGAAAGGGTTTGCGCGGGGGTGGCGTTGGTGGTGAAATCCAGGTCCGGCGAAACCCGGCCCAAGAAGAGGTCCCGGACCGGACCGCCCACCAGCGACAGTTCGAATCCAGCGTCCACAAACCGCCGACCGAGGTCCAGGACCACTGGATCCATCTGGAAATTGACTGAAGAACTGTCCAATACTTGCGCCATAGTTCCTTAAGCTTGTCAGATTTCACCGGCCCATCACACCGGCTCCTCCTCATGACAGGAGGATGCAGCGTGATCGCGTGGCGACAACACCGGGATCACGGCCGAACGCCATCCGCACGTCACCGGGCGTCCATGTCCCGGTCATCACCAACGGGCAAGAGTCGTTAGAGTGGACTTCATGGCCAACCCGATCCCGAGTGCTCCTGGCAGGAGGACGAACGCACCATTGCCGTCGGCAATTGGTGCCCACGTCGCGCCCGCTCCGCACCCGGCCCAGGCCTCCCTTCCCACGGTAGAGGAGGTCTCTGCTGGCGGCGTCGTCGTAGACACCTCCGACGGCGAACTGAGGGTTGCGATCATCGCCCGCCTTAACAGGGGTGGCCGCCTTGAGTGGTGCCTGCCGAAGGGGCATCCCGAGGGCAAGGAAAACAACGAGGAAGCTGCCGTCCGCGAGATCGCAGAAGAGACCGGAATCGAAGGCAGTGTCCTGGCTCCGCTGGGCAGCATCGACTATTGGTTTACCGTGAGCGGGCATCGCGTCCACAAAACCGTGCACCATTTCCTGCTGCGGGCCACGGGCGGAGATCTGACCATCGAGAACGATCCCGACCAAGAGGCCATCGACGCCGCTTGGGTTCCCCTGCAGGAACTGGCCCGCAGACTGTCCTTCCCCAATGAGCGGCGGATCGCCGATCTTGCCCGGGATGTACTGCCCGAACACCTTTAATACGGCCTTTGATAAAGTCTTGACGCAACAGGCAGCCCGGCTCATGGGACGATAATGACAATGTCTGCCGCCAAAACAACCCAGTCAACCCAGTCCGGTGAAACCCGTTCCAGCGCCGTCATGGCAGCCGGGACGCTCGTTTCGCGGTTCCTCGGCTTCGCCAAAACCTGGATGCTTGGTGCCGCACTGGGCCTGGGATCGACGGTCAACGACACATTCATCAATGCCAACAACCTGCCGAACCTGATTTTCCTTCTGGTGGCCGGTGGCGTTTTCAACGCCGTGCTGGTCCCGCAGATCATCAAAGCCAGCAAGGGTCCGGACCGCGGCGCGGATTACATCAGCCGGCTCCTGACCCTGGCCGTGCTGGTTCTCTTGAGCCTGACGGCGCTGGTCACGCTGGCCGCGCCGATGGTTATCGACCTCACTACCCAGGGCTACTCTCCCCAGCAGAAATCGCTGGCCGTAGCCTTCGCGTTCTATTGCCTGCCGCAGATCTTCTTCTACGGTTTGTATGCATTGCTGACCCAGGTCCTCAACGCCAACGGCGCCTTTGGTCCCGCGATGTGGGCGCCGATCCTGAACAACGTGGTGGCCATCGCCGGACTGGGCATGTTCATCTGGATCCTCGGTGCCAACAACACCAACCCACACACCTTGGACAATTGGGGGCCTTTCCAGACCTTCCTGATCGCGGGCTTCTCCACCGTCGGCGTGCTCGCGCAAACCGCCATACTCCTCGTTCCGGTGATCCGCCTGCGGCTCGGGCTCCGGCCCCGCTTCGGCTGGCGGGGAGTGGGACTGGGCCAGGCAGCGAAACTGAGCGTCTGGACGCTCTTGACCGCCGCCGTCGGGCAACTTGCTTTCCTGTACGTCATGAGGATCGCCACGATTCCCGGCTCTGAGCGCCTTCGACTTGAGCACGCGCAAGATCCGGCCGCCGCCACCCTTCCCGGCAACGCGGTCCTGGAAGTCGCCAGCCAGCTCTATCTGCTACCGCACTCGATCATTGCGTTGTCGCTCGCCACCGTGCTGTTCAACCGCATGGCCCACGCCTCCCAGGCCGGCAACAAAGCCGAACTGCGCGAAGCCCTTTCGCACGGACTGCGGACTATGGCCGTCGCGACCGTTTTCGGGGCTTTGGCCCTCTTTGCCCTCGCTGGTCCGCTGGGCATGTTCTTCTCCGGCGGGAAGCCCCAGGACGGGGTCATGCTCGCCCAGACCCTGACGATCCTCGCGCTGAGCACCCCGTTCATGAGCGCCAACTTCATGATGTCCCGCGTTTTCTACGCCAATGAGGACGCCCGTACCCCGTTCTACATCCAGCTCATGCTGGCCGTGCTCAACGTCGTTGGCGCATTCATCATCCAGTTCCTGCCGGTGGGCCAGATCATCTTCGCGATTGCCGTGTTGTACACGCTCGGCAACATCCTCTCCGTGGTCATCAGTGTCTGGTTCCTGCGACGGCTCCTTGGCCATGTGGACGGGCCCCGCATTGCGAACTCCTACATCCGCATGGGCTACGCGGCGCTCGGCTCAGCAATCGCCGGCGCTTTGGCTTTGTGGCTCCTGGGCAGCTACCAAGCCGACGGCTTCGCCTGGAGCAGCAGGCCCGCCGCCCTGGTGACGGTTGTCGTCGTCGGGCCCGTCATGCTGCTCGCGTACTTGCTGCTGCTGCGAGTCTTCCACGTCAGCGAGCTGCGCGATTTGCTCCGGCCGCTGCTCGGCCGGCTGGGCGTTAGCGGCCCCGCTTCGACTCCGGTCCCGTCCACACGCGGGAAGCAGCCCCCGACGGCGGTCCGCGCCACGGTATCCGACGATACCGGTCTCATTCCGCGCATCTCGGGCGAGTTCGACGCCGCGTCGTTCCGGGCCGGTCCCGCCTTGGAAACCATCCCGCCGAAAGACCGAACGTGGGACGACCCAGCTGGCGGTCAAGAAGGAAAGGACAAGGTGGATGCCTGGTCCGACGTCGAGAAGTCCTACCTGCCGGATGAGGACCTCCCCGGCACCGCCCAGGGAGGCGTAGGCCGCCCTGGCATCCCGCTGCCTGGCCGCCGCACCTACCAGGGGACGCTGGGAAACAACCCCTATTTCCGCGGTGGATCTCGCCGTAAAAGGTGACGTTTCAGCGCAATCCGGGGGCCCGAACGGCCCAATCCGCTAGGATCAGAAACTAATACAGGTAGTTGCAGACCACGGGTCACCCGGCTGGCCGGATCACGTATTCAGGACCCGCAGCTTCCGGACAGTCTAGGAGGAACCCGTGTCCCACCCGATCGATGTCGGATCAGTGCTTGGCGGCCGCTACAAAGTCACAGCCACCGTGTTGACTTCGCACGACCAAGATCTGGTGCTCGACGGCGTGGACCAGGTCCTCAACAGGCCTGTCAGTATCCTGGTAGCCGGCCCGGGGAACGCTGAGCAAGTTGCCAAGAGCGCCCGCGAGGTAGCCACCGGCGAACGGCCCGGGCACGTCCAGATCCTGGATCTAGGCGTCAGCGACAGCACCACGTACCTCATCACCAACCACAGCAGCGCTCCTGATCTGCTGGACCTTGTGGTGGCAACCAACCCGCCGTACGTCGAGCCGTTCTTTACGGACACGCTTGGCAGCGAGATTTTCGGCCAGGCGCGGTCCCACGAGCCAGAGACCTACGACGGACTCTACGACGACGACGAGCACGACGCCGAGTACATCAGCTACGACGAGGTCGAACCCAACCCTGCCGGCGAACCGCGGGAAACTGCTGCTCCTGCCCAAGACCCGCGCCGCCCGGTGGTTCCCCCGAGGCCAGCCGACCGGCCGACGTCGGCTCCCGGGATTATCGGTTCCCGCATCGCCGCGGCTGCTGCCGGCGCAGGGGCGGCAGCAGCCGCGGCCGCCGTGAAGGGTGCCGGAAAGTCAAGCTCCGACGACGGCCAGCGAACGTCGGCTGCATCGTCGGCCTCGGAGGCTGTCAGGTCCGCCGAGCCAAGCCAGACGGCCCCCCAGCAAATCCAGCAGGAGCCCACAATGCGGGTGGTTCCCGCCTCCAATGCTCCAGCGCCGACCTCCGCGACCCCCGCCCAGGACGCCAAAGTCTCTCTCTGGGCAGATGACGACTACGGTTACATCAAGGACGACGCCGCCTCCCGCGGTGCGGCCGCTGCCGCAGCGAGCGGGTACACGCGAGGCGCGTCGAGCTTCCCGGCGACGGCCCGCGAGCAGGCCGAGCCTCTCGAAGAGGACGAATACTACGACGATGAGCCCGTGCGTGAGCCGCGATCCTTCCGATGGCTTGTAGGCGGCGTTCTAGCAGCGGTCCTGATCGTCGGATTGATCCTTGCCGTCACTAACCTCGGCAACCTCATCCCGGGCGGCGCTCCCGCGGCCAAGCAGTCCGCCGCAGCGCCTCAAACAGGAAACGGACAGCCAAGCAGCAGTTCCACAGCCCCTGTGGTCGCCGCGCCGCCGGTCATTGATGGAGTCACCCGTATTGGCGATTTCGACTTCGCCGCGACCTACGACAAAGACTTGGTCAAGGCATATGACGGCAATGCCGCAAGCTACTGGTCAGATATGGAGTTTGCCACTGCGGACTGGGGTGGCCTTGCGCCGGACGGAGTTTCTTTGCTCGTCAAGCTGCAGGCTCCAGCCCAAGTCAAGTCCGTCATCTTGAGTCAATTGGGGGCTTCCGGCGGAAACATCAGCGTGTACACCAACGATCGTCCGGCCATGGACGGCGCCAAGCTGGTAGGCACCAACAGTTTCACCTCGCCTGAACTCGCCATGCCTCTCAGCACCCCTGTGACCGCCCAGTACGTGATCATCTCCATCAAGTCGCTGCCGAAGCTCACGGCGCCCAAGACACGCTACGGTTACGGCCTACGCCTTGCGGAGATCAAGGTCCAGTAGGCCCTGTCCAGTAGCTCAGCGTCCGGTGGGCGATGGTGTCCGGGCCCTTCCCGGCTCCATGCCGGCAGACGGTACCCTGATGTTGGTGGATATTAGGGTCCCCGGAAACGCCGGAATATTAGACGCCGCGATGGGGTTGTGCCATGTGGCCGGCCGCGATAATCCGGTGCATCGACTAAGGAAGAGGTTCACCCAACAGTGAGCAACGCAGAAAACACCGCATCACAAGTGCGTGATGTCATCATCGTAGGCTCCGGGCCTGCGGGTTACACGGCTGCCGTCTACACCGCGCGCGCCAACATGAACCCGCTGCTCATCGCCGGTTCCGTGACTGCCGGTGGGGAACTGATGAACACAACGGACGTCGAAAACTACCCGGGCTTCCCCGAAGGCGTCATGGGACCCGATCTCATGGAGAGCTTCGAAAAGCAAGCGGCACGCTTCGGGACAGAGATCCAGTTTGAGGATGTCACCGAACTGGATCTCGACGGCGACATCAAGTCGGTGACTATCGGCACAGGGGAGACCTTCAAGGCACGGGCAATCATCCTGTCGACCGGCTCTGCCTACCGAGAACTCGGCCTTGCGAACGAAAAGCGCCTTTCTGGTCACGGAGTGAGCTGGTGTGCAACCTGTGACGGTTTCTTTTTCAAGGACCAGGACATCGCCGTGATCGGTGGCGGCGACTCGGCCATGGAGGAAGCAATCTTTCTCACCAAGTTCGCCAAGTCCGTCACCGTGGTGCACCGCCGCGATGTTCTCAAGGCTTCCAAAATCATGGGTGACCGTGCACAGGCCCACGAAAAGATCAACTTCGTGTGGAATTCCGCCGTCGAGGACGTCATCGGAGGCGAAAAGGTCACTGGCCTGAAGCTGAAGAACCTTGTCGACGGTACCGAGTCCGAGCTCGCTGTCACTGGCGTCTTCGTGGCCATTGGCAACGATCCGCGGACAGAGCTGGTGAAGGGCAAACTGGAGCTGGCGCCTGAAGGCACCATCGCCGTCGAGGGCCGCAGCTCGAAGACGAGCATCAAGGGCGTCTTCGCCGCGGGCGACGTCGTTGACCCGACCTACCGCCAGGCCATCACAGCGGCCGGCTCGGGTTGTGTCGCCGCCTTGGACGTCGAGCACTATCTTGCAGACCTGCACGCCTAATCGGCACAACAGCCATCCATTCGAAGGGAAAGAATTATGAGCAACGCTAAAGACGTTACCGACGCTAGTTTCAGCACCGACGTGCTGGCCGCTAAGAAGCCTGTCATCGTGGATTTCTGGGCAGAATGGTGCGGTCCGTGCCGTAAGTTGGGTCCGATCCTGGACGAAATCTCGGTTGAGTACGGTGACAAGGTTGACGTCGTCAAACTGAATGTCGACGACAACCCCGCTATCGCCGCGGAATACGGAATCACCTCCATCCCGGCCGTTTACCTCTTCAGCGGGGGAGAAGTGAAGAGCACGGTTATCGGTGCCAAGCCGAAGCAGTTCTTCGAAAAGGAATTTGAGTCCGTCCTGTCCTAAGGCATTGCACTAGGAATCTCAGGCGTTCTTTCGCTTGTGGCTCAGCCGGTGGTTTTCGCTTTTGAGCGACAATCACCGGCTTTTTCATGCCCAGAGGCTCTTGTCGATTACAAAGAGGGCCCGCAGTTTGTCTCTGAACCTGATTTCAGTTCGAAGACCTGCACCATTTTTGTTATGGCCTTGGACGAAGCCGGACACGTGCATACTAAAGCCAGTTACCCAAAGTCTGGCGCTTCTCTCGCTTTAGTTCGCTCAATCGTCGGTGGCTCAAAATGGGCAGAGGACCGTTTCACGTGAAACATGGTGGCGGGCATTTCGGGGGAGAAGTCATCCCAGTGTTCTAAGTCGTCTAGTGTCTGCCCCTTCGGAAACGGACTGTTTCACGTGAAACATCCCCGATTTATGATGGGTCGGTGGAGCGCATCTTTGGGCCTCTATATTTGCGGACCGCCTGGACGCGTTCCACACTTAACGGCGTCAAGCGCGTCACGTCTCCGCGAATATTCAATAGCCAGGCCCTATCGTCGACAAACTTGGGCAAATGCCTTCTTAGGATCTACGGCAATGTTTCACGTGAAACGGTACAGGCCGATTCTATCCTGCAGCGCTAACCATCGCTCAGCCATCCGTTTCGAACCCAGCGAACATGCACCAAGGCGGGACGTCCCAGTCTCTCCCATAGCTCCATCCGAGACCGCGTGCCGACTCTACAAGGCGAACCGTGCACATAACGATCACGCCGGCTGCGTCATAAAGACGCTAGACGGATATTCAACAATTGGAAAGCTATAAGGTTACATTTCTCAAAACTAGGGATTCTTTCAATTTGCCGAAACAGATCCAGGGTGGGAAGGCTCGCTGCCTGCGGAGGCCGCCCAACTGCTCAGGCATTCGCCAACGACTTGAAGCCGCCTACCATCGGAGAGACTTGACGGCATCGCCGTCATTTCTAACTCGGAAGGCGAAACCTCCTTGTTGTTGTTGTTGGTTGGGATTGTAGGGCTGATATTACGAAAGATGACTCCCTCATCCAAGGAAGACCAGGAAGTGGGCAGGATGGTGATTCAGTACCTGAGACTCCCCGCGCCCGGTACTGAGCCGGACGGACCTTCCATGCGCGCTCTAGTGGAAGCGGTCCCGGGGTCATGGAGAATCCCCACGCCACCACTCCCGAACCAGGACCCGGGAGTGGTACTCACGATCTTGGAAAGGCGCGTGACCCGTTCCATTTTGTAGGAACCACATCTGCTTCGCATAGCGTTCCTGGCGCTTGAGCCAAGAGACTCACCCAGTCGACGGCGTCGTGCGAGCTCATAATATCTGTGCAACTCTCGGCCGGTACTAAGTCCCTTGTCGGAGGGCTTCCCGTCGATCTGCGTCCCACATATGGGTGACAGTCGGTGTTGGCGGAATTCGCAGACACCCCACCACCCATCCCTCGTTTACTGGGAAGTCGATACAGCGCCTAGTTTCTTTACGATCTAAACTCCCCACTTGCGATGGGCACAATGATCCACGTCATGGCTTGGACAGTGCTGGGCTCGGCGGTGCCCTGGGCTGCTGGGTCATGCGGTATTCTGCTGGGCACTACACCGCATCCAAACGTGCCGGCCGGTGCTGAACAGGCCTTGACCGAACCACCACAGACCAGCTCGCCTCAAGAAGGTAGGGCCGATACAGATGCTTGAACGCTCAGCTGCGTCCTTGGATGACGGCGGGGGAGGGCCTTCGGGACTTGGAGCGCGACCGTACGCCTTCACTCTGCTTGGGACTTTGTCATCCGGGGGCGGCAGCTGTACCAAATGCAGACACCGAAATTGCTCAGCGTGGCTCATCTCTCGGCGATTCGGACTCGACAGACGCATCTGACAGAACCCTTCCTTAGGCTAAATTGCCTAGCCGAAGAGAGCACCAAGCAATGCCAAACAAGCTGCTCGGAAGATCATCAGACTGGTCCCAAGTCCCTGTTGATCATGCCTCCTATGCATCCGGCTCGTGAGGATGTGTTCCAGACATGAAGCACCGTGAGCCTTGATGCATCCCGTATGCACATGGACACTTCACTATCTGCGTTCTCCGGGGAGCCACTGTTTCACGTGAAACATGTCGAACCTCTGGAGCGGAGGTTCACCTTGGCGTATCCCGTAACATCAGCCGACCTTAAGGAATTGGCAAGAATCAGAGCCTATGGATGCACCGCAAGGGCGTACCGAGTGCCTCCTCCAGGCCAGGCCTGAATAGATATCCACCGTTCACCCGAAAGTTATACACAGAGTTATCCACAGCGATATCCACCGACCCATGTTCAAAGCAGTGCCACCCCTTCAGCCCGGGCTGCAGGAGTTCGTACACGGGCAAATGAGGTGACCCTCGTTCAGAGAGTGAAGGTTGTTAGTGCAACGTCAGAACTGCCCTGAAACAGAGAAAGACTACCCGTATTCGACACAAATTCGAGAGAATCAGAAGACTTTCGACAACTAGGGACCGTTTCACGTGAAACAATCACGCCAGTGAATTGCGGCGTCCATCCTACCGGTCCACGGCGATGGGAAGCGTCGTAACTCGGGATCCACAGACTGCCAGTCCCCACTACTTATCAACAAAGATATCCACAGCGATATCCACTGGCCTCCAGGGACTTTTCAACAGCTTTAGGACAGCCTCATAACAGTCGCTCCGCAACGATGTGAAGCGCCGTCGTCGATAGCTGTTGCAGCCATCCGTCGCCTTGTACGCAGCTCGGCTGAGCAGCTCGCTCCAGGAGTTGGCGATGATGCTCCCGGAGACTAGGGAGACAGGTACGTGATCAGACTCTGTGGTTCGCCTACGGGTCCCAAAGCTGGGTATTCGTACGCGTCTCCCAACTACCACAAAGGCCGGAGACACCGAAGATCTATGGTTCCTGCAGTTATGGGCTCCCACACACAATCACGGTCTTCACCAGCCACGAGCTTTCCCGCCAAGCTTCAAAACAAGCGTGCGACGGAATAATCGCTTGCTTCCCAGAGCGAAGGGAATCCAGCCTTCGCAATCAAAAACACAAGGATTGCGCAGCTCTGACGTCCAGACCGGGCAGCCAAGTGACACGAGACGAGTCGACGACATGCAACGGCCCAACCGGATGGCCGGGCCATATCGGCGACCACGGCTGGAATCCGCACGCTGTGTCGACCGACTACCTTCTGAACACGCCAGATCGCGAGCGTCACGCAATACCCACGACGGAGAGCGCTCCCCGAGCATGCACGCGTGACTCTCACTAGCCTGCCGGGGCAGCCTAGACACTCGCATTCGCCGGACGAAGATCGAGCAAGAATCTACGGAGCCAGGGCATGTGCACCACTACTCCCGATCTTCACTGACACATGATGTACCGCCAGCAAGGACACACCGAACGGCCTAACAGGGCGCACAATGGAACGGCGCACCATCGCAGCGGAGCATCGACTGGCCCTCTTGGAGCACTCCTATCAGCTTGTACAGGGATCTGGCGGGTGATCGCTGAATAATACATCCTCGCCCTAAAGGCGAGAACGGCGAGAATAGTCAGATCCACGTGCCCGAGGTACCCCCCCACATTAGCTTGTCCGCTGAGTCTCCAGCCGGGGACCACTAGCCAGCACTGCACAGCAACAGCACTCCACGAGGAGCACGCGGAAGCATGAAACAACTACCGAGCTCAACACTGAGCGATAGCGGACATGGTCTCCTACAACGGAGCGCCGAGACCGGTATCCAGCGCACGGGAACTATGACCGCGCCATTGCGCTCCACAAGCCAGGATATCCAGCGCCAACAATTTCGGGCGCGCTAGTTGTAACTCTCACGGAGGTTGTGAACGCGCTCGATGGGTGAGTGGCCTTTAACGCCGTTGTGGGGTCGATGGTGCTTGTAGTGGTGAGCCATTCCTGGTGGGCGGCTGCTCGGGCTTCGTCCGAACTGTAGGCGCGGGCGTCGGCCCATTCGAAGGCGGGGGTGCGGTTGAACCGTTCGACTTTGCCGTTGGTCTGAGGCCGGTAGGGGCGGGTGTATTTGTGCTTGATCCCCGGCCCGAGCGCGTCGTTGAAGACCTTGGAGCGGTAGCAGGAACCGTTATCCGTCAGAACCCGCAGCACGGTGATTCCCTCGGCCTGGAAGGCGGCGTTCGCGCGGACCCAGAACGCAGCTGCGGTGTGTTGCTTTTCATCGGTTGGGATTTCCGAGTACGCGTACCGGGAGTGGTCATCCACGGCATGGTGGAGGTAGGCATAGCCGCGACCTTGCTTCTTGTTGTTCCGGTTCCCCGCCGTGCGGCCCTGCACGCGGTGGCCTCCGCCATCGGGGATCCGGCCCAGTTTCTTGACGTCCACGTGAACGAGGTCCCCGGGATGGTCGTGCTCGTAGCGTGCAGGACGCGGTTTGCGGACAGGCAGGTCCGTGATCTTGTCCAGGCGTGCCAGCAGCGGCATGTTGAAACGCCGAAGAACCCTTTCCACCGTAGACCGGTTCATCCGTAAATGGAACGCAATCCGGTGAGGACCGCAGCGCCGGGTGAACCTGAGGGCGATGATGCACCGTTCGGTCCGCACCGGGGTGCGGGTCGGAGATGTCTTGTCCTTTCACTGCTTCAATCTTCTTGAGTCGCCTCGTTTCACGTGAAACGTCGGGGAGCCAATGGCTTCAATTGGGCGTGGACTGCTAAGGATGCTCACTTGGCTACCAGCAGATGAGGTGCGCAGTTGGGTCGGATTCGTCGAAAATTCGGGATGCGCGCATGCCTTCACAATTGGCCCGGAAAGTCCCCACTGAGCCAGAACGGCGAAGTCTCCAAAGCGAGTCCGACGGGGAACAGTCGCGCGCCGCGTCATCCAGAGAGAAGACCGAAGTGTTTCACGTGAAACGCGGCACAGCACTAGGCGATACCTCCTCAAACCTTCACCGGAAGTTGCCACCGCGGAACACTGGCCGGTCTCCAGGAACTGGCCTCACTGCGTCCGCACATGCGTATCAACGCGGCACCGATAGTCCTTCATCTCGAATCTCGCCGCAAAAGCCGTGTTAGGTTTCGACAACTCCGGTAATGACAAAGCTAGTTCTGGGACAAGCAAGATGCCAGTCGTGGCCCGTCGAGGCTGAGACGGCGTGGCAAACCAAGCAAAGCAACGCGATACCGACCATCGAAGAGCTAACGCCCTCGGCCGGCGGCAAGTGGAACGAATGGAGCACACAAACAATCTGCGGGTCATCCAGATAGATTCCCGTTTCGAGTGAAACAGGAAACTCTCTGCACGTGAGGCCGCCTACCTTCGACCAGGCCCGGAGGCAGCACTCCCGCAAACTCTGGTGACCTGATGAGGCGTTCCTGAAGGCCGCGAATGGGTCTTCCAATCAGAACACGTGAAAGCTACGGTCGCAGAAGGCAGCGCCAAAAAGGCCTCGCCTTGCTTTCTCGCAGCGCTAAAAAAGAAATGGGGTCTGCTTCCTTAGAAGCAGACCCCATTTTTAGAAATCAAGCAGCTACCCTTCGGCACCGGGCGATATTACATCCATGATCCGATTCAGATCCTCAACACTTGCAAACTCAATGCTCACGCGACCCTTTCGAGCCCCCAAGGTAATCTTCACGTTGGTGTCAAGACGATCCGAAAGGGATGAAGCAAGGTAGTCTAAGCGTTCGTGGCGCGCATTGGGGCGGGGGATGCTGTTTTTCGGCGGCACCGTAGGATCCTGGTACAGCGCAACTGCTTCCTCGGTAGCACGTACAGACATACCCTCGGCGACGATTTTCTGCGCGAGTCGCTCCATTGCGGCCGAGTCCGGCAGAGCAAGCAACGCACGCGCGTGGCCGGCCGAAAGAACACTTGCCGCAACGCGCCGCTGGACCAAGGGCGGAAGCTTGAGGAGACGAAGCGTGTTGGAGACCTGCGGCCGCGAGCGTCCAATCCGGTCAGCCAGCTGCTCGTGGGTTGTGCCGAAGTCTTCCAACAACTGCTGGTAGGCGGCTGCCTCTTCCAAGGGGTTCAGCTGACTGCGGTGAAGGTTCTCCAACAAAGCGTCGCGAAGGAGGTCATCATCATTCGTATCGCGGACAATCGCCGGGATGGTTTCGAGACCAGCGGCCTGAACTGCCCTCCATCGACGCTCACCCATGACCAATTCATACGGTTCTCCACCCTTTTCGGTTGAAGTACGTACAACAATTGGCTGGAGGACGCCAATTTCTTTGACGGAGTGAACGAGCTCCGCCATGTCGTCCTCATCGAAGACACTACGAGGCTGCTTGCGGTTTGGATGGATGTCTCCGACGGGGATCTCCGCGAAACGCGCGCCTGGAACTTCGACTAGTTCAACCTCGGACGCCTCCACGCGAGGAGTGTCAGAGACAGCATCTTTAGCGGAAGCGGCCTTCACTTCATGTGAAACCTCCGAGGCGGCGGCCTTAGCGGAACGCGACTTCGCCGCGGGAGACTTTGCCGGCGTCGGGCTCTTTGAAGAGGAGCCTCGCGACGGTGAACTCTTGGCTACCTCGGTTTCAAAAACTTCCGGGGTATCGACCGTGTCCGCCGCCTTGCGGGCTTCGGGGAAGAAGAGGTCCACAGGGCGGGATGCCGGAACGCCATTGCCCGATGCACCGGCCGAAGCGGAGCTGGGAATGAGAGCCCCAAGACCCCTACCCAGGCCTCGTCGCTTTTCGCTCATTAGTATGTCCCTCCGGTGGAATGGCAAGAATGGAGCCCGCCAAGGATGTTGCAGTGATTCAGAAAGTCTAGCGTTCGGCGATTTCCGCGGCGGCTTCCATGTAGGACAACGCGCCGCTGGATGAAGGATCGTAAGTCATCACAGTCTGTTGGTAGCTCGGTGCTTCTGAGATGCGGACCGAACGTGGGACCACTGCGCCGAGAACCTGATCGGGGAAATGCTGGCGAACTTCGGAAGCTACCTGCGCGGCCAAGTTGGTGCGTCCGTCGTACATCGTCAGCAAGATGGTAGAAACAACCAAATCGGCGTTGAGGTGCTTCTGGATCATTTCAATGTTCTTGAGGAGCTGGCTGAGACCTTCCAAGGCGTAATACTCACACTGAATCGGGATGAGTACCTCGCTTGCCGCGCAGAAGGCGTTGACGGTCAGCAGGCCCAGGCTGGGCGGGCAGTCGATGAAGATGAAGTCCAAGCGGCCTTCACCGTTCTTCGCCCGTTCCTTCGCATACACATCAATGGCACGGCGAAGACGCTGCTCGCGCGCAACAAGGGAAACCAACTCGATTTCAGCTCCGGCCAAGTGAATCGTGGCCGGAGCGCATATGAGGTTAGGAATGTCCGGGCAGGGAGCCACAACGTCGCGCAGGGGAAGGTCGTTGATCAACACATCGTAGATGCTGTCGACGTCGGCGTGGTGCTCAATCCCCAAGGCGGTGGACGCGTTGCCCTGGGGATCTATGTCGATGACCAGGACATTGAGACCGGCGGAGGCCAAGGCAGCCGCGATGTTGACCGTTGTGGTTGTCTTTCCTACCCCACCCTTTTGATTGGACACCGTGAAGATACGGGTCTTCTCAGGTTTGGGAAGATCGCGTCCCACCAAGCGTTCCCGGCGTCGGGTCTCGTTCGCGAGCTGTCGTGCAATCGGGCTGGAGTCGTCGATGGAGTCCATGACGTTGTCATTTTCGACAATCAAGGTTTCACGTGAAACACCCGCGTTTGAAACCGATTTAGTGCGCATCAATGCAGACTCGAATGACGCCGAGGGCGCAGCCATAGCCCGCGCAGACCCCAAGGAAATAAATGGCGGGATCCGCTGCGTGGAGGTTTCGCTACTGCCCACAGTCACACTCTCACTCTCATTCGGCTCTAGCTGCCGTTCTCTAGCTTAACCGCTCAGTTACGGACACGCGGGACACAGCGCCGAAGCTAAGCGATCTTACGCTGTTTATTGACGACGATCCTCACCACTGTGGTGGGTTCCTCCAAAAGCTCCTGCCCACAAACCACAACGGACGTTTCCACGCCGCCGAGTTTGCGGACGACTTTTGCTGCTTGCTCAATCTCCTCGGCAGCACTGCGGCCCTTGATGGCGACCACCTCACCCTTGCCGTTAAGCAAGGGAATGGTCAGGCCAGCAAGCTTGGACAAAGCAGAGACAGCCCTCGCCGTGACAACATCGGCGTCGACCATCCCCACTGCGAGTTCCGCACGGGTGCGCATGACAGTGACGTTGTCCAGGCCGAGATCATCCACTACTTCCTGGAGCCAGATAACACGGCGTTCGAGGGGTTCGATCAGAGTGAGTTCAAGGTCGGGACGTGCAATTGCCAAGCACAGACCGGGAAGCCCCGCGCCGGACCCGACGTCCGCAACGTGGCTTCCGTGGGCGATAGCCGATTCGATGACTGCACAATTGAGAACGTGCCGGCTCCAGAGGCGGGGAACCTCACGCGGGCCAATCAACCCGCGCTCGGTCCCTGACGTCGCCAAATGTTCTACATACCGCTGGGCGAGCCCAAGGCGGTCACCAAAAATCTTCTCTGCCGCCTGCAGTTCGGCGGCCGTAATTTCAACCATGATCCGTTAGTCGACCGAAACCACAATGTGGCGGCCTGCGCCTTCGCCCTCAGACTCGGAGACAAAGCCCAGGTCCGCAACGGCGTCGTGCACAATCTTGCGTTCGTAGGCACTCATCGGCTCCAGAGCCACTGCGGCGCCAGTCTCCTTGACCTTCGCAACGGCGTCCTCGGCAATCTGCTGCAGATCGCCTGCCCGCTCCTTGCGGTACCCGTTGATGTCGAGCACAAGGCGCGAGCGGCTCTCCGTGGCGGACAGCACGGACAGGCGAGCGAGTTCTTGGAGGGCTTCAAGCACTTCGCCGTCTTGGCCTACCAGGCTTTCAAGACCCTCGGAGTCCTCTTCGGCCGCGATGGAGATGTAGGTACGGCCGTTGCGGATCTCGATATCGATATCGCCGTCGATGTCGGCAATGTCCAAGAGCTCCTCAAGGTAATCTGCGGCGACGTCGCCCTCTTCCTCAAGGCGGCTCAGGGAAACGCCCTTCCCGGCAGACTCGCCATCATCGGGGGTTGCTGCCGTGGTCGCTGCCAGTTCCTCGGTGACGCCAGCGGCCGTTTCCTCTTCGGTGCTTTCAACAGACATTACTTCTTCTTCCTGTTCTTACGTTGTGGCTGGATGCGCTGTTGTGCCTTGAGCTCGACGGCGGCCACTTCGGCAGCAACGTCTGCGTCCTTCTTGGCTCCCACGAGGGGCAGAGAAGGCAGGCCCTTGGCGGCGCGACGCTCAGCAAGTGCCTTCGCTGCGGGGGATCCCGGCGTTGGCATGCGGCGGATGACAAAGAACTGCTGCCCCATGGTCCACAGGTTGGTGGTGGTCCAGTAGATGAGCACGCCGATGGGGAAATTGATGCCACCTATGCCGAAGACGAGCGGCAGGACGTAAAGCATCATTTTCTGCTGGCGCATGAACGGGCTGGCCATGGCTTCTTCAGACATGTTCTTGGCCATGATCTGCTTTTGCGTAATGAACTGCGAAGCGGTCATGGCGAGGATCATCACGATCGACAGGATCCACACGACCGTCTGGTCGGTACCAGCAGGTCCGCCGTGAAGCAGAGACGCCGAAAGGGGGGCGCCAAAGATGCTGGATTCGTCGAACTGCACCACCTGCTCATGGCTCAGGGCTCCAATACCCTGGCCGGCCTGGCGGGCTTGGGTGATACCGGAAAGCACTTGGAACAGCGCGAAGAAGAACGGCATCTGGATCAACATGGGCAAACAAGCCGAGAACGGGTTAGTGCCGTGCTTCTTGTACAGCGCCATCTGCTCCTGGGCCATGGCTTGGCGCGAGAGCTGGTCAGTCTTGCCCTTGTACTTCGCCTGCATCTTCTTCAGATCGGGCTGCAGCAGCTGCATTCCTCGCTGCGCCTTGATCTGTTTGACGAAAACAGGGATCAGTGCGGCTCGGATCACCAACACCAAGCCGATGATGGACAGCGTCCAGGTCCAGCCGTTCTCAGGTGGCAGGCCGATGAAGCTCAGGCCGTCGTGGAACCCCAACATGATCGCGGACACTAGCCACTTGAACGGAGCCAGAATTGTTCCAAAGATGTCCATACGTTTTCCCTATTTCCTCAGGCCGCTGTGCGGCGACCGTCTTCATCAGACCGCACAGCCAGGAACTGGTCCGGGTTGTTCAGTACAACAATTGTGGGCGTCTGGCCTTCGGGCCAGTGACGATGTCCGGCGGGGACGTGGTCCACGCCGCCGGCGTTCCAGGGGTGGCAACGCACAAGACGCCGCCCAGCGAGCCAACTTCCTTTGACGGCACCGTGTACCGTCACCGCTTCTAAGGCATAGGCCGAGCAGGATGGGAAGAACCGGCACACCTGGCCGTATAAGGGAGAGATGATCGTGCGATACGTCTTCAGGAGGATGATGAGGACGTTGCGGGGCAGCTCCCACAGAAATGTTCCAAGGATTCTCGGAGCAACTCTCAAGAAGCGGACGACGGCGGAGCTCAGCTCATGCACGCGTTGTCCCTTCCGTTGTGGTGCCCTGGGTGGGCGAAACAACTCGCGGCGAGGATCCGCCAAGCCGTTTCGTGGTTGCCGCCAAGGCGGCGTTGTAATCCGTCAGCAGCTGGTCCCAGCTTGCCGTCGCTGCCGCGGGCAGCGCCCGGACAACAACAGCAAGGCCCGTGCCGTGCTTCTTCAAAGACAAAGCGCCTGCTTCTCTCAGTCTCCTCTTAACGAGGTTCCTGGTCACAGCGTTCCCGACAGCTTTGGAAACTATGAAGCCGATACGGCTCGGCTCTCCGACACCAAGAGGTGCCGTATATAACACTAAGTTCCGGCGTCCATTGCGGACGCCGGAACGTACAGTTGTTGAAAAGTCGGTTGAAGTCCGTAGACGGTTACGGGTGGCTAGCACCTATTGGCTCGCTTGAGAGACTGACCGACGAGTCAATAATTTAGGCCGACAGTTCGACGCGACCCTTCCCACGACGGGCGGCCAAGATGGCGCGGCCGGCACGGGTGCGCATACGAAGGCGGAAGCCATGCTTCTTGGCCCGACGGCGGTTATTCGGCTGAAAAGTCCGCTTGCTCACGTTAGTTACTCCAGTGGATCAAAGGTGCGCCCACCCGATCAATAGGGGAAGAACTGGCCGACGCTAAGTTTATTTGTGTATCCGCCGCCGCCGAACGCCGGATTTACCGGAAGTGCGGGTGGTCAAAAAGCGGACACATAGGACTTCACAACGTTAGGGCAAAAAGACCTGCCAGGTCAAACCGGGAGCCCTAGTGCCCACTATCCCCAGCTGTGGCTAAGTACACCAGGCTGCCTGTGGATGAAGTGGCTCACAGACCCCTTTCAGAACCACAACCGTGTAATTATCCACAAGCATGTTCCCAGCTATCTTCTGGAGTTTTCATCCCCTAGAGTGTCTCAGTAGCCGATTATCCACGGACTGTGCATAACCCTGTGGATACGGTTCGGAATCCACGCCCAATGATCGGCCACGGACCTTCGGCTGCCGCAATCCAGGCAAGCAAGCACCCGAGGGAACCAATTGATGACGGTAGACGAAGCCAACCACGCCAACACGGTCGGAAGTTCCTGGCGGCGGGTGCTGAGCCTGCTGGAACAAGACGATCGCGTCACACCCCGGCAACGTGGGTTCGTTATTTTGGCGCAGGCTCAAGGCCTGATCGGCTCCACCCTTTTGGTAGCCGTACCCAACGAACTGACCCGAGAGGTTCTCCAGACGCAAGTCAAGGACGCCCTCGACGACGCGCTCCGCAGCGTCTTTTCCGACGACATCCGGTGCGCGATCGACGTCGACACGGATCTGGTGCCCATCCACGAAGAGCCGGCCCCCGCCGTCGAGCTCTCTTCCGTAAACGATCTTGCCGTGGAACTAAAGCCGCAACCCACTCCGCCGAGTACTTCACACGAATTCGGCCGGCTGAACCCGAAGTATGTCTTTGACACCTTCGTGATCGGTTCTTCCAACCGCTTTGCCCACGCAGCCGCCGTCGCGGTCGCGGAAGCACCGGCCAAGGCCTACAACCCGCTGTTTATCTACGGTGATTCCGGACTCGGCAAGACGCACCTTTTGCACGCGATCGGACACTATGCCCGTCGGCTCTACAGCGGCATCCGGGTGCGCTACGTGAATTCCGAGGAGTTCACCAACGACTTCATCAACTCCATTCGCGATGACGAAGGTGCCAGCTTCAAGACCACATACCGCAACGTCGATGTGCTGCTGATTGACGACATCCAATTCCTGGCGGGCAAGGACCGGACGCTCGAAGAGTTCTTCCACACGTTCAATGCCCTACACAACAACAACAAGCAGGTGGTCATCACCTCGGACCTTCCGCCCAAGCAGCTGGCCGGGTTCGAGGACCGCATGAAGTCCCGTTTCGAGTGGGGTCTGCTGACCGATATCCAGCCGCCGGAACTCGAAACCCGCATCGCGATCCTCCGCAAGAAGGCCCAGAGCGAGGGTTTGTCCGCCCCAGACGACGCGCTGGAATACATCGCGTCCAAGATCTCCAGCAACATCCGTGAGCTCGAAGGCGCCCTGATCCGCGTCACGGCGTTCGCCAGCCTCAACCGCCAGGCTGTCGATGTGGCCCTAGCCGAAATGGTCCTGAAGGACTTGATCACCGACGACGGCGCACAGGAGATCACGGCCGATCAAATCCTCAAGCAAACGGCCGAGTACTTCAAGCTCAGCATGGAGGAGCTCTGCAGCAAGTCGCGCACGCGCACCTTGGTGACCGCGCGCCAGATCGCTATGTACCTGTGCCGTGAGCTCACGGACATGTCCTTGCCGAAGATCGGTCAGGAACTTGGCGGCCGCGACCACACCACGGTGATCCACGCAGACCGCAAAATCCGCGAGCTAATGGCAGAGCGCCGTGTGATCTACAACCAGGTGACAGAGCTGACCAACCGCATCAAGCAGCAGCAACGCGATTCCTAAGCCGCTACTACATACCTTATTAACAGGCACATGTGGATAAGCCTGTGGATACTTAAGGGGACAAGCGCGGTTAATGGGCTTAAAACCCTTAAGGCATCTGTGGATCGTCAAAAACGGCCCTGGGGGTTATCCACGTCCACACCCTGTTTAAAACCCTGTCCACCCACATATCGTGAACAGGCCTTAACCGCGGAACTGCGGGTCCAAAGACGGTTATCCACAGTTTCCACAGGGGTTATTAACACTACTAATCCCAAAAAAATGAATTCCCTCAAATAACAATCTCCTTCCGCCCACCCACCGACGCAGCCCGAGGCTGCTCCGAACCACAGGCCAGCAAGCCGGGGATGGGTTAATGCCCTAAGTTCCGGCTAAGCTGTCTCCATCGCGTCCATCCTTGGCGCTGCTTTGTAGTTCGCCCCCCGCGGACCATGCAGCTATCCGGTTCCGGACGATGGTTTTCGGGGCTCCTGAGGGGCTCCGGGTGGCACACTGGCAGCAGCAATGAAAGGCGGCACCCTTCCGTGAAGTTCAGAGTCGAGCGGGACGTCCTGGCAGAAGCCGTCACGTGGACAGCCCGGTCGTTGTCTCCGCGGCCGCCCGTCCCGATCCTTTCCGGACTCTTGCTCAAGGCGGAAGCCGGAACCGTGAGTCTCTCGAGCTTTGACTACGAAACCTCAGCGCGACTTGAGATTCCAGCCGACATCACCACCGAGGGAACCATCCTGGTTTCCGGCCGCCTCCTGGCCGATATTTGCCGCAGCCTTCCCTCGGCGCCGGTGGAAATCGAAACCGATGGCAGCAAGGTCACCCTCACGTGCCGTCGAAGCAGCTTCCATCTCGCCACGATGCCGGAATCCGAATACCCACCGCTTCCCGCGCTGCCCCCGATCAGTGGCACCTTGCCCGGCGACGCCTTTGCCCAGGCGGTCTCGCAGGTCATCATCGCGGCGAGCAAGGATGACACCCTTCCGATCCTGACCGGTGTCCGCATGGAAATCGAGGATGACATGATCACCCTCCTCGCCACGGACCGTTACCGCCTCGCCATGCGGGAAGTGCCATGGAAGCCGGTCACTCCAGGGATTTCCACGAGTGCCTTGGTGAAATCCAAGACCCTCAACGAGGTTGCCAAGACCCTCGGCGGCAGCGGCGACATCCATCTCGCCCTCGCTAATGACGAGAGCCGCTTGATTGGCTTCGAAAGCGGCGGGCGCACCACCACCTCCCTCCTCGTCGACGGCGACTACCCCAAGATTCGGTCTTTGTTCCCCGAGTCGACGCCGATCCATGCGACAGTCCAGACACAAGAGCTTGTTGAAGCAGTTCGCCGCGTGTCGTTGGTCGCCGAACGAAACACCCCTGTCCGCTTGGCCTTTACACAGGGTCAGTTGAGCCTTGACGCCGGCACCGGCGAGGATGCCCAGGCATCCGAGGAACTGGAAGCCCAGCTCAGCGGCGAAGACATCACAGTAGCTTTCAACCCGCACTACCTGGTGGAAGGCTTGAGCGTCATCGAAACCAAGTTCGTGCGCTTCTCCTTCACCACAGCCCCCAAGCCAGCCATGATCACTGCTCAGGCTGACGCCGACGGGGACGACAAGGGCGACTATCGTTATCTCGTGATGCCTGTCCGCCTCCCCAACTAGCCCGCAATAGTTGTCGTTTTGGGCCTCCAGAACGTCAACAAATGCGAGCCAGTTGGGTTAATACCAAACCACCAGCGCAGAAAAGAGTTCACCCCGTGCACATCGGACTGATCGGTCTTGGAAAGATGGGTTTCAACATGCGCGAGCGCATGCGGAACGGCGGAATCGAAGTCACCGGCTTCGACCGCAATCCGGAGGTCGCCGACGTCGGATCCATCGATGAACTCATTGCTGCGCTTCCGACTCCGCGCTTAGTCTGGGTCATGGTTCCTGCGGGCGATATCACGGATGCCGTGATCGGCGAACTCGGTGAGAAGCTCTCTGCCGGAGACATGGTGATCGACGGCGGCAACTCGCGATTCACCGAGGACCAGAAACACGGTGCTTTCCTGGCCTCCAAGGACGTCCGGTTTGCCGACTGCGGTGTTTCCGGAGGTGTCTGGGGCCTGCAGAACGGCTATGGACTCATGGCGGGTGGCTCGGACGAGGACATTGAGCTCGCATTGCCCGTATTCGACGCCCTTCGTCCCGAAGGAGAGCGTGCAGACAGCTTCGTCCACGTAGGCGGCGTGGGCGCAGGCCACTACGCCAAAATGGTGCACAACGGCATCGAATACGGTCTGATGCAGGCCTATGCCGAAGGTTACGAACTGCTCGCGGCCAAGGACATCATCAAGGATCTTCCCGGTACCTTCCGTGCTTGGCAAAAAGGCACGGTGGTGCGTTCCTGGCTCCTGGACCTCATGGTCAAAGCCTTGGACGAAGACCCGGGCCTGGCCTCGATCGGTGACTACGTCGAGGATTCCGGCGAAGGCCGCTGGACCGTTGAAGAAGCCATCGCCAACGCGGTTCCCGCTCCGGCCATCACGGCAGCGCTGTTCGCCCGCTTCTCCTCCCGCGAGGACAGCTCGCCTGCCATGAAGATGGTGTCCGCGCTGCGCAACCAGTTCGGCGGACACGCGACCCGTCCGGCCAAATAGGCCTGGCCGACCAGCAGTACGCGTGTACCTCGAACACCTTTCCCTCACTGACTTCCGCAGTTACGCTCAGGTCGAGCTCAAACTCGGCCCCGGCGTCACGGTCTTGGTGGGGTCCAACGGCATCGGCAAGACGAACCTCATGGAAGCCATCGGATACCTGGCTACCCTGAGCTCGCACCGGGTCAGTACGGATGCGCCGCTCCTGCGCTTCGGCACGGAGCGGGCTTTGATCCGGGCGAAGCTCATCCGCGGGGAACAAACAACGGTAGTCGAACTCGAAATCAATGCCGGCCGCGCCAACCGCGGGCGGATCAACCGCGGGAACCCCGTGCGCGCCCGCGACATCCTCGGCATATGCCAGACGGTACTTTTCGCTCCCGAGGACCTTGCCCTGGTCAAAGGCGATCCGTCCAACCGTCGACGCTTCCTCGACGAACTCCTGGTCAGCCTCATGCCTGTGCACGCGGCAACCCGCAGCGACTACGACCGCGTCCTCAAGCAGCGCAATGCCCTCCTGAAATCGGCCCGCACCGGGAAATTCACCTCAGGCCATGAGGCAACCCTCGATGTGTGGGACCAGCACATGGCCCGGGCCGGTGCGGAACTTCTCCATGCACGGCTGGAACTCGTCGAGCGGCTCCGCCCCCACCTCAAGAGCGCTTACGCGCAGTTGACGGATGGCACCAAGGAGGCCGGCGCGATCTACCGCTCCACTATCCAGGGGGTATTGGACGACGACGGCGGTCCCGCCGAACGCGCTGACGAAGCTTCGGACGGGGTTGAGGATCTCCGCTTGCTTTCCGTGGAACAGCTCACTGAGCGTTACGTCCAGGCTTTTGCCGCTTCGCGCCGCAAAGAGCTGGAGCGCGGGATTTCGCTGGTTGGGCCCCACCGCGATGAACTCGAATTGATCTTGGGCCAAGCTCCGGCCAAGGGCTATGCCTCGCACGGGGAAACGTGGTCCATGTGCCTTTCCTTGCGGCTCGCCTCGTACTACGTGATGTTGGACGACACCCGTACGGGCGGTTCTGCCCCGATCCTTATTCTCGACGATGTGTTCGCCGAATTGGACGTTCAGCGCAGGCGTAAACTGGCTGCAATAGTGGCCGGTGCCGAACAGGTGCTGGTGACAGCCGCCGTCGACGCCGACATTCCCGAAGAACTGGCCGGGCGGCGTGTGAAGGTTGTGCCCGGAGGCATTGATGGAGAAGGATAGCGCCGGCGGACGCCAGCCGGGCAGGGACCCTGACGAGATCGACGCTGCCCAATCGGCCCTGAACCGGATGCGGGAAGCGGCCGCTGCGCGGGGTGAAATCCGCCGGGCTGCTCCGCGGACGGGCGTCGCTCCTAAACGCAAGGGCGTCCGCGATACCCGCGGATTCAGCCAATTCCACGGTAGCGGCAGGGATCCCCTTGGCTTGGGAAAAGTGGTGGGGAGGCTCGTGGCCGAACGTGGTTGGACCTCTCCCGTGGCTGTCGGCTCCGTGATGGCGGAATGGGATGCTTTGGTGGGACCTGAAATTTCCGCGCATTGCACTCCGGAGAGCTTCACCGACACCACGCTTCATGTCCGCTGCGATTCCACCGCGTGGGCAACACAGCTCCGGCTCTTGAGCACCAGCCTCTTGGACATGTTCCGAAGGGAACTCGGAGACGGAGTGGTGACGTCCATTCAAGTGCTTGCGCCCACCGCACCGAGCTGGCGCAAGGGCGGCCGAAGCGTCAACGGGCGGGGCCCTCGGGATACCTACGGGTAACTTCCCTGCACCCGTGGCAGCGCATTTGCTTGAACGGCGCACAGGGGCGAGAAACCTCCCCGGACCGTATAGCTCCCTAGAGGGTGCCGTTTTGGCGGCTTGAAGCTGCAGCCAGCGGCCTCCCAGAGCTACTTTCCTGACCATATGGGCCGGGTTTTGCAAGGAACTGCGCCCAGTCACGATAGAATCGGCATAGACAACTGGGCGCCGGCGAACGGTGATTGGCTCCGCTAAACAGCAATGTGAAAGCGGATCCGCCAATCGCGAGGTAGCCGGCGTTAGCAGTGACGTCCCTGTTGGCGGCTGCCGTATCCCTGTGGTGTGTCCTGACGGACGTGCTTCTTTGGTGCGGTGTCGGCCGGCGACCATCGAACACGGAGGAGTCGAAAGCGCCTGTGGCTAACGACAATGCAGAGACCTTGGCAGTAGATCCCGCGAAGGAGAACGCCCATAAGCCTGACACGCCCTCGGGGTCTAGGGAGTACGGCGCGAGTGACATTACTGTCCTTGAGGGTCTCGAAGCGGTGCGCAAACGCCCCGGTATGTACATCGGATCCACAGGGCCGCGCGGCCTCCACCACTTGGTATATGAAGTGGTGGACAACTCGGTGGACGAGGCCCTGGCAGGGTACTGCACCCACATTGAGGTCACTCTCCAGGCCGACGGCGGCGTCAAGGTCGTTGACGATGGCCGTGGCATCCCGGTGGATATGCACCCCACGGAGAAGAAGCCGACCGTCGAAGTTGTCATGACCATCCTGCACGCGGGCGGCAAGTTCGGCGGCAGCGGGTATGCCGTGTCCGGTGGCCTCCACGGCGTCGGCATTTCCGTTGTCAACGCACTATCGCGCAGGGTGGACACCGAGGTGCGCCGCCAGGGCTACGTTTGGCGGATGAGTTTCGCCGACGGCGGCAAGCCACAGGGTGGGCTGGTCCAGGGCGAAGCAACGGACCAGACCGGAACGTCCCAGACGTTCTACCCGGACGGCACCATCTTCGAGAGCACCGATTTCGATTTCGAGACCCTCCGCGCACGCTTCCAGCAGATGGCCTTCCTCAACAAAGGCCTGCGCATCACCCTCACGGACGAACGCCCTGTCGCCGGGACAGGCGACGATGACCTGGATCTTGATGCAGTTGCCACCGAAGGCGAAGTGGCGGCTGAGCACCGCACCGTCGTTTACCAATACAACGACGGTTTGCTCGATTACGTGAAGCACCTGAACTCGAGCAAGAAGGTGGACATCGTCCACGAGGACGTCATCGCCTTCGAAACCGAAGATACTGAGCGGCACATCGCCGTCGAGGTTGCGATGCAGTGGACCACGGCCTATTCCGAGAGCGTCCACACTTACGCCAACACGATCAACACGCACGAGGGCGGCACCCACGAAGAAGGTTTCCGTGCCGCGATGACGTCGCTCATCAACCGCTACGCGCGCGAGAAGACCATCATCAAGGAAAAGGAGGACAACCTCACCGGTGATGACATCCGGGAGGGCCTCACCGCTGTCATCTCTGTGAAGTTGTCCGAGCCCCAGTTCGAAGGCCAGACCAAGACCAAACTGGGCAACTCCGAGGTCAAAGGCTTCGTTCAGCGCGTGGTCACCGACCAACTTGGCGACTGGTTGGAACGAAACCCCGGCCCCGCCCGCGATGTCATCCGCAAGGCTGTCCAGGCGGCCCAAGCCCGGATGGCCGCCCGCAAGGCACGCGACAACGCGCGTCGCAAGAGCCCCCTGGAATCCTTCGGCATGCCGGGCAAACTTTCCGACTGCTCCTCAAAGGACCCCGCGCGCTGCGAGGTCTACCTCGTGGAGGGTGACTCCGCCGGAGGATCGGCCAAGCGCGGACGCAACCCCGAAACACAGGCCATCCTGCCGTTGCGCGGCAAGATCCTCAACGTGGAACGCGCACGCCTGGACAAGGCCCTCGGCAACAACGAAGTCCAGTCCATGATCACGGCCTTCGGCACTGGCATCGGCGAGGACTTCGACATCTCCAAGCTGCGGTATCACAAGATCGTCCTGATGGCCGATGCCGACGTGGACGGCCAGCACATCACCACGCTGCTGATGACGTTGCTGTTCCGCTACATGCGTCCGCTGATCGAGAACGGTTACGTCTACCTCGCCCAGCCTCCGCTGTACCGCATCAAGTGGTCAAACGCCCCTCACGACTACGTCTACAGCGACCGTGAACGCGACGCCAAGCTGGTCTCCGGCCAAGCCGCCGGCCGCCGAATCCCGAAGGACAACGGCATCCAGCGCTACAAGGGCCTCGGCGAAATGGACTACACCGAACTCTGGGACACCACCATGGACCCGGACCACCGTACGCTCTTGCAAGTCACCATGGACGATGCCCTGGCGGCAGACCAGACCTTCTCCGTGCTGATGGGTGAGGACGTGGAATCGCGCCGGAACTTCATTCAGCAGAACGCCAAGGACGTCAGGTTCCTGGATATCTAGAGACTTCAAAACCCCTAGGAATATTCCAGTACTGACATATACCTGAAACGGAAATCATAAACTATGAGTGAAGAAACACCCGAGGTCCCCGCCGAGTCGGCCGGCATTCCGGAACCCGTACTTGAGGGCGATGTGCTGACCGATCGCGTAGACCAGGTGGATCTACAGACGGAAATGCAGCGGTCCTACCTGGACTATGCCATGGCCGTTATCGTTGGCCGTGCGCTTCCGGACGTCCGAGACGGCCTGAAGCCCGTCCACCGCCGAGTGCTCTACGCGATGTTCGACGGCGGCTACCGCCCGGACCGCTCGTTCAACAAATGCGCCCGCGTGGTGGGCGAAGTCATGGGTCAGTACCACCCGCACGGTGACACCGCGATCTACGATGCCCTGGTCCGCCTCATCCAGGACTGGACCATGCGCTATCCGCTGGCGCTGGGCCAGGGTAACTTCGGTTCCCCTGGCAACGACGGCGCCGCGGCTCCGCGATACACCGAAACCAAGATGGCCCAGCTGGCCATGGAAATGGTCCGCGACATCGACGAGGAAACCGTCGACTTCCAGGACAACTACGACGGCAAGAACCAGGAACCCACCATCCTGCCGGCGCGTTTCCCCAATCTGCTGGTCAACGGTTCCTCCGGCATAGCCGTCGGCATGGCCACCAACATCCCGCCGCACAACCTCCGCGAAGTCGCCGATGGTGTGCAGTGGTATCTGGCCAATCCAACGGCCACCCGTGAAGAGCTGCTTGAGGCATTGCTCGTGCGCATCAAGGGTCCGGACTTCCCGACCGGTGCCACCATCCTCGGCCACAAGGGCATCGAGGACGCATACCGGACGGGCCGCGGCTCTATCACCATGCGTGCCGTGGTGAACGTGGAGGAACTGCAAGGCCGTACATGCCTGGTGGTCACCGAACTTCCGTATCAGGCAAATCCGGACAACCTGGCCATCAAGATCGCCGAACTGGTCAAGGACGGCAAGATCCAGGGGATCGCGGATCTCCGCGACGAGACGTCCGGCCGCACCGGACAGCGGTTGGTGATCGTGCTCAAGCGCGACGCCGTGGCCAAGGTGGTGCTGAACAACCTCTACAAACACACTCAGCTGCAGGACAATTTCGGTGCCAACATGCTGGCGATCGTCGATGGCGTACCCCGTACGCTGAGCCTGGATGCCTTCATCCGGCACTGGGTGGCCCACCAGGTGAGCGTCATTGTCCGTCGGACCCGCTACCGGCTTCGCAAAGCCGAGGAAGAGGCGCACATCCTGCGCGCACTTCTCAAGGCGCTGGACATGCTGGATGAGGTTATTGCACTCATCCGAGCGTCCAACACCACCGAGGCTGCCCGCGATGGCCTGATGGGGCTGCTGGAGATCGACGAGCTCCAGGCGCGCGCCATCCTCGACATGCAGCTCCGCCGGCTGGCGGCGTTGGAAAGGCAGAAGATCCAGGACAGGCACTCCGAGCTTGAAGCCATGATCACGGAGTTCAACTCGATCCTGGCGTCCGAGCAGCGCCAGCGCGACATCATCAGCCAGGAACTGGCTGAGATCGTGGCTAAGCACGGCGACGACCGTCGGACCCACATCCTCATGGGCTTCGACGGCGACATGTCGATGGAAGACCTCATCCCCGAGGAAGAAGTGGTGGTCACCATCACTCGCGGCGGATACGTCAAGCGCACCCGCAGCGACAACTATCGTTCGCAGCAGCGTGGCGGCAAGGGAGTCAAGGGTGCCCAGCTTCGCGGCGACGACGTCGTGGAGCACTTCTTCGTCACCACCACGCACCACTGGTTGCTTTTCTTCACCAACCTGGGCCGCGTGTACCGGGCCAAGGCGTACGAGCTTGCCGAGGCCGGCCGCGACGCCAAGGGACAGCACGTGGCAAACCTGTTGGCCTTCCAGCCGGACGAGCACATCGCCCAGGTCCTGGACTTGCGCGACTACGAACAGGCGCCGTATCTGGTGCTCGCCACCAAGAACGGGCTCGTGAAGAAGACGCGCCTGGAAGACTACGACACTAACCGCACTGCCGGCGTGATTGCCATCAACCTACGGGATGAGGATGAGCTTGTCTCGGCGCAGCTTGTGTCCGAAACGGACGATCTCCTCTTGGTTTCCCGGAAGGGCCAGTCGATCCGTTTCACTGCCACCGACGAAGCACTGCGACCCATGGGGCGCGCCACTTCGGGTGTAACCGGCATGAAGTTCCGCGAAGACGACGAACTCCTCGCGGCCGACGTAGTGCAAGATGGCTCATTCGTGTTCGTAGTGACCGAAGGCGGCTACGCCAAGCGCACCGCCGTCGAGGAATACCGGCTCCAGGGCCGCGGTGGCCTTGGGATCAAGGTCGGTAAGTACCAGGAGGAACGCGGGCACCTCGTCGGTGCGCTCATCGTCAATGAAGAAGACGAAGTCCTGGTAGTCATGGAGGGTGGAAAGATTGTCCGTTCCGCCGTCGCTGGCGTTCCAGCCAAGGGCCGCGACACCATGGGTGTCATCTTCGCGAAGCCGGACAAGAATGACCGCATCATCGAGGTGGCCCGTAACAGCGAACGCGGCCTTGATGGCGAAGAATCCGACGACGAACCGGGCGATGGCACTGACGAGCCCGCAAGCTTCAATAGTGGCGAAAATCCCGTCGGAGGCCCGTCCGAGGCAGCCGATGACGTAACGTTGGCTGCAAACGGCGGCGCCAATGAGGTGACCGTGACGGCCGAATCGGGGTCGGCCGCAGGATCCGGTAGTGGGTCCGGCGTCGAGCTGAACGAAGACAACACCGGAGGTAACGAGTGAGCAATTCGGACTCATATCCCAAGCCGAGTACGGGTGTCCCTGGAGGATTCCGGCAACCGTCGGCTACTCCGCGGGTAGACGCACCGGCCCGTCCCCAGCAGCGGCCCGCAGCATCCACCTCGGGTGCAGCGGGAACCGGCGCAGAAAGGGTCCCGGGACAGCGTCCAGCCGTTCCCGGGCAGCGTCCAGTGGGGGCGCAGCGACCGGCAGGGCAGCGCCCCGCCGCGCCTGGTCAGCGACCCGTTCAAGGCCAGCGACCCGCTCCCGGGACTCCAGGGCTTGTGAAGCCGGCGCCGAAGGCAAAGGTTCGCCGTGCCCGCCTGTTGGTCAGCAAGGTTGATCCCTGGTCGGTGCTGAAGATGGCGTTCCTGCTGTCCGTCGCATTGGGCATCGTCACGGTGATTGCCGCGATCGTTCTTTGGACTGTTCTGGACCTTACCGGGATTTTCAACCAAGTGGACAGCCTCTTGGGCACCCTGGCAGGTTCGGAAAGCGGTGGTTTTGAACTGAAGAAGGTCGCTTCCCTGGGACAGGTCGCTTCCTTTGCCACCATCATTGCCGTGGTGAATGTTGTCTTGCTGACTGCCCTCTCGATGTTGAGTGCTGTGCTCTATAACATTTCAGCAACACTCGTTGGCGGCATTGGCGTGACCCTCACCGACGACTAGCCTAAGTGGCCTGAAATAGGGGGAAACCACTGGAAAACAGTGGTGAAAATACCTCGATTTGAGATCGGGCCGGGATGTGCTGTAAAGTCATGTCTCGGCCCGAAGAGGTATCGGGGCGTATAGCTCAGGCGGTTAGAGCGCTTCGCTGATAACGAAGAGGTCCCAGGTTCAAGTCCTGGTACGCCCACGGAACCTGCGCAGGTTTCGCAAAGGGTTCAGGAAACTGGACCGGAACGGGGTGCATGTGAAGAAGTTGCTCATAGTTGCAGCGGCGATCGCAGGCGTCGTTCTCTACAAAAAAGCGCAGGAATCCGAAGCCCGGAAAGCAGTGTGGAGCAAGGCAACCGACACGGTTGACTAGCCCAGCGCCCAGCCTGGAGATGGTAATACCATCAAAGGACTTGGGGTAGTATGGACGGGTTGCTTCTTATGGGGGCATGGCGCAATTGGTAGCGCACCTGCTTTGCAAGCAGGGGGTTCGGGGTTCGAGTCCCCGTGCCTCCACCATAAGAAAGAGTCCCGGTCAGAAATGACCGGGACTCTTCGCTTTAACCGTCGCACTAAGGTTGAAATGTGAACTTCATTGTTGCTGCTTTGGGCGTGCTCGGCGTCGCATCATCCGGACCTCTCATCGCAGGAACACTCGGCGCCACCTCCGTCACGGCGCTGGCCATCGCCTTCTGGCGCAACGCCATCGCCGCCGTCGTCATGGCTTCGCCGGTCCTGATCCGCGAACCCCGCCAGTTCCGTAAGATCACCCGCAGCGAATTCATGTGGTCCTCCGTCGCGGCAGTGGCGCTGGCCTTCCACTTCGCGTGTTTCATCACGGCGCTTCAGTTGACGTCAGTTGCTGCCGCTACAGCCTTGGTCTGCCTGCAGTCGGCGTGGATCGCCGTCTTCCAGCTCTTTCGGGGGACTCGGCACCGTTGGCCGGTCCTGGTGGGACTTGGCATCGCGTTGGGCGGGGTTGCGGCCATCACGGGCTTCGATATGGGATCTTCTCCAAAAGCTTTCCTCGGTGACGTCCTGGCCCTCGCCGGCGGCGCGTTGGCCGGCCTGTACACCTTGGCCGGGGGGAAGGCCCGCCAGAGCATGCGCACTGGAACGTACACAACGCTTTGCTACGGGATCTGTGCGGCCATTGTAGCTATCCTTGCCTTCGCGGGCGGTCAGCCCCTTGTAGGGTTCGACGCCGGCGGCTGGGTGGGGATAGTGGCCATCACCGTATGCGCACAACTTGTGGGCCACACGGCCTTCAACCATCTCCTGGCCACCATGAGCCCGCTGTTGGTCTCGATGATCATCCTGCTGGAGATCCCGGGGGCAGCACTTCTCGCGGCGATTTTCCTGCATGAGAAGCTGCCTGCGGGGACATACGCGGGGCTCGCCTTGATCCTGGGCGGGCTGGCCGTCGTCGTTGCCGGTCAACGGCGCGGCAAGGGAGAAGCGGTTCGAGGCGACGGCCAGATCGCCGAACTCGGGACAGACTGAGCTGATGGCTATCGCCGGGTGAGGTCGTACGGCGGCCGACGATGCTATAGGCCGCCGCGGCGGCCCTGGGGTGCGTTGGCTGCGTGTATGGCGCGGAGCAGCTTGGCCGGGAAATAGACCGAGAAGAACACCACCATGGGAGCCTTCAGTGCCATTTTCTTCACGTTGTGGGCTTTGTAGGTTCGGTCGAAGCGGGTCACGTAGTAGCGATAGTCTCGCGGCGAATCCTCGAGCCTGCGGGCCGACATCCCGGAGACCATCTGCGGCCAGTACTGCACCCTGAGATCGTGGTCTGCCAGGTGCAGGGACAGATCGATGTCCTCGTGCATTTCGTCCTTCTCATCCAGGCAGGTCTCGTCACGGATGGTTTCCCACGCTGAACGGCGAAGCGCCATGTTCGAACCAAAAAGAAAGTGGTACTGGTGCTTCGCAAGCCGAAGCATGAGTTGGCGCATCTTGTCGTCGGCTTTGAGCCCGAACCGACGCATGGGCATGTCGTAGTAGACCACAGGACCCGTGGCCGCTTGCACGGAGGGATCGGCGAAGGACTTCTGGACCTGCTCGACCCAGTCGGGTTCCAGGACGGAATCGGCGTCGATTCTGCCCAGGACATCCGATGTCGCGCTATTGAGGCCGAAGTTGCGGGTGGGAATGAGTCCCTGGGTCTTGTCCTGGCTTAGCAGGATGATGGGGCTCTCCGGGTATTCCTGCTGCATTTGCCGGACGATTTCCGCAGTGCGGTCCTTGGACATGTTGTCCACGACGATGATCTCGTCGGCAGGTACGGACTGGTAAACGGCAGCGATCAGGCATTGCCGGATGACGCCTTCCTCGTTGTAAGCCGGGATGACGATAGAAACGCTCGGCTTCACGGGTACGACGGCTGCGTTAGTGACTGCATCTACGAAAGATCTATCGGCTTGCATCCCCATCAATCTAACATCAGGGCGGTGTTTCTCGAGGAAGGCTCCGGTGACAAATGGCCAAACAATTGAAGGGACCCCGGCGAACCGGAATCCCTTCAATGCGGAGCGAACGCGACTTATGAAGCCTCGTGCTTGCCGGCATCGTCCGTGGCGCCCTCGTCCGTGGCGGCCTCGTCCTTGCCGGCCTCGTGCTTGCCGGTCTCGTCCTTGTGGAGGCTTGCGGCGATGTTCTTTACCGCGGTCTTGGCATCGGTCGCGACCTTAGCGGCGGCCTCCTTGGCTTCCTCGACGACGTGTGCGGCTTTTTCGGCTGCGGCCTCGGCGGTGTCAGCTACCTTGACAGCCACGCCGTCAACCGTGTCCGCGACCTTGGCGGCGGCTTCGTTGGCCTTGACTGCTGCGTCGCCGACTTTGTCGGCCGCCGCGGCTGCCGGAGACGAAGAGTGAGTCACCGGGACCGGGGTCTTCCATGGGTCCTCCACCGGGCGGCTGGCCCTCCACGCAGCGACTCCGGCTGCGACGGCTGCTGTCACAACCGTGAAGATCAGAAGCCCGCGCTTCTTGGGCTTTTTACTCTTGGCGAGTTCCTTCGAGACTGTTTTCGTTGCTTCCCCGGCCGCGGCCTTCAGCTGTGCCGCGGTGGCCTGTGCCTGCTCCTGCAGGTTGTGCACCACTCCCGAGTCCACCAGCTTCTGGGCGACGGCATCCACCTGCGCGGGTGCGTTCTCAAGCGCCTGATGGACAACTCCCGAGGCTTGTCCGAGTTGCTCGGAGAGCTTGGGAAGATATTCCTCAACAACCTTGTCCCTGGCGTGGCCGAGCGCTGGCGTGGCCTTGTTAAGGGCATCCTGGATCCTGGGCGAGGCGTCCTCAACGGCGTCGTGGATCTTTGGCGCGAGGTTCGCCAAGCCTTCCTGGAGCCGCGGCGTGACGGTGGCAACGCCGTCAGCGAGGTTGTGCGCAGCCGACTTCAGGCCTTCCTGGAGCTTCGGTGAAGCGGTGTCGATACCGTGCTGGATACGGGGAACCGCCCAGTTCACGGCTGCTTCGACTCGCGGCGTCGCCCAGTCCTTGGCATTCTCCACACCGTTGACGACGGTGTGTTCAAGTTCGCGGGCAATCCGGTCTGATTTCTTCACAACTACCTCCCGATAACATGCTCGTTTGTTGTTAGCCTACGTCGCTTGACCGGCACCGGCTATTCATCCGGCGGATTGATGGAAGATTTCACCGAGCGCGGAACAGCCTTCCTGGCGGGCTCGGCGTTGACCCTGCATGAAAGAATGGCGCTATGACCATCGCAACCGCAAAAGCAACTTTCCACACGAGCCTCGGCGATATCGTGATTGACCTCTTCGGCAACCATGCGCCCAAGACGGTCGCCAACTTCGTTGGCCTGGCCACCGGCGAAAAGTCCTGGACGCACCCGGAGACCGGCGAAGACAAGACCGGTACCCCGTTGTACGACGGCACCATTTTCCACCGCATCATCAAAGACTTCATGATCCAGGGCGGCGATCCCCTCGGCCGCGGCATCGGCGGTCCGGGCTACAAGTTCGACGACGAGATCCATCCGGAACTGAACTTCAACGCACCCTACAAGCTGGCCATGGCGAACGCCGGCGTCCAGATGGGCAAGGGCACCAACGGTTCCCAGTTCTTCATCACCACGGTCAACACTGACTGGCTCTACGGCAAGCACTCCATCTTCGGTGAGGTTGCCGACGAAGAGTCCAAGAAGGTCGTCGACGCCATCGAGGCTGTCCGCACCGGTATGGGCGACCGCCCTGTCGAAGACGTGGTCATCAACAGCATTGACATTGTCCAGCTCTGATCCCCGGAGTCTAAGCAGCATATGAGTTATGGAATCCCGGCGGCAGAGCCGTCCGCAGGCATTCCGGTGTGCCCCAGGCACCCGGACAGGCCCTCCTATGTGCGGTGCCAGCGTTGCGGGCGTCCTGCATGCCCCGAATGCCAGCGGGCAGCCGCCGTCGGGTTCCAGTGCATTGATTGCGTCAATGAAATGAAGCGTTCGACGCCGGCCATGCGTTCCGCTTATGGCGGCGCCATTGCGACTGGCCGTCCGCTGGCGACGTACGTGCTTATCGGATTGTGCGTCCTGGTGTACATCCTGCAGTGGCTGATCCCCGGCGATGTCGTGGAGAATCAACTCGCCTTCGCATCCGTTTACGCCACCCCGCAGTTTGGGGCATTCGAACCTTGGCGGATGCTGACGTCCGCTTTTGTCCACTCCCAAGGTTTTGTCCTGCACATCGGGCTCAACATGTACATGCTCTGGATCTTCGGCCAGGTGCTTGAGCCCGTGCTAGGACGTATCCGCTTCCTGGCTGTTTATCTGTTGTCAGCCATCGGCGGCTCCGTTGGTTTCCTGCTGCTGACGCCTATCCTGCCTCCCACCGGTGTGGAAGGTGCTTCCGGTGCGATCTTCGGTCTCTTTGGCGCATTGCTGGTGGTCCAGAGCCGGCGCGGCGGAGACACCCGGCAACTGTGGATCCTTATTGCCATCAACGGCGTCATCGGCTTCGTTGTGCCTGGAATCGCTTGGCAGGCCCACCTTGGTGGCCTGATTACGGGTGGCTTGTGTGCCGTCGTGATTGCCTTTGCTCCGCGCGGACCGCGCCGAGCATTGCTGCAGGCTGGCGGCATGGCTCTTGTGGCCGCGATTCTGGTACTGGCTACCATCTTCCGGGTCACGGCAGGCTAAACGCTTCCCACCGCGTTTTACTCCAGGCGCATTTATCCCCGGAGTGCCTCCAAACGATCCATTGACTCCGTGATGCCCTTGTCCATGCGGCTGGCTTGTGCCGCTGGCTTGTGCCGCGTCTCAGGCTGTGTAGCGGGCGCTGCGGCGGTTCATGCGTCGTAGGACTCTAGACGCATTTCCAAGGGACGCGGACCCAATCATTTGACCTGGAAGTACTTGGAATGGTTTTGGGGCACCGTGAATGCCTGAGCGATTTCGTTGACAGTAGCGTCGCCCAACGCCAGTCGCGCAAGCATCTGCGATCACCAGGATCGGCGAGGGCCATGAAGGCCCCGGTGAAGGTTTTCCACAGGATTTATCCACAATGTGCGTAACTTACAAGCATGTAGTTCCGTCGTGGATGGGTTGCAGATGGCGAGATGGCGGGGATTGTTGGTTCTCCTGTGGATGGGTGTCCACAACTGTGGATAACTGCCGCCGATCCGCCTGTGGTTATGTGGATAAGAAGCGCCATTTTGGGAGATGTGTGGACAACCTCACAGCCGCGTGCGGCGAGACCAGAATATCAACAAGGTTATCAACAATGTTAATAACTCACACCGTTGTAGTTCGGCCGCCCTTGCACCGTCCCGGAGCCCGCCGTTTCGGGAGTTTTCCACTTTGTAGCCACAGCTTTTCCCCAACTGTGGATAACTTGTGGGTACGTGCCTGTTGTTAAGTGTGTAACTACCGTGGGATAGATTCTCGCCCAGGTCGACAATTTTCTTAGCAGAGTGGCAACGCCTGACTTAGCGTTTGGTCTCGAGCTTGATCGAGTCTGATATCCCTAGGCGTTCCCAACGACAGGCCCATCCCTCATCGCCACCGCCGTGCCCGTGGCGGCCCGGCGATTTCGCGGGCACTATACGTGAATCTCGTCGAAGTCTTGACCGGAAGGGACAACAGGGCTCAAAGTTGGGTTTAGCAATCTCAGGTTATCGATAACATTTCGAACCTGTGCGGGATTGCCAGCCGGTTTGCCTGTATCCGGGGGTATACGGGACGCGCTGTAAACGGGCTGCAAATCAAGGGTAATTCCTGGGTCACCACTGGGATATTTCCCCGAAACGAGTTAGGAAATTGGAATGGTAAGACAACGAAGTTTGTACGCTTCAGCGGTGGTGATTGCAACAGCCTGCCTGGCTCTGGCGACAACCCCCGCAGGCGCTTCGGCTACGACGACTGCAACGACCTACACGGTGTCGAGTGGCTCGGTCACCCAGGATGGACACCCTACTGACACTCCGGCCAACCCGTTCATCGACAAGGACGGTACGTTCTACTTCCAGCAGTCGATATCTGATTACGCTGCCACTGCCCAGAGGCACTGGGATTTTTACACAGGAACGAATTTTGACAACGCTACGCGTTCTTCGATCAGTGACTCGGTGAATCCAGCCAACTCGTTGGACAGCAACAAGGACACGACATGGCGATGCAACAACAGCCCCACCGGTGTCCAAGCAAGCTATGCCCCGGCGGGCAGCAGCTATTCACAGCGAAACTATTGCGATCTTTCAAGCACGTGGGTCGACCCGGACACCGGGGACTGGTACGGCTTGGTGCACAACGAGTTCACGCCCCAACCCATGGGTGACGGAATTCATTTCGACGCGATTGACTACGCGGTGTCGACGGATCAAGGAAAGACGTGGTCGATCAAGGACCATGCGATCACCTCCCCGTACAGTACGACGCGTGGAGACACGACAGCGTTCCCGAACCAGAACTACTACTACGGCGATGGCGACCAGCGCCTGGTTGTAGACAACGCTTCCGGGTATTTCTACGTCTACTATGGCTCACGAGTCATAAACCAAGGGGGCAGCTGGGGCCCTGACGGGTTCGGGGAACATGTCGCCCGGGCGCCAATCTCCCAGAAAATGGCCAAGGGATCGTGGCAGAAGTACTACAACGGTCAGTGGCAGACCCCCGGCATAGGCGGTAGCGAGAGCAATCTTCACTCGGTTTCCACCGCTTACCCCAACGGCTATGTTCCGGCGAGCCAGGACTACAATCCCCTGAACACCGGGACTATCAGCCAGCAGGCCGCCGCCGGGCAACTCCCCAAGAACGGTTCGGACCTGTTCGTCATGAACGTCTCCTACAATGCTTATCTGGGCAAGTACATCGGAACCCCCCAGACCGACCTCGGAGATGGTGTATCGAGGCCCCTGCATTTCTATGCCACGGACGATCTAGCGACCCAGCAGTGGACCGACATCGGCTCCACACCCAACTACACCCAGCAGTCCTGGTACCGGTTCATGGGTGACTCCGCCACCGCGACCACCGGAAATATCCTCGGAAAGACCTTCCGGTCCTACTGCTACTTCTACTGCTCCAACACTTCCGGAGCTGTGTCGAGTTCGGAGCACGTGGACGTGACGATCGATTCGAACAACCCGGCAGCGCCGGTCGTGGATCCGAGCAAGGCCTATTACATCAAATCAGGGTCGGGGCAGCTCCTCACCCAATCCGGGGCCAATGCAACTGCGGTGGTCAGTGCTCCGGCTGGCGCAGGGTTTGAAGGGTGGAAATTCACTAGCAACAACGACGGTTCGTACCGCATCACCAACAATGTTTCCGGTCTTGCACTCGGCGTTGATTCCTCCGTCACGACAAGCCGGGCCTGGGCGGCAAAGCCAGCTCTCGCTCCCCTGTCCGGCACCGGGCCGACCGTAGGCCAGCAGTGGTTCATTCAAGCGGACCTCAGCACCCCGTCGACCAGCGGTTCGACTTCACCAACCGGCAGCTACCGGATCATTAACAGGTACAGCGGGCTGGTCATCAGCCTCACAGCAACCACCGCCCAGACGAGCCCGTACCGCAATTGGGCCAATATCACCGGAAATTCAGCGGATACCACGACACCGCAGAACCAAGCCATGACCTTCCAGGAAGCAGCCCCTGTCGGGGCACTGGTCGGCGTCGGTTCCGGGCGCTGCCTCGACGTGCCGAACAGTTCCACAACCAACGGAACTCTGGAAGATATTTGGGACTGCAACGGCGGCGCGAACCAGAAGTGGAACGTGACGGCAGCCGGAGAACTTCGCATCTTCGGCGACTCCAAATGCCTTGATCTCCTCAACAATGCGACCAGTCCCGGATCAAGCGTGGGCATTTGGGATTGCACCGGCGGAACGAACCAACAATGGACGGTGAATTCGGACGGAACCATCGTGTCCAAGTCATCCGGTCTCTGCCTCGATGTCGCAAACCAGAACACGGCCAACGGCACGTCGGTAGAGGTCTGGACGTGTAATCGCGGAACGAACCAACAATGGAAACGCGTCTGAATACGCCAAATAGGGTGACCGCAGATGCCAATAGGCATCCTTGCATCACTGGGCGCTAAGTCGCCAAGAGAAGCTGTGGGGACTGAATCCGGCCCCACAGCTTCTCCCCGTCCCCGACAACACAGGCAGAGGTAAAAGGGACAGCCTCAAGAACAAATAAGCAGCTTCGGCGGCAGGCCTGAGCCTTGGACCAGAGGGGCAATCCTGCCGCCGGCTGCTGCGGAACTCCAGGAACGGGGCTCAGCGGCCCGGGCGTAGAGGGAGTTCAGACCGGAACGTGTTCGTTCTGGGACGCAATTGTTTGGGGCCTGCGGGCCGCGTCACTGATCCGCAAGAGGAGTGCGACGATGATCCAGTTGGCAAGGAGGGAGGATCCGCCCGCTGAGAGGAACGGGGTCGTCAGCCCGGTGAGGGGAATGAGGCGGGTGACGCCGCCGATGATGATGAAGCACTGAAGGGCCATGCTAAAGGCCAGCCCACAGGCAAGGAGCTTCCCGAACGCATCCCTGATGCCCAAAGCGGCACGGAATCCGCGGGTGAAGAGGAGCAAGTAGAGAAGGACAATAGCGAACAGCCCGATCAGGCCGAGTTCTTCACCCAGTGAAGCGATGATCATGTCGCTGTTGGCGAACGGTACAAGGTCGGGGCTTCCGAGCCCGAGGCCCTTTCCGATCAGGCCGCCGTCGGCCATTCCGAAGAGGCCCTGGACGATCTGGGCGCTACCTCCCGGGAAGCGGGTGAATACTTGCGGATCGAATGCGTTTAGCCAGGCGTCGATGCGCAGGCCCACATGGGAAAAAATATTTGCTGCGGCGTATCCGCCAGCAAGCATGAGCACCACGCCCAGGACAAGCCAGCTGGCTCGGCTCGTGGCAACGTAGATCATCACGATGAACAGGCCGAAGAGCAATATCGACATGCCGAGATCGTGCTGGAAGACCAGAACCCCTACACTGGCGACCCAAGCGGTGATCATGGGCCCCGTGTCTTTGATCCTGGGGAACTGCAAGCGACCGAATTTCCTGCCGGCCAACAGGATCAGGTCCCGGTTGGACGACAGGTAGCCCGCGAAGAAGACGGCAAGCGTAATCTTTACGATTTCCCCGGGCTGGAATTGCAGCGAACCGAGGCGTATCCAGACATTCGCGCCGTTGATGTCGCCGGCGGAAATTCCCGGGACCAGGGGAAGGATGAGAAGGGCGGCGCTGACCGCGAGAGCAATGAAGGTGTATCGGCGCAATAGCCGATGGTCCTTCAACAGCCACAGCACGGCGGCCGCAACCAGGACCGAGATGATGGTCCATGTCAGTTGATTTGTCCCGGCAGAGGTACCGTTTGACGCATCCAGGCGACGAATCATGGCGATGCCGAGGCCGTTCAAAGCCACCACGATCGGCAGGATCACCGGATCCGCATAGCGGGCCTTGAACCGCAGGACAACGTGGAAGATCCCGGCCAGTGCCGTCAAGGTTACCGCTTGAAGCCAGAATCCAGCGTCAAGGGCTTGTTTCTTGTCCACGCTGGTCATTGCAAGGGCACCGATTCCGACGCCAAGCGCCAGCACCAACAGCACCATCTCCACGTTCCGACGAGGTTTCGCCGAAATCGCTTGCTGGCTCATGGGCATCTTCTTTCGTGGATTCGGTGTGTCCCTGCTCAGTGGGCAATCATAGTCCCAGCAGCTGGGCGCTGCTTGGGGGCAGGATCGCGTCCATCAGTTGTCCGGCCTTGTCACGGGCTGTATCACCATGTCGTCGAGCTTGGGGAGTGCATACTCAAGCTGGTGTCTGGCGTTGTCGACAATTTCTTCCACCGCTGACAAGGCTGCGTCGGTGAGGACGATGGTGGTGGCGCCCTGAAGACGATGGCCAACCCAGCGAAGTTGCAGCTTCGGCACGGAGAGTACGCCGGGCGTCCTTTCCAGGGCGGCCTGGGCGCTGTCGAGCAGTTCGGGTTCTATCCCGTCCATCAGGCGTCGTCCAATGCTGCGTACCGTACCCCAGAGCAGGACAATGATGGCCCCCGAAATCAACAGGCCGACGATCGGGTCCGCCAAGGGAAAGCCGAGCAGCACGCCGCCGGCGCCAAGCACCACGGCGAGGGACGTGAATCCGTCAATGCGGGCATGCACGCCGTCGGCGACCAAGGCGGCAGATCCGATCTGCCGCCCGACCCTGATGCGGTAGACAGCCACAATTTCATTGCCCGCGAAGCCTATGAGACCGGCCGCGAGAACCCACCACAGGTTGTGCAGGGGCTGCGGGTGGAACAATCGATCGATGGATTGCCACGCCGCGACTACGGCGGAAAGCGCAACCACGCCGACGATGAACAGGCCGGCAAGATCCTCCGCACGCCCATACCCATAGTTGTACCGGCGGGTTGCTGCACGACGTCCCAGGATGAATGCGATCCACAAGGGCACGGCCGTGAGAGCGTCGGAGAAATTATGGATGGTGTCGGCAAGCAACGCGACGGAGCCGCTGATGAGGACCACAAGAAACTGCAGCACGGTGGTGCCGAGGAGGATAAACAGGCTGATCTTCAGTGCCCGAATGCCTTGGGTAGAGGACTCAAGGGCATCGTCGATGGAATCGGCGGCGTCGTGGGTGTGTGGGACAAACAGCTCATACAGCCACCCCTTGAGACCCTTGTGGTGTTCGTGGGAGTGTCCGTCATGGTCATGGTCATGGTCATGGTCATGGTCATGGTCATGGTCATGGTCATGGTCATGGTCATGGTCATGCTCGTGCACGTGCTCCCCATGATGATCAAGGTGTTGATGACTGCTCATGCCCTTGCTTCTTCTGCGTGGTGGTGTGTAGGGGTGCCGCCCAGGGCGTGTTCTGCTTGGAAAATGGCATCCGCGACCAACTGGCGGGCGTGCTGATTCTCCAATCGGTACATGACCTTGGTTCCGTCTTGGCGCGTGGAAACCATCCTCGCCAAGCGCATTTTGGCAAGGTGCTGGGATACGGCCGCCGGGGACTTCCCCACCAGGTCCGCCAGCGCGCCGACGGCCATTTCGCCGTCGCGAAGCGCCAAGATGATCCGCACCCGCGTAGCGTCGGCCAGCATCGCGAACACTTCGACGGCCAACTCAACGTAATGGCTGTCGACTCCCAAGGAGCAAGCACTATTATCTGCATTCATACGCAGATTATTCCACACTTTTCAACCGGGAAGCTGGTTCTCAATGCTTTCTCGGTGAACTCTTGAACCTGGAACGACTATCCACAACCTTGTTCACACTGGGTAAAACAACAGGTCCAAGGCAGGCGTCCCCGTAGCGAGCTGAATGTCAGGGATTTTCTCCACAGGTGCGTGGATGTCCACATGAATTGTCCACAGCTGTGGATAAAGTTGTGCACTTCTATGGAAAGAGAAAGCGTATCAAAGCCACACCCCGGAGCTCCCGCGACGGTGGCTGTCTACGAGATGGGTATCGATCATGCCGATGGCCTCCATCAGCGCATACATGGTGGTGGGCCCCACGAAAGCGAAGCCCTTCTTGCGGAGGGCCTTGGACAAAGCAACGGACTCTACCGATTGAGTGGCGACGTCGGCAAAGGTCCGCGGTTCCGGCGTCGACTCCGGTTGGAACGACCAAACGAAGTCCACCAATCCACCTTCGCTGCGCAGGGCGATGGTGGCCTTGGCATTCGTCACGGCGGCCCGGATCTTAAGACGGTTGCGGACGATCCCCGGATCCTGCATCAGCCGCTCGACGTCCGCCTCGGTGAAGGTCGCGACACTATCAGGCCGGAAGTCCAGGAAGGCGGAGCGGAAAGCCTCGCGCTTACGCAGGATGGTGGCCCAGGACAGGCCCGCCTGGAATCCTTCGAGGCTGATGCGTTCATACAAGCCTTGCTCGTCCCGGACAGGCATGCCCCACTCGTGGTCGTAGTACTCGCGCAAGAGCGGGTCAACGGAGGCCCAAGGTGGCCGCGCAAGGCCGTCATCGCCGATGATGGTGCCGTTCTCAGGCGGGGTCATGATCATTCCTCCACAGGAAGTCGGGCAAAAGCTGCTTTTGACATTGTGCCCCGGGCCTACGACATTCCAGTGACGCGCATCGTGATATTGATCCGCCCGCTGGGCAGTCCGCATCCTTGGGGGGACGTTCCGGGGAGCACTTTGGTGATGCCGTGGTAAGCAAAACGGGACGCCGCGCCGAACACGAAGAGGTCACCGGAGGACAGCTCGACGTCGGTATACGGCTTGGTGCGCGTCTGCGTGTTCCCGAAGCGGAAGATGCAACTGTCCCCAATACTGAGTGAGACCACAGGAGCCCGGGACTTTTCGTCCTTGTCCTGGTGCATCCCCATCTTGGCGGCGCCGTCGTAGAAATTCACCAGCGCGGTGTCCGGCGCGAAGTCCGCAGCTTCGACAGCGTCACCGTATGCCTCGAACAGGGCTTTGCGACCCAAACGAACCATCCAGTCGGGAAAGTCGAGAACTCGCTGCCCGTTGACGTCGAAGGCCTCGCGTGTATACCTGTAGGGCTGCCAGTGCCAGCCCAGGCAAACCGTCCGGACGGACATCGGGTGACCGCCGGGAAGAACCGCGGCACGCAAGGGGACGGGGCCATGGGTCCACTCGCCGAACCGGGCCGCGATCCACCGTTGCTGCTCAAGGCTCAGCCAGCCCGGAACGTGTACGGCACCGGGCGCGATCTCCCGAGGGCCGGCGTCGGACGCATCCGGCAACTCGAGCGGAAACAGCGGCTCCGTCCCCCCTGAACTCACGCCGCCTCCAGGGCGAGCAAGGTGCGCTTGGCCGCCGTGCCGCCAAGATAATTGCCAAAAGATCCATCGGATTTCACCACGCGGTGGCATGGAACGATTACCGGAAGCGGGTTGGTGGCGCAAGCACTGCCGACCGCGCGAACGGCCCGGGGGCTTCCGGCCGCCAAGGCCACCTGGGCGTAACTTTCCGTGTGGCCGTAGGCGATCCGCGGCAAATGCTCCAGGACGCTGAGGCGGAATCCGCGCGAAAGACTGAAATCCAAGGGCAGGTCAAAACTGTGCCTAGACCCGGCGAAGTATTCATTCAGCTCGCGGGCTGCGGAATCCAGGCGAGCCGGGGAGAAGAGGATCCGTGGACTGAGCTTTTCTGCGAGCAGCTGCAATACGGCGTCGTGGTCTTCCACGTCAAAGGCCACGCGCACCAGACCGCGTTCGGTGGCAGCCAGCAGGAGTTTGCCAATCGGGGAATCCAAGGTGCGGTAGGCAATATCGAGGGTGTGCCGTTCCGTGGCTTCGGCTGCGAGGCGGTCATGGAGCCGCCGAAGGACGGCTTGGTCGACGGAATCGACGCGTGCGAAGAACTCGGAGACGTCCGGTTCCTCGTGGTGGATGGTCATGGGGTCTCTTCTTTCACGTAGCCTGGGGAGCTCACGAAGCCGGCGGCGAGAATACTGCGTAGCGCCTTGACTCCGTCGGCACCCGCCCGACGGGCGGCGTCGGGAGTGCCGCCAAGAAGCTCGGCGACATCCGTGTAAGGGAGCCCGGCGAGGTAGTGGTAGGCCACGGCCTGGCGCTGCTTCGGCGGAAGCTGGCCGACGGCGTCGAGCACCTCTCCGTGACCGTCGCCCGGGATGCCGAGCGCGGACGGCCGCACAGGCAGCTCATCCACCGGAACCGGCCGGCGGTTCCTGGCCCGGACAATGTCGATGGATCTGCGGTGCGCGATGGTCACGAGCCAGGCCTGGACGTTGGCGTCCGCCGGAAGTTCCGGGTAGGCCTTCAGGGCGGAGAGGAAAGTTTCGGACCAGCCGTCTTCCGCGTCGTCGACGCCCAGAACCACGCGGCACACACGCAAGACCGTGGGTCCGTGCTCCCGGACGATCAGCTCGAACGGCTTCTTGGGCACCATTAGAAGAGCTTGCTTTCCTTCGCCGCCGCCGGTTCTTCGAGTTCAAGCAGGAACCGCTTGTTATCAAGGCCGCCAGCGTATCCGGTGAGCCTCCCGTCGTGCCCCACGACCCGGTGGCACGGGATGACCATGCTGAGCGGATTGCGGCCAACCGCCGAACCAACGGCCTGGGACAGCTTGCGATCACCTAGTTCGGTAGCCAATTCCCCGTAGCTGACGGTTTCCCCGTAGGGAATTTGTTCGAGCTTTGCCCAGACCTGCTGCTGGAACGGATTCCCGGAGGCCTTGAAAGGGACCTCGAACACTGTTCGCTCGCCAGCCAGGTATTCGCCGATTTCAGCGGCGGCTCGCTGGAACAAGGGGTCCTTCGAAGGTGCTGGAGCACCGAAGAATTCCGAAGACGGCATATGCCAATGCCCCTCGAAAAAGATGCCCGTGAGCACCCCGTCCTGGGCAGTCAGCGTCAATTGGCCCAACGGGGAATCAATGGTGGTGTGCCTGGTGGTCATGCTTAGTAGACGGATCAGGCGGCGGAAATGTGAGGTGGCCGCTCAGGAGCGCCAACGCGTGGTCATGAGGAAGCCCACGATCGCAATGCCGAAGCCTGCAACGATATTCCAGGACGCCCATGCTTGCACGGGAAGCTGGCCGCTGGTGATGTAGAAAGTGATGATCCAGAGCAAGCCGATGATCATCAGTCCGAACATGACGGGCTTGTACCAGACGGGGTTCGGCTTGTATTGCTGTGCGGTGGCCGCCTCGGTGGGGCGGGTGGACCTCTTGCGGGACTTGGACTCGGGCACGGATCCTCCTTGGCCGGCTGAATGAAAGGCCACGCCGGCTTGATATCCTGCAGGAAGGAAGATTCCAGCGGTCAACGCGCACGCGGCAATTCCGGGTTCGTACTAGCAATCAAGTCTAGCCGGATTTCGGAGACTGTTCGTCGCCGAGCCTCCGCGCCTGTCAAGAGGAGACCCATTGCCGCAGGAGCAGACGGAACAAGCCGCTGCCATGTCCGACGACGACGCGGAAATCGGTGCGGAGGGTCCCCGCCCCGGGAGACACAAGTCCCGCTCGGCTCGACGCAAGGGACGCCCAAGCAGGGCTGACATGGTGCGCAAGGTCGTCCAAGTCATCGGCGAGCTCCTCGTCACCGCAGGTGTTGTCCTCTTGCTCTTTGTAGCGTGGGAGCTGTGGTGGACCAATATCGAAGCCGATGCGAAACAAAGCCAAGCCGTCCACGGCTTTGCCAAGGATTTCGCGGGACCCCTCACGCCCGCCGCCCCCACTGCCGGAGCACCGGACTACGGGAAGCCCGTGGTTGCCCAGGCTCCTGGGCATGGCAGCATGATCGGCATCATGTACATTCCCCGGTTCGGACCGGATTACTCGCGGCCCATCATCGAGGGAACCAGCTCCGACGTCCTGGACACGCTGGGTCTCGGCCACTACGGCTCCACGAGCATGCCTGGGGCCCCGGGCAATTTCGCCGTCGCGGGACACCGCCAGACCCATGGCGCGGTGTTGGATAACATCCACCTCTTGGTTCCAGGCGACAAAATCTACGTGCAGACCAACGACGGCTACTACACATACGTTTTCCGCAACAACCAGATCGTGCTGCCTTCACGGACGGACGTCCTTCTTCCGGTCCCCACCCAGCCCGGAGCAACACCCACCGAAGGCTACTTGACCATGACCAGCTGCAATCCGCGATTCGGTGCGCAAGAACGCATCATCGCCTACTCCTTGCTGGAAAGCTGGCAGCCAGCATCTGCCGGGCCGCCGCAGGACATTGCCAAACAAGTCGCCGATACGCGCGGAAAGGGATAACCCATGTACGGATGGATCTTCCGTCACCTCCCGGGACCCCTGTGGGTGCGTATCCTGACATCAGCAGCCCTCGCGGCATGCGCGCTTGTCCTGATGGTCGAGTTCCTCTTCCCCTGGTTTTCACAGTTCACCACCCTCACCGACTCAACGATTGGTTCAGCACAGCAGCCATGAGCACCAAGAAAATCCTCGTCGTGGACAACTACGACAGCTTCGTTTACACCCTCGTCGGCTACTTGCAGGAACTCGGTGCGGAAACCACAGTGGTCCGGAACGACGACGTCACCCTCGCCGAGGCGATCGAACTGGCGGACGCCCGAGACGGGGTATTGATCTCCCCCGGTCCCGGCACCCCTGCCGAAGCGGGCGTGTGCATCGAGTTGATCAAGTGGTGCGGAGACCACAACAAACCGATGTTCGGCGTCTGCCTTGGCCATCAGGCGTTGGCGGAGGCCTATGGTGGCACGGTCACCCATGCGCCCGAGCTGATGCATGGCAAGACCTCACCCGTGCAACACGACGGCAAGAGCGTTTTCGCCGGTCTGCCGTCGCCGGTGACGGCCACGCGCTACCACTCTTTGGCAGCTGTCCGCGAGAGTATCCCCGACGTCCTGGAAATCACCGCTGAAACCGCCAGCGGGGTAGTCATGGGCCTGCAGCACCGCACGGCGCCGCTGTGCGGAGTGCAGTTCCACCCTGAATCGGTACTGACCGAAGGTGGTTACCTCATGCTCGGCAATTGGCTTGAATCACTGGGGATGTCCGGAGCAGCCGCCCGTGCAGCCACCCTGAGTCCCCTGATCCAGCGCTAGCTGCTACCAGCGCTAACCGCCTGAGTTTCCCCCATGGCCGCCCCGGGTATCGCTTGGGCTCGGGCTAGGCGTCGGGCTGGGGCTAGGTGACGGAGCCGGAGCTTTCGCAACGATCACGCTGACGGTCTTGCCCTGCTCCACAAGGGACTTGAACGCATCGCCCTGGCTCGTCACGGTGCCCGGGGTCACTTGCGAATTTTCCTGCTCGGTGACTGCCATGGCCAGGCCGTTCTCTTTGAGCAGGGCCTCGGCATCCGCCGAGCTCAAGCCGACGAGTTGAGGCATGGACACCTTGCCTGTGGACACCACCAAATCGACGGTGCTGCCCGTGCCCACCACAGCCCCGGAATCGGGTTTGGTGCTGATCACAGAGCCCGCGGGCACCGTAGGACTATTGGCCAAAGTGCTGGATCCGCCCACGAGGCCGGCTTGACGGAGGAGGTCGCGCGCGGCGGCTTCGGTAAGGCCACTGAGGCCTGCAGGTACTTTCACGGAGACCGGTCCGTCTGAAACGTTCAAGATGATATGCGAGTTCGGTGCCACTTCGGACCCCACGGCAGGGTCAGTGCTGATCACGGTACCCTTGGCGACGGTATCGTGCGGAACCCGGCGTGACTCGGGGCTGAGATTGGCGCCGTACAGCGCCTGAAGTGCCATGGCTTCGCTCATGCCAGCCACCTGCGGCACTGACACCAACGCCGGTGGGGCTGGCTTCTGGTTCACTGTGTTGTACAGCCAGAATCCGCCACCAGCCAGGACCAGCAACGTAAAGATGATCACTACGGCCGTCCAAGCACGACGGCGGGACTTCTGGCGGGCGGTCCGCTCGCGTTCAAGGGCGAACCCAAGCGGCATGGCGCCGTCGTGGTCTGAGTCCGATTCGCTGGCTGCGAAGGCGAGCATGGTGTCCTGGTCGCCGGCGTCCCGGCCACCGTCCGGCCCTCCCGTCTGGGCGGCGTCCAGGAATTCTGCTCCCGTCAGGCCGCGCGCCAAGGAACCTTCGGGAAGCAGTTGCGTCGACGGTACAAGCTCCTGAGGGTCCGTGGGTGTTCCGGCGGGAACTGCCACGCCGTTCTTGGCCGCGCGCAAGGCACGGCGGAAGGCTGCCGCATCCTGGAAACGGTCGGCCCGGTCCTTCTGCAGGCCCTTGGCAAGAACGCTGTCCAGTGCCTCTGAAACGGCCGGATTGAACGAGCTGGCCGGTTCGGGGATCTCGCGGACGTGCTGGTAAGCCACCGAGACAGGGCTGTCGCCCGTGAACGGAGGCCGGCCCGTGAGCATTTCGAACAGCAGGCACGCCGCAGAGTACAGATCGCTGCGGGCATCCACGGTCTCGCCACGGGCCTGCTCCGGTGAGAGATATTGGGCGGTACCAACGACAGCCTGGGTCTGGGTCATGGTTGCCGCAGAGTCCGCCATGGCTCGGGCAATGCCGAAGTCCATGACCTTCACGGCGTTTGAATCACCAGACACCATGACGTTGGCCGGTTTGATGTCACGGTGGACGATCCCGGCCTTATGGCTGTACTCCAGCGCAGAAAGCACGCCGAGGATGAACTCGATGGCTTGATCGATGTCCAGTTCCTTGGCGCGGATCAGGTCGCGGAGAGTCCGGCCGGACACGTATTCCATGACGATGTAAGGGACCCGGACGTCCTCGCCCGGACCACCGGACACTGTGTACTCCCCAGTGTCATAGATGGCCACGATCGAGGAGTGGTTCAGTGCCGCCACTGCCTGCGCCTCGCGCTTAAAGCGAGCATGGAACTGTGGATCGCGGGCAAGATCGGCACGGAGCAGCTTTACCGCCACGGTTCGGCCGAGCAGCGTGTCGGTGCCCTTGTAGACATCCGCCATGCCGCCACGGCCGAGTAGTTCACCGAGTTCGTACCGCCCATTGAGGACGCGCTGGGTTGTCATTGGAGTGCTGTCCTCTCTGTGGGCAGGTGTGGAGCGTCCGGTCGGCATAGTGTCCTATTTGCTGCTCGTGGCAGAGGGAGTAGGCGTCGCCGTGGACAAGTGGTAGGTCACCACGGATCCAGCAGCCACTTTCTGTCCGGCGGCAGGATCGGAGCTGACGAATGTTCCCGGCGCCTGGCCGGTTGTTCCATCAACGGGGGCTCCCGTCACCCAGCGCAGGCCTGCGCCTTCGATGACAGCCTGCACTTGTGATTCGGTCGCTCCCTTGCCGATGGTCGGTACCGAAACCAATTGCGGCCCCTTGGAGTAGCTCACGTCAATCGTCGCTCCCTTGGGCACGGGGCCGGAAGGGTTGATGTCGATGACAGTGCCAGGCGTTGATGGATCGAAGACCTGGATACCGTTGACGACGAGGCCGAGCGCGTTGAGGTCCGAGCGCACCCTGTCATACGGCTGGCCCTTGTACGCCTCCGGGATCAGGTTGATGGCCTCCGGGGTGGTCGCGGTGGGTGTCGGGCTGGCCGAAGTCTCCGTGGGGGTCGGACTCGCGGAGGTAGGGGGCGCGCTGGAGGTCACGGACGGAGGGTTCGTGCTGGCCGGTGCCGGACTACTTGGGTTGAAGAATCCGGACTGGGTCAGGAACGCGCCGAGCAAGGCAAGGAGCACGAGCACAATCAGGGCGATGAGCGGCCAAGTCCACGGACTGCGCCTTTTCCGTTGCGGCTCGGTCTGGTACTCCTCTTCCTCATGGAGGTACTGGTCGTGCTCGTCGGCCTCATCCAAGCTACGCTCGGCGGCCAGGGCATTGGCGCGGGAGAGCGCATTTCCACCTTCGCCCGCAGCCCCTGCGGCTCCTGCCGCCGCGGCGCCGATCACCGGAAGTGCCGACGTCGACGTCGAACGCGTTTCCTGGCCGTAGGGCGAGGTGACGATGCCTGTAGGCGCCGTAGCGATGCTGGTAGGTGCCGTGATGGGACCCGTGGCGGATTCGAACAACAACATCCCTGGCACGGCTGCATGGGCCGCGGCGATGTCGCCCCGACGGATCGCTTCCGCCGCCTCGGCCAGTTTGATGGCGTCTGCAGGACGGTTCTTCGGGTCCTTGGCGAGCATGGACATCAGCAGCGCGCGAACGGGAGTGGGCAGGCTTTCAGGCAGCGGCGGCGGGGCGTCGTTGACCTGGGCCAGCGCAATGGCGATCTGCGATTCACCGGAGAACGGACGGTGCCCGGTGAGGCACTCGTACCCAATAACACCGAGTGAATATATGTCAGAGGAACCCGTGGCCGTCTGTCCCGTAGCCTGTTCCGGCGCCAGATACTGGGCGGTACCCATGACCTGTCCGGTCTGTGTGAGCGGGACTTGGTCCGCGAGGCGCGCGATGCCGAAATCAGTGATCTTGACACGGAAGTCCGGCGTGATCAGCAGGTTGCCCGGTTTGATATCGCGGTGCACCAGGCCCTGGGCGTGCGCGGGCGCAAGCGCCCGGGCAGTCTGGGAAATGATGGACAGTGTGCGGTCCGGCGAAAGGACCTGCTCACGCTCGAGGATGCTGCTCAACGGCTGACCCGGCACCAGCTCCATTACCAGGTAGGCGGAGCCGTCTTCTTCTCCATAGTCGAAGACGTTGGCAATCCCGACGTGGTTAAGCAACGCGGTGTGGCGGGCCTCGGCTCGGAAGCGCTGGAGGAACCCGGGGTCGCCGGTATATTCCTCCTTGAGCACCTTGATGGCAACGATCCGACCAAGGATCTGGTCCTTGGCCCTCCAGACCTCTCCCATGCCGCCAATCGCAATGCGACTGGTCAGCTGGAACCTGCCGCCGAGGGTGATTCCTGACGAAGGTCTCACTTATTCAACACCGCCTCAAAAATCTTCTTCGCGTTCGGACTGGTTAGCTTTGCTCCGGTTAACACGTCAACGTTCTCCATAACAATGGTGACGGCTACCTGCGGGTCGTTCGCCGGGGCGAACCCGGTAAACCATGAGTTATTCAGGCCTGTATCGCCGAGCTGCGCCGTGCCGGTCTTTCCAGCCACTTGGATTCCCGGTACCGCGGCGCCGCTTGCGATGCCCTTGGATACGACGTCGGTCATCCACTCGGTGATTTGGCTGGCGATCTCGGGAGTCGTAGAGGTGCGCAAGGTTTCGGCTTTGGGTTCGCTGATGACACGTAGGTCCGGTGCCCGCACGGTCTTGATGAGATTCGGTTTCATCTGGACGCCGTGATTGGCAATGGCAGCGGTCATCATCGCGATTTGCAGCGGAGTGGCCTTCACGTCTCGCTGCCCGACGGCGGACTGCGCAAGCTCTGCCTGGTCCAGGTCCTTCGGGAAGACGCTGATCGCGGACTGAAGCTTGAGCTGGTCGCCGAAATCCTGCCCGAAGCCGAACTTGGCGGCTTGGTCCGCGATGGCCTTTTGCCCCAGGTCCAGCGCGATGCTGGCGAACGGCGTGTTGCAGGACTGCTCGAGCGCGAACGGGAAATCTGCTGTGCTGCGCACTGAGCAGTCGCCGCCGGCATAGTTGGGCAACGAGGCAGTGGAACCCGGCAAGGGGAGGCTGTCCGGGTTCGGCAGGACACTGTCCTTATTGTACTTTCCGGAGCTCAACGCAGCCGCGGTATCGACAAGCTTGAACACGGAACCGGGCGCCAGCAGCGCACCGGTCGGTCCACTCACGGATTGGTTCAGATTGATGCCCGGAACCTGGTTGAGCTGGTTGTAGCTTGCCTGTTCCTTGGCGGGATCGTGCGTGGCGATCAGGTTGGGATCGTAGGACGGTTTGGAGACCATGGCGATGATGGCGCCCGTCTTCGGGTTGGTGACGACGATCGAACCACGCTGGCCGTCAGGAATGAGGTCGTAGGCGAGCTTCTGGATCGCTGGATCGAGGGTCAGCTCCACCGAGGCCCCCTTCGGCTGGCTGCCGAGGAAAATCTGGCTGACCCGGTCCAGGAAGAGTTGGTCGGAGCTGCCTGCCAGCTCATCCCGGAGCTGCTGCTCAAGTCCAGTGGATCCATAGGTCCTGGAGAAGTAACCCGTAATCCCCGCGTAGAGCTCGGGCTGGGCGTAGCTGCGTTGGTACTTGCAGGTTTCATCCCCGGCCACGGATTCGGCGATGGGCTTGCCGCCCACGATGATGGCACCGCGGTCATTGCAGTAGTTCGCCAGGACGGCGCGCTGGTTCCAAGGATTGTCATTCAGGTCGTTGGCGCCGATGACCTGGACGTAGCTGATCGCACCGAAGAGGAGGGCGAACATGGCAACGGCTGCCATCCACGAATTGCGTATGGAATGGTTCATGCGGTAGTCACCGCCTCTGTAGGGGCATGGGTAATGGGCGTAGTGTCCACCGGGCCGCGCGCGGTGTGGGAAATCATGAGCAACAGGCCCACGATGATCCAGTTGGCAAGCAGGGACGAACCGCCTGCCGCAAGGAAGGGAGTGGTGAGACCCGTCAGGGGGATCAGCCGTGTGACGCCGCCGATCACCACGAAGCATTGAATCGCGATGGCAAAGGACAGGCCGCAAGCGAGGAGCTTGCCGAACGCGTCCCGCGCGCCGAGAGCGGTGCGGAACCCGCGGGTGAAGAGCAGCATGTAGAGCAGCACCACGGCGAAGAGACCGATCAGTCCCAGTTCTTCGCCGATGAGCGCGACAATCATGTCGCTATTGGCAAAAGGCACGAGGTCCGGCCTGCCTTGCCCGAGTCCCGTACCGACGAGGCCGCCGTCGGCCATGCCGAAGAGGCCTTGGACGATCTGCCCGCTGCCGCCAGGAGACCGGTCGAAAACCTCCGGAGTGAAGGCGTTCAACCAGCTGTCCAAGCGGAACGCCACGTGCGAGAAAAACTTCGCCGCCAGGAATCCGCCGCCCACGATCAGGACAAGACCGATGACCACCCAGCTGATGCGGCTCGTTGCCACGTAGATCATGACGATGAAGAGGCCGAAGAAAAGGAGCGAGGTGCCGAGGTCCCGCTGGAAGACCAGGATGCCGATACTCACGAGCCATGCCGTGACCATGGGGCCAAGGTCCTTGAACCGCGGAAATTGCATGGGGCCGATCTTGCGGCCGGCAAGCAGGATAAGGTCCCGATTGGAGGAAAGATAACCCGCGAAGAATATAGCCAGGGTGATCTTGGCGATTTCTCCCGGTTGGAAAGTCATGGACCCTAGCCGGATCCAGACGCTGGCCCCGAGCACTTCGCCGGCAGAGATCCCGGGCACCAGCGGCAGTACCAGAAGAATCGCACTGGCCGCGAGCGAGATAAAGGTGAAACGGCGAAGAAGCCGGTGGTCCTTCAGCAACCAGATCGCCACGATTGCAACACCCATGGCCAGAATGGTCCAGCGCAGCTGGTTGTTGCCCGTGTCCTCTCCCGGCTGGTCCATACGATGGATGAGGGCCAGGCCCAGGCCGTTGAGCGCAACGACGATCGGAAGCATGATCGGATCCGCATATTTTGCGCGGAGCCTCAGGACTATGTGGAAAGCCAGTGCGGCCACGACCAGAAGGCTCGACTGGAACCAGAAATCGCTGTCGAAAGCCGCTGGGCTGTTGAGCCCGACCATGGCGCTGGCGCCGATTCCCACAGCAAGGGCAAGGACAAGCAGCGCGAGCTCGACGTTGCGGCGCGGGCTAGGTGCGGTTATTGCATGAATCATGGGGACACCGCACAGCTTGGAACCAGTGTGGACGTGGGTGACGCCGTGGGCGCATTCGAAGGACTTGGGCTCGCCGGTGCAGGACTTGCCGTGCTGCTCGGGCTTGTCGTTGGCCTGGGTGTGGCTGTGGGGCAATTGCTTGGTAGGCCGGTAGTGCCCCGGTCCTGCAGGCTTTTCACAATCTGCTGGGCATCGGCGAGATCGTGGGCCGGGACGGTCTGGCGAACACTCTGTTGAGTGAATTCAGGCAAGGAGTCCATGCGGATGCTGGTCACGGCCTCCACCTTCGAGAGCTGGAACGGGCCCAGGCTCTGCGAAATACCGTTGAAGATCGCCACATGCTGCTCGTATTCACCCACATAGTAGCGAGTCTGGGTCCATGCGTAACCGAGCCACAGCCCGGCAACCACAAAAATGGCCAAGACCGCAGCGATCGCAGGCGTCAACCAGCGCCGATTGCGGGTGACAAGCTGCACCGGATCCTGGCGGTCCTGTTCAGCCTTGTGGGTCAGCACGGTGGCAGCGCGCCGTGCGACGCTGCGTCCGGCCACTGTGGGGATGGACCCTGTTTCCGCTGCAGTAGCCGCGGCGCCGACCAACTCGTGCGGACGGCTCGAGAGTTCCTCGCGAAGGATTTCCGCAGACAGATGTTCGCCCAAGTGCGGGTCTGTTGCGGTCGGGGGTTCAGAGGTGCCGCCTGGTGTTGCTGGACCCGCCGCCCCAGGTACCATGGCCGCGTCGGAGGGGCCGGCGTCGGGCGCTGTTTTGTTTGGCGTTATCGCCGGATTGCCCGTTTTGCCTGCGGGGCCGGACTCTTTATCCTCAGACTCGGTCTTTTCGGCTGACGGTGTTTTCGACGGGACGGTCGGCACCGGATTGACGACGTCGACGGCGGCCGTGCTGAGCTCGTCCCCAGCGGTTGCTTCCACGATTTCCAGGAGCACCACGGTGACGTTGTCCGGAGCCCCGTTGGCGAGTGTGAGCTCAATGAGGAGTTCGGCGCATTCTGCGAGGTCCTTGGTTTCGCGGACCACCTGCTCCACCACAGGGCCTTGGACATAATTCAGGCCGTCGGAGCAGAGGAGCCAGCGTTCGCCGGGTTCGACGTCAAGCTCGTCCAAGTCAAGTTCAGGGCTGGCGTCCACGTCGCCCAGAACGCGCATGAGGACGTTCTTGTGCGGGTGGGTTTCGGCTTCCTCGGGGCGCAGCCGGCCTTCATCGATCAACCTCTGCACGAAAGTGTGGTCCACGCTGATTTGCTCGAATTTGCCATTGCGCAGGCGGTAGGCGCGGGAATCGCCGATGTGCGCGAAGTGCAGTCGCCTGCCTTCGAGCAGCAGGGCCGTGACCGTGGTGCCCATGCCTGCGAGCTTCGGGTCCACGTGGACAAGCTCGGAGAGGAGGGAATTGGCAGTCTGGATTTCGTCGGCCAGGACAGTTTCCGCCCCGTCCGGGTATGCATCGTGATCAAGGTGGATCATGTCCAGCACGGTGGATGCCGAGGCGACGTCTCCGCCCGCGTGCCCGCCCATTCCGTCCGCAACGACGGCAAGGTGGCGGCCGACATAGGCGGAATCGTCGTTCTTGGAGCGGACGCGCCCGACGTCGGACCGCGCCGCGTAATGCATGATCAGGGGCGGCTCCGGAGGCAGCGCCTTGCCCTCGGAGGGCTGGGGGGAAGCCATGGGCTACGCCCTCAATTCGATGACCGTCTTGCCGATCCTCACGGGGACGCCAAGCTCCACCGGCAGGGCGCGGGTCAATTGCTGGTCGGCGAGATAGGTGCCGTTGGTGGAGCCTAGATCTTCGATGAACCACCGGCTGCCTTGGGGAAACAAGCGCGCGTGCCGGCCCGAAGCGTAATCATCTTCCAGGACAAGCGTGGCTTCTTGGGCGCGGCCCAAGAGGATGGGGCTGGCCGCCAAAGGAAGCGTGGTCCCCTTAAGCGGACCTTCGACGACGACGAGTTGGCGGGCCTGCTGCTTCACTGGTTGGGGCGGTGCAGGGGCGAGTTCCGGATGCTTGCGTACTTCGCGCGCCGTCGGCGTTCCCATGGCTGCTTTGCGGCCGATCACGAGATCACGGCGCATGGTCGAGACGATGCTGAAGATCAGTACCCACAGCAGCAGGAGGAAGCCGAAACGGAGTGCTGTGATGGTGAGTTCGCTGATGTCGCTCACGGGCGCCCACCAGAGGGCAGGGGAAGAAGTCTGAAAATGATCTTGGTCCGTCCCATGGTGATGGTGGATCCGTCAGTAAGTTCCACGCTACCGTCCACTTTGTGGCCGTTGACGTAGCTTCCGTTGGTGGAACCGAGGTCCACGGCGCGGGTCACGCCGTCCACAGTTTGGATTTCAAGGTGCTTGCGTGAAACGCCGGTGTCATCCACCGGGATGTCCGCCTCGGAGGAGCGGCCTAGCACGATCGAAGGTGCGTTGAGGGAATAGCGCTGTCCGCCAATGTCGAGTACAGGCTGGAGCCGTGTGGGTTCACGCCTTGGCGCTGCGGGGACAACGGGCTTCGGGGCGGCAGGCGCGGCGGTCCCGTTGGATTTCTCGGTGCTGGACGCGATTTCGAAGTGGCCTTCGCGCTGGGCGTCGTCGTGCTGGAAGGAGATCCGCACCGGACCCTGCAGAATGTAACCTTGGCTGCGCACGTGCTGGATGACGACGTCGCACAACTCTTCGGCCAAGGGCGTTCCCCACTCTTGGGCCCGGGCGAAGTCTCCATCGCTCAAATGGACATCGAAGACGTTGGGAACCAACGTGCGGCCGGCAGCGATGGTGATGGACTCGTGGTCCAGTTCGCGGCGAAGCCTGCTGGCTATCTCCACGGGTTCCACCCGCGCACGCGACCCCGTGGAGAAGACGCCGCGGACGGCCTTTTCGAGGCCACGTTCAACCCTGTCAAGCAAGCCCATGGTCCTTCTCCTTCCGTTTCGGTGACCCTGCAGTATGAATAGCCGTGACGCATCCTTGCAGTGGCCGCAGCGCACGCAAAGAGCCTGTCCTCAACCCCGATACTACTGGGCAAGACTGTGAATGCTCTTATTCCACAACGCCCGGAACGCCGGAAAAGTTCGCCGGCTCGTCTGATTTCACCGCCTCTCGTGAGCGATTTCTGTAGTGCGCAGCGAGGCGGCGATCCAGCAATTCCAGGGGTTTCACGCTCCTGTTCTTAGTCGATTGGTGTTTTCAAGTCCTTGTCCGTTATGCTTGATCTCGCTGCTTTCGCAGGGGTGAGTCAGGGGAATCCTGGTACAGCCCGGCGAAAGAAGTTGCGCGCGAGTGGCGGAACGGCAGACGCGCTGGCTTCAGGTGCCAGTATCCGAAAGGGTGTGGGGGTTCAAATCCCCCCTCGCGCACGCATTTGAAAGGAACCCCGGTTTTTTGACCGGGGTTCCTTTGTTTAACCCCCCAACTAACTCGCACTTGTTGTCGTTTTGGCGGCTCATAACGACGTTAAGTGCGAGTTAGTTGGGCTACACCCTTAGCCCCCCGAGCCCGGTGATCAGGGCATCCAAGCCCAGGCTGAATGCCAGGTCGGAGGTGGAGTTATTCCCCTCGGATCCAAGGCTGCGGACCGCAGAGGTGAAGTGCGGCGTCGAGTCGGCCAGCTTGCCGGAGTCGAAAATGTCCGCCGGTGCATTCGCGTCGAAAGCAGCCCCGAAAATGTATGCCTCGAGGGCGACGATGCTCGGGATGATTTGCTGCTCTGGGAAACCGGCGCGGAGGAAGCCCTCAGTCACGGCTTCGTACATTGCGAGGGTCTGTGGCGCGTCCGTGACCGGAAGGACTGCGATCACGGAGATTAAAGGAGTGTGCCTGGCGAAGATGCCACGGTAGGAATACGCCCACTGCCGGACTGCGTCCTCCCAAGGCAGCGTGCCGAAGCCGCCGGAGTCCACTTTGGACATCAGGTCCTCTTCAACCAGCTTGAGGACCTCATCTTTGGAGGACACATGGTTGTAAAGGGCCGACGGCGCCACGCCCAGGGAGCGGGCGAGTGCGGCCATGGTGAGGCCGTCGTAGCCCTTCTTGCTGATCAGTTCCAATGCGGCTGCAGTGATGCCGTCCTGGTCCAGGACCGCCGCCATTGGCCGGCCCGCCCTCCGGCGCGCTTTGGTCTCCCCGGGAGCAGGGGTGGGTGCAGGCATCGCTGACCTTTCTGGAAGCTGTGTCAAAGCATTATTCCACCGGGGTCTTCACAGCCGGGGCCACGCCGGTTACAGTTGAGATAAATGAATGCCATTCATTTATTGGTCAGCCAACGGGGGCGGCCACAGAAAGGACATCATGTTGAATCTTGATCGCGACGTCGTCATTGTCGGTGCTGGTCCGTCGGGGCTGACGGCCGCACGCGAATTGAAGAAGGCCGGACTCAGCGTGGCCGTGCTCGAAGCGCGCGACCGCGTCGGAGGCCGCACGTGGACCGACACCATTGACGGAGCCATGCTGGAAATCGGTGGACAATGGGTGTCCCCGGATCAGTCCGCCCTGATGGGACTCTTGGACGAATTGGGCCTGAAGATGCACTCCCGCTACCGCGATGGAGAGTCTGTCTACTTGGCGCCGGATGGCCACCGCACCCGCTACACCGGGGCTTCCTTCCCGGTCAGCGAGACCACCGCAGCCGAGATGGACCAGCTTACGGCCACCCTGGACAGGCTCGCCGCCGAGATCGGCCCCGAGGAGCCTTGGGCGCACCCCAAGGCCCGCGAACTGGACACCATCTCCTTCCACCACTGGCTGCGCCAGAACTCCACGGACGAGGAAGCCTGCAACAACATCGGCCTCTTCATCGCCGGAGGCATGCTCACCAAGCCCGCCCACGCTTTCTCGGCGCTGCAGGCCGTGCTGATGGCGGCTTCGGCAGGTTCCTTCTCCAACCTCACCGACGAAGACTTCATCCTGGACAAGCGGGTTATCGGCGGCATGCAGCAGGTCTCCCTGCTGATCGCCGCTGAATTGGGCGACGACGTCGTACTTAACAGTCCCGTCCGAACCATCAACTGGGAGCCAGCTGGGGGAGACGGCGAAGGCCACCGCGTCACGGTCGAGTCCGAGTGCGCCATCGTCAATGCGCGATTCGTCATCATGGCGGTCCCGCCGAACCTGTACTCCCGGGTGTCCTTCAACCCGCCGCTGCCGCGCCGCCAACACCAGATGCACCAGCACCAGTCCCTGGGCCTGGTCATCAAGGTCCACGCTGTCTACAGCACGCCGTTCTGGCGCGAAGACGGCCTGTCCGGTACCGGCTTCGGTGCGGACGCCTTGGTCCAGGAGGTATACGACAACACCAACCATGGAGATACCCGCGGCACCTTGGTGGGTTTCGTGTCCGACGAAAAGGCCGATGCCGTCTTCGAACTCAGCGCCGAGGAGCGCAAGAAAGCCATCCTTGAGTCCATCGCGAACTTCCTGGGCGAGAGGGCCTTGGATGCCGAGGTCTACTACGAATCCGATTGGGGCTCCGAGGAATGGACCCGCGGTGCCTACGCGGCCAGCTACGACCTGGGTGGCTTGCACCGCTACGGCAAGGACCAGCACGCCAACGTTGGGCCCATTTACTGGTCCTCCTCCGACCTCGCTGCGGAAGGCTACCAGCATGTGGATGGAGCAGTCCGGATGGGCCAGGCAACGGCCGCCAGGATCGTCACCGCCAACAACCGCGTAGCTACTGTGCCGGTCTCTTAGGGCGCGCGGCTAATCCACGCGTGAGGTCTTGGCGCTTTCACACCCCGAAAGAGCCGAGACTTCACTTTTGGAATCCGGGCAATTCGGCTGGCTGGTTGCGGATCGTCGCAGAAATGCCCGCAGCCGCTTCAGCTTCGGCCATCGCGGCATCCAACAGCTCGACGGCGCTCGGATAGTCCGTCCCAGCGGTGATCCGGCAGCGTTGCGCTTCCTGGAGAGCCCGAACCAAGGCAGCGGTTTGGGGAATATTAACGTCGCTCATGCCGGGGAAGTCGATGCCCCTGGCAGGGTCCAGCTCGTACTCTTTCCAACGGGCCAAGAGGGCGTCATGACGAGCTGCGGCGTCCGCGAACCCCGCTCGGTTTTCGGGCTTGCTTTGACGCTTCTGCTCCAACTTCCGGCCGACTGAGAAGGCCGCAAGAGCAGCACCGACGCCGAGGAAGAGCATCAAAAGTCCGACGGCGGGCGAGGCCAAGGCGGGAATGACGATTGCCGGGACAACCACCACGAGTCCGGCGAAGACGTTCCAAAAGATGGCGTCGGGCTCTTTGACGAGGTCACGGTTGCGGTGGCCGAGCGGATCGCGCAGGGGGACATGTCCACTCTCGGCGCTTCCCTGGGCGACGCCCTTGCTGACGGCATGGACCGTCAATGCAACAGCGCACATGATCAGGATTGCCCATAGGGCGATCTCCCAGACCGTCAGCTGGACTCCAGTTGTGGCGGGCAATCGGACCACCTCCACGCGAATGCGCACGCTTCACCTTCAGTATGCGCTGAGCAAAGCGTGGAGGCGAGTGGTGGGACTAGGCGTGGTCCCGCTTGGATGCCTTGGGTGCGTCCCGCTTTGCCGAGGCGTTCGTCTTCGCTTCCTTGGTGGCTTCCTTCTTGGTGGCTTCTTCCTTGATGCGCTTCGCCTCGGAGCGGACGGCTGCATGGGTGGCGCGCTCGACGACGAGCCACTGCGGGGGAGCTGCCAGCAGCTCGGTGATTTCCGCCGTCGTCAGGGGCTCGGTGATCCCGCCGCGGGCGAGCCCGCTGATGGAGATGTTCAGCTTCTGGGCCACCACGGGACGCGGGTGCGGACCCGTCCTGCGGAGTTCGGCGAGCCACTCCGGCGCGTTGGCCTGGAGCTCGGCGAAATCGGCGCGGGTGATTTCCGAATCCTGGAACTCCTGGGGTGTTGCGGGCAGGTAGATGCCAAGTTTCTTGGCAACGGTGGCCGGCTTCATGGACTGGGAGTTTGCAGAGGTCATGGTTCAAGGGTATCCGCCACCGCGGGGAAGTGGCACAGCGGCGGACGTGCTGCGGGGGCCGGGGTTCCGTCCCTTGGGTGGCCAAGCGACCCACCCGCGGACTGTCATATACGGTTTTGCGGTTAATAGTTCTAGTTTAAAACGCATATGAGGTTCTAGGATGGATTCATGCCGCATATACGAGTCTCCGAGGCCGCCCGCTTCCTCGGGGTCAGTGACGATACCGTTCGCCGGTGGATTGACCACGGGTCCCTCACGGGGATGAAAGACGAGTCCGGTCGGCTGGTAGTGGACGGACTAGAGCTTGCCCACGTGGCTCGTGAGCAGGCAGCGCTGCCCGAGGACCCCACCAACGTTGGCCGCTCAGCCCGTAACCGCTTCGTTGGCTTGGTCACGGGAATCATTACGGACAAGGTCATGGCCCAGGTAGAGCTCCAATGCGGGCCCTTCCGGGTGGTGTCCCTTATGAGCAGCGAGGCTGTCCACGAACTTGGCCTCGAGCTGGGATCCGTGGCTACGGCCGTCGTCAAGGCCACCACCGTCATTGTTGAAACCGCGCAGGGAAAGAGCATTACGTGAAGATCGCACGCATGAACATCGGGGTTCTCGTGGCAGCAGGGAGCTTGCTCGTAGGGCTGGCCGGCTGTGCCGGGACCCCAGGCACTAACGGAAACAGCGCAACGAGCAGCAGCTCAACAAACAGCAGTTCAACAAGCAGCAGCTCGCCCCAGCTCTCCGGCACCGTCACGGTCTACGCCGCAGCCTCGCTCAAAGCAACGTTCACTACGCTGGCCTCGGAATTCGAAGCGAAGAACCCCGGCACCAAAGTGGTCCTCAGTTTTGCTGGATCCTCGGACTTGGTCACGCAGATCACCCAGGGTGCCCCGGCCGACGTCTTCGCTTCCGCGGACACCAAGAACATGGGCAAGCTGTCCGACGCTTCCCTCCTGGACGGGAAGGCAACGAACTTCGCCACCAATGTCCTGACCATAGCCGTTCCGCCGGCCAATCCGGCGTCGATCTCTTCCTTCGCGGACCTCGCCAAGCCCGGCGTGAAGGTGGTTGTCTGCGCCAGCCAGGTGCCGTGCGGGGCAGCTGCCCAGAGCGTGGAGAAGGCCACCGGCACCACCCTGAAGCCCGTGAGCGAAGAGTCGTCGGTGACCGACGTCCTGGGCAAGGTGACCTCGGGCGAGGCCGATGCCGGCCTGGTCTACGTCACAGACGTCAAGAGCGCTGGAGACAAGGTCAAGGGCGTCCCTTTCCCCGAGTCCAGCAATGCGGTCAACACCTACCCGATCGCCACGGTGGGAACCAGCAAGCACAAGGACCTTGCCGCGGCCTTCATCAGCTTGGTTACCGGCAGCGAAGGCAAGAAAGTCCTCGGCGACGCAGGCTTTGGCGTACCGTAGGCGCTGATGAACTACAGCGGGATACCGCGTTGGGTCTACGGACTGGCGGCAGTGGGCGGCTTGTTCGTCTTGCTGCCCTTGGCCGCCATGGTCGTGAAAGTCGATTGGGCCCAATTCATCCCGTTGGTGACCTCCGAGTCCTCGCTCACTGCGCTGGGTCTCAGCCTTCGCACCTCCGCAGCGAGCACAACCCTCTGCGTCCTCCTCGGCATTCCCTTGGCCCTCGTCCTTGCCCGGCGGCCCTTCCGCGGTCAAAGGCTCCTCCGCGCCTTCGTCCTCCTGCCCTTGGTGTTGCCGCCGGTGGTGGGCGGCATCGCGCTGCTCTACACCTTCGGGCGACAGGGACTTCTGGGCAAGAGCCTTGAGCTCGCGGGCATCCAGATCGCTTTTTCGACGACGGCAGTGGTCCTGGCACAGGCGTTCGTCGCGTTGCCCTTTCTAGTAGTCAGCCTCGAAGGCGCCCTCCGGACGGCCGGAAACCGCTACGAAGCCGTTGCTGCGACGCTTGGTGCCCGCCCCAGCACGATTCTGCGGCGCGTGACCGTGCCCATGGTCCTTCCGGGGCTCGCCTCCGGAGCGGTGTTGTCCTTTGCCCGCAGCCTGGGAGAATTCGGGGCAACCCTCACGTTTGCGGGGAGCTTGCAGGGTGTCACGCGAACTCTGCCGCTGGAAATCTACCTTCAGCGCGAGACCGACGCCAATGCCGCCGTCGCCCTTTCGCTGGTGCTTGTAGCCGTGGCGGTGATCGTCGTCGGGCTGTCCTACCGGCGTCCGCGCCGGGCGGATATCCCGGCAGAGGCCGCGGCATGAGCTTCCACATCGAAGCCACTGTGCGCGCCCGCAACTTGGACGTGTCCTTGAGCCTTGGACCGGCGGAAACCGTGGCGATCCTCGGACCTAACGGGGCCGGGAAATCAACGCTTCTTTCCATCGCGGCAGGGCTCTTGCGGCCCGACGCCGGCTCCGCACGTCTGGGGGAGCGGGTCTTGTTCAACCTCGACGGCGGCAGCCGGTTATGGACCCCGCCGCATATTCGCGGTACCGCACTGATGGCACAGGAGCCGTTGCTTTTCCCGCACCTGAGCGTCTTGGACAACGTGGCATTCGGCCCACGCAGCGCTGGCGCTTCGAGGGCACAATCGCGTGAAACTGCGCGGTACTGGCTTGCTGAAGTCGATGTCACGCAGTTGGCCGGACGGAAGCCTGGGCAGTTGTCCGGAGGACAAGCCCAGCGCGTTGCCGTGGCCCGGGCGCTGGCAGCCAGCCCCGAGTTGTTGCTCCTTGACGAGCCGATGTCTGCCCTGGATATCCATGCCGCTCCGCATTTGCGCCGGCTCCTCAAGCGGGTCCTTTCGGGACGTCGCGCTCTGATAATCACCCACGATGTCCTGGATGCCCTGATGCTCGCGGACCGGGTGATCGTCATGGAAAAGGGCCGGATCGTGGAGGAAGGCGCCACCCGTGAGGTCCTTCGGCGGCCCCGCAGCCAATTCGCCGCCGGCCTCGCCGGAGTGAACCTCATGGCGGGCACCGTCACGGAGGACGGTCTCAGGACGGTCGCCACAGGGGAACTTCCCAGCCTGCACGTCGCGGGACACCTCGACGACGAAGCGGAACCGGGCCAGCCCGGCGTCGCCGCCTTCCCGCCGTCGGCCGTTTCCGTGTTCCTGGATGCTGCGCACGGCAGCCCGCGCAACTCTTTTCCGGTTGGCATCACGGATCTTGAACCGCACGGAGACCACATTAGGGTCCGGGCCGGGGATCTCGCGGCCGACATCACGCCGGCGGCGTCCGCGGAACTGGGGTTGGAACCGGGATCGCGCGTCCATTTTGTGGTCAAGGCGACGGCGGTCCAGGTGTACGCCGCGTAGCTTGGCTTGGCGCTGCGTTGGCAGCCGAGTGAGCGGTACTGTGAACTGGTGCCTGCCGATCAAGAATCCCCGCCCGCCATTGGAGCCCCAGAGGCCTCCGATAGAGCCGGTGCTCCCGACGCTTCCGATGCCTCCGACGCCGAAACGAGCGGTCCCCGGGAGCTGCGTTTCGCCTATGTCGCCGGCGTGACGCCCGGGAAGTGGATCCGGCGCTGGGAAGATCGCATGCCCGATGTTCCGCTGCACTCGTTCATGTCCGACGACGCCGCGCAGCTTGAGGTGTTGCGCGATGGTTCCGCGGACCTCAGTTTTGTGCGCTTGCCTGTGGACCGCGAAGGACTCCATGTCATTCCGCTTTACGAAGAGCAGCCCGTGGTGGTAGCTCCGAAAGGGCACGAGATCTCCGTGTTCGAAGAGGTGGCACTGGAGGATCTCGCGGAAGAGAACTTCCTGGATGTTGCCGAGATGGGAGGTCCGGAGCTGGCCATGCAGGTAGTGGCTTCCGGTGCGGGGCTCGTGGTCTTGCCCATGTCCGTGGCCCGGCACTTCAATGTCAAGGACACGGTGGTGCGTCGCCTGACCGGGGCTGAAGGGACCCAGATTGCTCTGGCTTGGCCGAGCGATTCCACGAGTGAGGTCATCGAGGAATTCATCGGTATTGTCCGTGGCCGCACGGCGCAGAGTTCCCGGCAGCCTTCGGCACAGCAGGAGAAGCCCAAGAAGGCAGCTAAACCGGACCGGCGCGGCACTGGCGCCAAGAAACCGGCCGTGGCGCAGCGCTATGCCCCGAACCCGGACAAGGGCCGCGGCAAGGGCTCCCGTAAGAAAGGAAGGCGCTAGGCGATGGGGCTTGGAGCGAAACCGACCATTCGGGACGTTGCCAAGAGCGCCGGCGTTTCCCTCACCACGGTGTCGTATGTTTTGTCCGGGCGCCTCGGCGGCACCACCCGCATCAGCGAATCCACGCAAGCGCGCGTCCAGGCGGCTGCCAAGGAACTGGGTTACGTACCGAACCAGGCGGCCCGGGGAATGCGCCGCGGCAAGACCGATCTTGTGGCGATTGCCATTGGCGACCTCGAATGGCCGTGGGACCGGGCTTTGGCCACGACGGCAGCACGCATTTTGCCCCAGCACGGCTACCAGCCGGTGATCCTCATCGGAGAAGGTTGGCGGCGCTTCATGCTCTCCGGCGGGGCCGACGGCGCGATCGTTGGCGCCCTTCCTCCAGGTACCGTTCTTGACCTCACGGTGGGCGAGCTCGCACGGCGGGGAGTAGCCCAGGTCATCATCTCGGACACCATGCAGCCGGCCGGTTTCGACGTGCTGGCACCGGGTTCCGCGGGCCCTGGATCTGCCGCCGGCACTCCGGATCCGGAAGCCCTCGAAGGCGCTATCAGGATGCTCCTTGACCGGCTCGCCGGGCGCACCGTCGGCGCCGGGACCGCCGTGGCTGCGCCGTGGAAGTTCTGATCTCCCAGCCCAACTAGCTCGCAGTAGATGTCGTTTTGAGCCCTCAAAACGACATCTACTGCGAGCTACTTGCTGTTGTTGGTCAGGCGGTATCGCTCAATCTGCTTGAGCCGCCGCTGGAGGCTGTCCCGCCGGGGGTGGGGGACGACGTCGGGCGCCTCGGCTGTGAGGTCGATGTGTTCGGTGCCGTACTGCCACAGCAGGAGGTCATCCAAGAGGCGGTCGGGTCCGGGGGAGTAGCGGTGGTCCAGGGCTTTGCGCACTTCGGTGATGCGGTTGGCGCTGAGGAGTCCGGCTAGCTCCACGGTCTTGTTTAGCCCGTGGGCCGCAAGAAGCTCCGCGGCCCAGCCCCAGTCGTCGTCCACTTTACGGTCAACATGCGGAAGCAGCGTCCGCCAGACGTCCCGCACACGGTTGGGCGTGAGGGGCATGGAACCTTCGCCCTCGAGATCCCAGTAGCCGCGGACTTCCTCGTAGCGTTCGTGGAGGTCGGCGAAGGCACTCTCGACGGTTTCCAGCATGGCCGCGGTGGCGGTGAACTGGCGGTCGAAGTGCGGCGTCCAGGCCCGTGGATCCTCGGCCTTGAAGCGGATGTCGTGTTCGATCTCGCTCCAGGCGTGCGCAAATACCGTACGGATCTGGCACTCGAAGAAGTAGCTGCCGTTCGGTGGAATGTCCGGATTGAAGACTTGTTGGTATGCCTTCACCGACTCGTTCTGGATGGTGCGCAGGATGAGGTGGCGGCTTGAATATCCGTACGTGCCGGACTCGATGGATCCGATGTCCTTTTCAAGGTCGCCTCGGCAATCGAAAAGCTGGCGCTGACGTTTGATCAGGTTGGCCACCGCAGCGTTTTCGGCCGGAAGCTTGGTGATGACGCGCAGGCCCACCATGTCGTTCAAGGTCCGGAACGGGTCCGGGAACTTCAGCACCCGCGGGCCGCCGTCCAGGGGCGCCTCGGTCCGGGAAATCTTCTCCCGGAAAGATTCGACCGTCTTGGTGCGTCCCGTGACGAAGAGGGGCACGGATTCGCTGTCCTTGAGCATGTCCCGCAGAGTCAGCAAGACGTCGCGGGTGACGAGTTTCAGCGCAGGCCGGACGCGTTCGTAGAGCTCCACATTCGCCTGTACTGATTCGCGCAGCTGAGGATCCAAGCTGTCCCAATTGCTAGCCATGCCTCCAGCTTACGGCTGTGGGCCGACAGTTTCGGGAGGGGGTCCGTACGAGCACGGGGCCGGGTTCCCGTGAAGCGGCCATTGACCCGGAGCAAGATCTCCACGGCCTTGGCTCCCCCTACGCGGCGTTTCGCCGCGATAGGCTCGGCACAAAGGAGGACACGATGAAGCGGCACAAGTATTACTACGGGGAGCACCCCAGCCAATGGGGCGAGCTCTTCGTCCCTGACAACTCGCTGCAGCCACACCGCAGTCGGCCAGACGGAGTGGTGGTGGTGATCCACGGAGGCTATTGGCGGTCGCAGTACGGCGCCGAACTCGGTGAGCCGATTGCCAGGGACCTGGCTGCGCATGGAATAGCCGCCTGGAACCTTGAGTATCGGAGGGCTGGCAACGGTGGCGGCTGGCCGCACACCTTCGAAGACGTCCTCACGGGAATCGACCACCTGAGCGAGATTGCCGGGGCGCACGAACTCAACCTCGACAAAGTGGTTGCGCTTGGCCACTCCGCGGGTGGCCATCTCGCGGTCTGGGCGGCCGGACGGGAAAAGCTTTCCACGATCGGCGCCCCGGACGCCGATCGTCAACTCCATCGGCACGACAACGGCTCGTCAGTGAAGCTGAGCGGCGTCGTCAGCCAATCGGGGTTGCTGAACCTGGCGGATGCCGAGCGACTCAACTTGAGCAACGGCGCCGTCGACAACCTGATGGGTGGCGACTCGGTGAGATACCCCAAACGGCATATCTATGCGGACCCCATGAGTTCGCTCCCGCTTGCCATCCCGGTTTTTGCCGTTCACGCTGCGGCGGACGACGACGTCCCGTGCAGCCAATCCGAGGGCTATGTTGCCGCAACCACGGCTTCCGGGGGTGCGGCTCAGTTCCTCAAGGTACCAGGTGACCATTTCGATCTGATCGACCCCAGGGCGGTTGCGTACAAGAAGTGCCGGGAGTTGGTGCAAAGGCTGCTGGCGTGAGGCTTGCTGAGACAAACCAGCTGCTATCGCGAGACGCACACTGCCTCCGCGTGGCAGAGTTGTCCCATGCTGACAGTCATAGGTGAAGCGCTGGTTGATGTCGTTCAGCGCTCCTCGGGAGTTGCTGCCCACGTGGGCGGCAGTCCCCTCAATGTTGCCGTCGGATTGGCCCGGCTGGACCACGCAGTGCAGTTCGTCGGGCGCTTCGGCAAGGACGCCTACGGAGACTCGATTGCGGCCCACCTGCGGTCCAGTTCCGTTATGGTCCCCCTCCCGCCGGACGAGAGTCCCACCAGTGTGGCCACGGCCCTGATCGACGACGACGGCGCGGCCAGCTACACCTTCGACCTCATATGGGAGCTTCCCGGACTCGCCGCGCGACTGCCCTTCATGCTCCAGGGGACATCGCTCCTGCACACCGGCTCCATCGCCACGATGTTGGAGCCGGGCGCCGCTGAAGTCCTTGCCGCCGTCGAGCATGCCCACCCGAACGCGACCATTAGCTTCGACCCGAACTGCCGTCCCAGCATCATCAAGGATCGGGACTATGCGCGCGCCCAGGTGGAGCGCTTCGTTGCGCTTGCCGATGTGGTCAAGGCATCCGACGAAGACCTCGAATGGCTCTATCCGGGCGTTGACGCCTTGGAATCGGCCCGGCACTGGCTGCGCTTGGGCGGGAGCGCTGGTCCGGCCATCGTCGTCGTCACACGGGGAGCAGCTGGTCCGTGGGGCGTCACCGCCGCGGGTGAGGCTCAAGTGGACGCCTCCAAGGTAGACGTGGCGGATACGGTGGGCGCGGGGGATTCCTTCATGGCCGCACTGCTCTCCGGGATCGTCGACCACGAACTGGCAGGGGCACAAAACCGGGAAGAGCTCCACGCCCTGCCCGTCGAAGTACTTGAAGAGATCCTCAACCACGCAGCGCGCGCCGCAGCTATCACGGTGTCCCGACCAGGCGCGAACCCGCCCACGCGCGCCGAACTCAACGCCCTTCAGCCGTCCGAGACCGAGTCAAGCATCGAAAGGCAGCCATGAGCTACGCCGATCTTCCAGACGTCCCGTCCTTTGATGTGAGCAGCGAGTCGTTCCGGGACGGTGAGGCACTGCGCAGCGCCCAGACCAGCAAACGCTTCGGGGTGGCCGGCGGAAAGGATGAATCCCCGCAGTTGAACTGGAGCGGCGCCCCGGATGGCACCAAGGGCTACGTTGTCACCGTCTTTGATCCCGATGCGCCCAGAGCTGGTGGTTACTGGCATTGGGCTGTGGTCAACGTGCCAGCCAGTGTGAGCTCCTTGCCGGCCGGCGCCGGGGCCGTAGGTGGTTCGCGCTTGCCGGCAGGTGCATTCCAGCTGAAGAACGACGCCGGGTTCCCCGGTTATCTGGGTGCCGCGCCTCCGCCCGGGCACGGCCCGCACCGGTACATCGTGGCCGTCCACGCCGTCGATGTCGCAGAGTTGGGTCCCGACGCCGGGGCCTCCACGGAAGCACTCGTCCATAAGTTGGCTTCGCACACCTTGGGCCGGGCCGTCATCACGGGCCAATTTGAGCGGCACTAGCCCTTGGCGGGTTCGACGGCGGGCGCCCCACGTAGACTGACATAATGCGGCTCGTAGCAAGTGACATTGACGGCACCATCCTTGGCCATGACGGCAGGATCAGCAGCCGCACCATCAGCGCATTCCATGCGTGCCGCGACGCCGGCATCGAGGTGGTGTTCGTGACCGGGCGGCCGCCACGCTGGCTCCACCCTCTCCGCGAGCAGATCGGCCACACCGGTATCGTCATCTGTTCCAATGGAGCCGTGGTGTGGGATCTTGAAGCCGACAAACTGATGTCCTCCAACGCCTTGAGTATCGAGTCAGTGCTGGAGGCCCGCCGGATCATCAAGCGGCTCCGTCCAGACGCACTTTTCGGGGCCGAAACCCTTGCCGGATTCCACCTCGAACCAGGGTTCATCGAGAACGAGACCAGTGAGCTCCTGGCAGAGTTCACGCCGGCCCGGCTGGACGAAACGCTCACCGCGGAAGACGCCGTCGTCAAGTTCCTTGCGGTGACCCGGAGCGGAACGCCGGATGCCTTCCTGGCGGAGGTGCAGCCCGCCGTCGCGCATCTCGTGGAGACTACCCACTCAGCGCCACGGACGGCACTCCTGGAAATGTCCGCCCCCGGTGTCAACAAGGCCGTGACGTTGGCTGAATATGCGGCATCCCGGGGCATTGTCGCCGCGGATGTGGTGGCCTTCGGGGACATGCCCAACGATGTCGAGATGCTCCGCTGGGCAGGCGACGGTTACGCGATGGCCAGCGGCCACCCCGAAGCCATCAGTGCGGCAGGACAGCAAGCCCCGCACTTCAACGATGACGGTGTGGCCCAGATCCTCGAGGCGAAGCTCGCTTCCCTGCGCGTCTAGCGTCCTGAGTCCAACTAACTCGCACTTGTTGTCGTTATCAGGGCTCAAAGCGACATCTAATGCGAGTTAGTTGGGTCCGCTTACCCTTTACACAGCTTCAGTCCAACTGCCGTTCAACTACTCCCCATAGGCTCTTGCCATCATTCGATACTTATCACAGGGGACATGATGGCAAAGAGGAAGACGACGGGGTGGCCCGAGGCGCCAGTTCTCCGCGCAGTGCCGGCTGAACATTGGAAGCAGTTGCGCCGCGGAGACCGCGTGAAGGTCAAGCTCGCGCCGGGGTTTGAGAACCCTGGCCAGGTGGACGCCGTGTCGGGTGACCACAGCGTGGTTTGGGTGAACCTCGACGGCGGCCGCGGCCGCACGCTGGTGCACTGCGGCGACGGCGTGGAGATCGTCCCGCAGGAATCCTGAGGGGGTCGCGGGCCTCGCGGCTAACTCGCCAGGGGTCCCCGGGCTACGCTACCGATGTGAGCCCAAATCTGCCCTTCTTCAGCCGCCCGGACGGGCAAACGGCACCGCTTGCCTTCGCGCACCGCGGATTTTCGCCGGAAGGGCTCGAGAACTCGGCCTCGGCGTTCACCGCCGCGCTTGAGCTTGGCTTCACGCATGTTGAAACTGACGCACGCACCACGGCCGACGGCGTGGTGCTCCTCTTCCATGACGAGACCCTGGACCGCGTCACGGACAGCCAAGGCCAGATCTCCAAGCTCGCCGCCGCCGAGGTTGCCAAGGCGCACATCGGCGGCCGCGAAGGGATTGCGCTCCTGGCAGGCACCCTGGCCGACTTCCCCTTGGCACGGCTGAACATCGACGTCAAGGATTGGCACACCGTCAAAGCCCTCGCCGAGGTCATTGAACGGCTCGATGCGCATGATCGCGTGTTGATCGCGAGCTTCTCCGACCGCCGGCGTCGAGCGGTCCTACGCCTGCTCCGCCGTCGAACGGCTTCTTCGGCGGGGATTGTCTGCAACGCCGCCTTCGCCTTGCTGGGACCGCTTCTTCCGGCACGTTGGCTGCGGAAGATCCTGCACGACGTCGACGCCCTCCAAGTGCCGGTCCGCTACGGACCCTTGACGGTAGTGACGCCCGGTTTCGTACGACGGGCGCACCGGCTTGGACTGCAGGTCCACGTCTGGACGGTCAACGAAGCCGCAGAGATGGCCAGGTTGTTGGATATGGGCGTGGACGGCTTGGTCACCGACCGTGCGGATCGTCTGAAGTCGGTGCTGCAGGGCCGGGGGCAATGGTGGTGAGCGCCTGGGCTCGCGCTTCCAGGAAGTCCCATTCCGCGCCGTTCTTGGTGCGTTCCTGCGCGGCACGGTATGCGGCGACAGCTTCGTCGTCGCGGCTGAGGCGCCGGAGCAGCTCAGCCCGCACGGCGTGGAACAAGTAGTAATTGCCCAGTTCAAGAAGGTCGACGGCGGCCAGGCCCGCAGCGGGTCCTTCCACCTCCGCGAGGGCGACTGCCCGGTTCAAGGCGACTACCGGCGTCGGCTCCATGGCAATGAGTTGCCCATAGAGCGCCAGGATTTGTCGCCAATCGGTGTTCGCCGGGTATGCGGCATCGCTGTGCACCGCGTTGATGGCAGCTTGGAGTTGGTACGGCCCCGGCTGATTCAGCTTCAAGCATTCCCGTACCAAGCGTTGCCCTTCGGCAATCAAGCCGGTATCCCAGAGGCTGCGGTCCTGGTCCGCAAGCCGCACCAGGCCGCCCTCGGGACTTGTCCGGGCGGCGCGGCGGGCATCAAGCAGAAGCATGAGGGCCAGGAGCCCTTTGGCTTCGGGCTCATCGGGCATGAGTTCCATGATGAGCCTGCCTAGACGTATGGCCTCGCGGCAGAGGTCTTCGCGAACCAACCCGGCGCCCGAGCTCGCCGCATAGCCCTCGTTGAAGACCAGGTAGATCACGGCCAGTACCGATTTCAGCCGTTCGGGCAGTTCAGCTCCCGTTGGCACACGATAGGGGATATGGGCGTCGCGGATCTTGCCTTTAGCTCGTACCAGGCGCTGGGCCATGGTGGGCTCGGGCACCAGGAATGCGTGGGCAATTTCGCCGGTGGTGAGCCCGCCCAGGAGTTTGAGCGTCAGGGCGACCTGCGCGGCCCGGTTGAGGGCGGGGTGGCAACATGTGAAGATCAGCCCGAGTTGGTTGTCATCCACTGAATCGACCTCGATTCCTTCGGCTTCGTCACCGTGCAGCCCGCCGTGCAGCAGGGCGGCCTGGGCGATCTTTTCCCTCCCGGTAGCCTCTCGGCGTAACCGATCGATGGAACGGTTGCGGGCCGTGGTGATGATCCAGCCGGCCGGACTAGGCGGGAGCCCGGCGGCTGGCCAACGGGCCACCGCCTCGGTGAAGGCATCCTGGACCGCGTCTTCGGCCGCGTCGATGCTGCCCAAAACACGGACCAGGATAGCCACGGAGCGTCCATACTCTTCGCGGAATATTTGTGCGATCTCCGAAATATGGATCATAGGGAAACTATTCCCGATATCCCGCGAACGGCCGGACCTCGATAGGCAAAGTGGTAGCTTGGGCGGCCTTGCGTCCCCACTCCAGTGCCCCGTCTAGATCCGGGGCTTCGATGATCCACAGTCCACCCACATGCTCCTTGGCCTCCGCGAAGGGGCCATCCATGATGAGCGCTTCACCGTCCTTCATCCGCACCACTGTGGAGGTGCTGGCGGGGTGCAGCCCACCCGTGAAAACCCAAGCCCCGGCGTCGCGCATTTCCTGGTTCAGGACGTCGAGATCGGCCATGATCTTGTTAAGGAGCTCGGGTTCCGGAATGGGGCCGTCGGGCTGGTAAATGCTGAGCAGATAGCGTGACATGACTGTTCCTCCTTGGGGTGTGGCGCCGGCACCCTGCCCGCGTCTCATCCTCTATACGAACGGCGTGAGCTGTTTTCGACATCCCTACCCACGGATCTGCGAAAAGCCTAGCCCGCTGGCAGGATGGAAGCATGCGCATCCTGATAGCCCCGGACAAGTTCAAAGGCTCCCTCACCGCTGCCGAGGCTGCATCGGCCATGGCCGACGGCGTATTGCGTGTCTATCCGGATGCCGTGGTGACGCAATTCCCCATTGCCGACGGCGGAGAAGGAACATTGGAAGCGGCCGTGGCGGCAGGCTACGAGGAGCGGATCACCGCCGTCGTGGGCCCCATTCTCAAACCTGTGGGTGCCGCATGGGCTATCCGGAAAAATGCCTTCGGCGGAGCGACCGCGGTGATCGAAACAGCGCAAGCGTCCGGACTGGCGCACATGGAGCCGACGCCGGAGAACGCTTTGCGCGCCCACAGCTACGGTTGCGGCCAGCTCATCGCCGCAGCTCTCGACGCCGGAACCAACGAGATTGTGCTCGGTGTGGGCGGTTCCGCCATGTCCGACGGCGGCAGCGGGGCCTTGCGCGCGCTCGGGCTCAAGCCCCTGGACGCGGCCGGGAACGTGGTTCCGCTCGGCGGAGGCTCGCTCGCCGACGTCGTGTCCCTCGACCTTTCCGGGCTGGATCCGCGCCTGACCGTGGTGAGGTTCCGGATCGCCGTCGACGTCCAGAATCCGCTTTTTGGCGACGGCGGCGCCGCGCATGTTTTCGGCCCGCAGAAGGGCGCGGATGAGGAGGCTGTGGAGTTGCTCGACGCCGGCCTGCGCAACTGGGCTTCCCTGCTCAGGGAAGCTGGCGGTCAGGACGTCAACGTGCCCGGTGCCGGCGCGGCTGGCGGATTCCCGGCGTCGTTCCTGGCCTTCACCCAGGCGACGCTGGAAGGCGGGTTCGCACTCGTGGCGGGACTCACGGGACTTCCTGAGCAGCTTGCCAGCGCGGATTTGGTGATCACCGGCGAAGGTTCCATGGACTCGCAGTCGCTGACCGGCAAGGCACCCATCGCCTTGGCCGATTCAGCGCATGGGCATGGCATCCCTGTGATTGTGGTGGCAGGCAGGATCGTTGTAACGCCCGAGGAACTGGCCGGGCACGGGGTGGTTGCCGCGGCACAGTTGCTCGATGTTGCGCAGCGCAAGAACGGAGTGCCCGACGCCGACGACGCCGTAGCGAACGCCGCCAAGTACCTGGCGTGGGCCACGAGCCAGGTACTCGAAGGGGTCTAGCCACCGTCCACCAAGGGACATGCCCTCCGGTGGACACGAGGAATGGACATAGTGCCAATATGTCCATTCCTGAGTGCCAAGAGGGGGCATGCTCAATGGGGCCAGGCGTCGTCGCAGGGCAGATAATGAAGGTACAAGTATGGCTTGAACTTCTGCCATGCGCCTACGATGCGACGACCCCGCCGGGACGCCGTCACCGCCTGCCGGGCTGGCAGCCGGCCAGCACGGCAATTCGAATCGAGGAGCACACCATGACCACCTTGAAAGAGCGCCTGCACGCAGACGTCGTCAGCCATATGAAGGACGGTAACCGCATCGCGCTGAACGCCACGCGCAACGTCCTCAGCGAGATTGACACCCGTGAGAAGGCCGGGAAGACGCCCATCCATCTGGACGACGCCCACATTACGGCGATGTTGCAGCAGGAGGCTTCCCAGTACCACGAGGTCGCTCGTCTTTACGAGGAGGCCGGAGAGTCCGAGCGTGCCGCTACGGAGATCGCGGATGCCGAGGTACTCGAGGCCTACCTGCCAGAACCGCTAACCCTCGAAGAAGTCGAGTCCATTGTTGACGAGGTCATAGCCTCCCGGAAGGCCGACGGCGTGGAGTTGACCCTTCTGCACATGGGGTATGTCATGAAACCGGTCAACGAAAAGGTCGCTGGCCGCTTCGACGGCAAGGCGGTCAGTGAGATTGTCCGCAAGCGCCTGTCATAGCTAATGGTGCTCGGCGGGGAGGGCAACCCTCCCCGCCGAGCACATGAATTGCCCTGGGACGGGCCCTTACGGCTTCTTCCCGCTCCTCTTAGCCGCGGAATTCATCGCCGATTTCACAGCCGGCGGCAGCCCCGCCGTCTCCGTCTCCGGCTCGGCGACGGTCCCACGCCAACGGGCCAGGCCCTTCATGCCGTGGTAGACCACCAAAGCAGCGGCCGAACCCAACGCGATGCCAGTGAACTTCAATTCGCCGATGGTCCAGGTGTAATCCGCGATCCCGATAATCAAAGCAACCGCGGCCGTGGTCAGGTTGATCGGGTTGGAGAAGTTGACCTTGTTCTGCACCCAGATCTTCACGCCCAGGACGCCGATCATTCCGTAGAGCATGGTCGCGGCGCCGCCCAGGACGCCAGCGGGTACTGTGGCGATCAGTTCGCCGAACTTGGGCGAGAAGCTCAGCAGGATGGCGAAGATCCCGGCAACCCAGTAAGCCGCCGTCGAGTAGACCTTCGTGGCTGCCATGACGCCGATATTCTCGGCATACGTTGTGGTGCCGGAGCCGCCGCCGAACCCGGCGAGGACCGTTGCGACGCCGTCGGCCATCAAAGCACGCCCGGAGACGTCGTCGAGGTTGCGTCCCGTCATCGCGGCGACGGACTTCACATGCCCTACGTTCTCAGCCACAAGCACCAAGACAACCGGCACGAACAAGCCCACGACGCCGAGGTGGAATTCGGGCGTCTGGAAATGCGGCAGTCCGATCCACGAGGCCGCGTCCATCTTGGAGTAGTCCACTTCGCCGCGCGCCATGGCGGTGAAGTAGCCCACCACTACACCCGCCAGGATACTCAGGCGGCCCAGAATACCGCGGAACAGGACGCTCACCAAGATGATCGTCACGAGCGTGGCGAGGGCGGTGACCGGGGCTTTGTCGAAGTTCGCTTTCGCGGCGGGCGCCAAGTTCAGTCCGATCAGGGCGACAATTGCGCCCGTGACGATAGGCGGCATTGTCCGGTTGATCCACTCAGCACCGAACTTTTGCACCACTGCGCCGACAAGCGCCAGTACGACGCCGGCAAGCACCACTCCGCCGAGCGCACCGGGAACGCCGAACTGCTGTTGGGACGCCAGGATGGGGGCGATGAAAGCAAAGCTCGAGCCAAGGTAGCTGGGTACGCGGCCCTTCGTGATGACTAGGAACAAGAGGGTGCCGATGCCGGAGAAGAGCAGCGTGGTGGCCGGTGGCATGCCCGTGATGATGGGTACCAGGAAGGTAGCGCCGAACATCGCGACGACGTGCTGCATGCCAATGCCGATAGTCAGCGGCCATGCAAGCCGCTCCTCGGGTGCCACCACGTGTCCCGGCCGGATTGTTTTGCCGTTTCCGTGCAGCTTCCATTTGGTTCCGAGCATGCTCATCGACGGGAGCCTTCCCTGAAAGTTGTGATTGTCCGGGTGCAACCTTACCGCCCGAATGGCTTGTCCCTGCCGCTGTGTGGAACGTCACGTGGCTTCGCGGGAAGAGGAAGCCCGAGGCTGAAGTTGCAACCATGGAAAGCATAAGCGCCCGGCCGTCCACGGCTGCGGGCACAGCGAAAGGTATGCGAATGACGATCGCCCACGAAGAAGCAGTGATTGACTCCGCAGCAGTCGACGCCATCTTTGCCGAAGCCCGCACGGCCAATTCCTTTGCCGGTGAAGTCTCCGAGGAACAGGCCCACGCCATCTACGAGCTGACCAAGTTCGGCCCGACGGCGTTCAACTCCCAGCCGTTGCGCGTCACCTACGTCCGTTCGGACGAGGCCCGCGCGAAGCTCGTCGGGACCCTTTCTCCGGGAAACAAGGCCAAGACCGCTTCCGCCCCGCTGGTCGCAGTCCTTTCTTACGACACCGCCTGGCACGAGCAGTGGGACAAGTTCCTCCCCGTCTACGCGGCCCCCAAGGCTATGTACGACGTCAACCCCGAGCTCGCCGCAGCCACGGGCAACAATAACGCCCACCTGCAGGCTGGCTACTTCATCCTCGCCGTCCGTTCCCTCGGGCTTGCGGCCGGCCCCATGACGGGTGCCGACTTCGCCGCGATCGACGCCGAGTTCTTCCCGGCCGGGGATCAGAAGAGCTTCCTCGTGGTTAATATCGGCCAGCCGGGCCCGGACGCATTCGGCGAAGCCAAGCCGAAGTTCGCGTATGAGGACGTCGTCCGCACCGTCTAACGCCACCGGCCCATGTGACGCTCGCTCACTTTTGTTCCCTTTTCCGCCTACGCTCCTTCACGACTTGTGATGGAGCGTAGGTGTTTAAGGCCGGATATGTGAGCGAGCGTCGGCCCCGGGACGAGCGGCTTCGGTGGCAAGATTTCCTTATGCGGAACCTGAATTTGGTGGCGTTCGTCGAATCGGTGGCTGACGGGCTGATCTTCCCGCGCAGCGACTGGCCGCTGCACATCACTCTGTTGAGGTTCGACGTCGAGCCCTCCGACGATGACGACGTCGCCGCTCGCCTCAGCGAGCTTGTAACGGCACCCGCGATGGGCGCCTTGGGGACGGACCTTACCGTCGGGCCCGACGCCGGATTCGGTCACCAAGGTTCCATTGCGGTCAGCCTCGTGGAACACCATCCCATTTTGCAGGGCCTGCACGAAGAATTGTTCGAGGCCGTGGCAAGCATCGGAGGGCGCCCGGCAACCCCGCAATACGTCATGGAGCACTACCGTCCGCACATTTCGCACCACGACGGCAAGCGGCCCAAGCCGGGTGACGCCGTCGTGCTTAATCAGATTGCGCTGGTGGACATGGCGCCGGAAGGCAACCACACCATCCGTCGAATCCTGAAGTTGTGGCGCCTCCCGGCGGAGCCAAACGCCCCCGAGGGCTAGGAGATCACGCCGTCCACGAGTGCCTTGGCCTCTTCTTGGACCTGCTTGAGGTGGTCGGCGCCTTTGAAGGACTCGGCGTAGATCTTGTAGACGTCCTCGGTCCCGGACGGGCGGGCCGCGAACCAGGCGTTCTCCGTCACCACCTTGAGGCCGCCAATTGAGGCGCCGTTTCCGGGAGCCTCGGTCAGCTTGGCCGTGATTTCTTCTCCTGCCAGCATGGTTGCGGTGACATCCGCAGCGGAGAGTTTGCCGAGCTTGGCTTTCTGCTCACGCGTGGCCGCGGCGTCGATCCGGGCGTACACGGGCGCGCCGAACTGATCGGTGAGGCCCTTGTAAAGCTGCGACGGCGACTTGCCAGTGACCGCCGTGATCTCGGAGGCCAACAGGGCCAACAGGATGCCGTCCTTGTCGGTGGTCCAGACGCTGCCGTCGCGCTTGTTGAAGGACGCACCGGCCGATTCCTCGCCGCCGAAGGCGCCCTCGCCGGAGAGCAGCCCCGGGACAAACCACTTGAAGCCCACGGGAACCTCCACGAGCTTGCGCCCCAGACCCGCAGCTACGCGGTCAATGATGGAGGAGGACACGAGGGTCTTGCCGACAACGGAGTTCGGATTCCAGCCCGTGCGGTTGCGGTACAGATAGTCGATCGCGACCGCGAGGTAGTGGTTCGGGTTCATCAACCCGCCTTGCCCATCAACAAAGGGTGTCACGATGCCGTGGCGGTCCGCGTCGGCGTCGTTTCCGGTGGCGATGTCGAAGGCGCCCGTGCCGCCCGAAGCACTGTCGGACATACGTTTGATGAGTGAGGCCATGGCTGACGGCGAGGAGCAGTCCATGCGGATCTTCTCGTCCCAGTCGAGGGTCATGAATGCCCACTGCGGGTCGACGGTGGGGTTGACCACGGTCAGGTTGAGCTGGTGACGCTCGCCGATTTCACCCCAGTAGTCCACGGACGCGCCGCCCATGGGGTCTGCGCCGATGCGGACGCCGGCAGTGCGGATCGCATCGAGGTCCAAGACGGAGGGGAGGTCGTCCACGTAGCTGCTCAAGAAATCGAACTTCCCGGTGGCATCTGCCTTGAGTGCGTCGTTCAGCGGAATACGCTTGACGCCGCGCAGCCCGTTTTCCAGGAGTTCGTTGGCACGGTTGGCGATCCAGCCGGTGGCGTCCGTGTCGGCTGGGCCGCCGTGCGGAGGGTTGTACTTGAAGCCGCCGTCGGCCGGAGGGTTGTGGCTCGGGGTGACTACGATGCCGTCCGCCTGAGGCTGCCCCGTGCCGGCCTCGTTGTTGTACTTGAGGATTGCGTGGCTCAGCGCAGGGGTGGGCGTATAGCCGTGGCGCGCGTCGATGAGTACATTCACCCCGTTGGCCGCAAGCACTTCAAGGGCAGAATTTTGTGCAGGTTCGCTCAGCCCGTGAGTGTCCTTCGCGAGGAAGAGAGGGCCGGTGATGCCCTGCCCGGCACGGTATTCCACGATCGCCTGGGTGATAGCGAGGATATGCCCTTCGTTGAACGAGGCCTTCAGGCTCGACCCCCGATGCCCGGAGGTGCCGAAGGCAACGCGCTGGGCGGGATCGCTTAGATCCGGCGTCACGTCGTAGTACGCGTCAAGAAGAGCGGTGATGTCTACAAGGTCCTGGGGAAGGGCAACTGTGCCCGCACGGCTAGCCATTGACCCAGCATGCCAGACGGTTCTGTGCGCTTGAAGAGAAAACCGACTATTGGGGTGCCTGTGACTCCTTATTTCCGCTTCACTGACGAAGATTCACTGCACGTTTACCGGAATGCGGCACGTTCTGGGAAGCCGGGCCCATAAGCTTATGTGCGCCTTGGCTCGGCGGTAGGCTTGGCACAAAGACTCACAGGGGGATTTCCATGACCGATCAGCCAGCCAGACCCGAGAACGCTCCCCAGGGCGAGGAACCGCCGAAGGGCTACGAACCGCCGTCGTACGTTCCGCCTGCGGCCCCAGCTGCGGATCAATCCGGTGAGAACCCGTACGGCGGGCAGCCGTTTGCCTCGCCGGCTGCATCGGGCCCGTACGGCCAACCGCAATCGCAGCCCCAGCCGCAGCGGCCGCACGAACCGTTCGGCCAGCAGCAAGGTGGTCCGAGCCAATTCGGCCAGCCCGCTTCGCCTTATGCTCAGGCCCCGCAAGGCCAGCCCGGATATGGACAGCCCGCCAGCCCCTACGGACAGCCCACTTACTACGGCATGCCGGCCGAGCCCAAGGGCTTGAGTATTGCCAGCATGTGCTGCGGTATCGCGGTCTTCATTGGATTCGGCTTCTTCTTCCTGCCGCAGATCGCTGCCGTGATCCTCGGGCACATGGCCCTTAAAAAGGAGCCGGCCGGCAAGGGCATGGCTATCGCCGGCCTCGTGATGGGATACCTCGGCATCGTCGGCGCGATCATCGTCTGGGTCGGTTTCGCGATTCTTGCCACGACCGCTTCGCACTATAACTACAACTACTAGTAACGACGACGGCGGCCGGAGCGCTGGGCGGGAATCCCACCCAGCGCTCCGGCCGCCGTCGCGGTTTAAGCGGGTGTCCTAACGCACCCCACTCATCAACTTCTTGATGCCGGGCGAGCCTGCTGCCAAAGCCACTGCGATCACCACTGCGGTGCCGCCGACGCCCAGGAAGTACGGCATTTCGTTGTCAGGGTTGTACAGCCCGGCCAGAATTCCGGCCAGCGTGGTGCCGAGCGATACCGAGAGGAAGAACAGGGCCACCATCTGGGTATGGAACGCCTGGGGTGCCAGCTTGGTGCTCACGGACAGGCCGATGGGGGACAGGAACAGTTCCGCCAGGGTGAAGAGGAACAGGATTCCCACGAGCACCAGCAGCGGGGTCTTGCCCGCACCGGTCAGCGGGATGAAGGCCAGGAACGCCAGGCCCATGACGAAGAGTCCGGCGGCAAATTTGACGGGGGAACCCGGCTGCTTCGGGCCGAGTTTGGTCCAGAGGGCGGCCATGACGCCGGCAAAGACGATGATGAATACCGGATTGATGGACTGCACCCAGGCGGCGGGCATCTCCCAACCGAAGAGGTTGCGGTCCAGCTTTTCTTCCGAGTAGACGGCAATGAAGGTGAATTGCTGCTGGAAGAGCGCCCAGAATGCCGCCGAGGCAATGTAGAGCGGAATGAACGCGGTAACCCGCTTTCGCTCGATCGGCGTGACCTTCTTGCTTCGGAAGATCAGCGTGAAATACAGCACCGAGACGGCGATTGCTGCGTAAGCCATGCTGCGGGCCAGATTGCCCGGGTTCACCGCACCGCTCAGAAGCAGCACAGCGATCACGACGGCGATGCCCAGGAAGATGAGCCCGTAGCGGCGCCGCTGTGCTGAAGGAAGGGGGTTCGGGACGCGGTGCGCTTCTTCCGGGAGCTTGTTTCGGCCGAGCGCGTAGATGACGAGGCCGATCGCCATGCCAACTGCGGCCGCGCCGAAGCCCCAGTGGAAGCCGTTGCTTTCCTGCAGCCAGCCGGTGACGATCGGGCCAATCAGGGCGCCGATGTTGATACCCATGTAGAAGATGGAGAAGCCGGCGTCACGGCGCTCGTCCTTCTCCTTGTAGAGGCTTCCGACCAACGCCGTGGCATTCGCTTTGAGGCCACCGGAGCCCACTCCCACGAGCACCAGGCCCGCTACCAGGCCCGGGATGCCGGGGAGAAGTGCGAGGGCGACGTGGCCGGCCATGATCATGATGGCCGAACCGAACAGAACTCGCTCTGAGCCGAAGATCCGGTCCGCCAGCCAGGCGCCCAGGATCGTGGAGAGGTAGACGCCTCCGCCATACGCGCCAACCAATCCGGCGGCGAGCGATTTGTTGATCGATAGTCCGCCGTGGTCTGCGGTGAAGTACATGTAGTAAAGCAGGATGCCCTGCATGCCGTAGAAGGAGAAGCGTTCCCACATTTCCACGGAGAAGAGACTGGCCAGCATCTTTGGGTGGCCGAAAAATGACGTATCGCCCGTGTTTTTGGCGGGCGTCCGCGTGTCAAGAGTTGTGCTCATCTAATCCATGGTGACATTGACTGAGCGCATTGTCACATTTTTTAGATGCCTTAGGCAACTAACCTGGAGGGTTGGGTGTCGTTTTTTGCTGCCGCTCAAGCTGCGCTGCAAGCTGCAGGAGCAGGAGTTCGGATCCCGCTCTTCCGATGAGTTGAATGCCCATGGGAAGCCCCGTTCCGGGGATCGGTCCGGTCCAATGGACAGGGAGGGTAATCGCAGGCAGTCCGCACACATTCACCATGGAGGACCATGGCGCAAACTCGCATTGCTTGCGGTAATCGTCATCTGCGTCGCCTGGCCAGTCGGGGGCCGGCCACTGCTCGCCTCCTGACGTTGTTCCGGTGAACCAACCCACCGGTCTTGGCACTTGCGCCAACGACGGCGTTAGCACCAGGTCCCACTGCGCGTACTGGGCAACGGTGTCGTGCGTGAATTGCCGAAGGAAGGCGACCGCTTCGTTGACCTTTGCTGCGCTCCGTTGTTGTGCCCTACGCCGGAAGGTCCGGGTCAGCGGGGTCAGCAGGGCTTCGCGCTGAGGCAGTATGCGTGCGCTCCCGACGCCGGCAGTCCAGGCGGTGGTGAACGCAACCGGATAGCGGTTGTCGTAGCGGACTTCGGCGTCGAAAACGGAGTGGCCCGCTTGCGTCAACATTTCGATTCCGCGGGCGAAGGCATCCAGGGCCTCTTGCCCGGTGCTGAAGGGAAATGCCGTGGACCATGGACTGTCGAGGCTCGCTCCGATGCGCAAGGTGGCTGGCGCTTCCGCGAGGCCCGCAAGGTAGCCAGCTTCCGGCTGGAGTTCGCGCGGCACCAAGGAGTCCATCATGAGCGCAGCATCGGCCGCAGTCCGCGCCAGGGGCCCGGCAACCACCAAGCGCGCGGCGTCCCCGACACTTTCGCCGGCAGGCACCAACCCACGGCCTGGCTTCAAACCCAGCAATCCACATGCCGCAGCTGGAATACGTATCGAACCGCCGCCGTCGCTCCCGGGTGCGAAGGGAACCAAGCCAGCGGCGACCGCGGCAGCGCTCCCTCCCGACGACCCACCGGAGCTGCGACTCAATGCGTGCGGATTGCGCGACGGCGTAGCGATGCGGTTTTCGCTGTATGCCGTCAGTCCGAACTCCGGAACCTGAGTCTTGCCCAGTGAGATGGCGCCAGCGCCTTTGAGCATGGCTGCGAGGGCTCCGTCCTCCGGGGCGGGCTTGCGGTCCAAGGCGGCGCTGCCGTGGGTGGTCACGACTCCTGCAACATCGGTGAGGTCCTTGAAGGCCAGCGGTACACCGTGCAGCGACGGAAGTTCGGTACCTTCCCTCCGCATGCGAACGTAGGCTGAGTCGGCCTCATGGGCATCGAGCATGGCTTGCTCTGCCGTCACCGTGATGAAAGCGCCCAAGCTATGGTTCTGCTCTGCGATCCTGGCAAGGAAGTGTTCTGACACTTCTGTTGCGGAGAGCCGACCCGTGGCCAGGGCGTGGCGTAACTCGACCGCGCCGAGTTCGTGGATGTCAGCCAAGGAAGCGGGACTCCAAGCGCTCTTCCACGGCTACGGCGCCGGTGGAATCGCCGGGTGCCGCGGTGACCCGGTAGGCGGCTTTGCCCCTGACTTCGGCGACCACATCAACAAGGTCCGTGCCTCGGTAGACGAGCCCTACACCGTCGTCGGTGCAATGCGTTTCACCCAGCACGCCTTCCGCCACCAGTTGATGGACCAGCGGGCGGCGGCCCGGCTCGGAGTCATAGTGGACACCGTTGGCATAGGGGAGGAACCCCAAGCCATTGGTGACGGCGCGCAGTTCAGGGCCATAGGAATCCGTGGTGCCGCCCTGGAACCAGCAAATCGAGCCCGCGGAGACCCCTGCCAGGACCACTCCCTGCTCCCAGACACGCCTGAGGATGCCATCCAGTCCGTGCGCTTGCCACACAGCCAGAAGATTGACTACAGAGCCTCCATTGACCCACACCACGTCTTGTTCCAAAAGGTAGGCCTCGGGGTCATGGTGATTGGGCATCGTGAAGAGGTTCAAGTGACTGAAATCGAAACCGGAAACGCGGGCGGCCTGATCCAATTCCGCGGCGAACCAACGCTGGTCCCCGGACGCTGTGCCGATATGCGCCACGCGCGGCGCGCGCCCGCTCACTCCCGAGAGTTCGACGGCGTGGTGCACCAGGAGATCGAACTCCATCCTGGTGCGATGGCCGGATTTGTAGCCGCCGGAGGTCGCCAAGATAGTGGGCTCGCCAGTAGCCATGTGACTCCTCCTGACGTGTGCGGGTCGCCGGGCTTTCATGCCGGACGTTAGCGCCAAGACTAGTGCCGCGGCGGCCGAGTGAGGAAGTACCGTAACCCGAGGGTTCCAGCGGTGATGATCCCGTAGCCGGCGGTGGGCCCACGCCGCGAGGGTTCCCTTGCCGAAGCGAAGCGAGGTAAGGGCAGCCGGCGGGGACTAGGCTGGGCTGGAGACCTGGATCAACTGGAAGGAAGTCACGTGAGCGATTTCGAGACCGTGCCTGTCGGCGATGTTCCGGCCGACGCGAAGATCTTGGATGTCCGGGAGGACTACGAATGGGTAGCCGGTCACGCTGAGGGCGCATTGCACATTCCCCTTGACCAGCTCCCTGCACGGCTTGACGATCTAGATCCTGACGAAGACCTCTTTGTCATCTGCCGCACGGGGGGACGTTCCTACCGAGCCGTTCAATGGCTCGTGGGTCAGGGCTACACCGCGACGAACATCGGCGGCGGCATGGACATGTGGTTCGAGTCCGGCCTTCCGATGGTTTCGGAGAACGGCCTCAAGCCGGTCGTCCTCTAGCCGCGCCGCATAACACCTAAGGAATATTTGATGCCGGCATCCGCGCTTACTTACACCTTCCTCGGCCCGGAGGGCACCTTCACTGAGGCTGCACTCCTGCAGGTCCCCGGCGCGGCTGACGCCGACCGGGTGCCGTGCACAAATGTGAACACTGCCTTGGAGCGCGTCCGTGAAGGCAAGGCCGACGCGGCCATGGTGCCCATCGAGAATTCGGTGGAAGGCGGCGTGACGGCCACCCTGGACGCGATTGCCACTGGAACCGAGCTGCGGATCATCCGTGAAGCCCTCGTACCCATCACCTTCGTGCTGGTTGCCCGCCCGGGGGTGAAGATCTCGGACATCCGCCGAATTTCGACCCATGGCCATGCGTGGGCCCAATGCAGGCTCTGGGTCGACGAAAATATCCCGAATGCAGAATACGTCCCCGGATCCTCCACGGCGGCTGCCGCCGTCGGGCTTCTCGAAGACGATGCGCACTATGAGGCGGCCATCTGCGCACCCTTGGTCGCAGCCGAACGGCCGGGCCTGAACGTGCTTGCCGAGAACATCGGAGACAACCCGGGTGCGGTCACCCGCTTCATCCTGGTCAGCCGCCCGGGCGCGCTGACAGAACGGACGGGTGCGGACAAGACCACCGTCGTCGTACCGCTGCCGGAAGACCGCCCCGGCGCCCTCATGGAGATCCTGGATCAGTTCGCCACCCGCGGGGTCAACCTCAGCCGCATTGAGTCAAGGCCCACCGGCCAATACCTCGGCCATTATTTCTTCAGCATCGACGCCGACGGCCACGCCTCCGACGCTCGTGTAGCCGATGCCTTGGCGGGCCTGCACCGGATCAGCCCTGCTACCCGCTTCCTGGGTTCCTACGCCAGGGCCGACGCGCAGCAGACCTCGGTTGCTCCGCATACTTCGGACGCTGCCTTCGCATCCGCGCATGCGTGGGTCCGGGACATCCTGGGCGGGGAAAACGTTTCCCCACGACTGGGATAATTGACTCTTCAACCCCTATCGCGTGGATATTTCTGTGCGTATGCTTGCTTGATCCACAATTGATGGACGCATGCCCCTAACGGAGGGAGCGGGCCATGTCGGGAAATAGCAATGACACCAGCGGCCAGGGAATGATCGTCAACCCGAAGCCCAAGGCGGACAACCAGGACTGGGACGGCGACGACGCCGACCGTGCCGATCGGCTGCGCTTTGAGGAAGAACAGGCCATGATCCGCGAGCAATCGGAAGCGCGCGCAGCCGCCAAGGCCTTGGCGGAACACAAATTGGCAGAACACAAGGCAGCGGAAGCGGCGAAGAACGCCAAATAGGGCGGCTCGCTAATCCACGTGCATCAGCTACTGCACTCGCACCAGAAGAGAACGCGGCTCCACCTTGACGGTGACCTTCGTGGCTTCACCCGACGGATCGCCGTCAAGTTGCGTCGCCATTGGTTCGTTGCTCCGGATGACCACTTTTCCTGAACGGTAGAAGTTCATGACCGGCAGGTTCCGCTTGTGCTTGAACAAGATCTTGGCGTACACAGCGAGCCAGCCGATGGCGCTGCGAGGGCTCATCACCACAACGTCCAGGACGCCGTCGTCAATCATCGCCCCGGGGATGAAGTCAATACCCCCTGGAATCAGGCCGCAGTTGGCGAACAAGACACTTCGGATCTTCCGGGATTGCTCGGGTTCGTCGTCCATGGCAATGGTGACCCGCTTGCGCCTCCCGGGCAGGTGGCGAACACCCGCCTCCGTGTAGGCGAGCCAGCCGACTGCTTTCTTGAGATCGTCGTTGGTGTCGCCCACGACCTCGGCATCCAAGCCCATGCCCGCGATCACCAGGAAAGCATGTTCCGAGGAGGCGCCCGTCAGCGCGTTGTGGATGGCCATGCGGGCAGTGTCGATGTAGCGCTGGTTCCCGAAAAGTGCCGTGTGGACGTTGCCGCGCAGATCGTTGACATCCAGGTTGACGTTGCGCGCCAGCAGGTTTCCGGTTCCGAGGGGAATCAGACCGATTGCGACGTCGGTGTGGGCAAGGGCCTCTGCCACCACCCGCACCGTGCCGTCGCCTCCGCCCACGAGTACGACGTCGGGCTCATAAGCCAGCGCCGCTTTGGCTTGAGAATGGCCAGGGTCCTCCGCAGTGGTGTCGAAGAAGCGGGGTTCGTCCCAGCCGGCAAGGTGGCAGGCTTCCCGGATGATCCTCCGGGCTTCCTCGGCCTTGGTTTTGACAGGGTTCAGGATCACGGCGACTCTCTGCAAGCCGGGTCCGGGCTTGTGCGCGTCTTCACGCACGGCGCTGCGGGTGTGCCTGGCCCTGAGCCGGCGCACACCCCACCAACTGGAGGCGGCGAAGACCACGCCCCCAGCGAAAATCGCGTACAGGATCCAGTCGCTCATGGTGGTCCAACCCTATCCCGCCGCCGGGTCCGGACGCGCACGGCGGCAGGGGAGCATGCCACGGTCGGACGCTGGCCGCGCAGCTGTGCCCTCATTCGATACTCTTGTCTGGTGATCGACGTTAAAGACCTCAGCGAAAACCCGGACAAGTTCCGTGCAAGCCAGCGCGCCCGCGGCGCCGACGAGTCCGTGGTGGACGCGATCATTTCCGCCGATGCAGACCGCCGTGCAGCCTTGATCCGTTACGAAAACCTCCGCGCTGAGCAGAACGTCTTCGGCAAGAAGGTTGCACAGGCCAAGGGCGAGGAAAAGCAGGCACTGCTGGCCGAGGTCAAGGAACTGGCCCACTCGGTCAAGGCAGCCTCCGTCGAGGCCGATGCCGCCCAGGCCAAGCAGGACGAGCTGCTCCGCGTCATCCCCAACTTGATCGTGGATGGCGTGCCCGAGGGCGGCGAGGACGACTTTGTGGTGGTCAAGACCGTTGGCACACCCCGCCAATTCCCCGACTTCGAGCCGAAGGACCACTTGGAAATCGGCGAACTCATTGGCGCGATCGACATGGAACGTGGCGCCAAGGTATCCGGTGCGCGTTTCTATTTCCTCCGCGGTGTAGGTGCCCGCCTGGAGATGGCGCTGCTCCAGATGGCCATGGACCAAGCCATAGAGGCCGGCTTCGTGCCGATGATCACCCCCACCTTGGTCCGTCCGGAGACTATGCAGGGCACCGGTTTCGATGTGAAGCACGACGCCGAGATCTACCGTCTCGCTGACGACGACCTTTACTTGGTGGGAACCTCGGAAGTGGCCCTCGCCGGCTACCACGCGGATGAGATCCTGGACCTTTCCGGCGGCCCCATCCGCTATGCAGGACAGAGCTCCTGCTACCGTCGCGAGGCTGGTTCGCACGGCAAGGACACCCGCGGAATCATTCGTGTCCACCAGTTCAACAAGGTGGAGATGTTCATATACACCACGGTTGAAGAATCCGCTGCCGAGCACCAGCGGCTCTTGGCGTGGGAAGAGGAAATGCTGGCCAAGGTGGAGCTCCCGTACCGTGTGATTGACACGGCGGCCGGAGACCTCGGAATGTCGGCTGCGCGTAAGTTCGATTGCGAAGCCTGGGTCCCCACCCAGAATGCGTACCGCGAACTCACCTCCACCTCAAACTGCACCACCTTCCAGGCCCGCCGCCTCAACATCCGTGAGCGCACGGTCAACGAGGAAGGCGTTGCCAAGGGCACGCGCGCCGTCGCGACCCTGAACGGGACCTTGGCTACCACCCGCTGGATCGTGGCCATCCTGGAGCACCACCAGAACCCGGATGGCTCGGTCAACGTTCCCAAGGCTCTCCAGAAGTACATCGGTGGCCTCGAGGTCTTGCCGGTCTTATAGCAGGCGAAGCTTCTTATTCTTTGCCTTCCCCAGGGGAAGGCCCGCCTGAACGAGTTTCCTCGTGAGCTTCGCCGGATCTTTCGCGATGGGCCAGTCCCAGCGGACCATCGTGAATCCCAATGCACGCAAACGGTCTTCACGCTTCTTTTCGGCCAAGACCACCTCGCGTGCCGAGAGTCCGTGAAGGTACTCGTCCTGCAGATATTTCGCGCCGCCGTCGAATTCCCCGATAATCCGCAGCTCCCGCCAGAAGAAGTCCGCCCGGCCAACGAAACCGTCACTGTCCTGGAACCCGAGCTGAAGCTCCGGCCTCGGGAACCCGAGAAGGTGCATCTGAGCCCGGCTCAAGGATTCCCCGGGGGATCCGGACTGCGCATCGGCAAAATCGATGACGCGGGCAACCTGTTGTTGCCGGGACGAGGAATGGAGGCCTTTTGCGGCGCCGTGCAGGTCCGCCTTGACGGTGGAGATGCCCTTGAAGTGCAGGGGATTCACGAGGTGGTCCGCCAAGACGACGGCCTTCGCAAACGAAGAGCGGGCCATGACATCGACGGCGGTCTGCAGCAGGGGGGTGACGTTCAGGCCCCGGTGGTGCACCGGCGATCCTGCGTAGCAGTGGCGGAATATTCCATAGCCCCGGACGTCCTCAAGGCCGGTGTTTCCTGACCTCGCCTGCATTGCGGCAGTAGTTGTGGCCTTCCCGGCCCCTGCATGGCTAGGCGACTTCACGGCCAGGTGGACATGGGAAGGTACGCCAAGCAATTTCAAGCCCCACACATGCGCGGCGGTTTCGTAGCAAAAGGCGGCCGTGGGGAGTTCCAGGGCCACGGCTTCCGTGGTCCGGGCATAGCGTTCCCAGGGGGTCAGGGAGAGCCAGTATTGCTTGGCGAGGTAGACGCCCCTGCGGACCCTGACGAGCTCGCCCTTTGCGTATCTCCGGCTCAATATCCGGATATCACCGGAGCCGGGGCGCTGATCGCGGGCAACGATGAATGGAGGTGGTTTGCTCATGGGACCACCTTCCTTGGTCGGCGCGCAGAGGAGTACCCCGCACATCGCCTATGTGGATAACTTCCGGAGGTAAATACTCACACTGTGGAAAACGTGGGAGTATTCACCGCTTGTTAATCCCTTGCAGTGGCCTGCGTCCTAGCCGGTGTTGGTGGGGTCTGCTTCACTGGAGGCATGACTACTTTGACTGGTACCTCAGTCGCTGGCATCGATGACCAGCGGAATTTCAATCACAAACTCATGGTCGCCTTGGATGTTGACGGAACCCTCGTGGACCACGATGGCCACATGTCGCCGGGCGTCCGCGATGCTGCCAGGGCAGTTGTCGCCGGCGGTCACGACGTCCTGATCGCCACCGGCCGATCCTTGAACGCCACCTTGCCCATCATCGAGCAGATCGGACTGGACCGCGGCTACGCAGTGTGCTGCAACGGCGGCGTCACCGTAAGGCTCGATCCGCAGCTGGATGCCGGCTACGAGATCATCCAGAAAGCCACCTTCGATCCTGCACCGGCGTTGAGGGCGCTCCGCGAGCAGTTGCCATCCGCCAAGTACGCCCTTGAGGACGAGGACGGGAACTTCCTCTCCACCGAACGGTTCCAGGACGCCAGTTTCGGCGTCGAGGCAATCGGCGTGGACTTCCAGACCATGCTGGATGCCACCGCAGTGCGCGTCGTGGTGTTCAGCAGCGAGAACACCGCCGAGGAATTTTCCACCGCAATCCGCGAGATCGGGCTGTCCGGCGTCACGTACTCCGTAGGCTGGACCGCCTGGCTGGACATTGCCGCTGCCGGAGTCACCAAGGCAAGTGCCTTGGAGCAGTTGCGTCAGCGGCTGGGCACGCACCCGCGCCACACGGTGGCGGTGGGAGACGGCCGCAATGACATCGAGATGCTCAGCTGGGCCGGCCGCGGCGTCGCCATGGGCCAGGCCCCCCAGGAAGTCATTGCCGTCGCGGACGAAGTCACCGCTTCGGTGTACGACGATGGCGCGGCCCTGATCTTGCGTGGCCTCCTGTAGACAGACGTGCGGGGGGCGGACCAACGCTTTTCGGCTCAGCCGTCGGAGACCGCTGTGATGATACGCCGGAGGCTCATGGCGACTGACGCGGGGGCATTCACGGGTGCCTTGTCGGCGGCCACTTCCGTGAGGGTGCCGCTGAGGGCCGCGACGCTGTCATGAGCGTCGTCCAAGGCCCCCTTGAAGTCCTCTGCGTCTCCGTGTCGCCATTGCCTTATCAAGGTGGCTACGTCCTCCAGTGCCCGGGATAAATTCCGGGGGACGCCCTCGGGGATGACAGTCCCCGCGTTCTCTTCCCAGATCACGCTTGCCAGGACGTCGGTGATGTCCTGGACGTGGAAGGTCAGCCGTTCCACCGTGCGCAAACCGGCCAGGTCGCCGCCCAAGCGTCCGGCCCGACGGCGCGACCGCGGATTGGCTTTGGCGCTCAACTTCGCCGCCTGGACAGCTGTCCGCACTGCGGTCGCGGTGCGGGCGAGCTCGCCGCTGCGGCTCGCCCAATCCTCATGGTTCGGCGGCCAGGATTCCATCATGGCGCTTGCCATGTCCTCGAGCTGCTTGGACAGCGCCCGTTGGTGTCCGTCGATGGCTGGATCGATGCCTTCAAGATGCAGGGGAGGAAAGACCAGCCAGTTCACCGCGAAGCCGACAGCAACCCCCATGGCCATTTGCAGGACGTAGGCGAAAGAGAATCCCTGCGTATTTGAATAGCCCAGGACCAGCACGAACAAGGCCGCCATGGGAACCCATTCGGAAGCGCTTCCGAGTCTTGGCAGGCCGCCGATGACCACTCCCAGCCCGACGACGACGGCCACCGCCAGCGCGGTCGGCGTGCTCACCGTGGTCACGACGAAGGCCATGGCAATGCCCAAGCCGAGTCCCAGCAGGCTTTGCAGTCCGTGTTTCGCCGAAGCGGCGACGGTAGGGTGCATGCTGACCAAAACGCCCAAGGGTGCGTAATAAGGGTAGGAGGCGGCAGTTCCGGGCATGAGCGGCGCCAGGTACCAAGCCAGCCCGGCCGCGGCGGCCGTCTTTGCAGCAAACAGGAGCCGGTGGCCCGTGACGGCTTGCCTCAGGGCTGGAAGAACCCGCCGAAGCTTTGGCTTGGGGATCATGACCCAAGGTAGGCGCAAGGCGTCGGATGTGTCGAGGACAAGTTCGGCTGAAGGTTATCGAAGGATCGTCCAGACACGGAAACGTCCCGGCGCTAGTAAACCTCAAGGATCAACTTGAGTAGACGAGCAGCAGCTGGCCGGGCAGCGTGCTCCTCCGCCCACTGTGCGCGGGAGAGTGCCTTGCTGACTGCCTGGGTGCTGATCCCCAGTTCCTGGGCGACGGCCTTTTGTTGTCCACGCACGCCTGGTGTCAGCAGGTCAAGGACGCGCCACTCGGCAACGCTTCGGTGCTGCACGATGTGCCCCAGGAGCCGCAGCACCGCTTCGGATTCGGCGGCGAGGGCAGCGACCGGCCCCTCGACGGCCACAGGGACCCGCTCCTTGCTGTTCCGCACGCGGTCCACTGCGCGGCGCGCGTAGACCAGCCCGTGTCCGGAGGCGTCCTTGATTTGGTTCGGAAGAGGCTCGTTGACCGGCCCGACACCGATCCCCACGTACCATTGTCCGCTCCGCAAAGCGATGAGCGCCGTGTCCACAGCCTGGTGCGGGCAGTCCACGATGCCTTGGACTTCATCCTCCACCGAGCGGTCAAAGTCCAGGCGCGCAGGGATGTGGCGCAGGTCCTTCAGTAGCTGCGGTACGAGGTCTCCGTCGCGACGGTTGTCGCGTTGGTTGATGGTCAGCGTGAACATGGTGGATCAAACATTACCGGCAGGTAGCCAAGTTTCAACCGGTTAAACTGAGCCCACTGCTTCGTGACGACGACGGCCGGTGAGGTTCGCAGGGAACCTCACCGGCCGTCGTCGTGCATGTAGATCCCCGCCGCGGGGCAGGTGGTCGGGACCTTAGTGGGCGAGCGGAACGTAACGCTTGATGGAAGCTTCCAGCTCGGCTTCGGCGGCTGCGCGATCGGCCCAGCCCTCGGCCTTGACCCACTTGCCCGGCTCAAGGTCCTTGTAGCGGGTGAAGAAGTGTTCGATTTCCTTGATCAGGAACTCGCTGACATCCGAGATTTCCTGGATGTGGTCGAAGCGCGGGTCGACCGGAACGCACAGGACCTTGGCATCTCCGCCGCCGTCGTCGGTCATGTTGAACACGCCGATCGGACGGGCCTCGACGATGACGCCGGGGTAGAGGTCGAAGTCCTGCAGGAGCACCAATGCGTCCAGCGGGTCGCCGTCTTCGCCCAGGGTGTTCTCGAAGAACCCGTAGTGGGTGGGGTACTGCATGGACGTGAACAGGACGCGGTCCAGGCGGACGCGACCGGTCTCGTGGTCAACTTCGTACTTGACGCGCGACCCCTTGGGGATCTCGATCGTGACGTCGTGCTTCATGGAATGCTCCTTGACGGTATTGGCATGGGCGCGGCAAGAGAACAGCCGACGCCGCCGACTACTATTGAGGATATAGCGAGAGGCCCAAGTTTCTTGAAACGGTGGGGACATTCAAGACTTTGAGGACTAAAGCCGCATGAAGGTCGTTGACGAGGCGGGAGCCGGAAAGCCGGCTTCGAACCAGCAGGAGACCCCTGCTTTCAGACCTAGGAAACGGGCGTCGAAGCGCACTTGGCGCTTTCTGCCCTTGGTCCTCCTGACCGTTGTCATCGCTGCCTTGGCGGTGCCGATGGGCCTGGGGGTGGCGCCCGGATTCTTCGGTCCAGGGTTCCTGGGGGCCGTGAGTTCGCCCACGCCCCAGGTGCCGGCTTGGCAACAGATCCCCAATAAGTTGAGCCGCACCCAGGTGGTCTCACCCCTGGATCCTTCTGCACCGGTTCCGCTTCCGGCCGATGTCACACGCCAGCTCAACGCCCTCCTGACCCCCGACGGCGGGGGAGACTTCACCGGCGTCGTTGAGGACGCGTTGACCGGACTTTCACTTTACGACCGCGACGGCGCCAAGAACCGGGTGCCGGCGTCCAACATGAAGCTGCTCACCGCCGTCGCGGCATTGCGGGCGATCGGCCCGGAAACACGCTTCAGCACGCGGGTCCTGACGGGATCATCGGCGTCGACGATCATCCTGAGCGCTGGGGGCGACGTCCTGCTCGGTGCAGGGCCGTCCCAACCAAGCGAAGTGCTGGGCCATGCCGGTGCGGAAACCCTCGCAGTCGATGCGGCCAAAGCGCTGCAGGAACGTGGAGTGAAGGGCCCGGTCACCGTCCAGTTGGATGATGGTTTGTTCAGCGGGCCGGCCCTGAATCCAGCATGGAGCCTCGACGACGTCGCTGCTGGCGAAACCGCGCCGATCTTCCCGCTCGCACTGAACTCTGCGCGGACCAGCCCCGGCGCAACCACCGGTACGCGACCGCAGGACGCCGCGCTCACCGCCGCCGAGGCCTTCGCGGGGAAGCTCCAAGCCGCAGGTGCCGCTGCCGGATTCACGGTGGCCCCCGGCGTCGAACGTGCCAAACCCCCGGCCGGACAGCAGGACGTCCTCGCCAACGTGGAGTCCGCCACCGTCCGGGAGCAGGTGGACTTGATGCTGGAAACCTCGGACAACTACCTCGCCGAGATATTCGGCCGGATGGCCGCGCTTTCCATGGGACAGGCGGGATCCAACGACGGCGCGACGGCGGCCGTGAGCGCCCAGCTGGCGGAGCTCGGGATCGCCACGGACTCCATGCATCTGGCAGACGTGTCCGGCCTGGCCCTAGGTAACCAGGTATCAGCCCGGCAGTTCGCGGATGTGGTCCGGGCCATCACCTCCGGGCCCGACACCCGCCTCCGCGCGGCCCTCGCCGGGTTCCCGGTCGCCGGGCTGACCGGAACACTCGGTGACCGCTACGGTGACGCCAGCACCTCCCAAGGGGCGGGGCTGGTCCGGGCCAAGACCGGAACACTGAATACGGTCATCGCTTTGAGCGGCTACGTCGTGGACGCGAATGGTCGCCTTCTGGTGTTCTCCTTTATCGGCAACGGGCTGACGCCCGGTGCCGCCGGGAACAAGGTGGCGCTGGACAGGTCTGCCACGGCACTCGCCTCGTGCGGCTGCACTGGTGGTTGACGTTCAAGCTGCCTGACGTTCGCCGCTGAGCGAACTTAAGGGCGCAGATTCAGCCCGCTGTGTTCTGATGGACCGTATGGAGTCTCAGCAGCAAGCCCAGTCCCTCATCAACTGGGAGCTGGCCGCCTCCACGGCTGCCCGGCTCGCTCCCCCCGGTCCATCCCTGAGTCCGGCCCAGATCGGCAAAGCCGTCGATAACCTCCGCTTAAACGCGGACATCTCGGTGCCGCATGTGCACGACATCACCGGATTGGAAGCCGCTCGCGATCTCCGCGATTCCCATGTCCTGGTAGTGGACAGGGCGTCGTGGGCGAAGGCCAACACCCAAAGCTTCGCAGTGATGCTCCAGCCGGCCCTTCAGCAAATGCTGGATTCCCGGCGAGGCCCGGCCATGACTCCGGCCGCGGCGGCCGCGAGTGGTGCCATTACGGGCAGCCAACTCGGGGCCGTGCTTGCCTTTTTGTCGAGCAAGGTCCTTGGCCAATACGATCCTTTTGCGGCACTCGCCCCGGACTCGAAGGCGCCGCCTGCTGGCCGGCTCTTGCTCGTGGCTCCGAACATCATCTCCGTGGAGCGCGAGCTCAACGTGGATCCGGACGATTTCCGGCTTTGGGTCTGCCTCCACGAGCAGACCCACCGTGTGCAGTTCGCCGCCGCGCCGTGGCTCCGGACTCACATGCTGGATGAAATCGGGCGCCTCAGCACCAACCTCCTCGGCAATGTGGACTCCATCATGGACCGTGCCACCGCTGCCGCGCGTTCCCTGCGCGACCGCTCCACGGGGGCCGTGCCAGGCCGCGGGGCCATCTTGGACCTCCTGCAAAACCCCGAGGAAAAGGCCTCGCTCTCGCACCTCACAGCCGTCATGAGCTTGCTGGAAGGCCACGCCAATGTAGTGATGGACGCCGTGGATTCCACCCTGATCCCGTCGGTGAAGACCATCAGGCAGCGCTTCAGCGCACGGGGCAAGGATCGCGGAGTCATCGAGAAATTCATCCGCAACATCCTCGGCTTGGATGCCAAGATGCGCCAGTACAGCGACGGGGCCAAGTTTGTCCGCGAAGTTGTTGCGGTTGCTGGCATGGAAGGCCTGAACCGGGTGTGGGAGTCTGCCGAGCAACTGCCCACGGAAACCGAAATCCACGACTCCAAGCTGTGGCTTGAGCGGATGGGGCTGTGACCCTGGATAGCCCATCCGGCTCCGGAGCAGGCAGCAGAAGTGCATGCAGTAGTTCGCTCAGCAGTTCACCGGGCAGCGGACGACGGCGTCCCGGACGTTTGGCGCCAGTCGTCGGCAAAGCCCGGAACATGGTACGGGACGCGCTGGCCTCCGCAGGCTACCCCGAGCGAATCCTGGTGGCCTGCAGCGGTGGGCCCGACTCCCTGGCCCTCGCCTCCGCCGCTGCCTACTTCGCTCGTCGCGGAGACGTGGACGGCCGCTCCGTGAGCGTGGCCGCCGTCGTGGTTGACCACCAGTTGCAGGAAGGCTCGGGCCAGGTCGCGGCACGCACTGTGGCGATCCTGGAAGAGCTGGGACTTTCGCCTGTTCAGCTGCGGACCGTGGAGGTGGCGGCCACCGGATTCGGACCCGAAGCCGCAGCACGGGACGCGCGGCACGCAGCCCTCGAAGCAGCCGCTACGGAGCTCGATTGCCAGGCAATCCTGCTCGGGCACACCCTGGATGACCAGGCGGAACAGGTGCTGCTGGGACTTGCCCGCGGCTCGGGAACCCGCTCCCTTGCCGGGATGCGCCCTGCCCGGGGCAAACTCCTTCGTCCCCTCCTCGGGCTTCGCCGCGCAGAAACGCTCGAAATCTGCGAGGCCGAGGAACTCGAAACCTGGCACGATCCCAGTAACGCGGACCCAGCCTTCGCCCGCTCGCGAACCCGAGTGGAGGTGATGCCCTTGCTTGAGGACAAACTGGGGCCCGGCGTCGCCGAGTCACTCGCCCGTACCGCCGCGATTCTCCAACAGGACGCTGATTTCCTGGAGCAGCTCGCCGCAGAGAGCTATGCGGGCCTCCTGCACCGGACCGACGACGGCGTCTGGCTCCCCGAAGACGCGTTGAGGGAACTTGCCCCCGCACTGAGGTTCCGGGTCATCGCCAAAGCAGCCGCCGACGTCGGGGGCCAACAGCCTAGCTACGGGCGGCTTCAAGCTGCCGAAGCCTTACTGCGCCGGCAGGGCTCGGCCGGTCCCGTGCAACTTCCCGGAAGCGTCAGCGTCTTTCGCGTATCCCTCAGCGAATTCCAGCAGGAGGCCTCCGCAGGAGGAACTGCCGTTCCCCGTGAAGGCGGCGGCTGTGGGAAGCTAGTATTCCGGCATCAAAGATCGCCCCAACACTAGCCGCACCCACGCATCAACACAGGAGCCATTGGTGGATTCAAACGACGTCCAGGCAGACCTCAAGCACGTTCTCTACACCAAGGAGCAGATCCAGCGACGAATTGGTGAACTGGCCGCGCAGATCGACAAGGACTATGAGGGCCGTGAACTGCTGATCGTCGGCGTGCTCAAGGGCGCCGTTATGGTCATGGCCGACCTCGCGCGCTCACTTCACAGCCACGTCAGCATGGACTGGATGGCAGTGTCCTCCTACGGCTCCGGCACCCAGTCTTCCGGTGTCGTGCGCATTCTCAAGGACCTTGACACCGACTTGATGGGCAAGGATGTCCTCATTGTCGAAGACATCATCGATTCCGGGCTGACCCTCTCCTGGCTCAAGACTAACCTCGAATCGCGCGGCACCGCTTCCGTGGAAATCTGTACTGCTTTCCGCAAACCGACGGCCGCCAAGGTGGAGATCGACGTCAAATACGTCGGCTATGACATTCCCAACGAATTCGTTGTCGGCTATGGACTGGACTACGCCGAGAGGTACCGCAACCTGGACTTTGTGGGAACCCTCGCCCCGCACGTTTACGAATAACTCTTCCAGGAGCACCTCCGTGTACGCCTAGAGGGAACTTTTATCCCTTACTGTGCGTGAATCACTCCGAACGGTGTAAAGCTAGAAAATGACGCAGCACCACACGCGCGCAGAAACTGCGCCGTGCAGCACTACCAGGAGGGACGGGGCGGAGCCCCCGAACAGATGAAAGCTAAGAGTTTCTTCAAGGGCCCGGGCATCTGGATTGTTGTCGTAGTCGGCTTGCTCCTGGTGGCATTTGCAACCCTTGCCCCCGGCGGATCCACCCGTATCGACACCGATAAAGGTCTCGCGATCCTCGCCCAGAGCGGCAAGGTGGACCAGGCCAAAATTTACGACGCCGAGAACCGCGTTGATTTGACGCTGAAAGACAACCTCGTCATTGATGGCCAGGACAAGGGCAAGAACGTCCAGTTCTTCTATGTCACGGCCCGCGCTGCAGACGTCGTCAAGGCTGTCACCAATGCCCAGCCATCCGGCGGCTTCACCGACCAGCCGGTCGAAAACAACTGGTTCTCCGGACTGTTCTCGCTCCTCGTGCCTGTGCTGCTCCTGGGTGTGCTTTTCTGGTTCCTGCTCTCCCGTATGCAGGGTGGCGGCTCCAAGGTGATGCAGTTCGGCAAGTCCAAGGCCAAATTGGTCAACAAGGATATGCCGCAGGTCACCTTCGCTGACGTTGCAGGTGCGGATGAAGCCGTTGAGGAGCTCCAGGAAATCAAGGAATTCCTCGCGGAACCGGCAAAGTTCCAAGCCGTTGGGGCGAAAATCCCCAAGGGCGTGCTGCTATACGGCCCTCCGGGGACGGGTAAGACCCTCCTGGCCCGTGCCGTCGCGGGCGAGGCCGGGGTCCCGTTCTTCTCCATCTCGGGTTCGGACTTCGTCGAAATGTTCGTTGGTGTCGGTGCTTCCCGCGTCCGCGACCTCTTCGAGCAAGCGAAAGCCAATGCGCCCGCCATCATTTTCGTCGACGAGATCGACGCCGTCGGCCGTCACCGCGGTGCCGGTATTGGCGGCGGCAATGATGAGCGCGAGCAGACCCTCAACCAGCTCTTGGTCGAAATGGACGGCTTCGACGTCAAGACCAACGTCATCCTGATCGCCGCAACCAACCGTCCGGACGTCTTGGATCCCGCTTTGCTGCGTCCGGGACGCTTCGACCGCCAGATCACTGTGGAAGCGCCGGACCTGATTGGCCGCGAGCAAATCCTGAACGTCCATGCCCAGGGCAAGCCCATGGCACACGGCGTCGACCTCAAGGGTGTCGCCAAGAAGACCCCTGGCTACACCGGTGCAGACCTCGCCAACGTGCTCAACGAGGCGGCCCTTCTGACGGCGCGGTCCAACGCCAACCTGATCGATGACCGTGCCTTGGACGAGGCGATCGACCGTGTCATGGCCGGCCCGCAGAAGCGGAGCCGGGTCATGAAGGAGATGGAACGGAAGATCACGGCGTACCACGAAGGCGGCCATGCCTTGGTGGCGGCGGCTCTTCGCAATTCCGCGCCGGTCACCAAGATCACCATCCTGCCCCGTGGCCGTGCGCTCGGCTACACAATGGTGGTCCCCGAGGACGACAAGTACTCGATCACCCGTAATGAGCTTCTGGACCAGATGGCCTACGCCATGGGTGGCCGCGTCGCGGAGGAAATCGTCTTCCATGACCCCTCCACGGGGGCTTCGAACGATATCGAAAAGGCCACCGGTACAGCACGCAAGATGGTCACCCAGTTCGGCATGAGCGAGCGTATCGGCGCAGTGAAGCTTGGTGCGGGTGGCGGCGAGCCATTCCTCGGGCGCGACATGGCGCAGGAACGCAACTATTCGGATTCCGTGGCGTACATCGTTGACGAGGAAGTGCGCCGCCTGATCGACCAGGCCCACGACGAGGCCTATGCCATCCTGACCGAGAACCGCGACGTCCTGGACCAGCTGGCCCTCGAACTGCTTGAGCGCGAGACCCTGAACCAAGCCGAGATCGCCTACATCTTCCGCGACATCCGCAAGCGCGACTTCCGCGAGGTCTGGCTCTCCAAGGAATCCCGTCCGGTCCAGACCCTCCCGCCGGTGGAATCCCGCGCGGAAAAGGCCGAGCGCGAAGCCCAGGAACAAGCCAAGAAAGCACGTCTCGACCAACCTTTGGACGCCCAGTCACCGCATCCGCAGGGAGTCGGGAGCCAGGAGCCCTTCACCGGTACAGGACCTGACGCGGGCACCGACGTTTCCCATCACGGCTAAGCTTTCTGCTGTGACTCACATCGACGACGACGACTTCAGCGGTGCCCCCAGTGATCGCCCGAGTGATGCCTTCGGCGACTCGCCTGCGGGCGGATCCGGGGAATCTTCGGACAGCCACGGCCACGGACACGGACACCACGGGTACAAGGTCGACCGCCCCCGCATCGAGGCTGCCGTCCGCGAGATCCTCATCGCAGTGGGGGAAGACCCGGACCGGGGTGGACTCGTGGATACGCCAAAGCGCGTAGCCAAGGCGTACGCCGAGGTCTTCGCGGGCCTGCACCAGGATCCCGTGGATGTCCTGTCCACCACGTTTGACCTCGACCACGAGGAACTCGTGCTGGTCAAGGACATTCCGTTCTACTCCACCTGCGAGCACCACCTGGTCCCGTTCCACGGCGTCGCGCACGTTGGGTATATCCCCTCCCACGACGGCAAGGTGACGGGCCTGAGCAAGCTGGCCCGCCTCGTGGACATTTTCGCCCGGCGTCCCCAGGTGCAGGAACGCCTCACCACCCAGATCGTCGAGGCGCTGGTAACTCACCTCAAGCCCCGGGGCGCGATCGTCGTGATCGAATGCGAACACATGTGCATGTCCATGCGTGGCATCCGCAAGCCCGGCGCCAAGACCGTAACCAGTGCGGTGCGCGGGCAACTTCATGACCCGGCAACCCGCGCCGAAGCCATGAGCCTCATACTCGGAAGGTAAGAAAGACCATGGATTCCCTCGCAGCAGCACCAGGAACAGGCCCGGCCACGAGCCCCCTGCCTATTCTTCGCAAACCACGTCCAGCCGCCCGCTTCGCGGACCTGCCGGCCGACCGCACGCTTGTCATGGGAATCCTGAATGTCACGCCGGATTCATTCAGCGACGGCGGCAAGCACCCCACGGCGGATACCGCCATCGCCCACGGCTTGCGTATGTTGTACGCAGGAGCGGACATCATCGACGTCGGCGGGGAATCGACCCGCCCGGGCGCCGAGTCTGTCTCGCCGGAAGAAGAGCAACGCCGGGTCTTGCCGGTGATTCAGGCACTAGTCAAGGCTGGGGCCCTCGTCAGCATCGACACGACCCACACTTCCACGGCCGAAGCGGCCGTGGAAGCCGGTGCCGCGATCATCAATGACGTCTCCGGGTTGAGCCTCGAACCTGAGATGGCCGAACTCGTCGCGCGCACCAAAGTGCCTTATGTCCTCACCCATCGCCGGGGCGACGCCGAGACCATGAACAGCCTTGCCGACTACGGCAATGTGGTGGAGGAAGTCATCGAGGAGCTGAAGGGCGTCCGCGACAAGCTCTACGCAGCGGGCGTGTCCCCGGAGCAAATCATTGTGGATCCGGGCCTGGGCTTCTCCAAGGACGAGAACCAGAATTGGCAACTCCTCAAGCACATCGGCAGGCTGGATGAGCTCGGCCATAAAGTCCTGATCGGGGCTTCCCGTAAACGCTTCCTCGGAACGCTCCTGACCGTTGCCGGCAAGGCAGCGGCACCGCAGGAACGGGACCACGCCACGGCTGCCATTACGGCAATCAGCGCCGCGAACGGCGCGTGGGCCGTGCGGGTCCACGACGTAGGACCCAGCCTTGACGCCGTCAAGGTTGCCGCGCGCGTCAGACACTAAAGCCTCGTGAGCAAAGGGGGAGGAACCGGTTTGGACAAGATCGCACTGACCGGAGTGACCGCCGTCGGGCATCACGGCGTTTTCGATTTCGAGCGCCGCGATGGACAGCCATTCGTCGTCGACGCCGTGCTGTACACCGATTTCAGCAAGGCCGCGGAAACCGATGACTTGCAGTTCACGGCACACTACGGCGAAGTGGCCGAATACATTACCTCCGTTATTACCGGAGAGCCTCTTAACCTCATCGAGGCCCTTGCCGTGCGGATCGCGGAGGGCATTTTGGCCGGCTTCGGCGTCGCGGAGGTTGACGTCACGGTCCACAAACCCCAGGCCCCCATCGAAGTTCCCTTCGGTGACGTCACTGTCAGCGTCCACAGGGAGCGTGCATGAGCTCCCGTTTCACGAAAGCCATCCTGGCCCTGGGAAGCAACCTGGGCGAGCGGAACGACACCTTGTCCACCGCCGTCGCCGACCTCGTCGACCGCCCGGAAATACGCCTCCTGGGTGTCTCTCCCGTGGTTCAGACCACGGCCGTTGGCGGACCGGAAGGACAGCCGGACTTCCTCAACATGGTGGTCGCGGTTGAGACCACGCTTGCGCCGCTCGAGCTGTTGCAGCATTGCCACGACGTCGAACAAAAGCATCACCGGGTACGCGAGGTTCGCTGGGGCCCTCGCACCCTGGATGTGGACATCATTGTCTACGGCGAACTCACGAGCGACGACGCAATCCTGACCCTTCCGCATCCCCGGGCTGCGGAGCGGGCCTTCGTGCTGTATCCGTGGGCGCTTCTGGATCCTGCCGCGCAGCTGAACGGCGAGAGCGTCGCCGAGTTGGCCGCCAAGGCCGAGGACTTTTCCGGGCTCCGGCCCTTCGACGGTTTCGACGGGTCCGGCAGCGTTGCTGCCGCCGGGGCGGTGGAGTAGTCCATGAAGGCCATGCGTCCGATCCTGTTGGCGATCATCACCGTCATTCTTGCCATCGTTGGCTGGCTGGCTTCCGTGCTCACCACGCGTTACAGCATGGCGACGCCGGTGCTTCCGCCATCAGCATTGGTAACCATGGGTGTCATCGCTGCGCTCACGTTGATCATGGGTATCCGCGTCCTGCGCTGGCGGAACGGCAAGAAGAAGACCATGCTCAACCCCATTCTGGCCGCGCGAACCCTTCTCCTGGCCCAGGCTTGCGCCTACGCGGGCACGGTGCTGCTCGGTTGGCATGTGGGAATCGTGTTGGAGCAACTCCGGCTCTGGAACCTCCGCAGTGATCAGGGCATTTTCTGGCTCGCGCTCATCATGGGCGGCGGAGGCCTCGTCATGACCATCGTCGGGCTCGTGGTGGAGCGATTCTGCCGGATCCCGCCGGAAGACCTGGAAGGCGGACCCGGGGTCACGGGTACCCGGCACGGCGAGGCCAAGGGCGAAGGCGAATATGCATACCGCGGCGATTGACCCTCCTGGCATCCAATGGCTGCGTGTATCACCGAAGTACGTGACCGTGCGGCTCGTGGAGTGGGCCATCGGCAACGTGCTCATGGTTGCCGTCTTCAGCTTGCCTTTGCTTTTCGTTCAACTGGGCTGGTGGAAGTGGCCGCCCCTGTGGCTCGCCGTTGCCGTTCCCGCGGCGCTTCTGCTCCTTGCCCTGTGGAGGCTCGTGCTGATCCCGAGGCAAGTGCACGCCATCGGCTATGCGGAACGCGACGACGACCTGCTGATCCGCCGCGGCATCTTCTTCCAGCGGGTGATGGTGGTTCCTTATGGCCGGATGCAGTACGTCGATGTTGCCGTGGGGCCCGTCGAGCGATTCCTGGGGTTGTGCACCCTTAAACTCCACACGGCCTCAGCTGGAACAAACGCCCACTTGCCCGGCATCCCCGCCGCTGAAGGCGCGCGGCTGCGGGAGCAGCTTTCGGCGCGCGGCGAAGCGAGGCTGGCCGGGCTGTGACCCAGGAACAGACCGCCGTCGACGGCGACTGGCACCGTGTGCACCCGGCGTCGCCGTTCATGCGGGGATGGGTGGCACTGGTCGCGATCGTCTATTTCTTTGGCCGAGATACCTTTGAGCGGACCCTCCAAGGCCGCGGAAACATTGGCGACAACCTCAACGACCGCACGCCATGGCTCTTGGCTGGTGGAGGCGTCGTGCTGTTGCTGGCCTTGGGATCCTTCGTCCTCAGCTGGTACTTCACCCGCTATCAGCTTGCCGAAGGCTATGTCCGGGTCAACACCGGATTCCTGTTCAAACAGCAGCGCCAGGCCAGGCTTGACCGGGTCCAGGCCATCGACATTGTGCAGCCCTTGCTTGCCCGTATTTTCGGGCTCGCGGAGCTGAAGTTCGAGGTGGCCGATGCCGGACACTCGGCGGTGCGGCTCTCCTACCTGAGACTCGCCCAGGCCAAGCAGCTCCGTGCCACCATCCTGGGCCGTGCCGCCGGTATTGCTGACGGGAGCGAAACGGTCGAGGTGCCCGAGGCTCCTGAACTGGTGGTGCTCTACCTCCCGCCTGGAAGGCTTGTCGGTTCGCTCATCCTGAGCGAGCAAAGTTTCTTCATTGTGCTCAGCGCCATCGCATCCGTGCTGGTGTCCGTGCTGACTGAGTCCCGCGCCTTCATCCTCTACTTGATTCCAGCAATCCTCGGTTTGGGCACGGCCTACTGGCGCTCGTTCAACAAGGGCTACAACTTCACGGCGGCAATTTCCCCTGACGGCATCCGTCTGCGCTACGGACTCCTGGACACCCAGGCCCAGACCGTGCCCCCAGGCCGGATCCAAGCCGTCAAAGTCACGCAGCCGCCCTTGTGGCGCATTCTTGGCTGGTATCGGATCCACGTGAACGTTGCAGGCTATGGTGAACACCACCGCAGCGAAGCCGAGCACCGCACCATGCTGCTTCCCGTCGGCCGGAAGTCCGAAGTGATGATGATGCTCTCGCTCGTCCTGCCCGATCCCGGTACCGCCGAGCCGGAGCGTGTCTTCACCGCGGGCTTGACCGGCCTCGATTCCGACGCCGGCTTTGTCACCAGCCCCAAGCGTGCCTGGATTCTTTCCCCGTTGGGCTGGCGACGCAACGGCTTCCATGCCACGGATACGGCCTTGTTGCTGCGCTCCGGACGTTGGTGGCGGAAGTTGGTACTGGTCCCGCATCAACGAACCCAGTCCATGGCCCTCCACCAAGGTCCGTTGGCCCGGCTCTTTGGCGTGGCCGATCTGGTGCTCCACACGACTCCAGGACCCGTGGCACCCCGGCTCATCCAGGCAGCCACCGCGGAAGCGGTCGGCTTGTTCGACCAGCAGGCCGCCCGAGCCCGGAAAGCCCGCAAATTGCAGACCAGCGAGCAATGGCTGGCCCAGTTACCAGGGGTGCACGCAGTACAACACTCATCAAACCACTCATCAAACCAGGAGGAACCAGACCATGGCTAGGCCAGGACGACTCGGCGTTGGAATCATCGGCGCCGGCAAAGTGGGCGCCGTCTTGGGTGCGGCCCTGCGCGGGGCCGAGCACGCCGTCGTCGGGGTTTCCGCCGTGTCGGAGGCGAGCCGCGAGCGGGCCGCAACACTGCTTCCCGGGGTCCCCGTCCTGGGGATCCCGGACATAGTGGAGCGGTCCGAACTGGTACTCCTTGCCGTCCCGGACGATGCTCTTGGCGAACTCGTGACTGGACTGGCGAAGCTCGGAGCGTGGCAGCCAGGCCAGCTCGTGGCGCACACCTCCGGCCGTTTCGGCGTCGGGATTCTGAAGCCTGTCCGCGCCGCCGGCGCCATTCCGCTCGCCCTCCACCCGGCCATGACGTTCACGGGCATGAGCCTGGACCTGACCCGGCTCATGGACTGCACGTTCGGAGTTACGGCCGACGCAGCCATGCTGCCCATCGCCCAGGCCCTTGTGGTGGAGATGGGTGCCGAACCTGTGGCCATCGCTGAGGCCGACCGTACGCTTTACCATGCAGCCCTTGCCCACGGTTCGAACCATATGGTCACGCTCGTGGCCCAGGCCTCGCAGCTCTTGCGGGAAATCGGCGTCGATTCGCCTGAGCGCATGCTCGGCCCATTGCTGCGCGCTACCTTGGAGAACGCGCTGGCTTCAGGCGAGTCCGCGTTGACCGGTCCGGTGGCCCGCGGAGATGTGGGAACAGTGTCCGCCCATGCGGAGGCACTCAAGGAGTACGACGCCGGTGCCGGCGGCGATGTCCTGGACGCTTACCTGGCGATGGCCCGGGCCACGGCCCGTCGAGCCGTCAACCGTGGATTGCTCAAAGAGGGCCAGCTCGGCGACATCAACAACGCTTTGGACGGCTCAGGCACGCCGGACAATGGCGACGATCGACCGGGCGGCGACGCTGCCGGGACGCAGGAAGGAAACTGACCATGGGCATCAAACTTGTCACCACCGCGGCGGAACTGCGGGCCGAAAGTGCGCGATTGCTCGCGGAAAAGCGCGGCAGTTCCCAGGGCCTCGTCCCCACGATGGGAGCCTTGCACACCGGGCATGCGGCGCTGGCCCGCACCGCCGTCGAGCAGAACGACGTCGTGGTGGCGTCCATTTTCGTGAACCCGCTCCAGTTCGGTGAGGCCGCGGACCTGGAACGGTATCCGCGCACCCTTGACGCCGACATGGCCCTGCTGGACGCCGAGGGTGTGGATCTCGTCTTCGCCCCATCCGTTGAGGAGGTCTATCCCGGCGGCGAACCGTTGGTTCGCGTGACATCGGGGCCGCTGGGTGAGAAATGGGAGGGCGCATCCCGTCCCGGGCACTTTGACGGCGCCCTCACGGTGGTCGCCAAACTGCTGCACTACGGCATGCCTGGCGGTCCAGCCGTCGACGGCGGTGCTGCCGCGTACCGTGCGTACTTCGGCCAGAAGGACGCCCAACAGTTGGCCCTGGTGAAACGGATGGTGGCGGATCTCAGCTTTCCGGTGGACATCGTGGCGGTGCCCACCGTGCGCAGCACCGAAGGACTCGCCTTGTCCAGCCGGAACCGTTTCCTTTCGGAAGAAGAGCAGGAGGCGGCCTTGGTGCTCTCCCGTGCGCTCCGCCTTCTCGAGTCCCGCGCCGTGGCGAACGAACCGCTGGAGCTGGACTCCGTCGTCGCGCTCGTTGAATCGCAACCGCTCGTGCGCCTGGACTATTTCGAGGTGGTCGATCCCCGCACCTTGGAACCGCTCGCCGAGAACTGCCGGGACACCCCGTTCCGCGGCGAGGGGCTCGCGATTATCGCGGCGAAGGTTGGCCCCGTGCGGTTGATCGACAACCTGCCGTTGAGTTCCTGAACACTCTTAACTTTCGGATGCCCGCTCACAAACGTTTGGAATAACCTGCTGACGGGAATGCTCCAGAGGCTTAGACTGTTGCAGTCTTCACCGGTGCTGAACCCGAACGCTACTGCAAACCACCGCACCCACAGCCGAGGAATCCTCATGTCTACCGACGTCACGTCAGACGAGCACGGCAACCGCGTGCCGGAAACGGAGACACAACTAGCCAGCGACAGAATGCCGCGCGAGTCTGTCACCGTCATCGTCACGCTGCTTGTGGCCACCTTCGTGGTGATCCTCAACGAGACCATCATGAACGTCGCCTTGCAGCGGCTCATGACGGACCTCAACGTTGACGCCCCCACGGTTCAATGGCTTTCGACTGGATTCATGCTGACCATGGCCGTGGTGATACCCGCCACCGGCTTCATCCTCCAAAGGCTCACCACCAGGGCCGCGTTCCTCCTTGCCATCGGGCTCTTCAGCGCCGGCACCTTGATTGCTGCAGTGGCCCCGGGGTTTGGCGTGCTCTTGTTGGCACGGATCGTCCAGGCGGGCGGCACGGCGATCATGCTCCCGCTGCTGATGACCACCATCTTGACGCTCGTTCCCCTGTCCCGCCGTGGTGCGGTGATGGGTAATGTGACCATCGCGATCTCTGTTGCACCGGCCTTGGGTCCCACGGTTTCCGGCATCATCCTCGACCACTTCTCGTGGCGCTTCATGTTCGTCTTCGTGCTGCCGGTCGCCTTGTTGGCGATGGCGATCGGGGCGAAGTTCCTGACAAACGTCGGTGAACGCGGACACGTGAAGCTGGACTTCGTCTCAGTGGTCCTGACCGTTCCCGCTTTCGGCGGACTGGTCTATGGATTGAGTCAGATCGGCGGCCATAGCGGAGCTGCTGCGCTGCCGATTGCCGCGCTGGTCATTGGCGTGTTGTGCATGGTGGCGTTCGTTTTCCGTCAGCTCAAGCTGCAGAAGTCCGAGGCGCCCCTCCTGGACCTCAGGGCCTTCAAATTTCGGATGTTCACGGTGTCCGTGTTCCTCTTGGTGGTCGCCATGATGGCGCTCTTCGGCGTAGTGATCCTGCTGCCGCTCTACCTTCAGAACGTCCTGCACCTCCAGCCGATGGAGACCGGGTTGGCACTCCTTCCAGGCGGTTTGGCGATGGGCTTGCTCGGGCCGGTCGTCGGCAGGCTGTTCGACAAGCTCGGGCCATTTCCGCTCACCGTGAGCGGTTCCATCCTCTTGGTGCTCACGCTGTGGCAGTTCTCGATGCTGACCGCGGATAGCCAGTTGTGGTGGGTTATTGTCCTTTACGCGGTACTCAGCTTGGGACTGGCTTTGTTGTTCACTCCCGCGTTTACTACCGGCCTTAACCCACTCCCACCGCACCTCTATTCGCATGGCTCGGCCATCATGAGCACGCTGCAGCAAGTGGCGGGAGCTGCGGGCACTGCGCTTCTGGTCTCGATCTTCGCGGTGGTATCGGCCGTCTCCGGTTTTGTGGCCGGAATGCAGGCGGCCTTCCTGACAGCCACTTTGATCGCAGTGGCTGCCGTTGTGCTCTCTGCCATGATGCGCAAGACCCAGGGGGCGGCCGCGCACTAGCTCGGCTTCTGGAGTTCGAGCGCTTGGAGTTCGACGGCGCCGTCTTTCGGTCTCTCCCGTCGGTGGGCGGCGTCCTCTCCCGTGGGCGGGCGGCGCCGCGATCGATGTGACGCACGCCATGTTTATGGCTAGTGACCCGAAAGGCGCCCAATGATGTGGCGTAGGGCCCGAAATTGCCGGGTTGTAGGGGTTGTTGGAGTGCAGAACCTTTACGTCGGGTGAATTTGCGTGGGGTGGTTGGGGTGTGTAAAGTTATTCGAGTCGCCGCCGCTGGTGCGGAAAGTTTGCGACCGACTCCCTTCCAAATGGAAATCATTTTCTGGTTCGTTTTTTGTGTTCCGGTGTGGTTTTGGGGTGTCCTGGATGGTGTTTTGTCTGGTGTGGTTCCCGGGTTCGGGAGTTGCGCGGGGCTGGCGGGTCTGGTAAGTTTGGGAAGTTGCTCCGGAGCGATCTTGGACCGTGTGGTTTGGGTGGTGTCGGGTGTGTCTGTTGTTTGAGAACTCAATAGTGTGCCAAGTTTGTTGATACCGATTTTTTATTGAATTGGTTGTTTTGGCTGGTCTTGTGTCACTTTTTGTGGTGTGGGGCTGGTTTTTACGGCTGGTTTCAAATTTTGTGCAGCCCTGTCGCCGTTATTTCCGGTGGTGGTGGTTGTGTCTGTTTTTGTTTTACTTCAACGGAGAGTTTGATCCTGGCTCAGGATGAACGCTGGCGGCGTGCTTAACACATGCAAGTCGAACGATGATCCTCAGCTTGCTGGGGGGATTAGTGGCGAACGGGTGAGTAACACGTGAGTAACCTGCCCTTGACTCTGGGATAAGCCTGGGAAACTGGGTCTAATACCGGATATGACCGATCGCCGCATGGTGTGTTGGTGGAAAGCTTTTGCGGTTTTGGATGGACTCGCGGCCTATCAGCTTGTTGGTGGGGTAATGGCCTACCAAGGCGACGACGGGTAGCCGGCCTGAGAGGGTGACCGGCCACACTGGGACTGAGACACGGCCCAGACTCCTACGGGAGGCAGCAGTGGGGAATATTGCACAATGGGCGAAAGCCTGATGCAGCGACGCCGCGTGAGGGATGACGGCCTTCGGGTTGTAAACCTCTTTCAGTAGGGAAGAAGCGAAAGTGACGGTACCTGCAGAAGAAGCGCCGGCTAACTACGTGCCAGCAGCCGCGGTAATACGTAGGGCGCAAGCGTTATCCGGAATTATTGGGCGTAAAGAGCTCGTAGGCGGTTTGTCGCGTCTGCTGTGAAAGACCGGGGCTCAACTCCGGTTCTGCAGTGGGTACGGGCAGACTAGAGTGATGTAGGGGAGACTGGAATTCCTGGTGTAGCGGTGAAATGCGCAGATATCAGGAGGAACACCGATGGCGAAGGCAGGTCTCTGGGCATTAACTGACGCTGAGGAGCGAAAGCATGGGGAGCGAACAGGATTAGATACCCTGGTAGTCCATGCCGTAAACGTTGGGCACTAGGTGTGGGGGACATTCCACGTTTTCCGCGCCGTAGCTAACGCATTAAGTGCCCCGCCTGGGGAGTACGGCCGCAAGGCTAAAACTCAAAGGAATTGACGGGGGCCCGCACAAGCGGCGGAGCATGCGGATTAATTCGATGCAACGCGAAGAACCTTACCAAGGCTTGACATGGACTAGTAAAGCGCAGAGATGCGTTCCCCTCTTGAGGCTGGTTCACAGGTGGTGCATGGTTGTCGTCAGCTCGTGTCGTGAGATGTTGGGTTAAGTCCCGCAACGAGCGCAACCCTCGTTCTATGTTGCCAGCGCGTGATGGCGGGGACTCATAGGAGACTGCCGGGGTCAACTCGGAGGAAGGTGGGGACGACGTCAAATCATCATGCCCCTTATGTCTTGGGCTTCACGCATGCTACAATGGCCGGTACAAAGGGTTGCGATACTGTGAGGTGGAGCTAATCCCAAAAAGCCGGTCTCAGTTCGGATTGGGGTCTGCAACTCGACCCCATGAAGTCGGAGTCGCTAGTAATCGCAGATCAGCAACGCTGCGGTGAATACGTTCCCGGGCCTTGTACACACCGCCCGTCAAGTCACGAAAGTTGGTAACACCCGAAGCCGGTGGCCTAACCCCTTGTGGGAGGGAGCTGTCGAAGGTGGGACCGGCGATTGGGACTAAGTCGTAACAAGGTAGCCGTACCGGAAGGTGCGGCTGGATCACCTCCTTTCTAAGGAGCACCATTATTGCCCCTGTGCTGTCTGCATGGATGGTTCGGGGGTGTGTGGAAGCAAAGCCCATTGCGCAGGCGTTCGTTCTGCGGTGGGTGCTCATGGGTGGAATTTCAGCAGATAGCGGCCGGTGTTTTTTCTGTGCTTAGTACGGTTGTCTCTCGTTTTGCGGGGGGTGGTCTGGAAGGGTGCGGGGAGGGTGTTGGTGTTCGTGTTTGGCACACTGTTGGGTCCTGAGGCAACAGGGTCGGGAGGGGTTGCGTGGCCTGTGAGGGTTGCGTGGTTTGTTCCGGGTTTGTTTGTTTCTGGTTTCCTGGCTGCATGGTTCGTGCGTGTGGTTTCCTGTTCCTGGTGTTTTTTGTGGGGGTGGGGGCTGGTGCGGGGTGTGTGGTACGGGGTTGTTGTTTGAGAACTACATAGTGGACGCGAGCATCTAGGCACGGGCGGGCTTTCGGGTTTGGTCCGTGTCTTACAGCAATTTCTTTTTTATGAACCCGGCCATTTTGGTGGTTTGGTTCTTTCGAGAGTTTTTGATCTTTGTGTGGTCAAGTTTTTAAGGGCACACGGTGGATGCCTTGGCATTAGGAGCCGAAGAAGGACGTAGGAATCTGCGATAAGCCTGGGGGAGTCGATAACCGGACTGTGATCCCAGGATGTCCGAATGGGGAAACCCCGCCAGGGGCGTTTAGGCGTGATCTGGTGACCCGCATCTGAACACATAGGGTGTGTGGAGGGAACGCGGGGAAGTGAAACATCTCAGTACCCGCAGGAAGAGAAAACAAGAGTGATTCCGTTAGTAGTGGCGAGCGAACGCGGATGAGGCCAAACCGTTCCATGTGTGATAGCCGGCGGGCGTTGCATGGGCGGGGTTGTGGGACTTTCCGTACTGGTTCTGCCGGACCGGTGGGGTGTGGGTGCAGGCATAGGTGAACGGTCTTGAAAGGCCGGCCGGAGAGGGTGTTAGCCCCGTAACCGTAATGTTGTGTACCGCCTGGAGAGGATCCCAAGTAGCACGGGGCCCGAGAAATCCCGTGTGAATCTGTCAGGACCACCTGATAAGCCTAAATACTTCCTAATGACCGATAGCGGACCAGTACCGTGAGGGAAAGGTGAAAAGTACCCCGGGAGGGGAGTGAAACAGTACCTGAAACCGTGTGCTTACAATCCGTCGGAGCAGCCTTGTAGTTGTGACGGCGTGCCTTTTGAAGAATGAGCCTGCGAGTTAGTGTTACGTCGCGAGGTTAACCCGTGTGGGGTAGCCGTAGCGAAAGCGAGTCTGAATAGGGCGAGTTAGTGGCGTGATCTAGACCCGAAGCGGAGTGATCTACCCATGGCCAGGTTGAAGCGACGGTAAGACGTCGTGGAGGACCGAACCCACTTCAGTTGAAAATGGAGGGGATGAGCTGTGGGTAGGGGTGAAAGGCCAATCAAACTCCGTGATAGCTGGTTCTCCCCGAAATGCATTTAGGTGCAGCGTTGCGTGTTTCTTGCCGGAGGTAGAGCTACTGGATGGCCGATGGGCCCTACAAGGTTACTGACGTCAGCCAAACTCCGAATGCCGGTAAGTGAGAGCGCAGCAGTGAGACTGTGGGGGATAAGCTTCATAGTCGAGAGGGAAACAGCCCAGACCACCAACTAAGGCCCCTAAGCGTGTGCTAAGTGGGAAAGGATGTGGAGTTGCGAAGACAACCAGGAGGTTGGCTTAGAAGCAGCCATCCTTGAAAGAGTGCGTAATAGCTCACTGGTCAAGTGATTCCGCGCCGACAATGTAGCGGGGCTCAAGTACACCGCCGAAGTTGTGGATTTCAGATAGTAGACAAGCCTTCGTGGTTCAGTCGTCTGGAGTGGTAGGGGAGCGTCGTGTGGGCGGTGAAGTCGCGGTGTAAACCAGCGGTGGAGCCTACACGAGTGAGAATGCAGGCATGAGTAGCGAAAGACGGGTGAGAAACCCGTCCGCCGAATGATCAAGGGTTCCAGGGTCAAGCTAATCTGCCCTGGGTAAGTCGGGACCTAAGGCGAGGCCGACAGGCGTAGTCGATGGACAACGGGTTGATATTCCCGTACCGGCGAAGGACCGCCCATGCCAAGCGGGGGATACTAACCGCCCGGAGCCTGCCCTATCACCCTTGTGGTGTGCGGGTTTTGGCCGAGCGCGGGATCTGATCCCGGGAGGTAAGCGTATTAACAGGTGTGACGCAGGAAGGTAGCCGGGCCGGGCGATGGTTGCCCCGGTCTAAGGATGTAGGGTCAGCGATAGGCAAATCCGTCGCTGTGTCTTTGATGACGTTCCTGAGATCTGATGGGACCCCCGTTCGGGGGGATCCGGTGATCCTATGCTGCCTAGAAAAGCATCGACGCGAGGTTCTAGTCGCCCGTACCCCAAACCGACACAGGTGATCAGGTAGAGAATACCAAGGCGATCGAGAGAATTATGGTTAAGGAACTCGGCAAAATGCCCCCGTAACTTCGGGAGAAGGGGGGCCCCTACCTTGAACACCACTTGCTGGTGGGAGGGGATCGGGGCCGCAGAGACCAGGGGGAAGCGACTGTTTACTAAAAACACAGGTCCGTGCGAAGTCGCAAGACGATGTATACGGACTGACTCCTGCCCGGTGCTGGAAGGTTAAGAGGACCGGTTAGCCGCAAGGCGAAGCTGAGAATTTAAGCCCCAGTAAACGGCGGTGGTAACTATAACCATCCTAAGGTAGCGAAATTCCTTGTCGGGTAAGTTCCGACCTGCACGAATGGAGTAACGACTTCCCCGCTGTCTCAACCATAAACTCGGCGAAATTGCAGTACGAGTAAAGATGCTCGTTACGCGCAGCAGGACGGAAAGACCCCGAGACCTTTACTATAGTTTGGTATTGGTGTTCGGAGTGGCTTGTGTAGGATAGGTGGGAGACGTTGAAGCCCGGACGCCAGTTCGGGTGGAGTCATCGTTGAAATACCACTCTGGTCACTTTGGACATCTAACTTCGGCCCGTGATCCGGGTCAGGGACAGTGCCTGATGGGTAGTTTAACTGGGGCGGTTGCCTCCTAAAAAGTAACGGAGGCGCCCAAAGGTTCCCTCAGCCTGGTTGGCAATCAGGTGTCGAGTGTAAGTGCACAAGGGAGCTTGACTGTGAGAGAGACATCTCAAGCAGGGACGAAAGTCGGGACTAGTGATCCGGCGGTACATTGTGGAATGGCCGTCGCTCAACGGATAAAAGGTACCTCGGGGATAACAGGCTGATCTTGCCCAAGAGTCCATATCGACGGCATGGTTTGGCACCTCGATGTCGGCTCGTCGCATCCTGGGGCTGGAGTAGGTCCCAAGGGTTGGGCTGTTCGCCCATTAAAGCGGTACGCGAGCTGGGTTTAGAACGTCGTGAGACAGTTCGGTCCCTATCCGCTGCGCGCGCAGGAAATTTGAGAAGGGCTGTCCTTAGTACGAGAGGACCGGGACGGACGAACCTCTGGTGTGTCAGTTGTACTGCCAAGTGCACCGCTGATTAGCTACGTTCGGATGGGATAACCGCTGAAAGCATCTAAGCGGGAAGCTCGCTTCAAGATGAGATTTCCAAACACCTCGTGTGTGAGAGGCCCCCAGCCAGACCACTGGGTTGATAGGCCGGATGTGGAAGACAGGACTAAAGACTGTTGAAGCTGACCGGTACTAATAGGCCGATAACTTACACCACACAACCATTACTGCTTGCGTCCACTATGTGGTTCCCGAACAACAAAACCCGTTGCTCCAGGAACCAAACAACTGAATAACAACACCACCATGTTGTAACCACAGTCTTCCCACCCCCCGCCAACACGGGGGGACGGGTAACAGGGTTACGGCGGTCATAGCGTGGGGGAAACGCCCGGTCCCATTCCGAACCCGGAAGCTAAGACCCACAGCGCCGATGGTACTGCACCCGGGAGGGTGTGGGAGAGTAGGACACCGCCGGACAACCATTAACGTTCAGGCCCCGACCACGATGTCGGGGCCTGAACCATTTAACCAACCAACCACGGGCCACCCACGGGCCACCAGCCCGCGGGCGCCCCGAACAATCCCCGGAACCCCCACACACGCGACCGGGCAACCAGCCAGAACCCCAACCCTCCATCACATATCAGGCGCTTCACCCCAACCCTCCCCCACGTATGCGCGGATTCTCCCGGAGGAGTGTCCGTTTAACGGTGGATCCGCGGTTGGTGTTTGGTTGCGATTGCGGCAGTTTGAACGGAGCCCACTTCTGCAGCTTGAGTCGAGCCAACTTGGCGCCTCGCCGGTCGTTGAATCGCAGTTTGAACTCAAGCCCACTCCAGCGTTGATTTCATCGGGATTGTTCGTCCAACGATGGTGGGCAGTGATGGAGTTGAGAGTGGAGCTATTTGCAAGGATCCGTCGTGACGCGGGCGTCAAAGGAGCCCGATCCGCACGTTTGCCCGGGAGTCATGTTTCCCGAAGGCCGGTTCGGCAAGTCTCGCGGCCGCTAAGCCGCCGGTCCGGCCGCTGTGGAGAAGAAGTGACGGCACGCTCGGCTTAGCGAAAGCCAGCGACGCTCAAGGGGTGCCTGTTTCGGTCGCTATCGCAAAGAACACCGACCGGCATGGTTCGCCGGCAGGCTGAAGACGTTGACGTCCAGCCAGGAGTTCTCCAGCTTCCTCATCTCCCATGTCGGTTCGGTTGGAGCAGGCGGTGGGGCGGGCTTGCCGCTGCCCTCACGCAGCACGAAGTTAACCTGTTCGTCGCGAGAGTTAGAGGCAAAATCTTCGAAGTCGTCACGGGCCGGCCCGAAGGGGAGCCCGCCCGTCGTTGCGAGCCAGAAGAAGCAGACGGCCCAAGCCCGGAAACTTCACCCTGACTTCGACCGTCAATACCGGGCCAGCCATCACCGCCGCAGGCTGGTCAGGCAAGTCGTGCTGGCCAGGATGGTTCGCAACCAGAGGCTACGCTGCCTCCACGGGCGGCATTTGCTGGGCTGTGGGAACCATGCGCGCCCGTATCTGCGCAGTGGCAATGCAATGCCTTCGAAGGTACCGTGCATTTCGTTTCTGAGCCGGGGACCCTGAACCGCGCTCGAAAGCTCCGTGAGCAGCGCAGGAGCAGGCTTCTTCATCCTTTTCCTCAGACCAGGAGTTCCCTGTTGCCGCCGGGAAAGACCGGGCAGGATAGGCCGCCTGGATTGTGACGAACGCACGCGCGACCAGACGACTCAAATCAAGCCGTGATCAATCCCTAGACTTGCTTGAACGTGGGTCCGGACCAAACTGCGATTTCGCACCAAAGCGGGCTCAAATGAGATTGACATTGTCACCAGGAACGGCATGAACCTGCTTCAGGCGTTCTCTCAGAGCCGGGTGATCTCGAGGTGCCGCTGGCCCCATTTGGCGGAGGACTCCACGTCCCAGACCGTGTTGGGCGTCTCCGGTAGGTCTTTGCGCCAGTCACAGACGGTGATGCCATGTCCTCGACGCCCTGATTCTTGATCTCAGTCAGGCTCGAGAGCATGAATTTGGTCCCTTGGCCGCCGTCCCCGGCCCAGCAGTCGGTTCTGCCATCCGGTCATCTCGCCGACGACATTCTCAGTGATCCCCGGGAAGGTGCCTTTGAGGCTCTTGCGCCGGACACGTCGGCGAAGAGGGCCGCGATTTCCTTCGTCTGGCTGCCGCTTCCAGAGCGGTCGCCAGAACCTTTCGTCAGCCGGTTCAACAGCCCGTCCGGGGCGACGAGCTCAATGCCCTGCTCTTGGCCCGGCCGGGAGCTGCTGCGCTAACTGTTGCTGACCCACTTCAGGCTCCATGGGATCCATGGTTCCGCGCACGATCAGGTCCTCACCATCAGGCACTCCCCGGCGTGCCGGGCCAAACCAGATCGGTAAATGCTTTGGTGTGGGGGCCCGATTTGCGCAGCCCGAAGAAGGCGTGTAATGTCTTCTAAGTCGCCGCGAGGGAGACAGCCTAGAGCTGGGAACCACGGGTGGACAACCCCTTCGAATTGAGCCTAAACAGCTTGCGCTTTGTGCGCCACAATTCGGAGGAATTCGAATGATGATCCTGTGCAACTGGTAGAAATGCCAATTTGCAAGTTGATGATGATTCGGGTAACTTTGGGAAGTTGCTCCGGAGCGATCTTGGACCGTGTGGTTTGGGTGGTGTCGGGTGTGTCTGTTGTTTGAGAACTCAATAGTGTGCCAAGTTTGTTGATACCGATTTTTTATTGAATTGGTTGTTTTGGCTGGTCTTGTGTCACTTTTTGTGGTGTGGGGCTGGTTTTTACGGCTGGTTTCAAATTTTGTGCAGCCCTGTCGCCGTTATTTCCGGTGGTGGTGGTTGTGTCTGTTTTTGTTTTACTTCAACGGAGAGTTTGATCCTGGCTCAGGATGAACGCTGGCGGCGTGCTTAACACATGCAAGTCGAACGATGATCCTCAGCTTGCTGGGGGGATTAGTGGCGAACGGGTGAGTAACACGTGAGTAACCTGCCCTTGACTCTGGGATAAGCCTGGGAAACTGGGTCTAATACCGGATACGACCATTCCACGCATGTGGTGGTGGTGGAAAGCTTTTGCGGTTTTGGATGGACTCGCGGCCTATCAGCTTGTTGGTGGGGTAATGGCCTACCAAGGCGACGACGGGTAGCCGGCCTGAGAGGGTGACCGGCCACACTGGGACTGAGACACGGCCCAGACTCCTACGGGAGGCAGCAGTGGGGAATATTGCACAATGGGCGAAAGCCTGATGCAGCGACGCCGCGTGAGGGATGACGGCCTTCGGGTTGTAAACCTCTTTCAGTAGGGAAGAAGCGAAAGTGACGGTACCTGCAGAAGAAGCGCCGGCTAACTACGTGCCAGCAGCCGCGGTAATACGTAGGGCGCAAGCGTTATCCGGAATTATTGGGCGTAAAGAGCTCGTAGGCGGTTTGTCGCGTCTGCTGTGAAAGACCGGGGCTCAACTCCGGTTCTGCAGTGGGTACGGGCAGACTAGAGTGATGTAGGGGAGACTGGAATTCCTGGTGTAGCGGTGAAATGCGCAGATATCAGGAGGAACACCGATGGCGAAGGCAGGTCTCTGGGCATTAACTGACGCTGAGGAGCGAAAGCATGGGGAGCGAACAGGATTAGATACCCTGGTAGTCCATGCCGTAAACGTTGGGCACTAGGTGTGGGGGACATTCCACGTTTTCCGCGCCGTAGCTAACGCATTAAGTGCCCCGCCTGGGGAGTACGGCCGCAAGGCTAAAACTCAAAGGAATTGACGGGGGCCCGCACAAGCGGCGGAGCATGCGGATTAATTCGATGCAACGCGAAGAACCTTACCAAGGCTTGACATGGACTAGTAAAGCGCAGAGATGCGTTCCCCTCTTGAGGCTGGTTCACAGGTGGTGCATGGTTGTCGTCAGCTCGTGTCGTGAGATGTTGGGTTAAGTCCCGCAACGAGCGCAACCCTCGTTCTATGTTGCCAGCGCGTGATGGCGGGGACTCATAGGAGACTGCCGGGGTCAACTCGGAGGAAGGTGGGGACGACGTCAAATCATCATGCCCCTTATGTCTTGGGCTTCACGCATGCTACAATGGCCGGTACAAAGGGTTGCGATACTGTGAGGTGGAGCTAATCCCAAAAAGCCGGTCTCAGTTCGGATTGGGGTCTGCAACTCGACCCCATGAAGTCGGAGTCGCTAGTAATCGCAGATCAGCAACGCTGCGGTGAATACGTTCCCGGGCCTTGTACACACCGCCCGTCAAGTCACGAAAGTTGGTAACACCCGAAGCCGGTGGCCTAACCCCTTGTGGGAGGGAGCTGTCGAAGGTGGGACCGGCGATTGGGACTAAGTCGTAACAAGGTAGCCGTACCGGAAGGTGCGGCTGGATCACCTCCTTTCTAAGGAGCACCATTATTGCCCCTGTGCTGTCTGCATGGATGGTTCGGGGGTGTGTGGAAGCAAAGCCCATTGCGCAGGCGTTCGTTCTGCGGTGGGTGCTCATGGGTGGAATTTCAGCAGATAGCGGCCGGTGTTTTTTCTGTGCTTAGTACGGTTGTCTCTCGTTTTGCGGGGGGTGGTCTGGAAGGGTGCGGGGAGGGTGTTGGTGTTCGTGTTTGGCACACTGTTGGGTCCTGAGGCAACAGGGTCGGGAGGGGTTGCGTGGCCTGTGAGGGTTGCGTGGTTTGTTCCGGGTTTGTTTGTTTCTGGTTTCCTGGCTGCATGGTTCGTGCGTGTGGTTTCCTGTTCCTGGTGTTTTTTGTGGGGGTGGGGGCTGGTGCGGGGTGTGTGGTACGGGGTTGTTGTTTGAGAACTACATAGTGGACGCGAGCATCTAGGCACGGGCGGGCTTTCGGGTTTGGTCCGTGTCTTACAGCAATTTCTTTTTTATGAACCCGGCCATTTTGGTGGTTTGGTTCTTTCGAGAGTTTTTGATCTTTGTGTGGTCAAGTTTTTAAGGGCACACGGTGGATGCCTTGGCATTAGGAGCCGAAGAAGGACGTAGGAATCTGCGATAAGCCTGGGGGAGTCGATAACCGGACTGTGATCCCAGGATGTCCGAATGGGGAAACCCCGCCAGGGGCGTTTAGGCGTGATCTGGTGACCCGCATCTGAACACATAGGGTGTGTGGAGGGAACGCGGGGAAGTGAAACATCTCAGTACCCGCAGGAAGAGAAAACAAGAGTGATTCCGTTAGTAGTGGCGAGCGAACGCGGATGAGGCCAAACCGTTCCATGTGTGATAGCCGGCGGGCGTTGCATGGGCGGGGTTGTGGGACTTTCCGTACTGGTTCTGCCGGACCGGTGGGGTGTGGGTGCAGGCATAGGTGAACGGTCTTGAAAGGCCGGCCGGAGAGGGTGTTAGCCCCGTAACCGTAATGTTGTGTACCGCCTGGAGAGGATCCCAAGTAGCACGGGGCCCGAGAAATCCCGTGTGAATCTGTCAGGACCACCTGATAAGCCTAAATACTTCCTAATGACCGATAGCGGACCAGTACCGTGAGGGAAAGGTGAAAAGTACCCCGGGAGGGGAGTGAAACAGTACCTGAAACCGTGTGCTTACAATCCGTCGGAGCAGCCTTGTAGTTGTGACGGCGTGCCTTTTGAAGAATGAGCCTGCGAGTTAGTGTTACGTCGCGAGGTTAACCCGTGTGGGGTAGCCGTAGCGAAAGCGAGTCTGAATAGGGCGAGTTAGTGGCGTGATCTAGACCCGAAGCGGAGTGATCTACCCATGGCCAGGTTGAAGCGACGGTAAGACGTCGTGGAGGACCGAACCCACTTCAGTTGAAAATGGAGGGGATGAGCTGTGGGTAGGGGTGAAAGGCCAATCAAACTCCGTGATAGCTGGTTCTCCCCGAAATGCATTTAGGTGCAGCGTTGCGTGTTTCTTGCCGGAGGTAGAGCTACTGGATGGCCGATGGGCCCTACAAGGTTACTGACGTCAGCCAAACTCCGAATGCCGGTAAGTGAGAGCGCAGCAGTGAGACTGTGGGGGATAAGCTTCATAGTCGAGAGGGAAACAGCCCAGACCACCAACTAAGGCCCCTAAGCGTGTGCTAAGTGGGAAAGGATGTGGAGTTGCGAAGACAACCAGGAGGTTGGCTTAGAAGCAGCCATCCTTGAAAGAGTGCGTAATAGCTCACTGGTCAAGTGATTCCGCGCCGACAATGTAGCGGGGCTCAAGTACACCGCCGAAGTTGTGGATTTCAGATAGTAGACAAGCCTTCGTGGTTCAGTCGTCTGGAGTGGTAGGGGAGCGTCGTGTGGGCGGTGAAGTCGCGGTGTAAACCAGCGGTGGAGCCTACACGAGTGAGAATGCAGGCATGAGTAGCGAAAGACGGGTGAGAAACCCGTCCGCCGAATGATCAAGGGTTCCAGGGTCAAGCTAATCTGCCCTGGGTAAGTCGGGACCTAAGGCGAGGCCGACAGGCGTAGTCGATGGACAACGGGTTGATATTCCCGTACCGGCGAAGGACCGCCCATGCCAAGCGGGGGATACTAACCGCCCGGAGCCTGCCCTATCACCCTTGTGGTGTGCGGGTTTTGGCCGAGCGCGGGATCTGATCCCGGGAGGTAAGCGTATTAACAGGTGTGACGCAGGAAGGTAGCCGGGCCGGGCGATGGTTGCCCCGGTCTAAGGATGTAGGGTCAGCGATAGGCAAATCCGTCGCTGTGTCTTTGATGACGTTCCTGAGATCTGATGGGACCCCCGTTCGGGGGGATCCGGTGATCCTATGCTGCCTAGAAAAGCATCGACGCGAGGTTCTAGTCGCCCGTACCCCAAACCGACACAGGTGATCAGGTAGAGAATACCAAGGCGATCGAGAGAATTATGGTTAAGGAACTCGGCAAAATGCCCCCGTAACTTCGGGAGAAGGGGGGCCCCTACCTTGAACACCACTTGCTGGTGGGAGGGGATCGGGGCCGCAGAGACCAGGGGGAAGCGACTGTTTACTAAAAACACAGGTCCGTGCGAAGTCGCAAGACGATGTATACGGACTGACTCCTGCCCGGTGCTGGAAGGTTAAGAGGACCGGTTAGCCGCAAGGCGAAGCTGAGAATTTAAGCCCCAGTAAACGGCGGTGGTAACTATAACCATCCTAAGGTAGCGAAATTCCTTGTCGGGTAAGTTCCGACCTGCACGAATGGAGTAACGACTTCCCCGCTGTCTCAACCATAAACTCGGCGAAATTGCAGTACGAGTAAAGATGCTCGTTACGCGCAGCAGGACGGAAAGACCCCGAGACCTTTACTATAGTTTGGTATTGGTGTTCGGAGTGGCTTGTGTAGGATAGGTGGGAGACGTTGAAGCCCGGACGCCAGTTCGGGTGGAGTCATCGTTGAAATACCACTCTGGTCACTTTGGACATCTAACTTCGGCCCGTGATCCGGGTCAGGGACAGTGCCTGATGGGTAGTTTAACTGGGGCGGTTGCCTCCTAAAAAGTAACGGAGGCGCCCAAAGGTTCCCTCAGCCTGGTTGGCAATCAGGTGTCGAGTGTAAGTGCACAAGGGAGCTTGACTGTGAGAGAGACATCTCAAGCAGGGACGAAAGTCGGGACTAGTGATCCGGCGGTACATTGTGGAATGGCCGTCGCTCAACGGATAAAAGGTACCTCGGGGATAACAGGCTGATCTTGCCCAAGAGTCCATATCGACGGCATGGTTTGGCACCTCGATGTCGGCTCGTCGCATCCTGGGGCTGGAGTAGGTCCCAAGGGTTGGGCTGTTCGCCCATTAAAGCGGTACGCGAGCTGGGTTTAGAACGTCGTGAGACAGTTCGGTCCCTATCCGCTGCGCGCGCAGGAAATTTGAGAAGGGCTGTCCTTAGTACGAGAGGACCGGGACGGACGAACCTCTGGTGTGTCAGTTGTACTGCCAAGTGCACCGCTGATTAGCTACGTTCGGATGGGATAACCGCTGAAAGCATCTAAGCGGGAAGCTCGCTTCAAGATGAGATTTCCAAACACCTCGTGTGTGAGAGGCCCCCAGCCAGACCACTGGGTTGATAGGCCGGATGTGGAAGACAGGACTAAAGACTGTTGAAGCTGACCGGTACTAATAGGCCGATAACTTACACCACACAACCATTACTGCTTGCGTCCACTATGTGGTTCCCGAACAACAAAACCCGTTGCTCCAGGAACCAAACAACTGAATAACAACACCACCATGTTGTAACCACAGTCTTCCCACCCCCCGCCAACACGGGGGGACGGGTAACAGGGTTACGGCGGTCATAGCGTGGGGGAAACGCCCGGTCCCATTCCGAACCCGGAAGCTAAGACCCACAGCGCCGATGGTACTGCACCCGGGAGGGTGTGGGAGAGTAGGACACCGCCGGACAACCATTAACGTTCAGGCCCCGACCACGATGTCGGGGCCTGAACCATTTAACCAACCAACCATACACAAGTGAGCGGGCGCCCGGACAGAACCCGGCATACGTGAGCGGGCGTCCGGACAGAACCCGGCATACGTGAGCGGGCGTCCGGACAGAACCCGGCATACGTGAGCGGGCGCCCGGACAGAACCCGGCATACGTGAGCGGGCGTCTAGCCCGAGAAGAAGTCCGAGAGCTCGGCGATGAGTTTGTCCGGTGCCCTGATCACTCCGTCGTGGCCGTGGCCGGGCAGGATGGTGTAGCTCGAGCCGGAGAGGACGTCGTGGATCTGGCCACAGGCCACTCCGAAGTAGGCCGGGCTCTTTTCCCCCACCACAATGAGCGTCTCGAGCGGGAGTTCGAGGAAGGGTTCTGCGGGCATGTCAGCGGCGATGACTGCCTTGATCTCCCGGACACCGGCCTGCATGAGTTCGCGCATCTGTTTGCCCATGGGGGTCCCGGCCGTTAGCTTGTTGACGAGCGTCAGCATGGACAGCGGCATCCTTGCGAAGGCGCCTTCCGTTTCGACGCCCTTCACGAGAACAGCGAGCCCGCGGTCAAAGTCTCCGGCCGCCGTCGCGCGCTCGTATTCGCTCGTCCAATCGGCTTTCACGCTGTGGTTGACGGAGACGGCGGGGTCGTAGACCGCCAGGCGTTCCACGGGCAGCGTGCGCGCCGCGTGAAGTGCCACTGCGCCTCCGAAACTGTGGCCGAAGACGTCGGTGCTGGCCGTGTGCTTCATGACTTCGGAAAGATCCCGGATGTCGACGTCCAGGGTGTAGTCCTCGGGTTGTGGTGACGATTCGCCACGGCCACGGCGGTTGAATGTGTGCACGGGTCGGCCAAGGGCAGCACTGAGTTTCTGGGCGAACTTGGAGTAGTCTGCTGCGGTCACCATCGAGGCCGGCACGACGATGACGCCGGAGCCGGCAGCGGCCCGTTCACCGCCCGTCGTGAAGAGCTCGAGGGTTCCGCCGTCGGCCGTTGTGATGTTCTCGCGCGTCATGCTTCGAGCCTAACGGAGCCGCAGGGTTCCGTCAGTTCCTGAAATAGCTGGAAATGTCCGTCACGAGTTCCTTGACCGCAGCTGGTATGGACCCGTGGAAGCCTTTCGGCGACACCACGATCGTGCTTCCTGGGACCGCTGCGTACAGTCTCTCGGCGATGACCTTGTAGTACTCCGGGCTCTTGCTACCCACCATGAACCGCGTGCTTCGGGGAAGCACGGAGAAGTCCCGGGGGCGTGCGGCCTCGTTGTAGGCGGCTTTGAGCTCGGCTACGCCCGTTGGCATGAGTTCCCTGAGCATCTTATTGACCTTGGTGTGGGAAACGACGGCCATGAGCCCTGCCAAGATGGGCTCCGGTATGCGGGCCAAGGCCGTCCCGGGTTGCATTCCCCGCTTCATCCTGGCGATGGCGCGCCCCACCTTCCCGCTATCCACAGATTGGGCAAAGCCGTCCAGCCAGCCGGTGTCCACGCTCCCGTCGATATTCACGGCGGCGTCGTAGACAGCAAGCTTGTCCGGCTCGTAGCTGGTTCCCGCAAACTCCTGGACAGCGTTCAGCGCCACGGACCCGCCTAGGCTGTGGCCGAGGAGGTTTCTGGCTCCTGTTGCGTCCATGATGCTGCGGACGTCCGAGATTTCCGTGGCCATGGAATAGTTTGCGGGTAGTTCCGATGAGCTGCCCCGACCCCTGCGATCGTAGACGTCGACCGCCCAGTCCTCGCCGAGTCCCTTGGACAGCGCCATGGAAAAAGGCCGGTAGATGAGTGCGGTCAGGAACGCGCCGCCAATGAGCACCACCCGGCGCTCTCCGGGGGCATCCACCGAGCCGTAACTGTATAAGGCGAGTTTGCCGCCGTCGGGCGTTGGGACCTCACGTTCTCTCACCGTTTCATCCTAGGGCGGGGCTGTCGTCGCCCCTCCCTCTGGCTAGGTAGCGGGCAATTCTGACCGCGAGCTGCTTCCCCGGCCTGAGGGGACCTTCGTGGAATTGCAAGGGGACTACCGCGAAATCCACCACTGGAACGGCATCCGCGAGCTGCCCGGCGATTTCGGCAAAGTACGCCGGACTCCACCCTCCGCTGAGCATCAGGGTTGGTGTTTTCAACTCCGCAAAGTCTTGAATATGCGAGTCGGTGTCGATGATCGCCCGCATCTCCAGTACCGCCGTCGGCAGCAGCTCCCTCATCTCGGATCCTAACCTCGTCTTGGCGGAGAGGATGCTGATCACCCGCAAGGCCCTGAGCGGCAAATACGAAATCGGGCCGGCCGTGCCTAGCCCCTGGACCAAATGCGCCCACCCATGGTCGAGTTGGCCGGCCGTGACGGCTGCTTCCAGTTGCGGTCGCCAGCGCCCGTTCAAGTTGCCGGAGAGGGAAACAGCGGCGTCGTACGTGACGAGGCGTGAAATGGGTGCGCGCAAGGCTGCCTGGAGCGCCACGAATCCGCCGTAGCTGTGCCCAACAACATCTGTGGATCCGCTCGCCTCCATGACGGAAAGCAAATCGCTGGTCTCCGTCGCGGCGGAGTAGTCAGGCGGTTGCGGTGCCGAGCGGCCACGGCCGCGTCGGTTGTAGGAATGCACAGGCCGGCCAAGCAGGACGCTGAGGTTCCTCGCGAAGGGCCAGTAAAGCGAATCGGTCACCAAGGTGCCATGAACAAGTACGACGCCGGGGCCCTCCGCTGCGCTTTGAGCGCCGGGAATGGACGCCGCCGCCGCCGGTCGGAACGAATGCACCTCAAGGTGGCCGCCGTCGTCGCCCGTTTCAACTGTCCATGTCTCCACAGCCCGAGTCTATGTTGCCGTGAACGCAGAAAGGGAGGACTGGGGAACTCTCAGGAGGTGGATAGGGAACTCTAGGGAATCCCCGGTAAACTTAGGAATTGTGACTTCCGCAAACACCCCTTCCCCGCATACCTCCGCAGAGCCTGCCGACGCCAGCGAACAGATGCGCATCCGCATGGAAAAGCGCAGCAAGCTCATCGAGCGCGGCACAGAGGCCTACCCGGTGGGTGTTGAGCGGACTCATTCCCTCGCTGAGATCCGCGAAAAGTACGGCCACCTCCAAGCAGACGAAACCACCGGCGACACCGTTGGCATCACTGGCCGCGTCGTTTTTGTGCGTAATACCGGAAAGCTTTGCTTCGCCACCCTCCAGGAAGGCGGGGTTGACGGGAAGGGCGTGCGGCTTCAGGCCATGCTCAGCTTGGCAAACGTGGGCGAGGAAATGCTCGCGGACTGGAAAGCGCTGGTGGACCTGGGAGACCACGTTTTCATCAAGGGCGAGGTTATTTCCTCCCGGCGGGGCGAGCTGTCGGTGATGGCTGACTCCTGGTCCATGGCGTCCAAGGCGCTGCGGCCGCTGCCGGTGCTGCATGCGGAATTGAACGAGGAAACCCGCGTCAGGCAACGCTATGTTGACCTGATGGTCCGCGATGAGGCCCGGGAAATGGTCTACACCCGCGCTGCGATCATCCGCTCGATTCGCGACACTTTGGATCGGCGCGGTTATGTGGAGGTGGAGACCCCCATCTTGCAGCTCGTCCACGGTGGCGCGACGGCCCGTCCTTTCGAGACGCACATGAATGCTTTCGACCAGAAGATGACGCTGCGCATCGCCACCGAGCTTTTCCTCAAGCGCGCCGTGGTGGGTGGAATCGACCGCGTCTACGACATGGGCCGCGTCTTCCGCAACGAAGGCGTCGACTCCACGCACAGCCCCGAATTCACCACCTTGGAGTGCTACGAGGCGTGGGCAGACCAGTTCGTCATGGCCGAGCGCATGAAGGAAATCATCCTGAACGTCGCGGACGTCGTGGGCACCCGCACCATCCGGACCGACGCCGGAGAAATCGACCTCGACGGCGAATGGGCTTGGGTTGCCGTCTACCCGGGACTCTCCGCGGCGATCGGCGAGGAGATTACCCCCGACACCTCGGTGGTGGAGTTGCAGGCGATTGCCGCCAGGCACGAGGTCAAAGTGGATCCGAACTGGGACGTCGAAAAGGTTGTGGTCGAATTATTCGGCGAGATCGTCGAGCCCACACTGCTCAACCCCACCTTCGTCTACAACTACCCGCCTTCTGCGCAGCCCCTTGCGCGCCCGCATCGGGAGGACGGCCGGCTGATCGAGGCGTGGGACCTCATCATCGGCGGTATGGAACGGGGCACGGCATTCTCCGAGCTGATCGACCCCGTCATCCAGCGCGAACGCCTCACGGAGCAGTCGCGCCGTTCAGCCGCAGGCGACGTCGAAGCCATGCAGCTGGATGAGGACTTCCTGCGAGCCCTTGAGTACGGTGCTCCGCCCATGGGCGGCATCGGCCTCGGCATCGACCGCTTGGTCATGCTGTTCACCGGAGTAGGCATCCGGGAAACCATCTTGTTCCCACTCCTCAAGCCCGAAGGTCACTGACCATGGAATACATTGCCGTTCTTGCACCGTCCGTCGTGGTCGGGCTGCTCTTTTGGTTTGCCATGAAGGCTATCTTCAACGCAGACAAATCAGAGCGCCAAGCAGAAGCCCGCGCGCAGGAAGAAGCCGGATTCGGAATTTCGAAGCCGACTGGCGACGGTTCAACACCTGCCAATTAGCCCTTTCTTGGGGCTGCTCCACAAGATTTAATAGCGCCTTAGGCGACCTCTTTGACGTTCTCTTTGACGAGGTGCCATGACCTGGACGATAATCATTAATTAGCAGTCCAGCTATTCTGCATATCCGACACCTCCAAAAGAGAGTCCATTCATGGCACAGAAAGTCAAAATTATCCTCGTTGACGACCTGGACGAGGGCGCCGCGGATGAAACTATCCGCTTCGGGCTCGATGGAGTCAGTTACGAAATGGATCTGTCCAGTGCTAACGCGGCCAAGCTGCGGGACGCCCTTGGGCCCTTTGTAGCCAAGGCACGCAAGACCTCCACCGGTCGCGCAACGCGTAGTCGTGTTGCCGCGGGGAGAAATCAGGACTCCGCACAGATCCGTCAATGGGCCCGCGAGAACGGTTATACCGTAAACAGCCGTGGCCGTATTCAGGCTGAAATTCAGGAAGCCTACCAGAAGGCCAATTCCTGACACCTAGTATCAATACCCCGGCCCGAGGGCCGGGGTATTGTCATTTCCGCATCAGTTTCGCAGCTCGCTCGTGGAGCTGGCAGTATCGCGGCACTATCCGGCGGGGCTTGGAGCCGGACGTGGATATTCAGTATGTCGACACGACGTCTGCTGGGAAGAGCGACGGCGGTCGGCCGGCTCACGGGGGTGGCGGCGCGACTCCGCTTGCTTGGCCAAGCCCCTGGATGCAGCCTCCACGGGTGTCCTGAAGTTCGTTGATGGCGTGTGTCAACTTATTCCCTGCCACGGCATGTTTCCCCTGTGGCGAACACGCCCCAAAATTCCTGCGTTGCCACGTAGCATCAAAGTACGTCGTAGCTAGGAGTGTGGCGAAATGTTTGAGAGATTTACGGACCGTGCCCGTCGCGTTGTTGTGCTTGCCCAAGAAGAGGCACGCATGCTCAACCATAACTACATCGGTACCGAGCACATCCTCTTGGGTCTGATCCATGAGGGTGAAGGCGTTGCCGCCAAGGCGCTTGAGTCCCTGGGCATTTCGCTCGATGGAGTCCGCGAGCAAGTGCAGGAGATCATCGGCCAGGGCCAGCAAGCCCCGTCCGGTCACATCCCCTTTACCCCGCGCGCCAAGAAAGTGCTTGAGCTTTCGCTCCGGGAGGCCTTGCAGCTCGGCCACAACTACATCGGTACCGAGCACATCCTGCTTGGCCTCATCCGCGAGGGCGAAGGCGTTGCCGCGCAGGTCCTCGTCAAGCTTGGCGCCGACCTCAACCGCGTCCGCCAGCAGGTCATCCAGCTGCTCTCCGGCTACCAGGGCAAGGAAGCTGCGGGCTCCGGTTCGGGACCTGGCCAGCAGGAAGGCACGCCCGCTGGTTCGGTGGTGCTGGACCAGTTTGGCCGCAACCTGACCCAGGCTGCACGCGAAAACAAGCTCGATCCCGTGATCGGCCGCGAGCAGGAAATGGAACGCGTCATGCAGGTCCTTTCCCGCCGCACCAAGAACAACCCGGTGCTGATCGGTGAGCCCGGCGTCGGCAAGACCGCCGTCGTCGAAGGCCTCGCCCAGGCGATTGTCCGCGGTGACGTCCCGGAGACCATCAAGGACAAGCAGCTCTACACGCTTGACCTCGGTTCCCTCGTGGCCGGGTCCCGCTACCGTGGTGATTTCGAAGAGCGGCTGAAGAAGGTCCTGAAGGAAATCCGCACCCGCGGGGACATCATCCTCTTCATCGACGAGATCCACACCCTGGTCGGTGCCGGTGCTGCTGAGGGTGCCATCGATGCCGCATCGATCCTCAAGCCGATGCTGGCGCGTGGTGAACTCCAGACCATCGGTGCCACCACCCTGGACGAGTACCGCAAGCACATCGAGAAGGATGCCGCTCTGGAGCGCCGCTTCCAGCCGATCCAGGTCAAGGAGCCCTCCGTCGCGCACGCGATTGAGATCCTCAAGGGCCTGCGTGACCGCTACGAAGCACACCACCGTGTGACCATCACCGACGGCGCCCTTGCTTCTGCGGCAACGCTCGCCGAGCGCTACATCTCGGACCGCTTCCTGCCGGACAAGGCGATCGACCTGATCGACGAGGCCGGTGCACGCCTGCGCATTCGCCGCATGACGGCTCCGCCGGAGCTCAAAGCCATGGATGAGCGCATCGCCGAGGTCAAGATGGAGAAGGAATCGGCCATCGACGCCCAGGACTTCGAGGGTGCTGCCTCGCTGCGCGACAAGGAGCAGAAGCTCATTGCCGAGCGTGCCGAGAAGGAACGCAACTGGAAGTCCGGCGGTATGGACGATATCTCCGAGGTGGACGAAGAACTGATCGCCGAGGTGTTGGCAAATTCAACCGGTATCCCGGTCTTCAAGCTCACTGAGGAAGAATCCAGCCGTCTGCTGAAGATGGAAGACGAACTGCACAAGCGGGTTGTCGGTCAGGACGAGGCCATCCGTGCCCTCTCCCAGGCGATCCGTCGTACACGTGCAGGCCTGAAGGATCCCAAGCGGCCGGGTGGCTCGTTCATCTTCGCCGGACCCACCGGTGTCGGCAAGACCGAGCTCGCCAAGGCGCTGGCCGAATTCCTGTTCGGTGACGAGGACGCCCTCATCACGCTGGACATGTCCGAGTACTCCGAGAAGCACACGGTTTCGCGTCTCTTCGGTGCACCTCCGGGCTACGTTGGCTACGAAGAGGGTGGCCAGCTGACCGAGAAGGTCCGCCGTCGTCCGTTCTCCGTGGTGCTGTTCGACGAAGTGGAGAAGGCCCACGCCGATCTCTTCAACTCGCTGCTGCAGATCCTGGAAGACGGCCGCCTGACCGACTCCCAGGGCCGCGTGGTGGACTTCAAGAACACGGTGATCATCATGACCACCAACCTGGGCACCCGCGATATCTCCAAGAGCGTGGCAACGGGCTTCCAGTCCGGCACGGACACCACCACCGGGTACAACCGGATGCGTGCGCGGGTCACCGAAGAGCTCAAGCAGCACTTCCGCCCCGAGTTCCTCAACCGCGTTGACGACGTCGTGGTGTTCCCGCAGCTCACGCAGGACGAGATCATCGAGATCGTGGACCTGTTCGTCACGCGCCTCGAGGGCCGCCTCAAGGACAAGGACATGGGCATCGAGCTCACCACGGCCGCCAAGGTTCTCTTGGCGACCCGCGGCTACGATCCCGCCATGGGTGCCCGGCCGCTGCGCCGCACCATCCAGCGCGAGATCGAGGACCAGCTCTCCGAGAAGATCCTCTTCGGCGAGCTCCACCCGGGCGACATCGTGGTGGTCGACGTGGACGGCGAAGGCGATGAAGCGAAGTTCACCTTCGCGGGCAACGCCAAGCCTCGCATCCCGGAGATCGCTCCGAGCGCGTAAGTTTCGAACCAAGAGCCCCGTCCCCTCCCGAAAAGGAGCGGACGGGGTTTTTGCGTTCCTGGCGCTTAAAGGCCCAGGTCTGAAATAACTGTTTCACTCATAGTGAACCTTCTGTGATCTGTCCCACATTACGTGTTGAATCGGAGCATGGATTCGATTGCCTCAGAGACCCCGAGTGAACAACCCGAAACTCCGTTCCACGATCTGGACCACTACTTGGCCATCCCCCGGGTTAGCGGCCTGGCCCTTAGTCCAGACGGAAACCGCCTGGTCACGACGGTTTCCACCCTCAATGCCAAAGGAACTGAATACGTCACGGCTCTCTGGGAGCTTGATCCAGCGGGAAGAAAACACGCGCGCCGGATCACGCGCAGCGCCAAGGGCGAGACCGGTGCTGTATTTGCGGCAAACGGCGACCTCTATTTCACTTCCGCCCGTCCCGACCCGGACAGCCCCGAAACCGAGCCCGTGAGCGCATTGTGGCTTCTGCCTGCCGACGGCGGCGAGGCCCGGGTGGTGCACTCGCGTTCTGGCGGCGTCGGGGGCGTCATGGCCGCATCGGCCGCGGATGCCACTTTCGTCACTGCCTCGGTCCTGGCCGGTTCAAGCGACGAGGAAAACGACGAGGCGCGGCGGAAGAGCCGCAAGGACAACAAAGTAGCGGCCATTCTTCACGCGGGGTACCCGGTCCGCTATTGGGACGCCGATCTCGGCCCTGCCCAGCCCCGGCTGTTTGCCGTGGAAAACGGGGATGCTGCGGAGTCTGGAAAGCCAGCGACCGTGGACGCTACCGCGCCCCTGAAGCTGCGCAACCTGACTCCCGGCGTCGGCGGCAACCTCCGCAACACCCGGGCAGTGGTCAGTCCGAACGGGAAAACGATCTATACGAGCCTCGCCAAGCCGCTCGCGAAGGCGGATACACGCTTTGTACTCGCCGCCGTCGACATTGCCTCCGGGTCCCTCAAGGTGCTCCTTGATCATGAGGGAATGAGCTATTTTCCGGGCCCGGTCAGCCCTGATAACAACCTCCTTGCGGTCGTCAGCGAAAGCGACAGCACTCCCGGGAAGGCGCCCGAGGTCAAGCTCCATCTCCTCAACGTCTCGGCGGGAGAGAGCACCGACTTTGAACCGCTCGCGCCCGGCTGGGACCGCTGGGGCAGCCCGGCGGCTTGGCTTCCGGATGGGCGCTCGCTCCTCGTCACAGCCGACGACGACGGCGCCACGCCGGTTTTCCGGGTCGCCCTCGCCGGCGGTACGGTCACCCGCGTCACACAAGACACGGCGGCGTACACCGACGTCGTGGTTTCTCCGGACGGGCTGACCGCGTTCGCCTTGCGCAGCTCATATGAATTCCCGGCGGAGCCCGTCCGGATCGACCTTGGCACGGGGGACGTCGAGCGGCTTCCTGCGCCGGCCGAACGCCCAGCGATCAAAGGCTCGTTGGAGCGGGTGGAGACCAACGCGGCCGACGGATCGCGGATTCCGGCCTACCTCGCGCTCCCGGAAGGAGCATCGGAGGCGAACCCGGTGCCCCTGCTGTTGTGGATCCACGGTGGTCCCTTGGGCTCGTGGAATGCCTGGACGTGGCGGTGGAATCCTTGGCTGCTCGTGTCAAAAGGGTACGCCGTGCTGCTCCCGGACCCCGCACTGTCCACCGGGTACGGACAGCAATTCATCCAGCGCGGTTGGGGCGAATGGGGCAAAGCGCCGTTTACGGACCTCATGTCCATTACCGACGCGGTGGTCAGGCGGCCTGATATTGACCAGACGCGGACTGCCGCAATGGGCGGATCATTCGGCGGATACATGGCCAACTGGGTGGCGGGCCAGACGGACCGTTTCAAGGCGATCGTGACGCACGCCAGTTTGTGGGCCTTGGACCAGTTTGGGCCCACCACGGACGCCTCGCAGTATTGGCTCAAGGAAATGACCGCCGAGATGGCGATGGAAAACTCACCCCATCTCCACGTCGAAAAGATCAAAACCCCCATGTTGGTGATCCACGGTGACAAGGACTACCGGGTGCCAATCGGCGAGGGGCTGAGGCTTTGGTACGAGCTGCTTTCCAGCTCCGGGCTGCCGGCCGACGAGAACGGCGAGACACAACACCGTTTCCTGTACTTCCCGGACGAAAACCATTGGATCCTGCAGCCGCAGCACGCCAAGGTCTGGTACGGCGTTGTGGAGCACTTCCTGGCCAAGCAGGTGCTCGGACAGGACATCCCCGTTCCCGAGGAGCTCGGGCTATAGGGGTGCACATAGGATAGGGCTGTGACTTCGACCTTCAGTATCCGCCCTGCCCGCACTGGTGACGTTGCCGCGATTAAGAGGCTTGTGGCACCGCTGGCAGAGCAGCGAATCCTGATGGCCAAGGAAACAGTGGCCTACTACGAGAGCCTTCAGGAGTTTCGGATCGCCGAGTCGTCCGACGGCGAGGTGATTGGTTGCGGGGCCCTGCATGTCATGTGGGAAGATCTGGCCGAGGTGCGCACTTTGGCGGCGGAGGACAGTTGGCGGGGCAAGGGCGTAGGCCACGTCCTTGTTCAGCAGCTCTTGGAAGACGCGCGAGCATTGGGGGTAGCCAGGGTTTTCTGCCTGACGTTCGAAGTGGATTTCTTCAAGCGCCACGGATTCGAAGTCATGGCGGACCAGACCGCCGTCGACCCCCAGGTCTACTCGGAATTGCTCCGCTCCCATGACGAAGGCGTGGCCGAGTTCCTCGATTTGGCCCGGGTGAAGCCCAATACCTTGGGAAACACCCGAATGATCAAGGTCCTCTAGCTTCGAGTACTTCTCCTGGTTCTTAGCCAGGGGAGGCTGTGCCATCGGTTTTTCCGGGCTGCAGCTTTCTCTCCGGGGAGCAATCCCCTACCGTGCCCGGGGCGCTGGTAGTAGGGTCAAATCACCTACCAGCAACGCATCAGGAGCGCGCCATGAAAAAGCTCATCAACGATCCCCGTTCAGTGGTGGACGAGTCCGTCGAGGGTTTTGGCATGGCCCATGCCGACCTCGTGGATGTCCATACGGACCCCATCTATATCGTTCGAAAAGGTGCTCCGGTGGCTGGCAAAGTGGGACTTGTGTCGGGAGGGGGGAGTGGCCATGAGCCGCTTCATGCCGGCTTTGTGGGGCACGGAATGCTCGACGCCGCCGTGCCCGGTGCCGTCTTCACCTCGCCTACGCCGGACCAGATCATTCCGGCCACCGCGGCAGTGGATTCCGGGGCGGGCGTCATACACATTGTGAAGAACTACACCGGCGACGTTCTGAATTTCGAGACCGCGGCGGAGATGGCCCAGGCCGAAGGAATCAGCGTCCGCTCGGTTCTCGTCAATGACGACGTCGCGGTAGAAGACTCGCTGTACACGGCAGGCCGCCGTGGCGTGGGCGGAACCGTGCTGGTGGAAAAGATTGCCGGAGCAGCCGCTGAGCGGGGAGATTCCCTCGAGGCCGTCGCGGGTGTCGCGGAAGGGGTTGTCCGCAACGTACGCACCATGGGAGTGGCCCTGTCCGGATGCACCGTGCCACATGCCGGCGTACCGAGCTTCGAGCTTGCCGAAGACGAAATTGAAATCGGCATTGGCATTCACGGCGAGCCGGGCCGGCACCGGATCGCTATGGAGAGCGCCGACGGCATCACCAGCCGATTGTTGGAACCCGTACTGGAAGATCTGGGAATCAAAGCCGGAGAAGAAGTGCTGCTCTTTGTGAATGGAATGGGTGGCACGCCCCTCAGCGAGCTGTACATTGTGTACCGCCGCGCGGCCCGGATCCTCGCGGAAAGAGGGGCCAAAGTGGAACGCTCGCTGGTGGGCAACTACGTCACATCGCTGGAGATGCAGGGCTGCTCCATTTCGGTGCTGCGACTCGATGACGAACTAACGGCCCTCTGGGATGCCCCCGTCCACACTCCGGCCCTGCGTTGGGGGATGTGACAGTGGACTTGGGGGTCGACTGGGCGGTTCAGTGGTTGACGCTCTCCGCGCGGCTCATGTCCGAGCATCGTGAGGAGTTGATTGCCTTGGACCGTGCGATCGGCGACTCGGACCACGGCGAAAACATGGACCGCGGGTTCCGGGCCGTGATAGAGAAACTGGGCCAAACTCCACCGGAAACACCTGGCGCGGCACTTAAGCTGGCCGCGATGGCGCTGATGTCCAAGGTGGGCGGCGCCGCCGGTCCGCTCTACGGGACCGCGTATCTTCGCGCAGCCACGTCCCTGGGAGAACTTGCGGAAATCGACGCCGCTGCGCTCGCCGGAGCACTGACTGCGGCCCGCGACGGAATTGTTGCCCGAGGCAAGGCGGAATTGGGAGACAAAACGATGGTGGATGCTTGGTCCCCCGCTGTGGAAGCGGCGGATGAGGTCCTGGCCGATGGTGGAGATGCAGTGGCGGTGCTGGCTGCTGCGGCCGAGGCTGCAGAAGTGGGAGCCGTGACTACGGATCCCCTCATTGCCCGCAAGGGACGCGCGAGCTACCTCGGTGAACGCAGCGCCGGCCACCGCGATCCCGGGGCCGTATCGTCGGCATTGCTGTTGCGCGCAGCTGCCACTGCCGCCGGGTTCCCCGAAGGGTCTGCTGAATGACGGTCGGCTTGGTGGTGGTCTCGCACAGCCGGAAAATCGCCGAAGGCGCAGTGGAATTGGCTGCCCAGATGGCCCCCGATGTGAAGTTCTATGCCGTTGGTGGCACGGCCGATGGCCGGATCGGCACGGACCTGGAGAAGACAATAGCCGCCTTCGAGTCAGGTCTTACGGAGGCTTCAGGAGATGGTCTGGTGGTCTTGGCGGACCTTGGTTCCGCCGTCATGACCGCAGAATCAGCGACGGAGTTCTGCACCGAGCCGGACAAAGTCCTCCTTGCCGACGCGCCCTTGGTGGAAGGCCTCGTTGCGGCCGCCGTGGCTACGCAAGGTGGTGCCCTGGCCGCCGCCGTGAAGGCGGCCGCGGAATCGGTCCGATTCGGACCGGAGACCGCTTTTGATGCCGCGGGATCGCCACCATCCCAAGGGAAGGGTGAACCGGCGGAAAGCGGTGAATTCGAGCTCATCAACCCGATGGGAATGCATGCCAGGCCCGCGGCGAAAATTGCCGGTGGACTCGCTGGCTTGGACGTCGAGGCAACGGTGAACGGCGTCGACGGCACATCCGTCATGGAACTCATGAGCCTCGCCGTGGGCCAAGGCGGCAAGCTCAAAGTCGAAGCGCGGGGCAAGGATTCATCGAAAGCCGTGGATTACGTCAGGCGCCTCGTGGAACAGGGATTCGGCGAGATCTGAGGCGGGCGCGGAGCTTCTCGACTCAGGACTGCCGTAGGCCGTGGGCATCGAGCAGGAGGCTTGCTGTGATGACGGTCTGGCACTGCTCGCCCCAAGGCTTGGCGCTTTTCGGTTTAAAGTCCAGTGTCCTGACCGGCAAGATTCCGCCGGTTGCGTCCGAGCCGGTTACTTCGGCAGTGATGGGCGACGCCGTCAACGTCCCCATGCTCAGGGCACCGTAGAGGGTACCGTCCGGGGACGAGACGGCTGAGCAGGCCGAGCTGGGTTCGGGACTGCAGGATTGCGGGACCGCCACACTGCCCGGGCGCAATTCCAACTCAGCCTCATGGCATTTCCCGTCTTGGCAGGCTTTCACATGGATGGTCTTGACCATGGGTGCATAGTCTGCCGCAACCGTGAGGGACACCACCGGGGCAACCGCAATTGCCGGGCACGCGCTCACTTGAGGTTGGCAGCCTGACCAGAGTGCCGCCGTCGTGCTTAATGCGATAACGGCCCACAACCTGCGCATAATTTGAGGGTATCCCGCGGCGCTATGCCCGGAACGGGATGCCCGCAACTGGCAGGCACATCGTTATGACTATGGCAGTTTGGTTAAGGACCGGTGGGACGCAGATACTTTTTAGTCCGTTCGCTTGGCGTAAACGACATAGTTTTGTGTGGCACCGGCGTCGTTCAGCTGGAAGCAGGTCAGGAGCACCAGCCGCCCGGGCACGGCGGCCCAGAGGTCATCCCTTGACTCCAGGGTGGACTTCGCGTAACCGGCCGTAGAGGTGACCGTATAGTGGGTGACGCCCTCGAGGGTGGTGACCAGGACAGCGTCGCCGGGCTGCACCCGGCCCGCGCCGGCTTGGATGTCCATCAGAGCGTTGAAAGCTGCGTAGCCGAGGTTCCACGAGTGAGCGGCCAGATAGGTGGTATTTGTGGCTCCGGGCCCTGCCGGGCCGTAATCGCTGATCCAATAGGCGAAGCCGTTGGAGGGCGGATTGACCCGGTGGTCGGCGGGCAACGCCATGGGTAACACCGGAATATCCAGGGCCAGCCTCGGCACTTGCACCCGCACTGGCTGGCCGGGTCCGGCGGGAGCCCGTTCCAATTCTCGGGTTGCCGCCGCCTCTGCCTCCGCCGGGGTGCTGACCACGGGGGGCACTGTATCCGTCGTGCCGGCGGATGACGGCACCGGTTCGCTGCTCTGCCCGGGGACGGCGAGCAACGGCTGGGCCCCCGTCATCAGGGGAATTCCGTAAATGAGCACAACGGTCAGGCCCAGTGTGGTCAAGACACCGGCGGCAAGGTTCCGGATCCGGTGGCGAACGCGGGCGGTAGGTGAGGTTGCTCTTCGCATCTACCCGAAACGCCCGTTCACGTAGTCGCTGGTGCGCGGGTCCTGGGGGTAGTGGAACATGGCATCAGTTGGGCCGTGCTCCACGATCGCACCGGGGGCATTCTGCGCTGCAAGGAAGAACGCGCAGTTGTCGGAGATGCGCGCAGCCTGCTGCATGTTGTGCGTGACGATGACGACGGTGACAAGTCCCCGCAGCGACGCGATGGTTTCCTCGACACGGCGGGTGGACGTTGGGTCCAGCGCCGAGCACGGTTCGTCCATCAGCAGCACTCGCGGGGAAACGGCCAGGGACCGGGCGATGCAGAGCCTTTGCTGCTGGCCGCCTGACAGGCCGCCGCCTGGCTGGTGCAGCCGGTCTTTGACCTCTTCCCAGAGGGATGCCTTGCGCAGCGAATCCTCCACCAGGAAGTCCTTTTCGGCCCTGCCGGCTTTGATCCCAGCGAGCTTCAGGCCGGCGACGGTGTTCTCATAAATCGACATTGCAGGGAACGGATTGGCCTTCTGGAAGACCATGCCGATACTCCGGCGGGCGAGTGTAACCTGCCGGCCTGGATCGTAGATGTCCGAGCCGTCCAGCAGCACCTTGCCGGCGAGCGAAGCCGAAGGCACCATTTCGTGCATTCTGTTGAGGATCCGTAGGAAGGTGGATTTTCCGCAGCCGGAGGGACCGATCAGGGCTGTTACTTGTCCTGCGGCCATGTTCAGGGAGACGCGGTCCAGGACTTTTCGCTCACCGAACCAGGCGCTGACTGACTCCGCGTTGAGTTCGGCCGCCTCGCTGCCGGCGAACGGATCCTGGACGTCCTCGCCCTCGGTCGGATCGAAAACGGCCAGAGCGTGGCCGGGGGTTGATGGCATGGTCATGAGGGTTCTTTCTTTTGCGTATTCACTACAGCAGGTTCGGCAGCAGGAGACTGGCCTGCGTGCCGGTCAGCACGGACAGGGCACCCAGGGCGGGAAGGAAGACCAGCCACGTCTCCCGTTGACCCCACCGGTACCATGACCAGACGGCGGCCAGGGCGGCCAGAATCAGCAATTCCAGACACACCAGGAGCCCTACGAGGTCCGAGGTGTCGGATCCTAGGGGAAGTTCAGCGGGCTCCAGGGAGGCTGCATAGAGGACGGGTGGCGCCTTCGGTACAGCTTTTGAGAGCAGTTTCGCGTCAATCCGCAGAACCCCGTCGGGGAGGAACGCCGGCCCGGCCGCCGTGGTCAGCGTCAGGCGCCCTTCGTTACCGACGGGCAGGGCCGGGCCGGGGTCACCGGCGCGGCGCTGGCCGGTCACCTCGAACTCGGCCACGCCTAACCCGGTGGTGACAGTAAAACGTTCTCCCGGTGAAAGGCGTCCCAGCTGGCCAAAGGCTCCGCCATACGCGGCCGCCCTGCCCATGAGGACGCTCGTGCCGCTCTGTCCGGGCAGGGGAGTGTCCCGGCGATGGCCGACGCCATCCATCAGTTCCCGTGACGACGTTCCCTCGACCACTGTCTCCTGCACGTTCAAGGCAGGAATGGAGAGCAGTGCCAGCGGTGTCCCGGGGGCGACCAACCCTCCATCCTTGTCTGTCTGTCCCAGTGGGGCAGAGCCTTCCGCCAGGCTGGTCCGCAGCTCTTCAAACAACCGGGTTTGGCTCGTGGCATGCTGCACGTGGGAGATGATCACAATGTTGATGATCTGTCCGAAAAGGAGAACTGAGACCATCGCAAACCCCAGCGAAAGTGCCTTCTGGCCGGATGACGGCGGGAGCCTGACCGGTGTGGCCCGGCGTCTGGTCCGGGGGGCGCGACGCAGCCAGTCGAGCAGTCCACGATGTACCGGGCGTGGCCCGGTTTGGCGGCGTCCGGTGAGCGTCGCGATCATGCCTTCATGCCGCCCTTCCTGCGCGTGCGCCGGGATAAGGCCCCGGCGGCCAGTGGCGGAACAAACACGAGGAGGCCAACCAGGCCGCCGATGATCAGCAAGAGGTTCTGCGGTTGTCCCCACCCGCGGCTGGAGGCCAGCGTGGTGGTGACCGGCGTCAGCTGCTGGGCTGCCCCGGCACCGCCAGCAGCCCCGGCTGCTGCTGCGGCGCAGGTTCCGCTATCCGGGTCGCAGGCGGCCGCTCCAGCGGTTGGATCAGCCCCGGGAAGGTCCCCGCCGCCGGCCTGGGCCGAACCCCCTGCTGTGGCGGCGGCCGTTTCTGCTCCGGCGGTTACCGTGGCCCCGGCCGGACCTTGGTTGACGGCCGCGTCGACACCACGCCAGTTTGCCTGGCAGGCAGCGTCGCAGGCTTTGTCGAAGGGGGCCGTCCGCACGAGTTGGTTGGCTGAGGGGGAGTCGCCGGGCTTGAAAGTGGGATTGTTGCAGGCAGTTGCCGAGCCGCTTGAGACACTCGCCCGGGTTTCATCCATCTTGCGCATGGTGTCCTGGTCCACGCCCGGTATCTTGCGGATCTGTTCCATTCCGGCCAGGACGAGGTTCATGGGCAGCGGCGAGTATCCGAGTTGGCCCATGGGACGCTGCCCCTCGCACAAGGCGTAGTTTGCGAAGAATCCCAGCGTGGCCCCTTGGGCCGGGTTCACGGCATTGGTGGCCTGCGTGGGGACGATCATGTAGGAGTAGGCGGACATCGGGTAGGTGCGGGGGTCTTTGTAGCCATACACCGCAGAGAGGTCCTGGGAGAGATAGTTGGGCGAACCTTTGTCCTGGTTGATCTTCGCCTGGGTCAGGGCCACGGCCACTGCGTACTCGGTGGGCAGCGTGTAAAAGCCAGCTGCGTTCTTGACCTGCGCCACGGGGAAGCCGATCCCCTGGGCGTAGGAGTACTCGTCATAGTTGATCGTGTACTGATTGTTAGCCGTGTAGGTGGTGACGCCTTGGGAGCCGTTCTGTGCCACGAAGTTCTTCAGTCCCTGCGTGGGGTAGAAGGAGGTGGCGTGCTGAGGATCGCAGCCGGTGACCGCACACAACTTCGCGTAGTCGCCCGGGTATTGGCGCAAGAGCCACAGGGTGAACTGGGCTGTTGCCCCGGAGCCGTCCGAGCGGACAACGACGTTGATGGTTGCGTCCGGCAGTGCGACCCCTGGGTTGTCGGCGGCGACGATGGGATCGTTCCAGCGGGTGACCTGGCCGGTGAAGATTTTGGCGATGGCCGGCTGGGAGAGCTTGAGGCTGTTCATCCTCGAACTGCCGGCCTTGAGGTTGTACATGAACGCGGTGCCGCCGGCCACCACGGGCAGCATGCCGTAGGAGAACCCGGGCATGCTGTTGTCGCGCGGGTCCGCGGTGTCACCGCTATAGGGGATCTCGGAGATGGCGAACTGCTTCATCTGGTCCGCGAATTCCTTACGGCCGGTGGAGGACCCTTTGTTTTCGTAATCCACGGTCACCCCTTGGGCGCCGACCCGCGCAATCCAGTCCTGCAGAGCGTTGCCGGCCCAAGAGGAGCCGGAACCGCCGATGCGCAGGTAGTTGGCTGCATGCGCCGGCGCGAGGCCGGCCAGCACCAGGCCCAAGGACAATAGAATTCCCAGGACCGCCGGGAGGCTCCGTCGCTTGGAAAGGTGGCGGATCATTGGTTCTCCTGCAGGTTGTTGGAAGGGGCCGCACCCGGGTTCGCCAGCAGCTGGGCGTGGTTGCGTTCGATGCGCGGTAGCTCGCGCCGGGACTTCGCGGCCGCTCGGCGAGCCTGGCCCGGCGTTTGCTTCCCCGGGTCCTGCCCGCCAATGATCCGGGCCAAGATGAATAGCACCAGCACCACGAACAGCAGGAATGCGGCGGTGGCGAAGCCGCGCGCAACCATCCCCGGCACCGGGGAACGGACATAGTCCAGTGCTGCCAGCGGCAGCGGGGTCTGGGGCCCGGAGAACGGATTGGCATTCATTACTCCGGTAAAGCCGGACGTGAGTAGAACCGGGGCTGTTTCCCCGATTCCGTGGGCCGTCGCCAGGATGATGGCGGTGGTCAGGCCCGAGCGGACCGTCGGCAACACGATGTGCCACACCACACGCCACTGGCCCGCGCCCAGGGCCAGGCCTGCCTCGCGCAGATTTCCTGGCACCAGGCGGAGCACGACGTCGGCCGAGCGGATCATGATCGGCAGCATCAGGACGGTGATTGCCAGCGAAGCGGCAAAACCGTTGGTCTGATGGGTGATGGACATGACCACAGCGGCGTAAATGAACAGGCCCGCTACGACCGACGGGAGCGCCGTCATCGCCTCAACAACCGTACGCACGATGCGCGCCAACCGTCCGCCGACCTCGTTGAGGAATACCGCCGTCGTCAGTCCCAGCGGGATGGTGATGGCAAGGGCGATGGCAATCTGTTCCAGCGTTCCTACGAGGGCATGCAGGACACCGCCTTGGTCCAGTCCGGACAATGGCCCGGCGCCGGACATGTCCGTGGTGAAGAAATTGAGGTGGAACAAGGCGTCCTGGCCTCGGGCGAACGTGAACACGACCACGAGGCCAAGCGTGCCCGCGACGGCGGCACCGGCGGAGCTGAGCAGGATTGTCAGCAGGCCATTGCGTACTGCCGGAGCCGGTTGACGCAGGTACACCAGCGCGGTGTACAACAGCAGGAACCACAGGTAGGAGACGATGAACAACCAGCCCAGGGGAATCAGTCCGAGCGCTACGGTCAACAGGAGGCCCATGCCGAAGCCGCCGGCGGCTGAGCCGGACAGCGTCAGGACGTGGGTACGGCCGGCTCCCGGCCGTACCCGGGCCTCTTCAGGGCCGGTGGAAGGTTTGGCCAGCAGCGGGAGTATGGTAGCCGGGCGGAGCGGCTCGGCGGCGGTGGGCAGCGGGCTCACATGGATGGCGGGCCCGTCGTCGGTTGTGGTCATGATCAGCCCTCGCTCTCTGCACCGGACCGGGATTTAGCCATCACGGCTGAGGCCGTGATGTTGACAAGCATGGTGATCACGAAGAGAGTCAATCCGGCGGCCATCAGTGCGCTCATGGCGGATTCGTTGGACTCGGAGTACTTCAGGGCGATCATGGCAGCAATCGAGTTGGCGCCTTTTTCCAACACGTGGAAATTGATGGCATAGACGGGGCTGATGATGAGGTAAATGGCGATGGTCTCGCCAAGTGCCCGCCCCAGCCCGAGCATGGTGCCGCCGATGATCCCCCCGCGGCCGAATGGCAGCACGACCGTCCGGATCATGCCCAGGCGGGTGCCTCCCAGGGCGTAGGCGCCTTCGCGCTCACCTATTGGCGCCCGCCGGAAGGATTCGGTCATGATCGAGGTCTGAATCGGGACAATCATCATGGCTACGACCAGTCCGGCGATGAAGGCGGATGCGGTGAAGGGCACGGTATCCCGCAGCGGGCTGCCAGGGTCCACACCGTCGACTTGCAAGAAGGGTATCCAGCCGAACCAGGTGGACAGCCATTTGCTGAAGTCCACCACGTTGGGCTGAAGCATGTAGGCGCCCCACAGGCCAAAGACCACTGAGGGAACGGCAGCCAGGAGATCAATCAAGCTGGTAAGGGCCTTCTGCATCCATCCGGTGGTCACTTCGGTGATGAATAATGCGGTCCCCAGGGACAGGGGCATCGCGACGGCCAGCGCGACCGCGGCGATCTGCACGGTGCCCCACAAAACAGCGGCAATGCCGAAGTCATTGGTTTCCGGGGCCCAATTCTGCGTGGTCAGGAAGGTGCCCAGCCCCACTGCGTTGATTGCGCCCACGCCGTTGCCAGCCAGAAAGAGGCCCACCAAAGCCATGATGGCCAGCACGATTCCGCCTCCCACCCTTGTGATGGCCCGGAACACATAGTCCGGTTGCTCCAAGAGCTGGTGCAAGGGGCGGGGACTGTCCTGCGCTTCCTCGGGGCGGGTTCCGGGCAGTACTGTGCTCATTTCCGACGCCCCCTTGCCAGCAACGGTGCGGCGGCGGCGCTGGCCAAGGCCGCTGCCAGCCCGATCGCCAGCGTGTACTGCGGCCAGGCACTGCTGGTGGACGCGGTCCGGCCGGGCACTATTGCCGCGGCGGGTGCGGGGCCGGCCGCCGGCGCTGCCGCGGGGACGGCATCCGTCGTGGCGGATATTGATCCTGCGGTTACCGGCATTGTGGAGGACACGTTTCCGCTGGTTCCGGATTCCACGGGGAGCAGCTGGGTGGTGGCGGGCTCGGTCTGCTGGGGCCCGGACACGCTCTGTAGTTTCTGGATCCCGGTGGCGGCCAACTGCAGCAGGGGCGGGGTGAGGGGCGCATATCCTGGCGGCAACATCCCGCTGCTGAAGCCGGGTTTCTGGCCTTCAGTACTGATGTAGGAGAAAAGCCGGGCAAAGGTCGCAGCCTGGGTCTGGCTGACCGAGGCCAGGTTCACCGCGCCGTAAATGGGGAGGGTGAGCGGATAGGCCTTGGCGTAGTCCGGGGCAGCAGCCGGCCGCGCCACTCCGGGGACTTCGGTGGATTCGAATTGCGCGGCGGCCGCCTGCATGCTGGCGGTGGTGGCGCCGATGCATTGTGCGCCGCTGACATTGCACAGCTGAGCCGTAGGCAGCTGGAACTTCGCTGCTGAGGCGGCATCGGTAATTGACAGGATGCTACGGCTGCCGTACTCCTGACGGGGCACCGACTTGTAGGCGGGCGGGCTGCAATCCGCGCACCACGCCGTAGTGGCGGCGGGTTGGGCGCGCACAGTGTTCTGGGCCGCGGCGGCCATGTCCTGTACCCGCGCGTACTGGTCGCCCACGGTCAGTGCCGGCTGGTCAATGGTCCCGTCGCCGTTCCTGATGGCCTGCCCCTGGGCCCAATAGACCTGGGGATAGGCGGCACCCTCGGAAGGGTAGGACACGGGAGCGTAGGTGAAGCCGTCGGGAGTCTTCGTTTCGGAAATTTTCCGGCCCGCCAGCTGGTCCAGTGTGGTGGCCTGTTCCTGGCATTCGCCATAGCTCCGGGTCGAGTAGAAGGGGTTGATCGTCATGCCTGAAGGATCCGGGCATCCGTTCAGGAAGGCCCTCGCGTCCTTGTCGTTGAGCAACCAGTCCCAGACGGCGGCTGCTGCGTCGGAGCGCAGTCCTTCAACGACGGGAGGGCTGACGTTACCGGAGGAGCCAAGGCCTTTAGGGTTCAGGGATCTGAACTCCGGATCATTCTGGATGGAGTATGTCATCGGCTGCCCGTAGCTTGTGCTGCCAGGCTTGGTAAAGGGGGCGTCGGCGGCAGCGGCAGGAGCCGTGTGCTGGACGTAGCTCTGCGTGAGAAGCTTGGCCAGAAGGCGGGCATTGAGTTTCAGATCGCGCACCAGACCGGCACTACGTGCCTTGTCGGCTTCCCACTCGGCTTTGTCCCGATAGCCGCAATCAGCCAGCGTGTAGGGCGTGAAGGATGCCGTGCAAGCATTGTCAATCGTCATGGCGATGACTACTCCGGCGAGTGCAGTCGGCACGTAGAGGGCGTTAACGTTGGCAGGCGCGGGGCGGGTGATGAAAGCGAGCGTGTCCGGCTGCTGGAGCTGGGTGCGGGCTTGCAGGTCCGCCAGCGGTGAGAAGCCCAAAGTAAATTTCTTGGTGTCGCACACGGCGGGAATCCACGACTTCATTGCCGCACTCAGTGCCTCTGAGCCCACGCTGAGGGTCGCCGCCTGATCGGTGGGACATACAGCCGCGACGTCCTGGAACTGGAGGGGGACTTGCAGGCGCATCGCCCAAAGGCTGGGCGCCAATGGCCCGGCAGGGAGAATGGCGTCCATCGCAGCCGTTCGGGGCACCGCAACCAGCCAGCATTTGGCAACGCTGGGTGCATCCGGCCGGTGACCGCAGCCCAGCCCGGAGGCTTCAGCACCGCTTTGCACTTCGAAGGTTCGCGAGCCGGACCCCTGTTCCGATGACAGGAAACGAGAGAACTCGTTGGTGGTGGTGCGGTTGAAGAACGGGTTGCGGTACTCGCTGAGGTTGAAGCCGTCAGCGATCCGTGTTTGTTCCCCGGTGACGGCCTTGAAGGGCGCGGGAAGGTTCATGGTGGGGGAAACCGGATCGGCGGCTTCCCAGTCCCCGCCGCGGACCAGAGGATCGTTGAGGAGGGAGCGTTGGTGTGCCGTGTTGGAGATGTCACCGTCCAGGCCGGTAGCCCCGAACTGACACGTGGCTGGGTCAGGTTCGGTGGCGGCCGGATCAGGCTTGTTGTCCGCGCCCGGCTTGCCCCAGCACTGGAACACCTGAAGGTAGGAAGTGCTGGCACCGTTGGCGCCGGCAGCAGGATCGGCGCCGCTGAAGCTGACCGTCACTGACTGGTTCTGCAGGTTCCTTGTTTGGGAAACCGTCAGGGAAAGGCCAGTCCGTCCGTTGCCCGGCCCGAACGCGGCGGCTGCTGCGTCGCGCAGCCGCTTATCGACGTCGTTGTAGGACTTACCTGCGGTATGGGGCAGCTGTTGCTGAGCCCCGCGCGGGACCGTGCTGTCGGGAGCGTTGTTGGTGTTGTCCCAAGCGACGGTCGCAGCGGTGTCGCTGACCATGGAGCCGGCCGGCCCCCAATCGGTGCCCGGAACCGCCGGGGCCGCCGAGCCAGGAGGAAGGGAGAGCAACAGGAGGGCGCCCATAGCCGCAGTCGCGGCCAAGGGGGAAGCCCACCGCCCGGCCCGTCGCTGGCGGGTCCCGGTGTGTACCCGTCGGGTATTCCATGGAAGCGGCATGAATACTTTCTTTCCATTATTAAGGGATCGGCCGCGAAGTCCTGTGGGCCGACTATTTCGGGCCTATCAATGGAGTGTTTAGCCGAATGGCAGCGGAAGCTGCTGGACTATTGTTTCCCGAACCAAGCCCCGGCCCGTTGTGCATGGACAAAGAAAGTATTTCCTGCAGGTGAACAAAAGGAATCGGGGCTGAAAATGGAATTGCCCGGACCTCAGGAGGTCCGGGCAATTCCTTGATAAAGATCAGACCCTGCTGCCCTTACGGCGTCGGGAAAGGTAAATGCCGCCGCCCACGCCCACGAGCGTCAGGCCACCGATGACCATTGCGGCCAGCCCTGCGCTGCTTGCCGGGTTGGCGGTAGCAGTGCGGACCCAGTTGGTGTCGGCGAGGAAGGGAGCGTTCGCCGAGGCGGTAACAATCAGCCCGGCTACCTGGAACGTTGCGCCCGAAGCACCCTTCAGGATCAGCGTGTGGGTTCCGGCCGGAAGGCTCGCCGGGACCGAGAAGGTGTAGCTGACTGATCCGTCCGAGCCGGCTACTGCAGTTTCGGCCAAAAGGATCGGATCCGAGTGGATTTCACCCGAGACCGTTTCGCCGGCCGCAAAAGTGTTGCTAGGGGCGTTGACAACGTACTTCTGGCCGATGGAAAGCTGATCTCCGGCCTTCAGGGCCTGGGCATCGGCGGAAGTGGTCGCCGGAACGGTCACGCCCGTCGTCGGCGCTACGCTTTCGGTTGCCGAGGGCGTTCCGCTTGGGCTTGCGCTCGCTGACGGAGTGGCCGTTTCGGTAGCTGAAGGCGTTGCGCTCGGGGAAGGACTTGCCGTCTCCGTGTCGGACGGCGTTGCTGTTGGCGTCGGGGTGGCGACGACGGGCTGGCTGATCGTCCAGTTCTTCGACGCGTCGGTAGTGAGCGTAGCCCAGGAAGCCACGGTCGTGCCGCCTACCGGATTGATCGTGGCGGTCCTGAAATCGTCGGACAGGACGGTGCAGACGTAGCCGATGCTGTAGGTGTGGCTGGCTTGGACCACGGCTGTCATATCGGCAATGGGCGCCTTGGTGCCGTCAACGAATCCGGACTCCAGGTTGTTGTCGTCCGCGATGGCCGTGCCCGTCAGGGACATCTGGGACATCGGATCCTGCGTGAACGGGTAGAGGTTCTGTGCCTCTGTAGCGCTCGTCGCCGGCTTGATCTCTTGCCCCACCTCGGACATGAAGATCAATGCACCGGCCATCATGCCGCCGACCGTCGGGCAAGCCATGTCACTGTGCAGCTTGAGGGCAACCAGGTCTGCTGGTGACCAGGAGCCGGTGTGGTTGTTGGCGGTTACCGTGCCGGCTGAACCAACTGGCAAGGCGGCGCTGGCAACGGCAATTCCTCCGCCAAGCAGGAGCGCAGTCCCGGCAACTGTTGCCGTCGCATTAAGTCCCCAGCGGGTTTTCTTTGTTGTGGCGTTAGCCATGATCTTATCTTCTCTCTCAGGTAAAAAAGTATTTGTGCTGAATTAACGTCCTGCACCCGCGGCCGATTTTCTCGCCGCTATGTGCGGAGATAATGCCAAGAATTACCGATCATTCTGGGTCATCAGCCGTATTCTGTGCGCGTGGCTAAGTAAAGCAAGCTGGTATTGCGCGCAAACGTTTGATGAATTGGCCCAGGGAATGCCGGTTGAATGCCTAGTTGGTGTACCCGGACTTCTTTCCCATCGTCCAGTCGCCGACGTAGGAAAGCGTCTTGAAGCCGAACTTGGTGATGATGCTCTTGCCCGCGGTGGTCTTCAGGCTGGTCGAGACGGCGTTGTTGAGGACCACGTTGTAGGTCAACTTGCTGGTCTGGACCCCGCTGGAGACAACGTTGTAAGTGTCCCGGGCGAAGATGCCCTTACCGCTCGCGGGCGCAACAGCCGGATCACCGTAGAGGTCGCCCGGCGCCAGAGCCGGGGCAGCCGTATTCTGGTCGATGGCCTTGAGCCCGTCGATGTCCGCCAGCAACTGACCGGCAGTCGTAGTGTCGGTCATCGCACCGTTCTTCTGTGCAATCCACTGTGCGGCCGAGAAGGGGAAGATGTCGCCGTCGTTGACGAGTGCCTCGCCGTTGTTTTCGGGATAGACCTGTTCCGCGTCCGAAATGCAGGTGGTATTCGGCGTGACACCGATTGCCTTGAGGAAGAAGGCACGCGTACCGGAAGCGGCCTGGGGCAGCTTGGGCGTGAACGTCATGGTTCCGAGGACAGGCTTTCCGGTGGCGCCGTCGATGGTGACACCGTCACCGGCCGTGCAGCTGAAAATGTTGGCGACCTGCTGCGTGGTCAGGCTCAGCGGCCTGTTGGCGGCGTCTTTCACGGCTACGGTGACCGCATCGCGCGCGAAAGGAAGGAACGTGAGGTCGGTGCCCGTCACGCTGGGGGAGGAAGATGACCGGGCGATGTCGACGTCGTTCTTCTTCAGGGTGAACGAGTTGTTGGCCGAGTCCTTGTAGACGTGGTTAAGCGGATTCAGGCTGGCACTCAGGGCTTTGACTCCGGCTCCGGAACCGTTCGGCCGGGTAATGGGGGCAACGCCGGTCTTCGTCACGATCGTGGCGGCGTCGCCAAAGGCGTTGTAAGAGGCCACCGACTTGATCGGACCCGTGTTGCTCAAGGCATTCCAGACGTCCTGGATGGTGTCCGAACCAACGGCCGCCAGCGGGCGATTGGATGTGGTGGGTTCCGCAGTCGCGGTTGCAGTGCTGATCAGGCCGAACGCCAGGGCAGTGACGCAGATGGCGCCGACAGCCTGAAAGGACTTTAAATTCATGTCAAGATTCCCCATCTTAGTTCCGGGTGGTGTGCGTTGCCGTTGCGCCGCCGCGCAGTACCTTTACTGCCATGGCGCTTGCTCGGCTGCTGAAGTTGTCGGGACAGAGCCGACCGCTATGAGTCTGGGGCATCGTTGCCCGCCACCTCGATTTGTTCGACTAAGAAACACCCTCGATCAGGTGAACTTACGGTGAAAGCGCGGGCAGCGGGTCCTCGGGAACTGGGCCCTCGACAGCATCCCGCGGCCCTACCTGTTCACTCGACAGTTCGACCGAAAGATGCCGATGTCCGTGCCGGATCACTGTTTCCAGCAGGCGCGCGGCGCCGAGCAGATCCAGTGCGGCGGCGGCACTGCGGTCCCTTTCCCGGATCGTGGGGTACCAGGAGCTGGCCGTCAATACAGGGCGCCCCCGCAGGCTTGCGTACCACCCGAACTCCCGGGCGGGCTGGCTCTGCACGAAAGTAATCGTGAGTTCCCCGACTGCCCGCTGCACGGAGCGCGCATGAGCGGCCGCCGCCGCGTAGTCCGGGAAAAGGCCCACACCCCGCCCGAGTTCTCGATGGTTACCCGAGATCAGGCGCCAGACAACCAAGGGTTGGTTGAAATGATCCATCCGGCGCACCATCTGATGGTTGGACTGAAGGCGGGGCGCTTGCACCAGTACCTCGGCGTACTGAAGTACCAGCTGGGTCAACTGCTGCCGTTTACTCAGTGGCGCCAGCGTCGGTACATACCCGTCCTGGACTGCTGCGCCCAGGACCGCGAGTTCGCGCTCGTTCCAGCGCGTCGCAGCAGGAAGCGCCCGGCTGACAAAGGATGTGAAAGAAATACGTTCATTGGAAATGGTGACCCCCCGAATAATGTGACTGGACATCGCGTCCGTAGTCGTGATAACGCTCAGTCCGAGGTCTTAACGGGCGGGGGGACGCAGGTTAAGGACATCGGGCCGGAGGCTGAATGTCTGCCGCCAGCGGCACTCAGATTCCCACCCTTCCAATGTTTCAGGTGCGGAAGCGGTGTAAAGGAAGCTCAGGCCGGGAGCCGCAGTCCGCCGTCGTGCATCTCGGCCAAACCGTCGCGCACGAGTCCTTCAAGCGCCCGTTCCAGCTGTTCCGGCGCGGAATTCAGGCGATGCAAGGCGGCAAGCGGCACCGTTGCGCCGTCGGCGACAAAGCCAAGGTCAGCTGCCGGGCGCTCAAATATTTCCCGCGCCACGGGCGATTCGGCCGCACGCAACACGGCCATGACTGCGCCCCGGAGCTGCCGGTCCGTGCCGTGCCACGCTTGCCCTTTGGGTGTGTACGTCGGCGGCGGCTCACCCGCGGCACGCCACGCGCAGGACTCACGGACGGGACATTCGGAACACTTGGGGGAGCGGGCCGTGCAGACCAGCGCACCGAGCTCCATGACGGAAGCGTTCCAGCTCACGGAGAGCGCGACGTCGTCGGGCATGAGGGATTCGGCGAGGCGCATCTCGGCCGCGGTGAGCGACGGCGACGGCAGCGCCAGTCCCGAAACGAGGCGGGCATGCACTCGCCGGATGTTCGTGTCCACCACGGTTTCGCGCCGCCCGAAGGCAAAGGCAGCCACTGCCGCTGCCGTGTACTCGCCGACGCCGGGAAGGCTTAGGAGCGCCGCATGCGTGTCCGGCACCTTGCCGCCATGTTCTTCGGCTATCACGACGGCGGCCGCGTGGAGCCTGAGCGCGCGGCGGGGATAACCGAGCCTGCCCCAATGTCGCACGGCCTCGCCCGAAGGTTCCTTGGCCAGACCCGCTGGATGGGGCCAGCGTTGCAGCCAGTCCTCCCATACCGGCAGGACACGAACCACCGGTGTCTGCTGGAGCATCACCTCGCTGACCAGAACTCCCCATGGGCTGCAATCCGGTGACCTCCACGGCAATACCCGGGCAGCCTCGGAGAACCATCGCTGCATGGACCGGTGCAAGTCAGCGAGGTGACGGGTGCCGGCAAGTTCAGCGGCGCCTGCTAATGACATGGGGTTCCTCGTGCGGCGGTTCGTGGCTGGCCCTTGGCGGCCGATTCCTGCCATCCACTGTAGTGGAGCCGGCCGGAGATGACCGACGTCAGCCTTCCACAAGGACAGGGATGGGCCTGTCAGCAGGCTGGCGGGCCGCCGCCCGCTGTGCGTAGAAGAGGCCAACACTGACCAGTGGGCACAGCACGGCCGATCCGGCGTAGAGCGTGAAGAGCCCGGCCACCACCGAAAACTTCACCAGGCTCCTCCAAGCGGCCCTGACCGGGGAAGACCCCCGCGTCCTCCTGGACCTCTGAGCAACCTCCGGCGACACACGCGTTCCCAGGCAAAATTTCAAAAGTACAGCATGTCCGAAACCACCCCTACCGAAACCGCTATCAGCCCCGAACAGACCGCGGTCGAACCCCAACCGGCCGGCACACCCACCCCCGACCACCGAGACCTGGACAACCAGACCTGGACCCGCACCCGCTTCGACATCACCCTCGCACCCGCCAAGATCTAAGCTGGAACCTTGACTACCCGCCCAGCCCTGAGCCTGTTCTGCGCCGTCGCCCTCAAAGGCGCCCTCAAGGACTCCATCCTGCCTGCATTCAGCCAAGACACTGGAACCGCGGTGAATGCCCATTTTGCCCCCACCAGCTCTTTGATCCAGGAAATCACCGCCGGAGCAGACCCGGACGTGATCATCGGTATCACCGCCTCACTGACAGCGCCCGGCACCGTAGCAACCATCGACGCCGGAACCCTGACGCCACTGGCCCAAACCGGTATCGGCATCGCAGTCGCCCCCGACGTCGAGATTCCCGACGTTTCGACCGTCTCAAAACTCACCAAAGCGCTGACGGCAGCCCGTTCCGTGGCCTACTCACGGAACGGGCCAAGCGGCATCTACTTCGCCCGCCTGCTGCAGGACCTGGGCATCGCCGAAGAAGTCAACGGAAATGCCACCATCATCGACCAGGGCTTCACCGCTGCGGCGCTTCTCGATGGCCGTGCCGATCTCGCAATCCAGCAGATGAGCGAACTCATGTTCGTCCCGGAGGCCCAGATCGCTGGACCGCTACCAGCCGACGTCCAGCAATACACGCCCTTCTCCGCTGCGGTCTCCGCCCAGACAAGGAACAGGCCAGGCTCCGCCTCGCTGCTCATGTTCTTAGGTTCAAAGCTGGCGCGCGCTGCCTACCGCGATGCAGGTCTGGAACCAAGCTGAGGCCGCGGCTACATTGGCCACCATTTCCCGGAAACTAGCCTCTAATCGGGCCGCGGCGGCGTGGTGCGGCCCCAAGCAGGCCCGGCGTTGCCTAGCCTAGAAGTATGGTCAACCAGGGCAAGCCACCGTCAAACGCGCGCACGTCGCCGTCGGCGAAAGGCCCGGCCCGGAACTCAAGCGCAAACCGATCGCAGGGTGCCGCAAATCCGCAAAGGCGCCGGCCGAGCCGTGCCGTGTACCGCCGTCGGAGGCTAGTGGTTTTTGGTGCTTTGCTGGTGGTCTTGGCGATGCTCGTAGCCGGGGTTATGGCCATGAGTTCCTCGCTTGCGAGCAACGCCGATTCCGGTGCCTCCAAGAATGACCCGAGCGGAGCCGCAGCGGCCCAGGCCCCGCAGGTGGTTCCCACTGTGGCCGCCACCACAACGCCTGCGCCCACCCCGGTGTGCGACCTCAACCTGGTGACGGTAACCGCGTCGACGGACCAGCCTTCCTATGCGGCTGGGCAGAACCCGGTGCTGAGCATGAAGATCACCAACGGCGGGTCCGCCCCATGCCAAGTGAATGTGGGGACCTCCCAGATGGAGTTCTTGGTGACGAGTGGCGAGGACCGGATTTTCTCCTCGAAGGACTGCCAGGCGAAGGGTGAGGACCTCGTGAAGCAGATTGATCCGGGCAAGAGCGAGACGGCCAACTTCGTGTGGCAACGGAACCGGACAACGGAGGGCTGCGGCGTGGTCTCAGCCAAGCCCGGCGCTGGCGGCGCGTATTACACATTCAAGGCCATGCTGGGGAACAAGGCGAGCACCAAGGCCGTCTTCCAACTCGGCTAAAGGCGGGAGCAAGGAGCCTGTGCAGGCTAAAGGAACCTGTCCAGCAGGCTGGCTTCAGCCATGCGACTGAGCCCTTCGCGAACGGTCCGGGCGCGCTGGTCGCCTATGCCGTCCACGGTCATGAGGTCGTCGATAGTGGCGGCCATGAGGTTCTGGAGTCCGCCGAAATGTTCCACCAAACGGTCGGCCACGGCTTTCGGAACCGACTTCAGCCCGGACAGGAGGCGGTATCCGCGGGGCTGTACCCCGGCGTCGAGAACGTCCAAGCCCCCGGCGAAACCGATGATGCCGGAAATCTTGCCCAGATCAATCAGCTCGGTGGGGCCAAGCTCCAGAAGAGCCTGGACCGCGCCGTCGATCTCGTCCGGCGAGGCGTCGGCACCGGCGTAATCGCGGATGATCACGTCGCTGCCCGGGCCGCGGCCAGTGGTGAGCTCTTCCAGCTGCAAGGACAGCAACCTGCCGTCTTCGCCCAGCTCCAGGACATACTGTGAGATTTCCTCGGCGATACGCCGGACCATTTCCTGGCGCTGGAGGGTGACGGCCACATCCCGGACGGTGACCATGGCCTCGATCTCGAGGGCCGACAGGGCGCTGGTGACCTGGTCCAAACGGGCACTGTAGCGTTCAAGGGTTGCGAGGGCCTGGTTGGCGCGTGCCAGGACCTTCTCGGAGCCCTCCAGCACGTGGCGCAAGCCGTTGACATACAGGGCGATGATCTGCATCGACTGGCTGACCGAAATCACCGGTACTCCGGTCTGGATGGCCACGCGCTCCGCTGTCCGATGGCGCGTTCCAGACTCCTGGGTCTCGATGCTGGAGTCCGGCACAAGCTGGACCGCGGCACGAAGGATATTCCCGGCATCCTTGTCGCAAATGATGGCACCATCCATCTTCGCGAGCTCACGCAGTCGGGTCGGGGAGAAGTCGATGCCGATTTCAAAGCCGCCGGAACAGATCGACTCGATGGTCCGGTCCGTTCCCAGCACGATCAGGGCGCCAGTGCGCCCGCGGAGGATACGTTCCAGGCCGTCGCGCAGCGGCGTTCCGGGGGCCACCCTGCCCAGAGTCGCCTTGAGCGATTCTTCGGGGCTCCGAGCCATAGGTGTTCCCTTCAAAGGTGCAGGCAATCGCGCCCGCAAGTATGCCGGTTTCAGCAGTGAGCCGACAGGATCAAAATACTTGGTTTCCCGCAAGCTCAATGATAGAGGTATAGACCGGCAAGAACCGCACAGGCAAGCCTTAAAGTGCCCCAAAGAAGGTTACGTGACGAGGGCCTTGAAACGCGTTCGACGGCGGTCGCCAGACCGCCACTTTGCGTCGGGTTCCCCGAAGCTCAGGGAGTCATCCGAAGCCGGGCGAGCCGCTCAAGGTCGCGTCGTACGCTCAAGAGTGCTGCTTCCCTGGCCGCAGCCTTTCCGTTGTCCGGATGTGATTGCCTTCCGGGAACGCCGGTTCCGCTTGCACTGGTTTCCGGGCGGCGTCCCTGTTGGGGCCAGTCCATGGCCGCACGGGAGTTCGGGCCGGCGTTCGCGGCGGAGGAGGGGCCGAGTGGATCGTAGAACAAGTCATTTCCCGGTTTCATTTTGCCCTGTCCTTTCGTGCCATCGCCGGCTGATCGGGTGCTTCCTTGGCGAAGGCGTCTACGTTGTTCAGATGTGCCGGACTGCCGACAATTCAAACTACCGGCCCGTGATTTCGGAGGTTTGTGCACCTCGTTTCAATCCGGTTAAACGCTGCCTTCGGCCAGCTTGGCGGGCTGGGATAAACTTAGTACCTTGGCTGGCGCAACCGTGCCGCTCCCTGAGTTGGCCCCGGCCGGCAACGGGCCCGGATCCAGCCTCCATCCCACGCATGGCCCGTCGTTCTTCAGTGCGGGCAACGCCCAGATCGCAGCGAAAGTAGCACCGTGTCCCAAGAAGTCCTGAACCCCGCCCGAGTCCAGGAAATTCACCACCAGGCGTCCCGGCGTCGGACTTTTGCGGTCATTTCGCACCCTGACGCGGGCAAGTCCACACTGACGGAGGCCCTCGCCCTGCATGCCAAAGTCATCGGCACCGCAGGCGCGTCGAGTGGCAAGGCCAACCGCAAGGAAACCGTTTCGGACTGGATGCAGATGGAAAAGGACCGCGGTATTTCCATCAGCTCCGCGGCCTTGCAGTTCTCCTACCGGGACACCGTGATCAACCTGCTGGATACCCCGGGTCACGCCGATTTCTCCGAGGACACCTACCGGGTTCTCGCCGCCGTTGACTGCGCCGTCATGCTGGTGGACGCGGCAAAGGGCCTGGAAACCCAGACCATGAAACTGTTCGAGGTCTGCAAACAGCGGAACCTGCCCATCATCACGGTCATCAATAAATGGGACCGGCCGGGCCTGGACGCCCTCGCGCTGATGGACGAAATCACAGAACGTACCGGCCTCCAACCCATGCCGCTGACGTGGGCTGTGGGCATTTCCGGCGACTTCCGTGGAGTCTGGGACCTGCGCAATGACCGCTTCGCCCGGTTCGCCCGTAACAACGCCGGCGCCAACATCGCCATCACTGAGTACTTCACCCCGGAAGAAGCAGCGGAAACGCAGGGCAACAACTGGAGCGACGCCGTCGACGAAGCCGGGCTGGTGATCGAATCGAACCTTGAATTCAACGTGGAAAGCTTCCATGCAGGAACGGCGACGCCTATCCTCTTCAGCTCGGCAGCCTTGAACTTCGGGGTCAAGGAAATCCTGGACGCATTGGTGGATTTCGCGCCTCCGGCCGCGCCCCGCCCGGACATCGACGGCGAGCCCCGTTCCGTTGACGCGCCCTTCGCTGGTTTTGTCTTCAAGGTCCAGGCCGGCATGAACAAGGCCCACCGTGACCACGTCGCGTTCATCCGTGTGTGCTCGGGTGTCTTTGAGCGTGGCATGGTGGTCACGCAGACCCGCACCGGTAAGTCCTTCGCGACCAAGTACGCCCAGCAGGTGTTCGGGCGTGAACGCGAAGTCATCGACGAAGCCTACCCCGGCGATGTTGTTGGCTTGGTGAACGCGTCATCCCTGCGCGTAGGGGATAGCCTGTTCCTGGAAGAGCCCGTGGAATTCCCGGCCATCCCGCTTTTTGCGCCCGAACATTTCCAGGTGGCCAGGTCCCAGGACCCCAGCCGCTTCAAGCAATTCCGCCGCGGGATCGAGCAACTTGAGCACGAAGGCGTCATTCAAGTGCTCCGCTCCGACGTCCGTGGGGACCAGGCGCCGGTGCTCGCCGCTGTCGGTCCCATGCAGTTCGAAGTGGTGGAGGACCGCATGGCCCACGACTTCAACGCCCCGATGCGCTTGGAGCGCCTCCCGTACTCGATGGCCAGGATCTCGACGGCGGAAGCCATGCCCGCGCTCGCGAACGTCCCTGGCGCTGAGGTGCTGTTGCGGTCCGACGGCGAATACCTGGCGTTATTCAACGACGTCTGGGCGCTGCGCCGGATCGAGAAGAACCACCCGAACCTCACGCTGCTGCCGATCGGCACGCACAACCCCGCGAAATAGTCCTCCAACCGCGCCGCAATCCGTCTGGACATGCCCCTCGTATCAGCCGAGGAGTGGACATAATGCTGTTATGTCCACTGCCTGGTTCGTGCAGGGGGCATGTCCGGTGGTGGCCGACCGGTGGATCGAAGCTAAGTGATCAGCAGTTCCAAGGCTTCGGCCAGATGTGCCACTTCGCGGACCGAGAAGCCTTCCGGGATCGGGCCCGGCCCGTTGGGGCTGGCGGGCACCACGGCATGCGTGAAACCAAGCCGCTGGGCCTCGAGGATGCGCTGGTTGATCCCTGGAACGGGGCGGACTTCCCCGGCAAGGCCAACCTCGCCGAAGGCAATCAACCTTTGCGGCAGCGCCTTCCGGGCCTTTGCCGATGCCACGGCAAGCGCGACGGCGAGGTCGGTGGCAGGTTCGCTCAACTTCACTCCTCCGACGGTGGCAACGTAGGAGTCGTCCTTGTGCAGGATGCAACCGGCCCGCTGTTGGAGTACGGCCAGGAGCATGGCGACGCGCGAACTGTCCAACCCGCTGGTGGCCCTGCGCGGCTGTGAGCTGGCACTTTCGGCCAGGAGCGACTGAACCTCGGCAAGCAGCGGCCTGCGGCCTTCCATGGTCACGGTGATGCAGGTGCCGGAAACGGGCTCTCGCGTCCGTGAAACAAAGAGGCCGCTGGGATCGGCGAGGCCTTCGATGCCGGCTTCGTTCAGGTCGAAGCAGCCGACGTCGTCCGTGGCCCCGTAACGGTTCTTGACCGCGCGCAACAAGCGGAGCCGGGAATGGCGCTCGCCTTCGAACTGGCACACCACGTCCACCAAGTGCTCAAGGAGACGCGGGCCGGCAATGGAGCCGTCTTTCGTCACATGTCCCACAAGGAGGGTGGTCATGCCGCGGCGCTTCGCAGCAGCGATGATGGACGCAGCCACTTCCCGGACCTGTGACACACCGCCCGCGCTGCCCTCGACGTCGGCGCTGCTGAGCGTCTGCACAGAGTCCACGATCAAGAGCTTCGGTTCAAGTTTCTCCACTTGCCCAAGCGCCTGCCCGAGGTCCGTTTCCGCCGAGAGATAGAGGCTGTGCGCGACCGCGTCAATCCGTTCCGCACGGAGTTTGACCTGGGCCGCCGATTCCTCGCCCGTGACATAGAGGACATCCTGCCCCGTGCGGGCGAATTTCGCCGCGACATCCAGCAAGAGGGTGGATTTCCCGACGCCGGGCTCCCCGGCAAGCAGGATCACCGCGCCCGGGACGAGCCCGCCACCCAGGACGCGGTCCAGTTCGTCGACACCAGTGGGCAGGAACGCGGCCGTGGTCCCGTCTACCTCGGCAATGCGGCGGGCCGGCTCCAGAACCGTTGTTGCCGCCGTCGTACGCGCAACCGTGACGCCTGCTTCCTCCACGGTGCCCCACGCCTGGCACTCGCCGCAGCGACCCACCCACTTGACCGTGCTCCACCCGCATTCGGCACACTTGTACGCGGGTGTTTTGGAGGTGCGTGAAGTCTTGGAAGCCATGCGTACAAGGCTAGTGGAGGGGTAGGACAGTCAAGCTCCTCACTGCAGCTCGGGAAGTATGTCTCTCGCCTCCCGGGGGTCCATGCCCGCGGCTTCGAGCAAATCCACCATGAGCGGGCGGAAGAGCATCACCACCGTTTCGCCCTCGAGCTTTTGGACGTGGAGCATTTTGGGGTGCAGCCGGGTGGAAATGTCCGCCAAGTCCTGCCGCGCGCCGCGCAGGTGGGCGCGTCGGGCGCCGTCGTGCACTTCCGCAAGGCCCAGCGATAGTTCCTCGACGGCCGCGGAGGTGTCCAGCAGCACTTCCGAGATGCTGTCCGTGGCTTCGTCCGTCAGGGCGGCATGGTTGATGGCGCTGGTGAGCCGCCGGGCGAACACCCGGCCGTTGCGGAGGGCGAGGTCGATGGAATCCAGCGATTCCGCAAGCATGGTCAGCTCGTCGCGGTGCCGCCGATACGCGGGAGCGATCGTCGCCACCTCGCCGGACGCCTTGAGGGATTGGCGCATGCGGTCCACCAAGGGCTGGCAATTCCGCCCCCGGATGAGAGCGTGCCACGCCTGGGTCGAGTCGCTGTTGATCAATGCTTCGGCACACTCGCGGAGCACCTCCGAGAGCTCGTGCAGGAGTTTGCGTACGTCCTGGCGAGGCTCCCGGCGCGGGTCCTTGGGGACCAGCATGGTGACGAGCAGCGCGAAAACCCCGCCCACCACGGCGTCGATGCTCCGCGTGAAAGGTCCGCCGGCCGGCGCAGGAAGCAGCACCACGAGCAGTGATTGCAGGCCCAGTTGGGTGGTGAAAATGGAGCCGCTGTCCAGGAAGCGTGCTAACAGGATGGAGAAAAGAAGAACGACGGCGGCCTGCCAGATCCCCGAACCCAGCCAGTGGAGGAGCAAATCGCCGACGACGATCCCGAGGGTGCAGCCAAGCCCCACCTCCACGACCCGGCGAAGCCGTGGATCCCGCGAGAAGCCGAGCGCGATCAGTGACGAGGTAGCCGCGAAAAGCGGCCCCGAGTGCCCCAAAATGTACTCAGCGAACGCGTAGGCGCCCACGGCGCACACGGTCATCTGGACGGCCGGAACCAGCGAGTTCCGGCTGCGGACGAAGCCGGTGCGCAGCCGCGCCCGCAGGAATTTCTTGCTTGCTGAAAGTCCTTGGGGGGCGGCCATGGCTCAAGTCTATTCAGGAGATCGCATCGGCGTCGGCTCGGGCCGAGGGGGACCCGCGGGTGAGGGGTGTCACATAATCCCTTGTGGCGCGCCAAGCGCAAGGGCAACGCCGGGCATGTAAGGCAATCGTCGCCCCTTGTTAACCTTCCATTCACTTTGGAGGGCCGATCCCGTTACCTGCGGCTCCTACCGTCAATAAAGGTACAAACACGTACGCAAATCTTTTTTGCCGATTCTCCTCGGCACGCATCAGAGAATCCCTGGAAGGGGTACATCCTAGTGAAGGCAACTCGCTTCGGCCGCAACGCGGCAATCGCGGTCCTCGCAGTCGGCGCCCTTGCGCTGACAGCTTGCGGTTCGGACAACGCAACCAACACGCCGGCGGCAACTCAGACCACCGCAGGCGTCAAGGTCACCGGCACGCTGACAGGTATCGGCTCCTCGGCGCAGGGCGCCGCAATGGACGCCTGGAAGACCAACTTCGCTTCCGCCAACGCAGGCGCAACCGTGCAGTATTCCCCGGATGGTTCCGGCGCAGGACGCAAGGCCATCCTCGACGGCTCGGCCCAGTTCGCAGGGTCCGACGCCTACTTGACTGACGCCGAACTGGCCAGCTCCAAGACCAAATGCGGCCCCGATGGCGCCATCAACATCCCGGTGTACATCTCGCCGATCGCCGTCGCCTTCAACATCCCCAATGTCAAGGACCTGAAGCTCGACGCCACCACGGTTGCCAACATCTTCCGCGGCCAGATCACCAACTGGAACGATCCCGCAATCGCCGCCCTGAACGCCGGCGTCACGCTTCCGGACCTCAAGGTCACCCCGGTCAACCGCTCGGACGACTCTGGCACCACCCAGAACTTCACCGACTACATGGCCGCTGCTGCTCCCTCGGTCTGGACCGACAAGGCTGCTGGCGTTTGGCCTGCTTCCTTGAAGGGCGAGAACGCCAAGGGCACTTCCGGCGTCGTCAAGACGGTCACCGACACCCCGGGTGCCGTGACCTACGCTGACGATTCCGCAGTCTCCGGCAAGCTCGGAACCGCGCAGATCAAGGTTGGCTCGGACTTCGTCAAGATCTCCGCTGACGCTGCTGCAAAGGCTGTTGAACTCGGCAAGCCCGTTGCTGGCCGCCCCACCGGCGACCTTTCCATCAAGCTTGACCGCACCATCACGGATTCCTCGGCCTACCCGGTCGTCCTGGTTTCCTACCACGTCGTCTGCACCACCTACGACAAGAAGGAAACCGCTGACCTGGTCAAGGCATTCGAGAGCTACGTAGTCTCCGACGCCGGCCAGCAGGCTGCCGCCGGCTCCGCCAAGTCCGCCCCGCTCTCCAAGGCGCTGCAGGACAAGGCAAAGGCCGCTCTTGACTCCATCAAGGCCAAGGCCTAAGGATCACAACGGAGTAGTGGTGCCGCTGACGGCGATACCACTACCCTGAATATCAAGGTTCCCCGTCCCGCGCTGGTGAAACATCACCGGACGGGGCGGGGAACTTGGCCATTTTTGAGTGAACCTGAAGGATCGTGAAGTGACCACCAACTCCTTGACCACTTCCCAAGGTGCCGGACGCGCCGGGGACAAGGTCTTCTCCGGAGCCACTTTGGCCGCGGGATGCCTGATCCTCGCGGTTCTCTTCGGCGTCGCACTTTTCCTTGTAGTCCAGGCCATCCCTGCGCTCGTGGCTCCGCCTGCTGACATCCAGGGCGGCCAAGGCTTCTTCGCCTACATTTGGCCGATCGTGGTGGGGACCCTGATTGCCGCGGTCATCGCGCTTGTCATCGCCACCCCCGTTGCCATCGGCGTCGCGTTGTTCATCTCGCACTACGCGCCCCGCAAGCTCGCCTCGGGCCTCGGCTACGTGGTGGACCTCCTCGCTGCCATTCCCTCGGTGGTCTACGGGGCCTGGGGGGCGGCCTTCCTTGCCCCGCAGATTTCGCCCGCCTATGGCTGGCTTGCCAGCAACATGGGTTGGCTGCCGATCTTTCAGGGCCCTGCTTCGGCTACCGGCAAGACCATCCTGACCGCGAGCATTGTCCTCTCCGTCATGGTCCTCCCGATCATCACTTCCTTGTCGCGGGAAATCTTCCTGCAGACCCCCAAGCTCCATGAGGAAGCCGCTCTGGCCCTCGGTGCGACGCGTTGGGAAATGATCAAGATGGCTGTTCTGCCGTTTGGACGTCCCGGCATCGTGAGCGCCATCATGCTGGGCCTCGGCCGTGCACTTGGCGAGACGATGGCCGTTGCGCTGGTCCTCTCCTCCGGTGTCCTGACCGCGAGCCTGATCCAGTCTGGCAACCAGACCATCGCCGCGGAAATCGCTTTGAACTTCCCCGAAGCCAGCGGAATCAAGGTCAGCACTTTGATCGCTGCCGGTTTGGTATTGTTCGTCATCACCCTCGGTGTCAACATGATTGCACGCTGGATCATCACCCGGCACAAAGAATTTTCGGGAGCCAACTAATGACTGTCACAGCCCCCGTGGCGCGCAAACGCTCTGCCTTGACCAAGGGTCAGTTGCCCGCCTTCGCACCGTACGTCGTCTTGGTTGTTGCCTTGGTCCTCGGCGCAGCGATCCTTGCGCTGATCGGTTTCAATGCCTTCGGTTGGGGCGTCGTGTCCGCCATCCTCTTTGCGATCGGTCTGGTCGGCTGGAGCGCTGCCGTGGAAGGGGAACGCAAGGCAAGGGACAAGCTTGCCACGTGCCTTATTGTCGGCTCATTCCTCGTGGCCCTGCTGCCGCTGATTTCGGTGATCTGGACCGTCCTGGTCAATGGAATCCCAGGCATCATTACCCCCGGCTTCCTGACGACATCCATGAACGGCGTCACAGGATCCCTCGACAACAAGAGCGTTGATGAAGGCACGAAGGTCCTCGGCGGCGTCTACCACGCGCTCGTGGGTACCGTGCAGATCACCCTCCTGGCCACTGTCATCTCGGTGCCGGTGGGCCTGCTGACTGCAATCTACCTGGTGGAATACGGTAACGACCGGACCCTGGCCCGCGCCATTACATTCTTCGTTGACGTCATGACCGGCATCCCCTCGATCGTCGCAGGTCTTTTTGCCGCGGCTTTCTTCTTCGCCGTGGTTGGCCCGGGCACCAAGACCGGTGCGGTTGCCGCCGTCGCGCTCTCGGTCCTGATGATCCCGGTGGTGGTTCGCTCCAGCGAGGAAATGCTCAAGATCGTGCCGAACGAACTCCGTGAAGCTGCCTACGCGCTGGGCGTCCGCAAATGGCGCACCATCCTCAAAGTGGTCATCCCGACGGCGATCTCGGGCATCGCGTCCGGCGTCACCCTGGCGATTGCCCGCGTCATTGGCGAGACAGCACCGATCCTGGTCACCGCAGGTTTTGCCACCACCATCAACAACAACGTGTTCGGCGGCTGGATGGCCTCGCTGCCCACGTTCATCTACACGCAGATCCTGAACCCGACCTCACCGTCCAACCCGGACCCGTCGAGCCAGAGGGCATGGGGTGCCGCACTGGTACTGATCATCCTGGTGATGCTCCTGAACCTCGGCGCCAGGCTGATCGCCCGGATCTTCGCCCCCAAGACCGGCCGTTGAGCTACCAGGCTCTCCACGAACTTCCAACCACAGCACCGAAGGAACACCATGTCTAAGCGGATCGACGTCAAGGATCTGAATGTCTACTACGGCAGCTTCCTCGCCGTTGAAGACGTCAACATCAACATCGAAGCCAAATCGGTGACGGCGTTCATCGGCCCGTCCGGTTGTGGCAAGTCCACCTTCCTGCGGACCCTGAACCGCATGCACGAAGTGCTGCCCGGCGCCCGAGTTGAAGGCGAAGTGTTGCTCGACGGCGATAACCTCTATGGTCCCGGTGTGGATCCCGTGTCGGTCCGCGCCCAGATCGGCATGGTCTTCCAGCGGCCCAACCCGTTCCCCACCATGTCCATCCGCGACAATGTGCTGGCCGGCGTGAAGCTGAACAACAAGAGGATCAGCAAGGGGGCCGCGGACGCCCTCGTGGAGAAATCGTTGCGGGGCGCCAACCTCTGGAACGAGGTCAAGGACCGCCTCGAGAAGCCGGGTTCAGGACTCTCCGGCGGCCAGCAGCAGCGTCTCTGCATCGCCCGCGCCATCGCCGTGGAACCGCAGGTCATCCTCATGGATGAGCCTTGCTCCGCGCTGGACCCCATCTCCACTTTGGCCGTCGAGGACCTCATCAATGAGCTCAAAGACGAATACACCGTGGTCATTGTGACCCACAACATGCAGCAGGCCGCGCGTGTTTCCGACAAAACGGCGTTCTTCAACATCGCCGGCACCGGGAAGCCTGGCAAGCTCATCGAGTTCGCAGACACCACCACCATCTTCAACAATCCGTCCCAGAAGGCCACGGAAGACTACGTCTCCGGCCGCTTCGGATAGTCCCCACCGGCTCCCAACCTTCGCAAGCTCAGGCCGGGGCCCTCGCCGCTGTGGGCCCAAGCTCGACGGCGGCAGCCACCTTCCGGGTGAACGCCGGCGTCGGGCTTTTGCGTGCTTGGCGGGTTTCCCTGAACTCAGCGGGATAGGGGAGAAAGTGCCAATCCCAAGACAAAGGCGGCTGCGGCGGTGACGATGGGCGTCGCCACCCAGAACCCCAGGATCCGCAGCACCATGCGCCGGTTGGTGACGGAAAAGTTCTGGTTGGTTCCGGCGCCGAGCACCGCCGACGTCACGGTGTGAGTGGTGGAAAGCGGCAAGTGCAGGCCGATGGCGCCGACGAAAAGCATCAACGAGGTGAGGCTTTGGGCGATGAATCCCCGCAACGGATCCACCCTGGTCAGTTTGTAACCGAGGGTGTAGGAGATGCGCCAGCCGCCGCAAAGCGTCCCCGCCGTGAGCATGACAGCTGTCAGAAGAACGACCCAGGCTGGGAGGGCGTCAGGCTCTGACACCCCGGCGGCCACAGCCCCGAGTACTAACACTGCGACGGTTCGCTGCCCGTCCTGCAAGCCGTGGCCGAATGCAACCGCGGCGGCCGAGACGGATTGGGCATGACGGAAACGGCCGTGCACCACATCAGGCTGGGTGTATCGCGCCGCCCACGTGACAGGCCACACGAGAAGATAGGCGCCAAGGAAGGCTACGACGGGGGACAAAAGCAGGGGCAAGATCACCTGCACCAGCAAAATATTGTCCTCCCCGTTGACGGGGCTGCCTCCCATGACGGCGCTTGCAACTCCGGCGCCCACCAAGCCCCCCACCAGGGCATGGGTCGACGAGAGGGGTATCCCACGCCACCAAGCGTAGATTCCCCAAAGGATGGCGCTGCACAGCCCTGAGATGAGCACAATCAGCCCAGTTGTCCCTGAGGGTAGACGCACCCACGACTGGCTGAAGATCATCGCAAAACCGCCGCTGAGCAGCACGCCGCCAAAGTTGAAAACGGCCGCCAAGATGACGGCAACAGATGGAGTGAGGGCGCGTGTCCGCACGGAGAGCGCGACGGCGGTGGAGACGTCGCGGAAGCCGTTCAGGAATGCGAAGCCAGCCGCCAGTACCACCACAAGGGCGAAGAACGCGACCGCCACCTCATGCTTCCTTGACGATGATGCTGCCCACCTGAGTGGCGACGCGGCGCATGTCCTTGGTGACGTCCACCAGTTGGTTGGCGACATCGCGGTTCCTTGTGAACTGGGCCGACTTCATGTCGCGGAGCATCTCGGCCACCCATATACGATGGCTGCGTTCGGCCCGTTTGGCCAGGCGGAGGACCTCAATCCAATAGTCCTCGAGCTCATCGAGATCGTCCAGCTGGCGCATGGCATCAACCGTGAGTTCCGCTTGGCGACTGATGATCTCCAATTGGTCCGCCGCGCGTTTGGGCACCCGGTCCAGCTTGTAGAGTGCCACGAGCTCACCCGCGCCATCCAGCTTTTCCATCGCCTCGTTGAGGAAACGGGAAAGGGCGTACATGTCCTCGCGGGGGAGCGGGTTCACGAAACTGGTGCGCATGTGAGTCAGTAAGGCGAAATGCAGGTCCGTGGACTTCGCCTCGTGTTCGTGCAACTCCTCCACCAGCCGTTCGTGTTCCGCTACGGGGGCTCCGAAGATCTCCGAAAGCGTCCCTGTCGCCTCAAGAATCTGGCGGGCCATTTGCGACAACAACTGCAACCCGGCGGGTTCTTGGGGGAAGAGACGCAGCTTCATTTGGCTTCCGGTAGGCGGGAGGGACGGGAATGGGGTGGCGTCTTCGCCGATGGGCATAAAAATGGTGCCGAACCGGATACGCCTCTCGGCGGTAGGCCGCTCGAAGCGGCTATAAGTTGAAGCCCGGGGGTTTCGCGGTTCGACACCAGTTTCAGTTTTCTACGTCGGCCGAACTAAGTCAACATTGACAGCTGGCGGCCGGGGTGTTCTGCCCGCCCCTCCCCTCTATATTTCATGTCAGTCCAGCTCACCGAGGCGCCATGCATTGGCCGCGTGCTCAAGGTCTTCTGCCGTCTTCACGAGCTGATGCGAGTTCCGGGTCAGTTTGCTTGCATGTCCTTCGTTGGAATGCTCTGCGCTGTCTGCGAGGGTGGCCTGGCCGAGTGCGACGACGCGGCAAAACGCGGCTGAGCGTTCCAGCGCAACGTCGAAATCGCCGTCGAACGCTCCCGAAAGGATGGCGTCCGCCATCTGCTTCATTTCGTCGGCTCCCGGCGGCTCGGCGGCCCCCGCCACCACGTGGGAAACCTGGGCGGTGTCCCGGCCGGCCTTGAAGTACACAGAGATGCGCTCGGAATTCTGTATGGTTGCCGCACGCAGCGCGTAGAGGCGCCACAACGCGCCGGGCAGGGACCGCGCCGGGCTCTCGGCCCACATTTCGGCAATGGCGTCCAGACCTTGCTCGTCCGCGAGCTTCACGAGGCGCCTGGTGATCTTGGGGTCGTCGCTATCGCGGCCCCGCCGGACGAGGGCCTGGGCGGCAAGATGCGCGGCTTCGGACACGCGCGCGGGGTCCGCTCCACCGGCGAACGGTTCGAAGTCAATCGGCGCAAAGGGTTTCGGCTTGTGGTGCCTATTTGCTCCGCCGTATACAGGAGGTCCCGATTGTTCGCTCATGCCCCAACGCTACTCCTGTGCTTTCGCTCGTGCACTCTTGACCGCAGCCTGTCGCACCCTCCCCATGTTTGAATCCGCCGGCGCCCCGGCACGCCGTGGCAGCCGCGCGTCGTCGTCGGCGATTGGTTCAAAAGGGGGGAGAACGCCGCGGGGCGGGCCGTGTCAAAACGCCCCTAAGCGTGAGGTACAGTATTTATGGCTGTTTCTACAGCCCGCAGGGGCCTTTAGCTCAGTTGGTAGAGCATCGGACTTTTAATCCGTGGGTCGTGGGTTCGATCCCCACAGGGCCCACCTAAAACCCCCGGAACCACTCGGTTCCGGGGGTTTACTCGTCCCACAAGGCGGGATGGCGGCCTAGCGGTCCGGCTTGCTGCGACCAGTGCACGGGGACGCCGTGGATTCGCCCGGGGAGGGGCACCCGTCGCGCCGGCCCCCAGTCGGTGGTGGTTGCCTCAAGCGCGATGCCTTCGGTTGAGGGCGCCGGTAGGTGGTCGCTTGGCGGGGTCAGCGAGTACAGCAGATTGGCCGTGCCGATGAGTGAGGCCTGGATGCGGGCGGCTGTCGAGTGGGTGAGCCGTCGCGTGAGGGCGCGGGCGACGGACGCGGCCAACAGCCAGCCAGTCGCGTGGTCAAGAGCTTGAACGGGTAACGGGAACGGCTCCTCCTGTCCTGTTGCCGTGGCGCCGTCGCTGGCGATTCCACAGCTCATCTGGACCAAGCTGTCGAAGCCACGGCGATTGCGCCAGGGGCCGTCCCATCCATAAGCGTCGAGGGCGGCGATGATCAGGCCGGGGTTCATGGCGGTCAGGGCTTCGTTGTCGTAGCCCAAGCGTTTCAGGGCATCGGCTCGAAGTCCCGACACGAGCACATCGGCACCCGCGAGCAGTTCCTCGAACGTCGCGCGATCGGCGGGGGCGGTGAGATCCAAGGAGGCGGTGCGTTTGCCGAGCGTCGTCTCAGGCAACAGCGACGGCACTTCGTCGAAGCCCTGCGGATCGATCCGCAACACGTCCGCACCGTAGCCTGCCAGGAACTTGGTGCACACCGGTCCAGCGATCACCCGCGTCAGGTCCAGCACGCGCACTCCGTCGAATGGCCGTCCCCCGCTGGGGTTTGGTGCGCTGCTGCCGGATGACTGGCGCTCGACGACGTTCAGTGGAGGCGCGTCTGCGGTCGCCGCCCCCGGAACCGAGGCAAGCCACTGGCCACGGTGGTGCATGACGGCGGCGCATCCGCCCGCCTCCACGATGGCCGTCTCCAACTCCTCGGCACGCAGTTCGGCCACTGCGGCCTGGACTGTTTCGCGGTCATGGGCGCCCAGGACCTGCTCGACGGCGGCGCGGTGCCCGGCGTAGTTGGTGTGCAGCCTGATCCAAGCGTCCGCCGCACGATAGTTTCCGGCGATGGGGTCCCACAGCGGTGGCCGGGTCCAGCCGATCGGGGTGAACAATCTCTCTGACGCGAACGCGGCGCACGACTCCACGCTGTCTACCGTCACAGCGGGTGGCCTCGAGTCCTGGCGAGCGGCGAGGAGCTGCGCTGCGGCCACCGTTGCGATGGCAACCGCTCCCGTAGCAAGTCCGGTCACGTCGAAAGCCGCCGGCAGGACGGTCCGTGGCCCGGCGGTCGTCAGCTGAGTGGCTGGCCAATCCGCGCTGTCGTCAGCGCCGATTGCATGCCACATACGGGAGATCACTTCAGCGAAACTGTCGTCCACATCCACCATTCTCGACCGGCCTGCGCAGGCGATCAACGGTAGTTGGTCTCGCCTTCCTGCCCAAGTACGGCTTCAACTGCGAGACTGTTCTTCATGCAGGCCCTTTTGGATGGACTTTCCAACACCAGCCCGTTCCTGATCGGGTGCATCGTTTTCGCACTGGTCTTTGCCGAGGATGCTATCTTTGTAGGCTTTGTGATCCCCGGTGAAACGGCAGCCGTGGTGGGCGGGGTGATTGCGAGCCGTGGGCTTTTCCCGTTGTGGGCCATGATCGCCATTGTGGTGACCGCAGCGATTACCGGCGACACCGTGGGTTACGAGATAGGCAAGCACTTTGGTCCCAGGGTGATGGCCTTGAAGATCCTGGACAAACGACGCGCCCAGCTACAGAAGGCGGAGGACTTCCTCAAAGACAAGGGTGGCTTTGCCGTGTTCCTTGGCCGCTTCACTGCATTCTTCCGCGCCGTCATGCCCGCCCTCGCCGGGCTCAGCCGCATGCCGTACCGGCGCTTCGCGTTCTGGAACTTCAGCGGCGGCATCATCTGGGGGTCCTTGTTCGTGACTCTGGGCTTCGTGGCTGGGAACTCGTACGAGGAAGTGGCCCGCGCGGTCGGCCGGGGTGCCGCGGCAGTGGTGGCTCTTGTTGCGGTGGCGATCCTCGTCGTTTGGCAGCTCAGGAAGCACAGGGCCAAGAAGGCCTGACGCTACGGCAGGCGGAAATCTGGCTGAAACCTGCTCGGCCTAGGCTGGTCACAATTCGTTCGGGAGGGGCGGTGAAAGGTCGATCTGGATATGTCTGATGTTTGGCGTTATAACCGTAGTAGCTGCCCCGACGTCCTCGGCTTATCTGAGCCTCGAGTGATCTGATGTCCGCTTCTGCAGCGCACAACGTTAAGGAGAACCGATGCATCTTTTGCCCCGTGAGCAGGAAAAGCTCATGATCGTGGTCGCTGCCGACCTCGCGCGCCGTCGGCAGTCCCGCGGACTCAAACTCAACTTTCCCGAAGCGGTGGCGATCATCAGCTACGAACTGATTGAGGGTGCCCGCGATGGAAGAACCGTCGCTGAACTCATGAGCTACGGCACCACGCTGCTTCGCCGCGAGGATGTCATGGAAGGCGTGCCGGAGATGATCCATGACGTCCAGATAGAGGCCACTTTCCCTGACGGCACCAAGCTCGTCACGGTCCACGACCCGATCCGCTAGGAGGCCACCATGATTCCCGGTGAGTACCGGCTCCAAGCAGAGCCCGTTGAGTGCAACAGCGGACGCGAGGCAATCGCCGTCGACGTCGTCAACCGTGGCGACCGCCCCGTCCAGGTGGGTTCGCACTACCACTTTGCCGAGGCGAACGCGGCCCTCGAATTTGATCGCGAAGCCGCCCACGGCCGCCGCCTGGACATCCCGGCAGGCACGGCAGCGCGCTTCGAGCCTGGGGACTCCAGGACCGTCAAGCTCGTCGCGCTTGCGGGCAGCCGCGAGGTCTACGGTTTGCGGAACGCCGTCAACGGATCGCTTGATGCGGGGGCCGGAGAGAACGACGGCGGCGCTCCCGCTGCCACCGAAGGCCCCGGAGCCAGCAAGAAAGGGACAGTCGAGTGAGCTTTGAAATTTCGCGCAAACAGTACGCCGACCTTTACGGCCCGACGACGGGTGATTCCATCCGCTTGGCGGACACCGAACTTTTCCTCGAGATCGAGAAGGACTACACGGTGTACGGCGAAGAAGTCATGTTCGGCGGTGGCAAAGTGGTCCGGGACGGCATGGGGCAGAACGGCCAAGTGACCCGCGACGGCCGCTTGCCTGAATCAAGCGCAGCACCGGACCAGACGCTCGACGTCCCGGACACCGTGATCTCCAACGTGGTGGTCCTCGACTACACCGGGATCTACAAAGCCGATGTGGCGCTCAAGGACGGGCATATCTTCAAGATCGGAAAGGCCGGGAACCCGCAGATTGCCGACGGTGTGGACATTGTGATCGGCGCGAGTACGGAGATGATCGCAGGCGAGGGCAAGATCCTTACCGCAGGCGGCGTCGACTCCCACATCCACTACATTTCCCCGGACCAGGTGCCCACGGCCTTGTGCAGCGGCATCACCACCATGGTGGGCGGCGGTACAGGTCCCGCAGAGGGCACCAAGGCCACCACCATCACGCCCGGCAAATGGCACATATCGCGGATGCTGCAGGCCGTGGAAGGGCTCCCGATCAATATCGGGCTCCTTGGCAAGGGGCACGCGTCCGCCATCGAGCCGCTGGCCGAACAGATCCGAGCAGGAGCGGTAGGCCTCAAAGTCCACGAGGACTGGGGCGCCACCACATCGTCCATCGACATGTCCCTGCGCGTCGCCGATGAATACGACGTGCAAGTGGCAATCCATACGGACACCCTCAATGAGTGCGGATTCGTGGAGGACACCATCAAGGCAATCGACGGCCGGGTGATCCACACCTTCCACACCGAAGGTGCCGGCGGTGGACATGCTCCGGACATCATCAAGATTGCCGGATTGCCGAACGTGCTCCCGGCATCCACGAATCCCACCCTCCCGTACACGCGCAACACCATCGAAGAGCATCTGGACATGCTCATGGTGTGCCACCACCTCAACCCGGACATCCCGGAAGACGTGGCTTTCGCCGATTCCCGCATCCGGGCCGAAACCATCGCCGCCGAAGACGTGCTCCAGGATCTTGGCATCTTCTCCATGACATCCTCGGATTCCCAAGCCATGGGCCGCGTGGGCGAAGTCATCATCCGCACCTGGCAGGTGGCCGACGCCATGAAACGGCAGCGGGGCGTGCTCAAGGACCCCCGGAGGGACAGCACAGGGGCGAGCCACGGCGCCGCGAACGGCTTGGGCGAGGACAGCGACAATTTCAGGATCAAGCGCTACATCTCCAAATACACCATCAACCCGGCGATCGCGCAGGGGATGGCAGACTCCATCGGCTCGGTGGAAGTGGGCAAATTCGCCGATCTCGTCCTCTGGAATCCGGCCTTCTTCGGCGTCAAGCCGGAACTGGTCCTCAAAGGCGGGCAGATTGCCTACGCACTCATGGGTGATTCCAACGGCTCCATCCCCACCCCGCAGCCACGCACCATGCGTCCGATGTTCGCCACGTACGGCAAGGCGTTGCAGCGATCCTCCATCACCTTCCTGTCCAAAGCGGCCATCGACGCCGGCGTCCCGGAGGAACTCGGACTCGAACGCGTCATTCGGCCGGTGTCCGGCATCCGGAACCTGAGCAAGACGGACCTCAAGTTCAACGGCGAGACGCCCGATATCGCCGTCGACCCCGAAACCTACAAGGTGACGGTCGACGGCGAAGACGTCACCTGCGAGCCCTCCGACGTGCTTCCCATGGCCCAGCGCTACTTCCTTTTCTAGGCACGGTGAAGCGAGAAAATGATCATCGAAAAGATCCTGGGCAATCTGCACGAATTGCCGGACCCCGAGCGGTACGCCGGCCTTCACAAGGAGAAGGTGGTCCTGCCCAGCGCTCAACTGGTCAAACGGATCCAACGCGTCACCACGGACCACGGCAAGGAGCTCGGCATCCGCCTCCCGGCCGGATCAGGAGACCTGCGCGACGGCGACATCCTCGCCGTCGGGGATGCGAACCTGATCGTGGTGTCTGTCCTGCCGAGCGACGTCCTGGTGATTGCCGCCCGGAGCATCTACGAAATGGGAATCGTGGCGCATTCGCTGGGCAACCGGCACCTGCAGGCCCAGTTCTTCGACGCCTCGTCCGAGTACGGGGCCGAAGTCATGGTGTGCCAATACGACCACACTGTGGAGGACTACCTCAAACACGTCGGCGTGCCGTACGAGCGCCAAGAACGCGTCATGCCGGTGCCTTTCCGCCATGCTGAACACACGCACTAGCCCCGCCTCGTATCAGCTCGCGTTGCAGCAGCTGACTGACTCCGCGTTGCCTACCGGGGCGTTTGCGCATTCTCTCGGATTTGAGACGTACATCGATCGTGGGCTCGTATCCAATGAAGGAAGTTTCGGGGTTTGGCTGGCTGCGTTCATTTCGCAGCAGTTGACGTATTCCGATGGCTTGGCCATTCGGTTCCTCTACGAGGGGGCAGACGTGGCCGGGCTGGATGCTCATGTGAGCGCGCAGCTCCTCCCTCGGCAGGTGCGGGAGGCCAGTACCAAGATGGGCGGCCGGCTGATCGAGATCGGGACCGAAGTCTTTCCCTCGCCGGAGCTGGAGGCATACCGGACTCTGGTGACCACAGGCCAGGCTGCCGGCCATCAGCCGCTGGCGTTCGCCGTCGTCGCGCGCTCGCTGGGCGTGCCGTTCGAAGAAGCGCTCGGCGCGTACCTTTTCGCGGCGGTCACCTCCTTGACCCAGAACGCCGTGCGCGCCATCCCGCTCGGCCAGAACTCCGGGCAGCGGCTGCTACGCAGAGCGCACGACGGCGTCGCTGCCGCCGTCGAACAGGTCCGGCACCTCAGCTGGGACGACTTCGGGTCCGTCAGCCCCGGGCTGGAAATTTCGCAGATGCGGCACGAATGGCAACGTGCACGCATGTTCATGAGCTAGAACCACAGGAGGACACATGTCTGAACCCATCAAGATCGGCATCGGCGGCCCGGTCGGCGCCGGAAAAACGCAGCTCGTGGAACGCCTGACCCGCCACATGAGCCGGGAAATCTCCATGGCAGCCATCACCAACGACATCTACACGATCGAAGACGCCAAAATCCTGGCGGCCAACGGCATCCTGCCCGAGGACCGCATCATCGGCGTCGAAACCGGCGGCTGCCCGCACACCGCCATCCGCGAAGACACCTCCATGAACACGGCGGCGATCCAGGAGCTCAAGAGACGCCATCCGGACCTCCAGGTGATCTTCGTCGAATCCGGGGGCGACAACCTCTCCGCCACGTTCAGCCCCGAACTCGTGGATTTCTCGATCTACATCATCGATGTCGCGCAGGGCGAGAAGATCCCCCGCAAGGCCGGCCAAGGCATGATCAAATCGGACCTCTTCATCATCAACAAAACAGACCTCGCCCCCTTCGTCGGTGCAGACCTCTCGGTCATGGAGCGGGACTCCAAGGAATTCCGCGGCGACAAGCCCTTCTGTTTCACCAACCTCAAGACTGACGAAGGGCTCGACAAGGTCATCGAATGGATGCGGCACGACGTCCTGATGCTCGACCTGGCATCATGAGTTCACCCGCGAACGCTCTCATCTCACCTGGGCCTGTGCGCGCGTCCGCTGATCGGCCCGAGATGGGTCGCCTTGCGCTCGTCGTAGGGAAACGTGCTGGTCGCTCCGTGGCCGTGCAGCAGTTTCACCGGGGTGCCTTGCGGGTTTTGAGGCCGCATTACCTGGACGGGTCCGGGCAGCTTTGTTATGTCATGGTCAATCCGGGTGGGGCGTATCTGGGGGCGGATCTCTATGTTGTTGATGTGGAGGTCGAGGCCGGGGCTTCGCTGCTTTTGACGACGCAGTCGGCCACGAAGATTTATCGGACTCCGGGGTCGTTTGCTGAGCAGCGGATGACTATCCGTCTGAGGCCGGGCGCGCAGTTGGAGTTGGCGCCCGACCAGCTCATCGCCTACCGGGACGCAAGCTATCGGCAGAACACGCACATCACCATGCACCCGACGTCGAGCCTCATCATGGCCGAAGTCATCACCCCCGGATGGTCGCCGGACGGCGCTTCCTTCAAATACCGGGAACTCCGGCTCCGGAACGAAATCCAGGTGGAGTCCGACGGCGGCGCGGCGCTGCTTGCTCTGGACAACCTCCTCATACGGCCGCCGTTGGGCGATGTAACAGGCATGGGCTTCATGGAGGGCTACAGCCACGTGGGCTCACTCATAGTGGTGGATCCGCGCGTTGACCAGGCGCTCGCCGATGAACTGCACGGGCTCACGGCAGGGTATGACGCGTATTCGGGAGTGTCGATGACGCAAACCCTTGCGGGCACCACGGGCTTGGTCCTACGATCCCTCTCGAACAGCACAGAGGAACTCAACCGGCTGCTCGGTACTTGCACCGGCCTTCTGCGTCAACGCTGGTACGGCCGGGCGCCGCTGAACCTCAGGAAGTACTGATGACATCACTCGCCGAATTCGCCGCAATGTACCGCCAACGCGAGCATCTCCCGATGAAGTCACGGCTCGCGTTCATGTTCGGTTCCGTTGTCCTGCTGCACCTTGCCACCGTTGTACTCCTGCTGGTGGGTGGAGCCGGCGGCGGGCAGCCGCTCGCGCTGGGACTTGTGCTGACGGCCTATGTTGCCGGCATCAAGCACAGCTACGACTGGGACCACCTCGCGGCGATCGACAATTCCACCCGAAAGTTCGTGGCACAGCGCAAAGATCCCGTAAGCGTCGGTTTTGCTTTCAGCCTGGGCCACAGTTCCGTGGTGATCCTCGCCGGTGTGATGCTGGTGGGCGGCGCCACCTTGGTGGGCCAGCTCATGGAGGAGCGTACCACCGGCCACCTGGTGCTGGGATTGATCGGTAGTGGCGTCTCAGGGATCTTCCTCCTGGTGATGGGCATCTTCAACGGGTCTGCGTTCCTTCGTACGGTGCAGTTGTACCGCGCCGTCCGGGCCGGCGGGGAGATCGCCGTCGAGGATCTCGAAACCAAGGGGCTCGTCGCGCGGCTGTTGGCCAAGCCATTGTCCAAGGTCCAGCGTCCAAGGAACATCTACGTGATCGGATTCTTGTTCGGGCTCGGCTTCGATACGGCCACCACCATTGGGCTGCTGGTGCTCACGACGGCGGCGTCCCTCGCCGGTGTGCCTGTGCTTGCCCTCTTGGCTTTGCCGTTGGCCTTCACCGCCGCTATGACCATGTGCGATTCCATCAACGGCGTGGCCATGATGCGCATGTACAAGTCCGCCATCCATGATCCCCAACGCAAGCTTGGATTCAATGCCGTCATTACCGGTATTTCGGCTTTTTCGGCGCTCTTCATCTCGGTCATCACGCTGGGCGGCTTCCTCAATTCGGCTTTCGGCCTGAGCGATCCTGTCACCACATGGCTGGGCGAAATAGACCTCGGCGACGCCGGGCTGGTGCTCATTGCGCTGTTCGCGGTCGTCTGGGTGCTCGCGGCCCTGCGGGCCCGTGCGGCGCGGCGCCGCTAGTTCGTGGGGCGGCCCCAGTTCGTGCGGCGGCCCTGATGACGCTCGCTCACCTATCCCGGGAAAATTGACGACGCTCGCTCAGTTTTGAAGCCATTTCGGTGAACCCTCCCGCAGTTGCGTCGCCAGTATTCGACGGCGGGCGTCGGCATTTGCTGCGGAAGTCGCCGCCGGGCCTTAAGCAGTTGGCGGCGACGGCGGCTATTGCGTGGGCTGGAGCCACTCCAGTAGGCGATCCAATGGCCACGTCGTAACGATCCGATCGGCGGGTATGCCGTTGGCTTCGGCCCGCTCGGCGCCGTACTGGAGGAAGTCGAGCTGGCCGGGGGCGTGCGCGTCACTGTCGATGGTGAAAAGGCAGCCGGCGTTGAGGGCAATCCGAATCAATTCGTCCGGCGGGTCTTGGCGTTCCGGCCTCGAATTAATTTCGACGGCCACAGAGTGCTCCGCGCAGGACGCGAAGACCTTTTCCGCGTCGAACTCTGATGGAGGCCTGGTTCCGCGTGATCCTTTGACCAAGCGGCCGGTGCAGTGTCCGAGGACGTTCGTATGCGGGTTTTCGATGGCGGTGAGCATCCGCCGTGTCATGGATCGCTTGTCGGATCTCAGCTTCGAGTGGACGCTGGCCAGCACCACATCCAACTGGCTCAACAATTCCTCGGATTGGTCCAGCTCGCCGTCTTCCAGAATGTCCACTTCGATTCCGGCCAATAGGCGGAATCCGTGTTCCTGCCCGTAGCCGTCGTTAATCGCATCCACAACCATGAGTTGCTCCGTCAAACGCTCCGGGCTGAGCCCGTTGGCTATGGTGAGGCTAGGAGAGTGATCGGTCAAAGCAAGATATTCCCGGCCAAGAATATGAGCTGCGGTGGCCATGACCTCGATCGCGGAGCCACCATCGGACCAGTTGCTGTGGCTGTGAAGATCGCCCCGGAGCGCGGCATGCAGCTCGTACCCGCCATCCGCCAAGGGCTCGGCCCCACGACGGCGGAGCTCTTCGAGGTAGTCCGGGACGGCTCCGCCGAGGGCTTGGCTGATCACCTCGAACGTGCGGTTGCCAATTCCCTTGGTTCTTTTGAGGCGGCCGTCCTTCACGCGGATGGACAGCTCCTCGTGGCTCAGGCCGGCGATGACGCCCGCAGCCCGGCGAAACGCCTGGACTTTGAAGGTGTCCGCGAGTTCCCGTTCCAGCCAGAAAGCGGTTTCGTTGAGCGCGTCTACGGCGTCCATAGCTCAATCATGCACCAGCCGGGGATCCGAGCCCCGTCGCTCGGGTCCCCAGGAGGGCATCAAAATCGGTCAATACAAATGACCTTTATCCACAGGTGAATTTTTGGAATTGTCATATCCGTGGTAAATCCACCTACGGTGGTCGTGTCCCGTAGCTCCGAGCGAAGGAAACCATGACCGACAATCACAAAATACGCGCTCCAACCCCATCCGATTCCAGAACTTCGTCCGTCCAGACCGGCTTGACAGCCAAATGGAAGGACCTTGCGGCTCTGCCGTTCCTGAGCGGATTGAAAGCCGACGTTCCAGCGTCGCTCATCGTGTTCCTCGTCGCTTTGCCCTTGTCCTTAGGCATTGCCGCGGCCTCTGGCGCCCCAGTCATGGCGGGGCTTATTGCCGCGGCGGTTGGTGGAATCGTCGCAGGCACCCTCGGCGGCTCGCCCCTCCAAGTGAGCGGTCCCGCCGCCGGATTGACCATGGTGGTCGCGGGACTGGTCGAAGAGTTCGGCTGGCCGGCGACCTGCGCCATCACGGCGGCAGCCGGCGTTGTCCAACTGCTTCTGGGATTCGGCAAGGTTGGCCGGGCCGCCCTCGCAGTGTCGCCCGTGGTGGTTCGGGCGCTGCTCGCCGGGATTGGCATCACGATCGTCCTGCAGCAAATCCAGGTGCTTTTGGGGTCAAAGCCCGCCGAGTCAGCGCTTGCCAATATCGCCGCCCTACCCGCAGCGATCACCAATGTCGAACTGCACTCGGCGCTGCTCGGACTGACTGTTGTGGGTATCCTCCTGGCGTGGAGGCACCTGCCGCGCCCGTTCCGGAGAGTCCCCGGGCCCTTGGTGGCCGTGGTCGCCGGTACGGCCATTTCCTTGGCAATGGCACCCGGTGTCGAGCGGATCAGTTTCAGCGGTTCAATTTTTGATGCCGTGGCGTTGCCAAGCCTACCGGACGGCAACTGGCGTGCCGCGGCCCTGGCGGTCATCTCCGTGGCCTTGATCGCGAGCATCGAATCGCTCCTCTCCGCAGTGGCCGTGGACAAGATGCAGTCCGGACCGCGCACCAACCTCAACCGGGAACTTGTAGGCCAGGGATCGGCGAACATGGTGTCAGGAATATTGGGCGGCCTACCCATCACGGGCGTGATCGTCCGTAGTGCCACCAACGTGGAAGCGGGAGCGTCCACACGCAAGTCGGCAATCCTCCACGGTGTATGGGTGCTGGTGTTCTCAGCTCTCTTCGCTGGACTGATCCAGCTGATCCCCTTGACGGTATTGGCCGGGCTGCTGATCGTCATCGGCGCCCGCCTCATCAAGGTGGCCGACATCAAAACCAGCCGCCGGACCGGCGATCTGCTCGTCTACGTAGTGACGCTCGTGTGCGTAGTCTTCTTAAACCTTCTCGAAGGGGTGATCATCGGACTGGCGCTTGCCTCGCTCTGTCTCCTATTCAGGGTGCTTCGGGCGTCCATCGACGCCGATCTGCTGCAGGAAGGGGCTCGGGCGACGTGGCGGGTGGCGATCGGCGGCTCGTGCAGCTTCTTTGCACTTCCGCGCTTGAACCGCGTTCTGCATTCCGTCCCTGCCGGTGCGGACGTCCTGGTGGAATTGAACGCCGACTACATCGACCACGCCTTCCACGAGGCACTGGTTGCTTGGCAGGCACAATACTCGGCGGCTGGTGGAGCGGTGCAGGTTGAGGAGCACGGCAGCACGGCTTTCCGCGACGCACCGCTTCGCTCACCCCAACGGCAGGAGGCCCTGGAGTTCCCGCTTCCACCGAGGGCGGGGCGGACTCCGGCTCCCGGGCCCGACGGCGTTGAGCCGCTTCCGCTGAGATCGATCCTCTTGGGAATCGACAAGTACCACCGGCGGCACTCGCACAAGGTCCGGCCGTTGGTGCAAGGCCTCGCCGATGCCCAGAATCCAGACACCCTTTTCGTGGCCTGCGTGGATTCGCGCGTCAATCCGAACCTGATCACGAGCAGCGGTCCCGGGGACCTGTTGACTCTGCGGAACATCGGAAACGTGGTGGGCGAGGACGGGAGGGATTGCTCGATCGAATCGACGCTAGCGTTCGCGGTGAACGGGCTATCGGTGGACACGATCGTGGTCTGCGGCCACTCGAACTGTGGCGCGATGAAAGCGGTGATTGCCGACGCCGAGGGGCAAGGTCCCCGCCCAGGTTCCATCGGAAGGTCCTTCGACGCATGGCTCGACCACGTCAGGCCCAGCTACCGCGAGTTGTTGGCCGGTCATCCCGTGGCGAAGGCCGCCGAGGCTGCGGGCTATAACCGCGTGGACCAGCTCGGCCTGGTCAATGTCGCTGTCCAGCTGGGAAGGCTCGCCGGGCATCCGCTCACGGGCCCGGGGCTGGCAGATGGTTCCCTTCAGGCAAGAGGGCTCTTTTTCGATATATCCACTGCCCGGGTAGTCCTTGTGACCGCCGACGGCATAGAACCGCTGGACCCGACGGTTGCCGTAGTTTGCACCGTCGATCGGGAAGGGGCCGCAAGAACATAAGTGCGCGGTCCTGGCCGCAGTCATGATGCGCGGGACGGCGTTCAAGCAGATCTGGGCGTCGTCCCTGCGCGGGTCACCGTTGCCCTGCAATAATCGGAACCAGTTGCCTCGCTCGATTTGCACGCGGGGCGGTATGCACGTTCGGACGAATCACATCGCAGACGAGGCGGACATGACCAACACTCCCATCCAGCAGAACACCGTGGCCCAGCAAACAACGGGGAACCCGGACGCAGCCATTGACGAGGAGCTGCTTCACCGGCTCGCGGACGTTCACGGCGTCGGGACGTCCTTTCACGGCTGGGATGGCTTGCAACACGATGTTTCGCCCGCAACGCTGATCCAAATACTGGGCTCCTTGGGAGTCACTGCGGATTCCAACGAGCACATCGAGGCGGCTCTCGTGGAGGCAGAAGTGGCGCCGTGGCGTCGGATGCTGCCGCCCGCCGTCGTCGTCCAAGAAGGAACCACGGCGCACGTGCACGTGCACGTCCGGGACGGCTTGCCGGCCCGCCTGACGATTTCACTCGAGGATGGAACGGAGCTCGCGGCCGTTCAACTGGAAGACTGGGCGCCCCCGCGTAACGTGGATGGAGTGTCCACAGGCCGTGCCACTTTTGAGGTGCCGGCCGGATTGCCGCTCGGTTGGCATTCGCTGACGGCCGAGTCCGACGGCGTGACCGCCACTGCCGCGCTGGCCGTGGTCCCGGCCAAGCTCCAAACGGCGGCGCAGCTCGAGGAGCGGCACGGCTGGGGACTCGCCACGCAGCTGTACTCGGTACGCTCCAAGCGCTCGTGGGGAATCGGGGACTTCGCGGATCTGGCCGATTTGGCGTCGTTGGCTGGTGCTCGCGGAGCCGACTATGTGCTGGTGAACCCCTTGCATGCCGCCGATCCTGTGCCTCCGGTTCAAGCGTCGCCGTATTCTCCGTCCACCAGGCGGTTCTTCAACCCCATCTATATTCGCATTGAAGAAATTCCTGAATTGGCATACGTCAAGCCCCGAAAGCGCGCCACGGTAGACCGCTTGATGCATGATGTCCATGCCTTTAACAAGGACGCTGAACGGCTGGACCGGGATCAGATTTTCGCCGCCAAGCTTGCTGCCCTGGAACTTCTTCACACGGTCCGGCTTTCACCGGCCCGGCAGCAGGCTTTCGAGGAATTCTGCCGTGAATCCGGCCCAGGTCTTGATGATTTTGCGCTGTGGTGCGCTATCCGCGAGGACCGGCCTTCTGAGGATCCCTTCTGGGCGGACCCTACGGCGACGCTCGGCTCGCCACAGGTTGAATCCATGCGCCACTCGCTGGCCGATCGGATTGCTTTCCACCGTTGGCTTCAATGGATCTGCGATGAACAGCTCGAGTCGGCCCAAGCTGCGGCGAAGCGTTCCGGCATGCGACTGGGAGTGGTGCACGACCTCGCCGTCGGGGCAGACCTCAGCAGCGCCGACGCGTGGATGCTGCGCGACACCTTCGCCCCTGGTGTCAGCGTGGGTGCGCCACCGGACATGTACAACCAGCTCGGCCAGAACTGGAACCAGCCGCCGTGGCACCCGGTTCGTTTAGCCGAAGCGGGCTATGCCCCTCTCCGCGCGATGCTCGCCACTGTCCTCCGCCATGCTGGCGGGATCCGCGTGGACCACATCCTGGGGCTATTCCGCCTCTGGTGGGTCCCCGCCGGCAACTCCGCGCGCGACGGCGCCTACGTCCGTTACGACCACGAGGCCCTCATCGGCATCCTCGCCTTGGAGGCGCACCGCGCGGGCGCGGTGGTGATCGGCGAAGACCTGGGCGTCTTCGAACCCTGGGTGCGGGACTACCTTGCGGCCCGCGGCATTTTGGGTACGTCGATCCTTTGGTTCGAGTACGACGGCGACTCGCCCCTGCCGCCGGAACGCTACCGGACGCAGGCCCTCGCCAGCGTCAACACCCACGACCTCCCGCCGACTGCTGGTTATCTCGCCGGCGATCACGTTGAACTCCGGGGCCAGCTGGGCTTGCTCGAACGAAGCGTGGCCGAAGAACGCACAGAGCATGAGACCGCCTTGGAGAAGATAATGGGGCTCCTGCGGGAACGGGGCCTGTTGCCCACGGGATTTGGCGACGGCGGTGACAGTGCCGACGGCGCCGACAGCGCTGCGGTGCTTGGCGAGGAACAGGTCATCGAGGCGTTGCACCGTCTGCTGGCACAGGCGCCGTCGGTCCTGCTGGGCGTTGCGCTGGTGGATGCCGTGGGGGAACGCAGGGTGCAGAATCAGCCCGGAACGACGTCGGAGGTCTACCCCAACTGGCAAGTACCGCTTGCCGACGAGCACGGCCGCGCGGTACTCATTGATGACCTTGATGCCAACCCGCGGTTCAACTCCCTGCTTGCTGCCGTGGACGAGGCCGTGCAGGGTTAGGCACCGCATCGAGGCGTGAGATCTCGCCACTTTGGGGGCGCGAAAGGGGCGAGATCTCACGCATGGATTAGCCCGGTCAGAGCGCCACGAGCAACGCGGTGGGCGAACCCGTCTCCAACTGATCGAGGACATCACCCGGGATGCCGGTACTGCGGTCCAGTGTGAACGTGGAGACTTGGCTGGAACGTTCGTTTGCCACGAGGAGCCAGCCGTCGCGGACCAGGTGGTGGCGTGGCCAGTCCCCTCCGCTGGGAACATCAGCCACGGGACGGAGGCGGGTCCCACTGCCTTCCACCGCCAATACCGAGACCCGGTTGGAGCCGCGGATACCGGCGTAGACGAAGCGATGGTCGGGGGATAAGGCGATTTCGGCGGCAGCATCGCCGTCGGCGGCTCCTCCTGCCGTGGCGGGACCGCGACGGTGGAGCACAAAGCGGCCGTCTGCCCCGGGCAGGAGCACCGCCACTTCGATGGAGTATTCCGTCACCACGAATACGGCATCGGCCAAGGGGTGCTGGACCATGTGCCGAGGTCCGCTGCCCATGGGGAGGGCAACTTCATGGTCGTGGAGCAGGCCGGTGTCGGGGAAGTAGTTCCACACCCGCACAAGGTCGCACCCGAGGTCCGTGGTCATGATCCGGCCGTCATCGAGCATGAGGCTTGCGTGGGCACGGCTCACCCTGGCGCCGCCTGTGGCGATGTCGAGGCCGCCATCGACGCCGGCATGTGGATCTTTCGCCGGCGGCGCGGCAAAGCGCGAGGTGATTCCGCCGTCGTCGTCGAGCCCGAAGAGCAGTACGTTGCCGTCGCCCCAACAGGTGACCACGATGAAGCGAGCGGAAGGGTCCACTGCGACGTGGCAGGCCGCAGCTCCGGCCGGCCAGGCACCGCCCAGCGGCTCGAGGCCGGACACTCCTGTCCGCCGATACGCGCGGACTGACTGTGCGGCCTCGGCTACCGCGTAGACCACGGGCAGCGTGGGATGAACGGCAAGGAACGACGGCGACGGTGCTTCGACGGCGGTACCGAGCCAACTGAGGCTGCCGTCCTCACGCGCGGCAACTGCACCGATACCCATTCCGTGCCCGTCGCTGTCCGCTGTGTATGCGCCTACCCAGATGAGCGTTCCGTCGATGTCCCCTGCCACGCGTCAGTGTCCCTGGACGTCGGAATCGACGCCCGCGTCTTGGCCCGCGTCCAAGGTGGCGATAGCCGACAGGTCTTCCCGGTCCAAGGCGAAGTTGAAAACGTCCAGGTTTTCCTTCATGCGCAGCGGATTTGCGGACTTCGGGATGGCCACTAGCCCCTCTTGGACGTGCCAGCGCAGCACAACCTGCCCGGGCGTCTTTCCGTGTTTCTTCGCGATGGCCGCCAAGACGGGCGCGTTCAGGAGATCGCGACCGGCGCCGAGCGGACTGTACGACTCCGTTGCGATGCCGTGGTTGCCGTTGAAGGCGCGCTCATCGATCCGCGTGATGGACGGGGAGATCTGGATCTGGTTGACTGCCGGCACCACCGAGGTTTCCTCCAAGAGCCGTTCCAGGTGCGAGGGCTTGAAGTTGGATACGCCGATCGAGCGCACCTTCCCTTCAGCTTGGAGCCGCTCAAAGGTTTTCCACGTCGAGACGAACTCATTCCGTTGGGGGAGCGGCCAATGGATGAGCAAGAGGTCCACGTAGTCCATGCCGAGGCGCCGGAGCGAGCCTTCGAGCCCGTCGACGGCGCGGTCACGGCCCTGGTAGGTGCCGTCCAGCTTGGTAGTGATGAACATTTCCTCACGAGGGAGGCCGCAGTCCCGCACGCCCTGCCCGACGCCGGCTTCGTTACCGTAGCGGTAGGCCGTGTCGATGTGCCGGTAGCCAAGTTCGACGGCGGACACCACCGCCGTGGCGACCTCGGCGTCGTCGAGCGGCCAGGTTCCGAGACCGATCTGCGGAATGGCGTTTCCGTCGTTGAGCTTGATCAAGGGTGCAGATTCCATATCGGAAGTCTTTCCTATAGGTAGCGGTTTGCACAGTGCTTCCCCACCCAACTGACTCGCAGTTGCTGTCGTTATGAGGGCTCTAAACGACAACAAATGCGAGCTAGTTGGGCGGCGTTACCGTAAAGGCTTCACCAGGCGTAGTCCTCCGGGGCGGTCCGGTGGCCGGGGAAGATGTCCTCGATCCGCTTGAGGGTATCGGCGTCGAGAGTGACGTCCAAAGCCCGGATGGCGGCATCCAACTGCTCCTGTGTGCGCGGACCCACGATCGGTGCGGTCACGGCTGGCTGGTGCAGCAACCAGGCCAAGGCCACATCGCCGGGCTCACGGCCCAAGTCGTCGGCGAAGTCCTCGTATTGGCGGATTTGGTCTTCGTGCTTCTTCAGGGTCTCGGCCGCGCGGCCCTCGAGGCGCCGGACACCCTCGCGCTCCTTCTTCAGCACCCCGCCCAGCAGGCCGCCGTGAAGGGGCGACCACGGAATCAGTCCAAGGCCGTACTGCTGGGCGGCGGGGATGACTTCCAGCTCGACGTTGCGGGTGAGCAGGTTGTAGATGGACTGCTCGCTCACGAGTCCGTTGTAGTTGCGCCGTGCGGCCGCCTCCTGCGCCTGGGCAATGTGCCAGCCGGCGAAGTTGCTGCTCCCGGAGTACAGGATCTTGCCTTGCTGGACGGCAACCTCGATGGCCTGCCAGATCTCGTCCCATGGCGTGTTCCGGTCCACGTGGTGGAACTGGTAGAGGTCGATGTAGTCGGTCTGCAGCCGCTTCAGGCTGGCGTCCAAGGCGCGCCGGATGTTGAGGGCGGATAGCTTCGACTCGTTGGGACGGTCAGTCATGGTTCCGTAGAGCTTTGTTGCGAGCACCACGCGTTCGCGGCGCTCGCCGCCCTTGGCGAACCAACGGCCCAGGATTTCCTCGGTCCATCCCCGATGCTGGGTGCCGCCATAGACGTTGGCGGTGTCGAAAAAGTTGATTCCGGAGTCCAGCGCCGAATCCATGATGGAGTGCGCTGCGGATTCTTCTGTCTGCGGGCCAAAGTTCATGGTTCCGAGGCACAGCCGGGAGACGCTGAGCCCTGAGCGGCCCAAGTGGGTGTACTGCATGGTTTGGGTTTCCTTACGCTGTTTGTTCTTGGCGGGCGATTTACATTTGGCTGAAGGACGCGACGGCGGGGTCCGCGCCGAGGCGGGCACCGGCGTCGAGCGCGCTGACGGCGGCCAGTTCCTCCGGAGCGAGCTGCAACCACGCCGCCGCGAAGTTCTGCCGGATTCGCTCCGGGTGCACGGACTTGGGGATGGCGATGTTCCCGATTCCGAGGTGCCAGGCCAGCACGATCTGCGCCGGTGTGGCTCCATGCTTTGCGGCCAGTTCGGTGACCGTTTCGGACTGCAGGTCCGCTCCCTGCCCCAGCGGGCTATAGGCCTCGACGGCGATCCCGTGCGAGCGGCTCTTCGCCGCCAAGTCCGCCTGCTGGAACGTCGGGTGCAGCTCGAATTGGTTGACGGCGGGGACGACGTCGGCTGACGCAAGGAGCGTGTCGAGGTGTTCGGGCAGGAAGTTGGAAACGCCGATTGCCCGGACTCCGCCGTCGGCATGGATCTTCTCCAGTGCCTTCCATGCGTCGACGAAGAGGCCTTGGGCCGGGACCGGCCAGTGGATCAGGTAGAGGTCGATGACGTCGAGGCCGAGTTCGCGGCGGCTATGGTTGAACGCCGCTGCGGCCCGGCCTTGTTCGCCGTTGCGGAGTTTAGTGGTGATGAAGAGTTCCTCCCGGGCGATGCCGGAAGCCCTGATTGCCGCGCCGACGCCGGATTCGTTCTGGTACGCCGCGGCGGTGTCGATGTGCCGGTACCCGGCTTCGAAGGCGTCCTCGACCGCCCTCTGGGTCTCGGCAGGCGGGACTTGGAAGACGCCGAAGCCGAGCTGCGGGATCGTGACTGAGTTATTCAGGACGATCCCGGGAACGGTGGAATTCTGAGCGTTGGACATGTCCGGCCCTTTCGTCGCTGGTGGGTGGATTGCCTGACTGGCATTCTCGAGCCTATGCATTTTCGGCACAACAATCAGCAGTTTTGCCGCCCCCTGTGTTTCCTAGGACTGGGAGTCCTACCTTGGGCGTAGAAACGTGCCATCCGGAAGGGAAGAATGGGCACATGGGTCAAAGCGCCGAGTTCGGAAGATTCCTCAAAGCGATGCGTGCCCGGATGTCGCCGGAGGATGCGGGGCTGCCGGAAACGTCGGGCGCGCGCCGCGTTCCCGGGCTGCGCAGGGAAGAGATTGCCCGCTTGGCTGATGTCAGCACGGACTATTACACCCGCCTTGAGCAGGGCCGCCACATCCATCCGTCCCGGGCGGTCCTCGAATCCGTGGCGCGGGCGCTTCGCCTGGACCCTAGCGAGCACACGCACATGATGGACCTTCTTGAGCACTGCGCGGAGAGCGCCAAAGCGCCGAGTCCCACCCCACGGGTCCGCCCCGCTCTGCGCCAACTCCTGGACGCTGTGGGCGAGGTGCCCGCGCTTCTGCTTGGCCGGCGCAGCGACATCCTCGGGGCGAACCGCATGGCGGTCTTGCTGTTTGCCGATTTCGCCGCCATGCCTTCCGCTGAGCGAAACCTCACGCGCTGGTTGATCCTGGATCCCCAGGCACGCCAATTGTTCCGGGACTGGAAGACGGTGGCCGCGGAGGCGGCTGGGTCCTTGCGTGCCGATATCGGAAGGCACCCGGATGATCCCCAAGCCAACCAGCTGGTGGGCGAACTCGCGGTCAACAGCGAACACTTCCGCCAATGGTGGGCGGGGCATCGTGTGGCAGCGCGTTCAGCCGGGACCGTTCGTTTGCACCACCCCGCTGTGGGAGACATGGAGCTGAACTTTGAGAGTCTGTCCCTTCCCGAAGACCCGGACCAAGTCCTGAGGGTCTATTCCGCGAAGGCGGGTTCGCCGTCGGACGATGCGCTCAAGCTCCTGGGTAGCTTCGGTGCGGGAACCACCACGTCGGAGGGTCTCTCCGCGCGCCATGTCTTGGGGGAGGGCCAGCCGCGTTTCAGCGAGGGCGCCTAATTCACTGTGCTATTGCATAGTGAATTAGTGTGATTCTGTCTATATGGGGTCCGAGCCGCTTCACGACGTCGGACCAGAGGCCCGCCGCAGCGTCGCTCCACCTGCCGCCGTCGAAATGGTCCGAACTTAATCGCGGAGAAGCCGTCTGGGTCCACGAGGATAGCTGGGGATTCGACGCCGGCCTCGTGGATGACGTTTCGCCGGACCATCAATTCCTGTGGATCGAATTTGCCGGCCGTGGCCGGCGACTCCTCTGTGGCGGTGACCCCGTCCAAGTCTGGACCCGCGGGTGAGTCCAGCCTCGCAACTGATGGCCGCCGGCCTCTCCACAGAGAGGCCGGCGGCCATCGTCATTTTGGGTCTGGGTGGGCTAACGCTCTAGGCGGAATCCAAGTTTGATAGTTACCTGCCAGTCAGAAATCGCGCCTTCGCTGAGGTGTCCGCGGATTTCCTTGACCTCGAACCAGTCGAGGTTCCGAAGGGTCTGGCTCGCAGCCGCAACGCCGTTCTTGATGGCGGCGTCGATGCCCTCGGACGAAGTTCCAACAATCTCGGAAACGCTATATGTGTGGTCAGCCATTCTTGCTCCTCATGATCGTCCTTGATGCCTGAACTGCGGGCCTGGCAGGCCGTGAAAGCAGACTAGCCCAGACGGGGCCGGGGCAACAGGGGGCGCGTTGCCGACGCTCGCTCACCTATGGGGCCAAAACGCCGGACGCTCTTTCAGATGATCTGCGGGAGGGTTGGGGGATTGGGGCGTATAGGTGCAGGAGGGTTGGGGGCCGCTCCGGATGACGCCGGTCACGGCTGACACCTGCGCGCTGTTGCTGCAGGGAGGCTAGGATCGGCACATGATTCTGGCCTCCCTGCTTTTCGCCCTCGTTGCCGGCTTGCTGCACGTCTACATTTTCAGCATGGAGTCCCTCAGTTGGACCCGCCCGACCACGTGGAAGCGTTTCAGCCTCACTACCCAGGCCGACGCCGAAACCACCAAACCGCTCGCGTACAACCAGGGTTTCTACAACCTTTTCCTCGCCATCGGGGCGCTCGCCGGGATCGTCTTGGTTGCACTCGGGCACCCGCAGGTGGGTTGGACCCTCGTTTTCAGCTCGTGCGGCTCCATGCTGCTGGCGGCGATCGTGCTTGCCTTGAGTGGCAAAAAGTACCTCCGCGCCGCGGTTCTTCAGGGCACGACGCCGTTGCTCGCCGTCGTGCTCGGCATTCTTGCCGTGACGCTCGGTTGAGGGGCTTTTCCGGTATAGGTGAGGGAGCGTCGATGAATTTCGCGTCATAAGTGAGCGAGGGTGTCGGGGGCGCGCCGTTGTTTGAGGTCCGCCCGCTCTGGTTCCCGTCGTCGAGCGGGCGGACAATGGTGTCAGCAGTTCGCGAGGGAGCGCAATGGGTTTCTTGAGGCAACAGATGTCCGAGGGTCAGGCCGCACCTGGCCGTCCACGCGATCCAGTGATCGATCTCGCCCGGTTCTTTTGCCTCGTCCTGGTGGTGCTTTCGCACTGCATGATGGTCAGCCCCGTGCTGCACCCGGACGGCACCGTCACCACCGAAAATACGCTCATGGAACAGCACTGGTTCGATTCCGTGCTGTGGGTGTTCCAAGTGATGCCGCTGTTTTTCGTCCTCGGCGGCATCACGGGTTTGGAATCGTGGCGGCGGCTACTTGCGCGCGGCGGCACCGGCATTGAGTACGCGCAATTGCGGCTCTTGCGCCTCATTCGACCGGCAACTGCGCTGCTGGCCTCGATGTTTGTAGGGCTGTGGGCTGCGCGGCTCCTGGGGGTCGACCCGGAGGTGGTCCAGCTCATCGTCACCGGCGCGGGCATGCCCCTGTGGTTCCTGGCCGCCTATCTGGCCACGCAGCTGAGCGTTCCCCTGCTGGCCCGGCTGCACGGACATTCCCCGTGGTTGACGCTCGGTGGATTGGTTGCCGCCGTGATCACCCTCGACTCCCTGCGAGGGGCGTTCCCGATGCTCGCCTTCGTGAACATGCTCTTTGTCTGGTGCGCGGTCCAGGAATTCGGCTTCTTCATTGCCGACGGAATCTTCGCAGGACGCAGCCGGGGCTGGTTCGTGGGATTGATTGTAGGCAGCAACCTGTTGTTGGGGTTCGTGACCGGGATTGGGGTCTATTCCGGAAACATGATCGTGGACTTGAATCCGCCCAACTTCTGCATGCTGCTTTTGGGCCTGTCGCAGGCGGCGACCCTCCAGTTGCTGCGCCCCGGGCTTGCATGGGTGGCTGATGTGCGCTGGATCCGTTGGGTGGTGGCCGTGGCGGGTAGGCGTTCCATGACGGTGTATCTGTGGCATTTGCCGCTGCTCGCAGCCATGTCAGGGCTGTTGCTGCTCACCGACTTCCCCAAACCGGCGGCCGGCACAGCCGAATGGTGGTGGGCCCGGCCGTTGGTGCTCCTCGGGGTAATCGTCCTTTTGCTGCCGGTGCTGCTGCTGTGCGGCAGACTTGAAGAGCGCCCGACGGCGGCCGTTCACGCCCGCGGCAGGACCCGCGTCGCAGTGGTGACTGCCGGCGTCGTGGTCTTCATTCCGGTGGTGGACGCGGCTTTCAATGGGCTGACGCTGACCCTCCTCGGTGGGGGAGCGGCGTGCTTTGCACTGGGAGTTCTACTGCTGGGGCGGGTGCCGACGGGAGCACCGTCCCAGGTGGCTACTATCGGTCCCTCGGCGCCATTGCCAGCGCCCGGTTTACGTGCGAATCTCGACTCATGACTGAGTTCACGGATTCAACCGCAGAGTCGTTCAGCCCGGACGTCACGACGGTCAGGAACGACAAATTCCACCGCTACGAGCTGCTGGTTGATGGTGAAGTTGCCGTGATCTCGCAGTTTATGGACAAGCCCGGCCATATCGACTTCCTGCACACGGAGACCCGTCCGCAGTTCAAAGGCCGCGGGCTGGCCAAAGTCCTGGCACACTTTGCCCTGGACGACGTGGTGGCCTCCGGCAAGCGAATCATTCCGCATTGCCCCTTCATCGCCGCCTACTTGCGCAAGCATGAGGTTTACGAGCTGGACATTGACTGGCCGCCGGAAGCGCCGGTGGGAGAGCCTGGTAACGAGTAGCCAAGGCGGCTTTTTCCGCTCCGCAACTGTCCAAGCGATGTTCCAGGGCAATCCCGTGCTCGGAGCGTCGCCACTTAGGGTCTCAGGATCTCAATGCTGGCCGGATCAGGCGCGTGAGTATTTGCGAAGGTGTTCCCGGAGGCCGGGGATGGCAAAGTCGACTTTTCCGTGGCCGGCCGCTTCGATGAGGCCGGCGGGCCAGGAATCGGGCCCTGGCCAGACTTGGCGACATCAATTCAGCATCTGTCAGGACCGGTTCCGGCCCCGCATCCGGTCTCTGGACCAGTCCAGCCGCGGCAGGACATGATCACGCAAATGGGACGTAAAGCGTGGTCATGCGGTGCTTCGATCCGTCTTCACAAACGAGGTTTAATACCCTCCACGACGTAGAGTTGATGCGGAAGTTCCAATGAAGGGGCCTTGATGCAGGACCGTATCCGTAACGCCGACATGTTCAACCGGCTGATGTCTGCTGAGCAGGCTGCCGGTCTGATTAAACCCGGCATGACGGTGGCCATGAGTGGCTTCACCGGAGCCGGTTACCCGAAGGCGGTGCCGCAGGCCTTGGCGGCCCGGATGGAGGCGGCGGCCTCGGCGGGCGATCCGTTCCGGATTAAGGTCCTCACCGGCGCGTCGACTGCCCCCGAGCTCGACGGCGCCCTGGCCAAAGTCAACGGTATGGAGCTGCGCCTGCCGTACCAATCCGACCCGGCACTGCGCGAACGCATCAACAATGGCGAGATCGACTATATCGACATGCACCTCAGCCACGTGGCCCAGCACACCTGGTCCGGATTCTTCGGCAATATCGACGTCGCCGTGATCGAGGTAGCAGGTGTCCTTGAGGATGGCCGGCTGATACCGTCCTCCTCGGTCGGAAACAACAAGACCTGGCTCGAACAGGCAGATAAAGTCATCCTCGAAGTCAACAGGTTCCAGCCGGCAGGGCTGGAAGGAATGCATGACATCTATTACGGCACAGCCCTGCCCCCTGATCGGAAACCCATTCCGCTGATCAGACCCGATGATCGCATAGGGGAACCATACCTGCGCGTGGATCCCGCCAAAATCGTCGCCGTCGTCGCCACCGACGCCCCGGACCGGAACTCGCCGTTCAGCGCTCCCGATGAAGCCTCGCAGCGGATCGCAGGGCACCTGCTGGACTTCTTCACCAATGAAATCAAACAGGGCCGGCTGACCAAGAAACTGCTCCCGCTCCAATCCGGCGTCGGCAACATCGCCAACGCGGTACTAGCCGCTCTGTCCGAGAGCGGCTACGAAGACCTGACCGCATACACCGAGGTCATCCAGGACGGCATGCTCGAATTGATCCGCAAGGGCGTGCTGAAGATGGCCTCCGCCACCTCATTTTCGCTCAGCGCCGCTGGCATGAAGGAATTCAACAACAACCTCGACTTCTACCGCACGCGGATCCTGCTGCGCCCTCAGGAAATCTCCAACCACCCCGAGCTCATCCGCCGTCTGGGCTGCATCGCGATGAACGGCATGATAGAAGCCGACATCTACGGCAACGTCAACTCCACCCACATCGCCGGTAGCAAAGTCATGAACGGCATCGGCGGCTCCGGCGACTTCGCCCGAAACGGCTGGCTTTCGATCTTCATGTCCCCCAGTACCGCCAAGGCAGGCAGCATCTCCGGCATCGTGCCCATGGTCAGCCACGTCGACCACACCGAACACGACACCATGGTCATCGTTACCGAACAGGGCCTGGCGGACCTTCGTGGACTCGCACCGAAACAGCGCGCACAACTGATCATTGACCGCTGCACACACCCCGACTACCGCCCAATGCTTCAGGACTACTTCGACCGCGCCAAGCGTGAGAGCTATGGAAAACACACTCCGCATCTCCTCAACGAAGCCCTCTCTTGGCACCAGAGATTCATCGAAACCGGCAGTATGCACCATTACCCCGTCGGCGCCCTAAGTGGCGGGACCCGATAATCACCAGCTTCCATGCTCGACATGGGTAGCGGCGTCGTGGTCCTCCTGGCAGGTACCGCGCGGCCGCCGCGCGGCCGTACGCGCTGCAAACCGGTGCGGAGGAAAAGCTGACGACGACGGCCTGACGGTTAGGGTACGAAGTGGGGATTCGGGGAACTGCGGGCGGGAGAAAGGCCGGTACCCGGCTGCCGCTGCGGATGGATCCCGGGTACCGATTGGTCCTTCTCCTGATCCAGTTCTTCTGGCTTCAGTTTCCGCAGTTCCCTGGCCGCTTCATCCCTGGAAACCGTCAGTGCCGCAGTGTCCGTCATGCGTGGCTTCGATGTCCGCCAGCAGGTTCAAGGTCGGGTTCCTGTCGAAGAAGCGGTGAGGTTCGAGCTTGAATCTGCTGTCTGGCGGGCCAGCCTTCGACGCGGACGACGTGGTGCATGCCGAAGGTGCCCAGAGACGTCCTGATCGACGATGTTCCAATGCCACCTCCGGGCTCTGACTGGGCACGCCTCACCTGGGTCTGCGCCTCAGGCAACCTTGTGCAGGCCGGCCCCTACAGGTACCCGCCGCGGATCTGCCGGCCGATAGGATACCGTGGCGCTTGCACGCCGCATCTCGGGAAGACACTCAGCCGGGGCCCACGGTCGTTGTCGGGTATCGGGTGCCGGAGGCGCGGCTGATGACGGCTGGACCGGGACCTCCGGGCACAGGTCCGTGATCAGTCCCATTCCGGCATACTCGCGCACGGCCCTGATGCCGGACACCGCAGCCAGCTTGTCGGGAAAGGACCGGGAGACGGCCACTACGTCTCCGCCGGGAGATTTGAGTCTGAATCTGAAGCACATCTCCTCGTCGATGAAGAGTTCAAACATACCTGCCATGGGGGTCCTCCTGAACGCCGGGCGTCGCCCGGTATTTCCTCGTCGTGTCCGAGACGCGGCGCTGCGTTTCGGATGTTCGTGTCCGGCAAAGGATCATCGGTTCGCTTTTTGCGAAGCCCGACATATGGTGGCCTTCATCCAAGGTACGGGGCAGGGTGCTTTCTGGCTACTACCCCACTCCTACCTGACGAGACTCACGGATAGTACTTGCGCCAGGGGTGCGTAACGACTCATGTCAAGATGCTCGCGAAAGTGTTGTGCGTGCCTCATCTATTTGTGCTCGCGTGGATGAGTCCTCCAGGGCCTGTGTTTTCGCTGCGGCGAGGGCGATCAGCTGGGTCTGGATTTTGGTGATGCCCCGGGTGAGGTCGGCCGGGTTCGTGATCTCCATTAGTTGAGCGAGTTCGGCGGCTTTGGCTGTGGTGAGGATCCCGGAATCGACGACGCGCTGGTACGGGGTCCGTGGCTTGTCGTAAATGCGGGTTTTCTTGCCGTGTTTGTTTGAGCGCCAGCCGGTTGCTTTGATGGTGGCGGTGAACAGGTTCAGCCGGACCCGGACGAGGTCGTAGAGGGCGTTGAGGAGTTTGAGCTCGGCGGTGGTGTCGTAGCGGTAGTGGAAGGCATGGCGGCGGACCACATCACCGTTTTTCTGCTCGACGTGGGCGTTGTCGTTGGACTTGTACGGCCGGGAGCGGGTGAAGTAGATGTCTTTGTCACCAGCCCAGGCGATCAGGGCGTAGTTGATGAATTCCCCGCCGTTATCGGTATCCAGACCGACCAGGGGGAAGGGCAGCCGGGCCACGACTTCGTCCAGGGCCGGGAGCACCCATTTATGCGCCCCGTTGCGGACCGCGACGTTCTCGGTCCAGCCGGTGAAGACGTCCGTGGCGGTCAGGGTCCTGGCGAATTCACCGGCCAGGGTGGGCCCGCAGTGGACGACCATGTCCGCTTCGATGAACCCCGGCGCCTGTTCGTGTTCGTCCCCTGCCTTGCGGACCGTGATGGAGTTCCGCAGCAACGGCCCGGCCTTCGTCGCGGACAACCCTTTGGGCCTGTCCGCGTCCTTCGTGGGCTTAAGCAGCCGGTCGATCGTCGCCCCGGAGACCTGCATCAGCTGCGCCGCCACTGCCGGTGTCAGTCGCTTGGCGTCCAGTTCCCCGAAGGCCTGAAGCTTGGGCAGCCAGAGGTCCATGGTCGCGGCCAGGTATTTGCCCGATGGCATCCCGGCCAGCCGCCACACACAGATCAGGACCTTGAGGGTGTCATAGCCATACGTACGTCCCCGAGGCCTGCGCGTTACCGGTTTCGCCCGGCCTTTTCGCGCACGGGCCGTGGCCAATGCGCGGCGGGCGTTTGCCCGGGACCATCCCGTAACAGCCACGAGCTCGTCGAGAACCACGCCTTTGGCTTTCTTGGACGCCTTCGCATAATCGGCTGCGTACTTCTTCGTGATTTCCCTACGCGTTGCCATCGACAGGTCCATCCCTCATCGTCACCGCCGTGCCCGTAGCGGCCCGTGATTTCGCGAGCGTTTCCCAAATGAGGCATGCACCCCGTTTCGCGAGCACTATAGGTGAGTCTCGTCGGGGTGTTGCGTGCCCCACAGTTCATGCCTACGCTTGCAGAGGCCGCAGCGTCGCGGCACACCTGAAGGCAGGAGCACCATGAACGACAAGCTCAGCATCCTGGTCCGAGTGGACCTGGATTGTTCCCAGGCGCGGGTCGCGGCCCAAGGGCATGTGACGGCGCGGAGCATCCAGGCCCTCTATGTGGTCCTCAAACGCGCCAACGCCCTGATGGAAGGCCTGGCCCTAGAAATCGACATGACACGCGCGCGGGTCGAACCGGCCGCACTGCAGCAGCTGCACGCCTGCTCGCAGTCCCATCACCTGCCAGCGTATATTGATCCCTTCCAGGCTGACTGCAGACTCAGCATCCTGGCACCCGGCGATGCCTTAACCGCTGCGGGGATGGTGGGCTTAGCAGCCTGACCGGTTCCCGGCACCCGGCACGCCAGGCGCCGAAGCCTGAACGACGCGACAGACCCGCCCTGACGACGCTCGTTCCACTCGCCGGTGACTTGCGGTCTACCGGTGCCTGCAAACCGTATCGGCTGCGGCCCTGACGAACAGGCCGGACGCCGCCCGACTTCACCGAGATGCCGCACAGCAATTGCTGCGATAGATCCGGGCTGCCGAAACACCCACAACTAGGGATGGCGCCCTGCGTCCCTGTTCACGAGCTTGAGGAGCAGGTCAAGGTCCGGCCCCAAATGGTACGAAGTGCTCCGCGGCACCGCAGAAGACGGTCTGTTCTGGGAACCTCGCATGTCCCAGGGGTGCTACTTGGAGGGACGGGTGGCATGGCCGCCGAACTGGTTGCGTAGAGCCGAGACCATTTTCCTGGCGGGGAACTGTCTTCGCGGGAAGCAAAGCGGGCGAAAAGGGCAACGGTGATGGCAGGTGTCGGTACGGCGTTCGCGATCGCTTCTTGAACGGTTCAGCAACCATGACCGGATCACTGTGCCCTTGTGCCAGGCACGGAATGTTCCAGGCAGGTCGGTCACGATGTCTTTTGTGCCGGTTGAAGGACACCGTCATTTCATCGCAGCGGCTGGGCCTCGAGTTCTTCGACATTGTGCCGTCGTGCCTCGACTGGGCCGCAGATTGTCACGGTGCCGCCGGGGCGTTACACCGTCACCGGAGTCCGTGGCTGTGTGCCAGGGCGATCGCCTCGGTGCGTGAGCCGACGTCGAGCTTCCTGAAAAGGTTCCGCACGTGGAACTTGACGGTATTCTCGCTGATGCCCAGCGTTGAGGCGATGGTGCGGTTGCGGTGTCCAGCGACTAGGTGCTGGAGGACTTCGAGTTCCCGGGCGGCAAGGTTCCATCCGGCGACATCCCCGGCCGGGCGTGCCGGTGGGTCCAAGGGGAGCGTGACGAAGACGTCTGCACCCCAGCCTGGCATGACGTCGATCCGCAACTGTCCTGTAAGCGCCTGGACCCGGCGGTCCAGGCGGGTGATGCTCGGTGCGTCGGCGGTGAGTGCGCCGCGGCCGTCGTCGCGTACGTTGATCAGCAGGTTTTCGCCGTCGCAGTCCCACTGCGTCCGGACTCTGCTGACCTCTGGTTGTTCCATCATGGCAAGCGCAAGTCCGCGGACGATGGCCCGTGCCGCGTGGGCAACTTCCCCAGGCAGCGCACGTCCATTCGGCGGCGGTTTGATGAATTCGACCTCAATGCCGCTGAAGCGCGTGAGAGGTCGCAGGTCCTCCCGTAGGCGTTCGAAGGCTGTGGCGACGGGCTCTTCCGCCAAGTGCATCGTGCGGTCGCTGAGCGTGCGGAGCCTCACCAAGGCTTTGGCAGTGAGGTCAGTGACGGTTGAGCGGGCTGCTGCATTGTCCAAGGAAGATGAGCGCAGGGCCGCCAGAAGGGTTTCCAAGGTTGTGGAGTGCAGATCGGTCAGTTCCGCCGTCACGCGGACGCGTTCAGCTGAGGCTGCCCGCGATTCCAAAAGGTACGACGGCGGCGCGTCGGCCACTTTTTCCTGGATCCGCCGGGCGGCAATGCACCACAGATATGTCACGACATCCAGCCCGGTGTTGTGCCCTGGCCCGGTCGGGTGGGGATCCGTGAGGACGAGAAGGGCACCACTCGCGGCGTGCTTCAGAGCGAGCACGGGGCGGGGTTTGCCGCCGATCTCGGCTTCTCCGAACCAGGGTGTCTCATCCGAAAGGGCGGCGCGAAGCGTGTCAAGCTCGGCGATCGAGACCCGGGAAATGATGTCTTCCTCGCCCGCTTTCTTCTGTGGCCCCCCGGTGCAGTCTTCGGTGAAGATGACCAGCGCGCTGCTTCCCAAGTAGGGGAGCATGGCATCACGTAGCTGCTCCGCTATCAGGGTCAGAGGGGCATCGGCCAGTGCTGCCACACACCGCAAGAACGGCCACGGCAGGCCTGGAAAGGGCATGGTGGATCCCGTCTGGGGGTGGTCGGTGGCTGCGCTCACCGGGACAGCCTGAAGCCGCAGATGCCCACGCGCATCGCGGATTCTCGAAGCCGGTTGAACGCTCATTAAGTCTCCTTATGTTTTCTTCGTAAGGAAGTTGGGCCGTCGGGACGTCGGTGTCCGTGTGGCCCTCGGGATAGGGCAGTGTTGTCGGGGGTCATACGGCCATGGTGGCGAACATCAGCGCCATGACGGCGGCACCGAGGGCTTCAAGCCCGTGTTCTGCGCGGACGGGGAGTCTGGGTGCCGATGCGTGGGAGGGAGTGGTTGCCGTTGCCCGGCCACGCAGCAGAAGGATGAGGAAGGCCACCGCCGCGGCTCCGAAGAATATTGTCGGCAGGATCGCCAGAGCGGGTGAGTGATCAAACATTGCCGTAGCCGTGTTTTGGGGTGCGGCTGCCATCGCGTGGTGGGTGGCTGGCATGGGCATTGTCATTGTCTGGGCGGGGGCGGTTCCCTGGGCGGGGGTGGTTCCTTGATTCATCATGGCGAGCATGAGGGCTGCGCCGGCCATGGTGAGGGCGTGGTAAGCGCATTTGAGCCGGCCTTGATTGCCCGCACAGAATGTTTTGAATTCCGGACGGGCGACGGCCTGAATGACAAACCACAATGCCGCGCCGGTGAGGACAGCGATCTGGGCCAGCATGGTCGTGGGTGCCAGGTTCCAGAGCATGGCGGCCATCAGGATGTTCATGAGGGCATGGAGGATGTTGTTGACCCGGTCCGTCCGTTGGCGGGACCGTGCCGCCTGCAGGGCGTGGTAGCTTCCGCTGAGCAGCAGGACGGCCGTGAGGGACCAGGTAATTGCGGGGATGTTGAACACGCGGATCACGCTCTCACTACTGGGTTTGGATTGGGTAGGGGTTCGGTTCCCGGTGCGGTTGCGGGCCGCACCGGGGACCGGCTGTTTCTCTAGCGCAGGTCGTCCTCCCGTTCGAGTTCGCGTTCGAGTTCGAGTTCATCGCTCAGGGTGAGCTTCCCGCGGGTCTCCTGAAGGGCCTTGGCGACACCGAGCTCGACCGGGCTAAGATGCGTGACGTCTTCTTCATCCAGGACCAGGCCGTGGTCGTCAGCGAGGGCAACGTGGCCGATGGTTTCGTACTTGACCGGGTTGGTTTTCCGCAGGTAAAGGGCCTGGCCTGCACCCACGACGAAGAGCCCGACGGTGATGTAAGGGATGAGCTTGAAGAGCAAGGTCGAGGCCGCAGGCCCGGCAGCGGTATCCAGGTTCGTGATCATCATGATGACAACACACACCATTCCCGCTCCACCAAGTATCGGAGCGATCTTGGTGCGCCACATCTTTTCTTCCGGGTGATGGTGTCGGAAGTAGTTGAACACGGCGGCCATGGTGAGGGTCTGCACAATCAGGAGCGAGAAGGTCCCGAGGACAGCCAGAATGGTAAACAGATCCGCGTAGGGGTCCTGATTCAAGAAGAAGAACCCAAGGATCCACGTGATTGCAATGCCTGTCTGGACAAACGACGCGACGTGCGGGGACCCGTGCTTCGCATGGGTCTTGCCAAAGACGCCGGGCAGCACTCCTTCCCGTCCCAGCGAATACATGTACCGTGCCGCGGCGTTATGGAAAGCCATGGCGCAAGCGAAGGATCCGGTCATCATCAGCCATTCCATGGCCAGAACCCACCCGTGGCCGACAAAGACGTCCGTGGGGTGGAAGAACATGTCCAGGGGATTGGCGCTTTGCGCCAAGGCAATGGCTTGCGCGCCACCGTTACCGGCAACAGACATCCAGGAGACAAACGTGTAGAAGACACCGACACCGGTGACCGCGATCATCGTGGCGATAGGGATGATCTTCTTCGGGTTCTTGGATTCCTCCCCGTACATCACCGTCGATTCAAACCCGGTCCAGGACCAGAACGCGATGAACATCGCCAGTCCCGGTGCGGCGACCGACAGGCCGCCTGGCAGGAACACATTTACCGGGTTCAGCGTCTGAGGCATCAGCCCGTCAGGGCCTCCGCCGTGGAAGAGCACACCGAAGGCCATGACGGCCAGAATCCCGATCTCGGTAGCCAGCAGCAACGTCAGGATTTTCGCTGCCATGCTGATCTCAAAGTAAGTCAGCACTCCGATCAGGATCAGACCGGACAGCGCAATGACCACCCAATTCACATCCAGCCCCAGTTGATCCTTGAAAGCCAACTGACCGAAGTAAGCGAAAATACCGATGATGCTGGCCTCAAAGACGATGTAGCTGAAAGTGACCATATAACCGGTCCCCAGACCAAACACACGCCCCAACCCACGGGAAATAAATCCGTAAAACGCCGCCGTCGACGTCACGTAACGGGCCATCGTGACATACGCGACCGCAAAAACCGACAAGATCACCGTCGCCCAGATGTACGTTGCCGGAGTCCCGGTTCCGACGCCATAACCCACCGAAATCGGAACGTTACCGCTCATGACCGTAATCGGTGCAGACGTCGCGACAGCCATGAAAACAACATCCCACAACCCCAGGGTGTTGGCCTTCAACTTACCCGGCTGGGAACCCGACCGGGAAGGAGCGTTCCCCACGGAGCTCTGCCGGCTCATTGTTCGTTTCCTGTGCTGCAGTGCCCGCCGTTGGCGGTCACTGATTCAATATCGAGAGTCATGCTCTTCTCCTTGAATTGGTCCACATAAATGATGAATTTACTGACGGCAGGGGGCTGAAGTACTCCGGGACCGGCCCTTGAAAACGCCGTGCAGGCGTGCGCCAAGCAGCGGACTTACAGCCGACTCGGCCGAGGATAGATGGTGATGCGGTCGGGACAATAGACATAAAAGGGCCCGTGGGTTTGCCGGAACTGTTCCTCGTTGTCAGAACCGGTCATCCTTGGTGCACATGATTCTGCGCTGGTAATCACCTCGCAAACCCCGGTGGGGGTCCGGGAGGGATTATCCACAGACCAGGCATCCTCCCAATGGGTTCGGCCAAGCTCTGCTCTGAACTCCGCCGTTGTGATGCCGCTCACCTGCATTCCTTTACCAACTAAAAGTACGGCAGGCAATTCATTTTGGGGAGGCGCGGACGAAAATTTCCGTGAGAAATTGATGATCGAATTTTCCCGGTCTAATTAACATGTTGGAAACATATGGGAACTGTCGTCAATGCCAAGGGTTGCATCTCGGATCGATGACCTCCCTTGTTCCTAGGGGTGAGCATGCCCATCGAAGGAAAAGTTGGTATCAAGGTGCCTGCATGTGGTGTTCGGTTCATCACTCCGCTATTTCGACGGCGGCTCAAAGGACCTACGCCAGTTGGATTCTGAGAGTCCCGGGCCGTGCTATCGGCGAGGCACCGATGGTGCTGGGCTGGTCTACGATGACCGGCACCCTGCCGTGCTGCTCCAGCCCCGGTGAAGAGCTCACGCAGCCGTGTCTCGCCCCTGGGGCAGGAGCCTGTCGGAGACCCTTTCCGTCAGGCATTCAATGCCGCGGGGTGATGCTTGGGCTTGCCGACATCAAACCTTCGCTGGATCTTGTATCAATCGTCCGTCCATTCAGGCTCTCCTTTGCGCCACTCATGGCCGCAGTCACGACACCCGATGCTGGCACCTAGAAACGTTGGCCGCGGAAGAAGCCGGCCGAATGCGGCGACAACACCACGCGGGTAATCAAAGACAGGGCAAGAGAGTCATGCCGGGTCCAGAGACCAAACCCCCGGGCGTCCGGGACCCAATGAATGTTAACGGGGGAATCCAGGGGTTGGAACTGGGTCTGCTTGAGCTGGCCGAACTGGTACGCGGGATGCGAAGCAGCGACATCGTTGGGCTGATTCGTGGCGGCGATGTTGAGAGTTATCGGCCCCCAAGTCAGGACTTCAGCAACCTTGGCAGCGACTCCTGTGGCTGTGTTCAAGTGTT